>CALRMX020000022.1:0-3224 GCA_943369355.1 Chitinophaga pinensis | reverse complement strand
TGCCATTCGCTACGTTCTTATCAGCAAAGGCTGCAGTGGTGGTACCTGCATTGATGCTTACGGTATCCCCTGCGATCAGACCAGTCAAACTCAGGTTGTTGCTCGCAATCGTTGCAGCGGTAGTTCCGTCGTAGATTTTGTTGCTCGCCAAGAAGTTGCCGGCAATCGTAAGTTCCTTGGCCGTAATGTTCGCCGTTGTGGTTGGAGCGCCAGTCAAGATGATGCTGTAGTTGGCAGCTTGTGCGCCCGTTAAGGTAGCAGCAGTCAGGGTGACCGTTTTGCCATTCGCTACATTCTTATCACCAAAGGCCACAGTGGTGGTACCTGCGTTGATGCTTACCGTATCACCAGCAACCAGACCAGTCAAGCTCAAGTTGTTGCTGGCAATCGTTGCAGCAGTAGTTCCGTCGTAGACTTTGTTGCTGGCGGTGAAGCTGCCTGCAATGGTAAGTTCCTTCGCGGTGATGTTGGCCGTTGTGGTTGGAGCACCAGTGAGGGTAATGCTGTAGTTGGCGGCTTGTGCACCGGTGAGGGTAGCAGCAGTCAGGGTGACCGTTTTGCCATTCGCTACATTCTTATCGCCGAAGGCAGCAGTAGTTGTACCTGCGTTGATGCTCACGGTATCGCCTGCGATCAGACCGGTTAAGCTCAAGTTGTTGCTGGCAATCGTTGCATTTGTATTGCCGTCGTAGACTTTGTTGCTGGCGGTGAAGCTGCCTGCGATGGTGAGTTCCTTGGCCGTGATGTTCGCCGTTGCGGTTGGAGCTCCGCTGAGGGTGATTGAGTAGTTCGCAGCTTGTGTACCGGTGAGGGTAGCAGCCGTCAGGGTGACCGTTTTGCCATTCGCTACATTCTTATCAGCAAAGGCTGCAGTGGTGGTGCCTGTGTTTAAGCTTACGGTATCACCTGCTACCAGACCATTCAAGCTCAAGCTGTTGCTGGCAATCGTAGCAGCAGTGGTTCCGTCGTACACTTTATTGCTAGCCGTGAAGTTGCCCGCAATCGTAAGCTCCTTCGCAGTGATGTTCGCTGTAGTGGTTGGAGCACCAGTTAGGGTGATGCTATAGTTCGCGGCTTGTGCACCGGTCAAGGTAGCAGCAGTCAGGGTGACCGTTTTGCCGTTGGCTACGTTCTTATCACCAAAGGCTGCAGTGGTGGTTCCTGCATTGATGCTCACGGTATCACCTGCTACCAGACCTTTCAAGCTCAAGCTGTTGCTGGCAATCGTAGCAGCAGTGGTTCCGTCGTACACTTTATTGCTAGCCGTGAAGTTGCCCGCAATCGTAAGCTCCTTCGCAGTGATGTTCGCCGTTGTGGTTGGAGCACCAGTCAAGGTGATGCTGTAGTTGGCAACTTGTTCACCGGTTAGCGTGGCAGCAGTCAGGGTTACCGACTTGCCATTCGCTACATTCTTATCAGCAAAGGCTGCAGTGGTGGTGCCTGTGTTTAAGCTTACGGTATCGCCTGCGATCAGACCAGTCAAGCTCAAGTTGTTGCTCGCGATGGTCGCAGCGGTAGTTCCGTCGTAAACCTTGTTGCTGGCCGTGAAGTTGCCGGCTATTGTGAGCTGTTTAGCTGTGATGTTCGCGGTTGTGGTTGGAGCACCTGCAAGCGTGATGCTGTAGTTGGCAGCTTGTGCGCCGGTTAACGTGGCAGCCGTCAGGGTGACCGTTTTGCCATTGGCTACGTTCTTATCGCCAAAGGCCGCAGTAGTTGTACCTGCATTGATGCTTACGGTATCCCCTGCTACCAGACCAGTCAAGCTCAGGTTGTTGCTCGCAATCGTTGCATTTGTATTGCCGTCGTAGACTTTATTGCTAGCCGTGAAGTTGCCCGCAATCGTAAGTTCCTTGGCCGTAATGTTCGCCGTTGTGGTTGGAGCACCGGTGAGTGTGATAGTGTAATTGGCTGCCTGGGCACCAGTTAAGGTAGCAGCAGTCAAGGTTACCGTTTTGCCATTGGCTACATTCTTATCGCCGAAAGCCGCAGTGGTGGTACCTGCATTGATGCTTACGGTATCACCTGCTACCAGACCGGTCAAACTCAGGTTGTTGCTGGCAATCGTTGCATTTGTATTGCCGTCGTAGACTTTGTTGTTGGCGGTGAAGTTGCCTGCAATGGTGAGTTCCTTCGCGGTGATGTTCGCTGTTGTGGTTGGAGCACCGGTGAGGGTGATTGAGTAGTTCGAAGCTTGTGCACCGGTTAAGGTAGCGTTGCTTAAACTTACGGTCTTCGCAGTTCCTACGTTTTTGGTGTCGAAGTTAGCTGTGGCTGTTGCACTGTTGATACTCACGGTATCACCTGCTACCAGACCATTCAAGCTCAGGTTGTTGCTCGCAATGGTAGCAGTGGTAGTTCCGTCGTAAACCTTGTTGCTGGCCGTGAAGTTGCCGGCAATCGTAAGTTCCTTCGCGGTAATGTTGGCCGTAGTGGTTGGAGCTCCGCTGAGTGTGATTGAATAGTTCGCAGCTTGTGCGCCGGTGAGGGTAGCGTTGCTCAAACTTACGATCTTCGCGATTCCTGCGTTTTTGGTGTCGAAGCTGGCTGTTGCAGTAGCGCTATTGATGCTTACCGTATCGCCAGCGATCAGACCAGTCAAGGTTAAGCTGTTGCTCGCGATGGTAGCAGCGGTAGTTCCATCGTAAACTTTATTGCTGGCGGTGAAGTTACCCGCAATTGTGAGTTCCTTGGCCGTGATATTCGCTGTTGCAGTTGGAGCGCCTGTAAGCGTGATGCTGTAGTTGGCGGCCTGGGCACCGGTGAGGGTAGCGTTGCTGAGACTTACGGTCTTCGCAGTTCCAACGTTTTTGGTGTCGAAGTTGGCCGTAGCGGTGGTGCTGTTGATGCTCACCGTATCACCCGCTACCAAACCAGTCAAGCTTAAGTTGTTGCTCGCAATCGTTGCAGCGGTGGTTCCGTCGTAGATCTTGTTGCTGGCCGTGAAGTTGCCGGCAATGGTGAGTTCCTTAGCCGTAATGTTCGCCGTAGTGGTTGGAGCACCAGTTAGGGTGATGCTATAGTTCGCGGCTTGTGCACCGGTCAAGGTAGCAGCAGTCAGGGTGACTGTTTTGCCATTGGCTACATTCTTATCGCCGAAGGCCGCAGTGGTGGTACCCGCGTTGATGCTTACCGTATCGCCAGCGATTAGACCAGTCAAGGTCAGGTTGTTGCTGGCAATCGTTGCATTTGTATTGCCGTCGTAGACTTTGTTGCTGGCGGTGAAG
>CALRMX020000021.1:0-3324 GCA_943369355.1 Chitinophaga pinensis | reverse complement strand
GATTTGATTTTATGTGACGATAATAATGATGGTGTTCAGACCTTCAATTTAGCACAATATACTACCTTTATAACGGGCGGTAACCCGAATGTTACGTTGACGTATCATGAAACATTGGTTGATGCGCAATTAGGAGGAGCACCCATACCGAATCCTTCGAATTATCAGAGTATCGTACCGGGGGCACCTTCGGTTCAGACGATTTACGTAAGGGTAGTCAATACGGGTACAACGGATTGTCCGTCGATTACGACCTTTGACTTGTTTGTGAATCCATTCCCGGTAATCAATTTAACGCCAACGGCTTATGAATTGTGTGATGATAACACCGATGGGGAACAGGTATTTGATTTAACGACGCGTATTAGTAATATTTTAAACGGATTAGACAGTAGTTTACATACGGTTACTTTCCATCAAACAGATTTAGAGGCACAAGCAGGTACACCGTTCATTGCAGGAGCCAATGCTTATTTGAGTCCAACACAAACCATTTGGGTGAGAGTTGTGATAAATGCAACGGGATGTTTTGCCATTACGCCATTGGATTTGATTGTGAATCCGTTACCACAGGCTAATTTGCCAACGCCACTTACCTTGTGTGACAACAATAACCCTGGAGATCAGCTAGAGGAGTTTGATTTAACACAAGCTATTTCAGAGATAGTAGGTTCACAAGTGGGTATGCAAGTTACCTTCCATTTGACTTTGGCTCAGGCACAAGCGGGTACTAATGTATTAAATACGACATATACGAATGTTACTGTGGCAGTTCAAACGCTTCATGTTCGGGTGCTGAATCCGATAACGGGTTGTTGGTCAACTACAACATTGGATATCCGAGTGGTTCCGTTGCCATTGCCGCTGGTTCCGCTTAACCCCATTACGTTGTGTGATGACAATAATGACGGATTGGCTAGTTTTGATTTACAGGCGCAAGTTCCGGGCTTATTAAATGGGGCTACGGATGTAGATTTAACCTTCCATGAAACAGAGCAACAAGCTATAGATGGTACTAATGCGATTGATATTTCCACCCCTTATTTAACGATAAATGCGGGAACACAGTTTATCTATGTTAGAGCAGTAAATACGATAACAGGATGTGTTCGAGTGGTGGTGATAGAATTACGCGTGAATCCTCGTCCGGAGGTACCGACAACGTTGGATGATTTAACGCAATGTGATACGGATAATAATCCTTTAAACGGACTTAGTCAATTTAATTTAACGGTTCAAACCCCGATTATATTGGCGGCACAAACAGGGGCAGCTAATCAGTATTCGGTGCGTTACTTTACCACAGAAGCCAATGCCATTAGCAATACGGGAGCGATTGTAAACACGAATGCTTTCCCTAATACGGTGAATCCACAAACGATTTGGGTTCGTGTGACTCATATTGCAACGGGATGTTTTGATGTAGGAAGTTTTACCTTGATAGTAGATACGCCACTTGCTTTAACGGTTCCAACACCAATTAGCTTGTGTGATGAGGCACTTCCAAATAATCAGTTTACGGTGTTTGATTTAACGGTAAGAAATAATGATATTACCAATAATTTAGGGGGTTATACGGTTACGTATTATCCGAGTTTCCAAAATGCGTTGGATAATGTAAATGCGATTCAGAATCCATCGGCGTATACCAATGCCACAGCAGCGGTTCAGACTTTGGGGGTACGAGTAACCAGTGCGGCGGGTTGTCATAGTTATACGACTTTGACCATTAGAGTGATACCACTGCCGGAACCAAGAACAAATCCGGAGCCGATAGAGGCGTGTGATGATAACAATCCGGGAGATGGAATCGAGGCATTTGATTTAACGCAAAGAGCGATATATATTTTAAATGGAGCCAGTAGCACAGAGTTTTCATTGGCTTATTATGTAAGTGAAGCAGAAGCGATAGCCGAGACCAATGCGATTGTTGACCCAACAGCATTTAATACTACCATTGCTGTAACGCAGACGATTTGGGTTAGGGTAACTAGAGAGCCAAACAATGTAAATGAGCCAAGATGTTATCAGTTGGTTGAGTTGCAATTGATTGTAAATCCGTTACCGGTTATAGCGGCGAGTCCGATAAACTTCTATCAGTGTGAGCCGATAGATGATTATCAGATGCCGTTTGTACTCAGTACAATGAATCCGCAGGTGTTAGGAGATACTCAGTTACCATCGGATTATACGGTAAGTTATTATCTAAGTGCGGCTGATGCGGCAAGTGGCACTTCACCGCTACCGAATGTTTATACCAATATCAGTTCACCACAAACCATTTATGTGCGAGTAGAGAACAACCAAACGGGTTGTGTGAATGCCACAGGAGAGGTGATTTTAGAGGTAGAAGAGGGTACACAGGCCAATGTGATTGCACCAAGCGACCCATTAATTACACAATGTGACCAAACAGGAGCCAATGATGGAATAGGTCAGTTTGATTTAACGGGATTAACACCGATTTTATTGGGTAGTAATAATCCAACAGGAGCGGTTGTATATTATTTTACAACTTTAGCACAGGCACAAGCAGCGATACAAAGCAACGATTATACGACTGCTATCGCTAATGCGGCTACCTATCAAAACGTTACACCGGAGGTAGAAACAATGTATGCTGTTTTAGTGAATCCTTCAACGGTGAGTAATTGTCCGACACTGGTTCCGATAGTCTTAACGGTAAATAAATTACCTGAGCCAACACCGGTTCAAGGAACGTTATGTATAGACCCACAAACGGGTGAATTGTTGAATACCTATACCTTGACTAGTAATTTAAGTGCAACCACCCATACATTTGTTTGGACAGACAGCACCGGAACTATACTGGGAACAGCACCGGATTTAACGGTGGACACTCCTGGGACGTATACGGTTGTAGCCACCAATATTGCTACACAGTGTGTATCGTTACCGGTAGCAACTTTAGTAGTTCAATCACAACAAGCGACCTTAAGTTATGTTCAATCGAATTATTTTAGCGATAGTGCAACCATTACTATTACAGCAACCGGCACGAGTATTCCGGACCAAGGCAACAGTAATTATGTGTATAGTTTGGATAATGGACCTTTCCAAACCAGTAATGTCTTTACCAATGTGAGTGCGGGGTTACATATAGTAACGGTTCAGGACTTAAACGGCTGTTCAGATGCAACCATTGAGGTGTTTGTGGTGGATTATCCTAAGTTCTTTACACCAAACGGAGATGGAATAAACGACACATGGAATATATTTAGCTTAGGAGAGACACAACCTAACGCAAAAATTTATATATTTGACCGCTATGGAAAATTCATCAAGCAAATCAGTCCGGCAGGA
>CALRMX020000020.1:0-3327 GCA_943369355.1 Chitinophaga pinensis | reverse complement strand
ACGTTTTTGTTGTCGAAGCTCGCTGTAGCTGTTGCACTGTTGATACTTACGGTATCACCAGCTAATAGACCAGTCAAGCTCAAGCTGTTGCTCGCAATCGTTGCAGCGGTGGTTCCGTCGTACACCTTGTTGCTGGCGGTGAAGCTGCCGGCAATGGTCAATTGCTTGGCGGTGATGTTCGCAGTAGTAGTTGGAGCGCCAGTAAGCGTGATGCTGTAGTTGGCTGCTTGGGCACCCGTTAAGGTAGCAGCAGTCAGGGTGACTGTTTTGCCATTCGCTACATTCTTATCACCAAAGGCTGCAGTGGTGGTACCTGCATTGATGCTTACGGTATCGCCTGCGATTAGACCATTCAAGCTCAGGTTGTTGCTGGCAATCGTTGCATTTGTATTGCCGTCGTAGACTTTGTTGATGGCGGTGAAGTTGCCGGCAATGGTGAGTTCCTTAGCCGTGATGTTCGCAGTAGTAGTTGGAGCGCCAGTAAGCGTGATGCTGTAGTTGGCTGCTTGGGCACCCGTTAAGGTAGCAGCAGTCAGGGTGACCGTTTTACCGTTAGCTACATTCCTATCCCCGAAGGCAGCAGTGGTGGTTCCTGCATTGATGCTTACGGTATCACCCGCTACAAGACCATTCAAGGTCAGGTTGTTGCTGGCAATCGTTGCATTTGTATTGCCGTCGTAGACTTTGTTGCTGGCGGTGAAGCTGCCTGCGATTGTCAATTCCTTGGCCGTAATGTTCGCTGTTGCAGTTGGAGCTCCGCTGAGGGTGATAGTGTAGTTGGCAGCTTGTGCGCCCGTTAAGGTAGCAGCAGTCAGGGTGACCGTTTTGCCATTCGCTACATTCTTATCACCAAAGGCTGCAGTGGTGGTACCTGCATTGATGCTTACGGTATCGCCTGCGATTAGACCAGTCAAGCTCAGGTTGTTGCTCGCGATGGTGGCAGCAGTGGTTCCGTCGTAGATCTTGTTGTTTGCCGTGAAGTTGCCCGCAATGGTCAATTGCTTCGGAGTGATGTTCGCTGTTGCGGTTGGAGCGCCAGTCAAGGTGATGCTGTAATTGGCAGCTTGGGCACCCGTTAAGGTTGCAGCAGTCAGGGTGACCGTTTTGCCGTTGGCTACATTCTTATCGCCAAAGGCAGCAATGGTGGTACCAGCGTTAATGCTTACCGTATCGCCTGCGATCAGACCAGTCAAGCTCAAGTTGTTGCTGGCAATCGTAGCAGCGGTCGTTCCATCGTAAACCTTGTTGCTGGCGGTGAAGTTGCCCGCGATGGTGAGTTCCTTCGCGGTGATATTCGCCGTAGTGGTCGGAGCGCCAGTCAAGGTGATGCTGTAGTTCGCAGCCTGGGCACCGATGAGGGTAGCACTGCTTAGACTTACGGTCTTGGCAGTTCCTACGTTTTTGGTGTCGAAGTTAGCTGTGGCTGTTGCACTGTTGATGCTTACGGTATCACCCGCTACCAAACCAGTCAAGCTCAAGTTGTTGCTGGCAATCGATGCAGCGGTGGTTCCGTCGTAAACCTTGTTGTTGGCGGTGAAGTTGCCCGCGATGGTCAATTGCTTCGGAGTGATGTTCGCCGTGGTGGTTGGAGCACCGATGAGGGTGATGCTGTAGTTGGCAGCCTGAGCACCGGTTAAGGTAGCGTTGCTTAAACTTACGGTCTTCGCAGTTCCTACGTTTTTGGTGTCGAAGCCGGCTGTTGCAGTAGCGCTATTGATGCTTACCGTATCGCTAGCGATCAGACCAGTCAAAGTCAGGTTGTTGCTCGCAATCGTTGCAGCGGTGGTTCCATCGTAGACTTTGTTGCTCGCCGTGAAGTTGCCCGCGATGGAGAGTTCCTTCGCGGTGATGTTCGCGGTTGCAGTTGGAGCGCCAGTAAGCGTGATGCTATAGTTGGCAGCCTGGGCACCCGTTAAGGTAGCAGCAGTCAGGGTGACCGTTTTGCCATTGGCTACATTCTTATCTCCGAAGGCCGCAGTGGTGGTTCCTGCATTGATGCTCACGGTATCGCCTGCGATCAGACCAGTCAAGGTCAAGTTGTTGCTGGCAATCGTAGCATTTGTATTGCCGTCGTAGACTTTGTTGCTAGCCGTGAAGTTGCCTGCAATGGTGAGCTCCTTGGCCGTGATGTTCGCCGTTGTGGTTGGAGCGCCAGTAAGGGTGATGCTGTAGCTGGCAGCATGTGCACCGGTTAGCGTGGCAGCAGTCAGGGTGACTGTTTTACTATTCGCTACATTCTTATCAGCAAAGGCTGCAGTGGTGGTACCTGCATTGATGCTTACGGTATCACCTGCGATCAGACCAGTCAAACTCAGGTTATTGCTCGCGATGGTCGCAGCGGTGGTTCCGTCGTAGACCTTGTTGCTGGCGGTGAAGTTGCCGGCAATGGTGAGTTCCTTGGCCGTGATGTTCGCCGTTGTGGTCGGAGCACCGGTGAGGGTGATTGAGTAGTTCGAAGCTTGTGCGCCGTTGAGGGTAGCGTTGCTTAAACTTACGGTCTTCGCAGTTCCAACGTTTTTGGTGTCGAAGCTGGCTGTTGCAGTTGCGCTGTTGATACTCACGGTATCACCTGCGATCAGACCAGTCAAGCTCAAGTTGTTGCTGGCAATCGTTGCAGCGGTAGTTCCGTCGTAAACCTTATTGCTGGCCGTGAAGTTGCCCGTAATGGTGAGCTCCTTCGCGGTGATGTTCGCTGTTGCAGTTGGAGCACCGGTGAGGGTGATTGAGTAGTTCGAAGCTTGTGCACCGGTGAGGGTAGCAGCCGTCAGGGTGACTGTTTTGCCGTTGGCTACGTTCTTATCCACAAAGGCTGCAGTGGTGGTACCTGCATTGATGCTCACGGTATCACCTGCTACCAAACCAGTCAAGGTCAGGTTATTGCTGGCAATCGTTGCAGCGGTGGTTCCGTCGTAGACCTTGTTGCTGGCCGTGAAGTTGCCGGCAATGGTGAGTTCCTTGGCCGTAATGTTCGCCGTTGTGGTTGGAGCTCCGCTGAGTGTGATTGAGTAGTTCGCAGCTTGTGCGCCGGTGAGGGTAGCAGCAGTCAGGGTGACTGTTTTGCCATTCGCTACATTCTTATCACCAAAGGCTGCAGTGGTGGTACCTGCATTGATGCTTACGGTATCGCCTGCGATTAGACCATTCAAGCTCAGGTTGTTGCTGGCAATGGTGGCAGCGGTGGTTCCGTCGTAGACTTTGTTGCTGGCGGTAAAGTTGCCTGCAATGGTGAGTTCCTTCGCGGTAATGTTGGCCGTTGTGGTTGGAGCACCGGTGAGTGTGATGCTGTAGTTGGCAGCTTGTGCACCAGTTAAGGTAGCAGCAGTCAAG
>CALRMX020000019.1:0-3563 GCA_943369355.1 Chitinophaga pinensis | reverse complement strand
CAATCGGGCACTGTGCCAAATTGTACGGCTGAGAGTAGCTTTACGGTAACGGTTTTGGATGTTGCAGCACAGGAGTTATCGGATGTTGAGGAGTGTGGTAGTTTTGTATTACCGTCATTGGATGCGGGTAATGTTTACTATACGGGACCAAATGGAACAGGAACGCAGTTACAAGAGGGCAGTGAAGTTACAACGACCCAAACGATTTACATTTTAGCCACTAACGGAGCTTGTACGGCCGAGTCTAGTTTTGAGTTAACAATAGTGAATTGTGCGATTCAAAAAGGTATCTCGCCAAATGGAGACGGAAGAAATGATTTCTTTGATTTGGAGAACTTTAATGTTCGTAACTTAAGTATCTTTAACCGTTATGGTGTGAAGGTGTATAGTCGAGCAAATTATGAGAACCAGTGGTTTGGTCAGTCAGACAAAGGAGATGAATTACCCGATGGTACGTACTATTATGTGATAGAGTTTACCGATAATCCTACTAAATCAGGATGGATTTATATCAATAGAGAGCGATAAAAGAGAACAGGAGTAACCGGCGAGGGAAGTCAAACTTAAGCCGGTTGTTTTAACCCTACAAAACAAAAAAAGATGAAGAAAATATATTTAGGAGCACTGCTGGCCTTGGTTAGTTTAGGGGAGGTTAGTGCACAACAAGATCCTCACTATACACAGTACATGTATAATATGAACGTTATTAACCCGGCTTATGCGGGTAGTAAGGAAAACCTATCAATGGGATTACTGTATCGCAAGCAATGGGTGGAGATAGAGGATGCCCCTACAACGGCTACTTTTTCAGGACATATGCCCGTGGGGAGAAACGTTGGATTAGGACTTAGCGTTATCTCGGATAAGATAGGCCCTGTGGAGGAGAACAATGTGTATGCGGATTTCTCTTATACACTTAACTTAGGAGGTGAGCACAAGTTAGCCTTTGGATTAAAAGGAGGATTAACCTTTCACAACGTAGGATTGTTTAGTGATATTAACGGAACACTTCCTCAGCCTGATGATCCGGCTTTTAGTGAGAACATCAATAATACGTATTTGAATATTGGTACAGGACTTTTTTACTATACCAATAAGTATTATGTAGCCTTTTCGGTACCCAATATGTTGCGTTCAAAGCATTTGGATTTACGCGATAGTGGAGAGGTAAGAGAGTTTGGTTCAGAAGTATCGCATTACTTTTTAACTGCGGGATATGTGTTTGATTTGAGTGCCAACACGAAATTCAAACCTTTTGCGATGTTAAAATCAGCCTTTAATGCCCCGACGTCATTAGATGTATCGACTAACTTTTTATTTTATGAGAAGTTTGAAATCGGAGCCACGTATCGTTTAGAGGACAGCTTTGGAGCGATGGTGAATTATGCCATAACGCCGAACTTACGTATCGGATATGCGTATGACCATATTGTATCGGATTTGAATATCACTACACCCTCTTCACACGAGGTTATATTGTTATTTGATGTGAATTTCCCCAAGAAGGTATCCCGTTCACCACGATTTTTCTAACCTAAAAAGCACAACAAACGATGAGAAACACCTATATATCCTTACTTAGTGCCCTGGTGATTGGTACCGCGAGCATGAGTGCACAGAATAAAGACACGCAGAAGGCCGATAAACTATTCAAGCGATTGGAATATGTTTCTGCGGCACAGGAATACCTAAAGCTAGCCGAGAAGGGCAAAGCCGACGGATATGTTCACAAACAATTAGCCGACACGTATTACCACATGTTCAATGCTACAGAAGCCACCAAGTGGTATGCCAAGGCCATTGAAACACCACAGGATGCCGAGACCTACTTTAGATATGCACAGATGCTTAAAGCACAAGGCAAATATGAAGAGGCTAACAAGCAAATGAAAACCTTTGCGAGCAAGGCTCCTAACGACCAACGCTCCAAGGAGTTCAATGCCAATCCGAATTACTTGCCTAAGCTTATGGATAAGCAAAAGCAGTATGACCTAAAGGCATTGGATATCAATAGTGACAAATCAGATTTTGGAGCAGTATTGCACCAAAACGGGCTGTATTTTGCCAGTGCCAGAAACGGAGCCAGAAAGAACTACGGATGGACCGATGAGCCGTTTTTAGACATCTATAAAGCGACTCACAATGTAGATGGAACCATTACCAATGCAGAGCCGGTAACCGAGTTGAACTCTAAATGGCACGATGGTCCGGTTACCATTAGCAAAGACGGAAACACGATTTACTTTGCCAGTGAGAGTTTTAAAGAAAAACTATTTGAGAAAGAAAAGGTAAGCAGCACCACGTTAAAGATGAGTCAGGTGAACCTTTTCAAGGCTACCAACACCAATGGAAAGTGGACCAATATTACTCCACTACCCTTCAATAGCAAGGAGTACTCAACTAGTAACCCAAGCCTTAGCAATGATGGACAAACGCTTTACTTTTCTTCTAACATGCCCGGTTCAATGGGAGGGATAGACATTTGGAAAGTAGCCGTAAACCAAGACGGAAGCTTCGGCACACCGGAGAACTTGGGAAGCAAAATCAACACCGAGGGTGATGAGAGTTTTCCATTTATCTCAGAGGATAACAAGATGCTTTATTTTGCCTCAAACGGTCGTCCGGGATTTGGAGGATATGATGTATTTGCCTTTGACATGAATAAAGGTGAAGCGACCAATATGGGTAAACCGGTAAACAGCGAGAAAGATGACTTTGCTTTTACTTTCAACAAAGAGAAGAACATTGGATTTGTATCGAGTAACAGAGGCGGAGTGGATAACATTTACTTGGCTACTCCGGTATGTGGGGTAGAGGTAATGACCATTGTAACCGATGCCAAAACAGGAGCTATCTTAGCCAATGCGAAAGTAGCCATTGTGGATGAGAAGAAAAACGTTATCTCAACTGAAATGAGTAACGCAAAAGGAGAAGTAACCTATTACGTAGAATGTGACAAAGCTTACACGATTCAAGCTTCAAAAGACGGATACGAGAGCAACACCTTCCCGGTAGGGTCAAGCAAAGGACCGAGCAAAAAAGTAGATGCACCGCTTAATCCAATTGAGGTAATTGTAACCGAGACAGAAGTTATCTTAAACCCGATATTCTTTGAATTTGATAAGAGCAACATCACCCAAGAGGGAGCCTTTGAGTTAGACAAACTGGTTCAAGTGTTGAAAAACAACCCGAACATGGTTATCTTGGCTAAATCCCATACGGACAATAGAGGAAGCGACAAGTACAACATGAGCTTATCAGACAGAAGAGCCAAATCAACGGTTCAGTATATCATCTCTAAAGGCATAGCCGCAGATAGAATCTCCGGTAAAGGCATGGGAGAATCCGAACCAAAAGTGGATTGTAAAGAAACCTGCACAGAAGAACAACACGCTCAAAACAGACGAAGTGAGTTCTTGATTGTGAAGAAGTAAAATAAACCCTTTTAAACCAAAAAAACGGACAGTTCTTATGATTGTCCGTTTTTTTGTTTTTAGACCAATATAAGGCTTAAAAGTTTAAAGGTTTAAGAGTTTAAAAGGTAAAGCGATATCACTTTTTGC
>CALRMX020000018.1:0-4742 GCA_943369355.1 Chitinophaga pinensis | reverse complement strand
CAAATCGTGTCAGTATTATTTAATATAAAAATAAACGAACTTTCACCTAAAAGCTTGTTAACCAAAAGAGAATCACAGTTTTTAGTTTGCGAAAATAGAGTCTTTAACTCTCTTCCAGGTATGTTAGCAAGAAAAGATTGAGATTCGCCATTAATCAAGGTATCATTTAAATAAAAAGAAGTCCTTAGGGGGAAATTTAAACTTCCATTTATTAAATAACAATTAATGACATGACGGTTTTCGTCGGCCTTCAAAATTATTGGACGATCACCATTATTCTCAAAAGTACAATAAACAGACAAATTGCAAAATGACTGCCAATTCGAGTCTTTCGAACCGCGAACGACCTCACTTACAATAATTTCATTTATCAAAAAAGATTGGGGTTTTTCTTTACTTTTCAAGAAATTATCACAGGCCACACTAACCAGAATTAAAAAAAATAAGATCGCATTATTTAGAGTATTCATTATTTATAGTCCTTATATCTTCATTTCTTCTTTTTAAATATTCAAAGGTTCTATTTCAAGTAGGGTGTGAGAATTGAAGATCATAGGCCTTATGGTGATCTTTATCATCAGATATACGTCCGACACATTTGAAGCCACCGCCAATTCTGCTCGCAATGCGGCTGCTACCGTTGTAGTAGTGTTTGGTGTACCCTTGGTCGGTCAAGGTCATGAGCTCGCTTTGGTATAAGGTACGTAAATACAGGACGAGACTGGAAGTTGTTTGGGCTGTGCAAGCTTAGGTACCATACCTGCCTTCCAAAATACCTAAGATCGACAAATCTTCGTCTAAGTCAGGCCAATGAAGCCCTGTTCCATTGCAAATCAACTCCAAATTCATCAACTGTTCTTCGGTCGCATTACTTAACTTTTTGTTAAGACTAACAGGGAAGGACATCTGTTTCTGATCTTCCAGCAATACATAGATACTACCTCCCGCATACCAGGCTTTTTTAGCTTTGTGCATCAATTCAGCTACCATGTACTTCATGCCATTTTTGTTTTATTAGACTCATGTTTTCCGTAATCAATTCCTCTGCTAGTTTGATATCAGGTATCTTCATGCCTTGAGCATAATCAAGTTCTACAGGTTCCATCCAAAATTTAGCAAAACCACCTGACTTACGCACGTGGATATGCATAGGTTCTTGTCCTTCGTTCGAAAAGAAAAAGAAAACAAAACCATTTTTCCTAAATACCTCTGGCATAATGGAAAGATACAACCAATTCAAAAAAGAATCAACGGCTGTAAACGGTTCGGCTATCTATGAATTGATTACTTTAGACTGTAGCTATTTTCGGGGAAGGCTTCAGATAGGCTTGGGTATTTGTCAGAAATCGGATCCATACTCAGCCACATCTGCACGGAATTGGATTTAGGTTTTCGCCTATCAAAAAAAACATCCCCTTGTGAATGTGTGGTTTTGGCGGAATAGAGGTCTTGGAGCGTTCATTCCAAACAACTTCCTAAGGTACGTTTGTCAGTGTTGCCTACAACCTTAAATCCCTGCGATACGAGCAGATTTGCCGAATCTTCAAAGGAATTAACCTAAGTTGCCATATGGACTTTTGAACATTACCCTTTTGGGCATTATAAACATTACTTAGACAAACAATTGCCATTTAGGTTTTTTGCATGGTAAATTTGATAATGAGCCTGTTTGGAAAGTTCAACCTTGTATTTACCTTCTATATAATAAGAAGTATTAGGATGAAAAATAAAATAGGTTTCATCCAATACAATTTTAGGTTCCAGGGTCATAAATATATGATTGCCTGCCCGCACACGCTTTCCGCAGCTTAGTTTCTTTCTCCTTTCAGAATAAACTAAAAATGTAGAGTCAGCACGACTTATTGTCAAAATATAATATGATCTACTTCCTTTTACCTTCTCAACCTTCTGAATAATGAATTCACCACTAAGATCCTTCCTTGCATTCGAAACCTGTGCATGACACGGATTAAAAAATAAAAATAAAAGAGAAATAATAATATACCTCTTAATAAGGGACTCTATGTGATTTAAGAACTTGATTGCCATTTGTGCCTCCTGTTAAATAGGTAGTAAAAATATTAGTGCCATCAATAAATTCTCCAAAAAGTGATGCCCGCTGGGGAGTTGCTTCGTTATGTGCTCGATTGTAAATGAAATTAGTTCGAGAACCAACTCCAGCTGAAGTACCTGTTTCCAGAGAAATGAGCCCACCCTTATAGGCCTCTGTCACTTCATGTAATATATGCTTCCCAGGTGTATTCGTATAATTATCCATTGCTTGTAGGTCACAAGTATTGACTTCTTGGAAACAGTTCACAGTACCTCCTCGTTCAAAAGGCTTAACACTTAATAAATCGCCATCTTCAGCAATTATATTTCCCATAAAAGCACCCCCAATCAAACCTCTTCCTGTTGAAGTTTCATCATTATGAGTTGCATTCATATGTACACTTACATTAGGATTATTAATAGCTTCCAACAATAAAGCATCATCACTATTTTGAGGGGTGCCAGTAGCAGAAATTCTTCCTGTTTCCGAGTCTCGAGTTAAGGAAAGGCTCGTTGAGCTTTGTAATTGTTCAAATGCAGAACTTGATTCTGTGCCTTCAATAAACAAGTCAAAACTTCTTCCGTCTGGATCAATTAACATAACAGGATTCCAAGCGCAGTAATTATAAGAAGATAGGCTCGGATACTTATCACTCAACGGATCCACGCCCAACCACACACTCAGCTCAGGGCTGTAGTAGCGTGCGCCGAAGTAGCTATACCCTGTCTCGGGATCTTTCTCTTTGGCTGAAAAGGTAAAGGGCGAATAGTAGCTGGTGCTGTTTTGCTGCTCGCTGAGGGTTTCGCCGAAGGGCACGCATTCGACAGGCTCAGCGCAAGTATAAGCTAAGAACTGCGTAGCGTACCCGTTTTGCTCAGTCCAAGTTGTTTTCCAAAGGTCTTCGCGAATGCTGCGCATTTCAGTAGTAATGTAAGCGCTAGAACCCAAGCGGTTGCTGAGCGGAGTCGAAGCATCGCTGTGGTAGAAGTAGCGCTCGCCGTCGGGTTGGGGGTTGGTGAATTGGTAGGCTACATCCATACTGTAGCTGAATTCCATTTGTTCATAAAAAATGAATTATTCTTTATTTTAATATCATGATTCAAGGCATAAATACAAGTATGCAGCAATTTTTTATTCGAAATTCAAAGGAACATTATATTCTTTTAGATAAAATTTAAATTCATTTTCATCTAAAGGCCCCAATACAAGTCTTTTCTCATGAACAATTATCCAAAAATAATATTGACCAATCCCATTTTCATAATGATAGTCTTGGCTGTATAACGGATCTTGGGGAATTTTAGGCTTTTGCTTAGCAATGATAAAACTCCTGTTGTAATTGAAATCAACCACTTCAGATGGAATTTCCCCACCCTTAGGGTTCTTGCAAAGAATATCTTTCATACTACCCCCTTCATTTCTATAAAAATATCCTCCACTCAACTGAGTCGTTTTATCTGTACCGATACTACAAACTTGAAATAAAAAGATAGCAAAAAATGTAAATATTATAAAATTAACTAATCGCATATCAATCCTATTTTGTCCACGGGAATTGTGGTTTCAATCTAGTACTTCCATAAATATTAATTTCATATGGTTTACCCTCACCTGCAACCATTCTACCAATAAGAGTTTCCATATTCCTACCCCAATTTAATGGATTTAATTGATTATGCATTCCAAAATCGTAATAGTCTGCGAATGCTCTTACTTGATGATTAGAATAGCGTTTAAGTGTAATATTTCCATAAACCAAACCATCATTAAGTGACTTACTGCTCAATAATAAGTTGACTGTTTTCACTTGTCCAACATACTTTTCACCCAAAGAGAAAATGCCAGATAAATCTATTTTAGATAAATCAGTGAACAATGGCTGCCCACCTCCATTGCGGTACCAATCATTTGCTTCATCTAAAGTCAAATGACCGTCCCAATCAGGCCTACTAGACAAAGCCGAATGATGGTTATCAATTTTGTCAAAGAATTCATTTTTATATATCAATGGCAAATTACTCCTGAAAGTGCCCTTTGCGACTGCCTCTTTGTGTGACATTCCTTGTTTGAAATCAGACCTGTCCATAATAATCGCTTCACCTTGAATTCCGAGGTCGTCAGTTCCTAAAAAATTACCATCATAATCATAAATCGGATTAATGCTCCTCCCATCCGGATCCACCAACATCACCGGGTTCAAAGCGCAGTAATTGTAAGGTGAGAGGCTAGGGTATTTGTCGCTGAGGGGATCCACACCTAACCACACACTCAGCTCGGGGCTGTAGTAGCGTGCGCCGAAGTAGCTATACCCTGTCTCGGTATCTTTCTCTTTGGCTGAAAAGGTAAAGGGCGAATAGTAACTGGTGCTGTTTTGCTGCTCGCTGAGGGTTTCGCCGAAGGGCACGCATTCGACAGGCTCAGCGCAAGTATAAGCTAAGAACTGTGTCGCGTAACCATTCTCTGTGGTAATATACGCGCTAGAACCCAAGCGGTTGCTGAGCGGAGTCGAAGCATCGCTGTGGTAGAAGTAGCGCGCACCGTCGGGTTGGGAATTGGCGAACAGCGGGTTGAGCTCCAAGCTGTAGGCGTACTCCAGGTTTTGGTCGAGGCCCGCGCAGGAGGCATTGCGGCTCCATACATTGCGGAGCTGCTGGGCTTTGTTGGTGTAATCGTTACCGTTCTGTAATTG
>CALRMX020000017.1:0-5136 GCA_943369355.1 Chitinophaga pinensis | reverse complement strand
GTTAAGGTAGTAGCCGTAAGGGTGACCGTTTTGCCATTCGCTACGTTCTTATCAGCAAAGGCTGCAGTGGTGGTACCTGCATTGATGCTTACGGTATCCCCTGCGATCAGACCAGTCAAACTCAGGTTGTTGCTCGCAATCGTTGCAGCGGTGGTTCCATCGTACACTTTGTTGCTCGCCGTGAAGTTGCCGGCAATGGTGAGCTCCTTGGCCGTGATGTTCGCCGTTGTGGTTGGAGCTCCGCTGAGGGTGATGCTGTAGTTGGCAGCTTGTGCGCCGGTTAAAGTTGCAGCTGTCAGGGTTACCGACTTGCCATTGGCTACATTCTTATCGCCGAAGGCCGCACTGGTAGTGCCTACATTGATGCTCACAGTATCACCCGCTACCAGACCGGTCAAACTCAGGTTGTTGCTGGCAATCGTAGCAGCGGTGGTTCCGTCGTAGACTTTGTTGCTGGCGGTGAAGTTACCCGCGATGGTGAGTTCCTTCGCGGTGATGTTCGCCGTAGTGGTTGGCGCGCCGCTAAGCGTGATGCTGTAGTTGGCAGCTTGTGCACCGGTTAGCGTGGCAGCCGTCAGGGTGACCGTTTTGCCATTGGCTACATTCTTATCGCCGAAAGCCGCAGTGGTGGTACCTGCATTGATGCTTACGGTATCACCTGCGATCAGACCGGTTAAGCTCAAGTTGTTGCTGACAATCGTAGCAGCGGTGGTTCCGTCGTACACTTTGTTGCTCGCCGTGAAGTTGCCTGCGATGGTGAGTTCCTTCGCGGTGATGTTCGCCGTTGCGGTTGGAGCGCCTGTAATCGTGATGCTGTAGTTGGCAGCTTGGGCGCCCGTTAAGGTAGCGGCCGTCAGGGTTACCGTTTTGGCATTGGCTACATTCTTATCAGCAAAGGCAGCGGCGGTGGTACCCGCGTTTATCGATACTGTATCACCCGCTACCAGACCAGTCAAGCTCAGGTTGTTGCTCGCAATCGTTGCAGCGGTAGTTCCGTCATAGATTTTGTTGCTGGCCGTGAAGTTGCCCGCGATGGTGAGCTCCTTGGCCGTGATGTTCGCCGTAGTGGTTGGAGCACCAGTGAGGGTGATAATATAGTTCGCAGCCTGCGCACCGGTTAAGGTAGCGTTGCTTAGACTTACCGTCTTCGCGGTTCCTACGTTTTTGGTGTCGAAGTTCACTGTAGCGGTAGCGCTATTGATGCTCACCGTATCACCTGCTACTAGACCAGTCAAGCTCAGGCTGTTGCTCGCAATCGTTGCCCCGGTAGTTCCGTCATAGACTTTGTTGCTCGCCGTGAAGTTACCCGCGATGATCAATTCCTTGGCCGTGATGTTCGCCGTGGTGGTTGGAGCACCAGTGAGGGTGATACTGTAGTTAGCAGCTTGTGCACCGGTTAAGGTAGCGTTGCTTAAACTTACGGTCTTCGCAGTTCCTACGTTTTTGGTGTCGAAGTTCGCTGTAGCAGTAGAGCTGTTGATACTTACGGTATCGCCTGCGATCAGACCAGTCAAGCTCAAGTTGTTGCTCGCGATGGTGGCAGCAGTGGTTCCGTCGTACACCTTGTTGCTAGCGGTGAAGCTGCCTGCGATTGTCAATTCCTTGGCCGTGATGTTCGCCGTAGTGGTTGGAGCGCCTGTAATCGTGATGCTGTAGTTGGCAGCTTGGGCACCTGTTAGAGATGCGTTGCTCAGACTTACAATCTTCGCAGTTCCAACGTTTTTGGTGTCGAAGCTGGCTGTTGCAGTAGCGCTATTGATGCTTACCGTATCTCCAGCGATCAGACCAGTCAAGGTTAAGCTGTTGCTCGCGATGGTAGCAGCGGTAGTTCCATCGTAAACTTTATTGCTGGCGGTGAAGTTACCCGCAATTGTGAGTTCCTTGGCCGTGATGTTCGCTGTTGCAGTTGGAGCACCAGTGAGGGTGATAGTGTAGTTGGCAGCTTGTGCGCCGGTGAGGGTAGCGTTGCTCAGACTTACAATCTTCGCAGTTCCTACGTTTTTGGTGTCGAAGCTCGCTGTAGCAGTGGTGCTGTTTATGCTTACCGTATCACCAGCGATCAGGCCAGTCAAGGTCAAGCTGTTGCTCGCAATCGTTGCTGCGGTGGTTCCGTCGTATACTTTATTGTTAACTGTGAAGTTGCCTGCGATGGTCAATTGCTTCGGAGTGATGTTCGCCGTAGTGGTCGGAGCACCAGTCAAGGTGATGCTGTAGTTGACAGCTTGTGCACCGGTTAGCGTGGCAGCGGTCAGGGTGACCGTTTTGCTATTGGCTACATTCTTATCACCAAAGGCAGCGGTGGTGGTTCCTGCATTGATACTCACGGTATCACCCGCTACCAGACCGGTCAAACTCAGGTTGTTGCTCGCGATGGTGGTAGCGGTAGTTCCGTCGTACACTTTATTGCTGGCCGTGAAGTTGCCCGCAATCGTAAGCTCCTTCGCAGTGATGTTCGCCGTTGTGGTCGGAGCACCGGTGAGCGTGATGCTGTAGTTCGCAGCTTGGGCGCCGGTGAGGGTAGCTGCAGTCAGGGTTACCGTTTTGCCATTCGCTACATTCTTATCGCCGAAGGCCGCACTGGTGGTTCCTGCGTTGATGCTTACGGTATCACCAGCGATCAGACCAGTCAAGCTCAAGCTGTTGCTCGCAATCGTTGCATTTGTATTGCCGTCGTAGACTTTATTGTTAGCCGTGAAGTTGCCGGCAATGGTGAGCTCCTTGGCGGTGATGTTCGCGGAAGTGGTTGGAGCACCGGTGAGGGTGATGCTGTAGTTGGCAGCTTGTGCGCCGGTGAGGGAGGCGTTGCTTAGACTTACGGTCTTCGCAGTTCCTACGTTTTTGGTGTCGAAGTTAGCTGTGGCTGTTGCACTGTTGATACTCACGGTATCACCTGCTACCAGACCAGTCAAGCTCAGGTTGTTGCTCGCAATCGTTGCAGCGGTGGTTCCGTCGTAGACTTTGTTGCTCGCCGTGAAGTTACCCGCAATGGTCAATTGCTTCGGAGTGATGTTCGCCGTTGTGGTTGGAGCTCCGCTGAGGGTGATGCTGTAGTTGGCAGCTTGTGCGCCGGTTAAGGTAGCTGCAGTCAGGGTGACCGTTTTGCCATTCGCTACATTCTTATCACCAAAGGCCGCAGTGGTGGTACCTGCGTTGATGCTTACCGTATCACCAGCAACCGCACCAGTCAAACTCAGGTTGTTGCTCGCAATCGTAGCAGCGGTAGTTCCGTCGTAAACTTTATTGCTGGCGGTGAAGTTGCCCGCAATCGTAAGCTCCTTCGCAGTGATGTTCGCCGTTGTGGTCGGAGCGCCGGTGAGGGTGATGCTGTAGTTGGCAGCTTGTGCACCGGTTAGGGTAGCAGCAGTCAGGGTGACCGTTTTGCCATTCGCTACATTCTTATCAGCAAAGGCAGCTGTGGTGGTTCCTGCATTAATGCTTACCGTATCACCTGCGATCAGACCAGTCAAGCTCAAGTTGTTGCTCGCGATGGTGGTAGCGGTGGTTCCGTCGTAGACTTTGTTGTTAGCTGTGAAGTTGCCGGCTATGGTGAGTTCCTTGGCTGTAATGTTCGCCGTTGTGGTTGGAGCACCGGTGAGGGTGATTGAGTAGTTCGAAGCTTGTGCGCCGGTGAGGGTAGCGTTGCTTAAACTTACGGTCTTCGCAGTTCCAACGTTTTTGGTGTCGAAGCTGGCTGTTGCAGTTGCGCTGTTGATGCTTACCGTATCGCCAGCGATTAGACCAGTCAAGGTCAGGTTGTTGCTGGTAATCGTTGCATTTGTATTGCCGTCGTAGATTTTGTTGCTCGCCGTGAAGTTACCCGCGATGGTGAGTTCCTTCGCGGTGATGTTCGCAGTAGTGGTAGGCGCGCCGGTAAGCGTGATGCTGTAGTTGGCAGCCTGGGCACCCGTTAAGGTAGCTGCAGTCAGGGTGACCGTTTTGCTATTGGCTACATTCTTATCAGCAAAGGTAGCGGTAGTTGTACCTGCATTGATGCTCACGGTATCGCCTGCGATCAGACCAGTCAAGCTCAAGTTGTTGCTCGCAATCGTTGCAGCGGTAGTTCCGTCGTAGACTTTGTTGCTGGCGGTGAAGCTGCCTGCGATTGTCAATTCCTTGGCCGTGATGTTCGCTGTTGCAGTTGGAGCGCCAGCAAGGGTGATGCTGTAGTTGGCAGCCTGGGCACCCGTTAAGGTAGCAGCAGTCAGGGTGACCGTTTTGCCATTGGCTACGTTCTTATCAGCAAAGGCAGCGGTGGTGGTTCCTACATTGATGCTCACGGTATCGCCCGCTACCAGACCAGTCAAGCTCAGGTTGTTGCTGGCAATGGTGGCAGCGGGGGTTCCGTCGTAGACTTTGTTGCTGGCGGTAAAGTTGCCTGCAATGGTGAGTTCCTTCGCGGTAATGTTGGCCGTTGTGGTTGGAGCACCGGTGAGTGTGATGCTGTAGTTGGCAGCTTGTGCACCAGTTAAGGTAGCAGCAGTCAAGGTTACCGTTTTGCCATTGGCTACATTCTTATCGCCGAAGGCTGCAGTGGTGGTTCCTGCATTGATGCTCACGGTATCACCTGCTACCAGACCGGTCAAACTCAGGTTGTTGCTCGCGATTGTTGCAGCGGTAGTTCCGTCGTAGATTTTGTTGTTCGCCGTGAAGTTGCCCGCGATGGTGAGTTCCTTCGCGGTGATGTTCGCGGTTGCAGTTGGAGCGCCAGTAAGCGTGATGCTGTAGTTGGCAGCTTGTGCGCCGATGAGGGTAGCTGCAGTCAGGGTGACCGTTTTGCCGTTGGCTACGTTCTTATCACCGAAGGCTGCAGTGGTGGTACCTGCATTAATGCTTACCGTATCGCCTGCGATCAGACCAGTCAAGCTTAGGTTGTTGCTCACAATCGTTGCAGCTGTAGTTCCGTCGTAGACTTTATTGTTAGCTGTGAAGTTACCAGCAATGGTGAGTTCCTTAGCCGTGATGTTCGCCGTTGTGGTTGGAGCTCCGCTGAGGGTGATGCTGTAGTTGGCAGCTTGTGCGCCGGTGAGGGAGGCGTTGCTTAGACTTACGGTCTTCGCGGTTCCAACGTTTTTGTTGTCGAAGCTCGCTGTAGCTGTTGCACTGTTGATACTTACGGTATCACCAGCTAATAGACCA
>CALRMX020000016.1:0-2500 GCA_943369355.1 Chitinophaga pinensis | reverse complement strand
CGAAAGCGAGTCTGAATAGGGCGTATAGTCAGTGGGGGCAGACGCGAAACTTTGTGATCTACCCTTGACCAGGATGAAAGTTTGGTAACACAAACTGGAGGTCCGAACCAATAAGCGTTGAAAAGCTTCTGGATGAGTTGAGGGTGGGGGTGAAAGGCCAATCAAACTGAGAGATAGCTCGTACTCCCCGAAATGTTTTTAGGAACAGCCTGGAGGTTGAGTGTCATAGAGGTAGAGCTACCGATTGGACTAGGGGGTGTCACAGCCTACCAAATCCAGACGAACTCCGAATGCTAATGACATATACTCTGGAGTGAGCCCATGGGTGCTAAGGTCCGTGGGCGAGAGGGAAAGAACCCAGACCAACAGCTAAGGTCCCTAAATTACTACTAAGTTGAACTAACGAGGTCCAATTGCATAGACAGCTAGGATGTTTGCTTGGAAGCAGCAATTCATTTAAAGAGTGCGTAACAGCTCACTAGTCGAGCGATAGGGCATGGATAATAAACGGGCATCAAGTAGTATACCGAAGCTTTGGATTCGAGAGAGTGGTAGGGGAGCATTCCAGCGGCGTTGAAGGTGATTTGTGAGGATTGCTGGAGCTTCTGGAAAAGCAAATGTAGGCATAAGTAACGATAAGGCATGTGAGAAACATGCCCACCGAAAGACTAAGGTTTCCTGCGCAATGTTAATCAGAGCAGGGTTAGTCGGGGCCTAAGGCGAACCCGAAGGGGGTAGTCGATGGACAACTGGTTAATATTCCAGTACTAGCATATACTGCGAAGGAGGGACGGAGAAGTGAAAGCACCGCCTGCTGACGGAATAGCAGGTTGAAGGAGTTAGGTAGACGTTGGGTAGGCAAATCCGCCCGATGTGCTGATCTCCGATAGTACCGCGAGGCTTCGGCTGAGTGGATAGTGTGCCTAAACAGACTTCCGAGAAAAACTTCTAAGCTTCAGGTATATGGTACCCGTACCGTAAACCGACACAGGTAGTCGAGGAGAGAATCCTAAGGTGCTCGAGTGATTCACGGCTAAGGAACTCGGCAAAATGGCCCTGTAACTTCGGGAGAAGGGGCGCCCTCTGCAAAGGGGGCCGCAGTGAAGAGGCCCAGGCGACTGTTTAACAAAAACACATGGCTATGCGAAATCGAAAGATGAGGTATATGGCCTGACACCTGCCCGGTGCTGGAAGGTTAAGAGGGGATGTCATCGCAAGAGAAGCATTGAATCGAAGCCCCAGTAAACGGCGGCCGTAACTATAACGGTCCTAAGGTAGCGAAATTCCTTGTCGGGTAAGTTCCGACCTGCACGAATGGTGTAACGATCTGGGCGCTGTCTCGGCCGTGAGCTCGGTGAAATTGAAGTCTCGGTGAAGATGCCGAGTACCCGCAACGGGACGGAAAGACCCCGTGAACCTTCACTACAACTTAACATTGACTTTGGGTAAATCATGTGTAGGATAGGTGGGAGACTATGAAGCGGCGTCGCTAGGCGTTGTGGAGTCAACGTTGAAATACCACCCTTGATTTATTTGGAGTCTAATCTGTCGGATGACGGAGACCGTGTTTGGTGGGTAGTTTGACTGGGGTGGTCGCCTCCAAAAGTGTAACGGAGGCTTCCAAAGGTTCCCTCAGCACGCTTGGTAACCGTGCGCAGAGTGCAATAGCATAAGGGAGCTTGACTGTGAGACCGACGGGTCGATCAGGTACGAAAGTAGGGTATAGTGATCCGGTGGTTCTGTATGGAAGGGCCATCGCTCAAAGGATAAAAGGTACTCCGGGGATAACAGGCTGATCTCCCCCAAGAGCTCATATCGACGGGGAGGTTTGGCACCTCGATGTCGGCTCGTCACATCCTGGGGCTGGAGAAGGTCCCAAGGGTTCGGCTGTTCGCCGATTAAAGTGGCACGCGAGCTGGGTTCAGAACGTCGCGAGACAGTTCGGTCCCTATCTGTTGTGGGCGTTGGAATATTGAGAGGATCTGACATTAGTACGAGAGGACCGTGTTGGACAAGCCTCTGGTGTACCTGTTGTGGCGCCAGCTGCAGCGCAGGGTAGCTATGCTTGGAAGAGATAAGCGCTGAAAGCATCTAAGTGCGAAACTCGCCTCAAGATGAGTATTCCTTGAGAGTCGTAGAAGACTACTACGTTGATAGGCTGCAGGTGTAAAGGTGGTAACATCATAGCCGAGCAGTACTAATTACTCAAAAACTTTACACAGTACGATTTTCTATGTGCTGTATGTTCTCCTAACCTTGATGTTATCGATATACCAATGGTGATTATAGCGTGGGTGAACACCTCTTCCCATTCCGAACAGAGAAGTTAAGCCCCACAGCGTCGATGGTACTGCAGTAAAATGTGGAAGAGTAGATCGTTGCCAGCCTGGTACAGAACCCCGACCTAACCGTCGGGGTTTTTTGTTTTATACCCCTTCCGCTCCTGATACCAACCCATCGCCTATCCCAACACAAAAAAACCTCCACATGGGAGGTTAAA
>CALRMX020000015.1:0-5545 GCA_943369355.1 Chitinophaga pinensis | reverse complement strand
AATATCTTAACATACTGAGATAAAAATTAATTTCGTAGAAAGTTTTTCTCCCCCGACTTGAATCGGGGGAACTTTATTCACATAAGCTTACGGGTTATTAGTACTACTCGACTATGACATTACTGCCTTTACATCTATAGCCTATCAACGTGGTCATCTTCCACGACCCTTTAAAGAAATCTCATCTTGTGGTGGGTTTCGCGCTTATATGCTTTCAGCGCTTATCCCTTCCCAACGTAGCTACTCAGCAATGCCCCTGGCGAGACAACTGATACACCAGCGGTTAGTCCAATTCGGTCCTCTCGTACTAGAATCAGATCCACTCAAATTTCTAACGCCCGCAGTAGATAGAGACCGAACTGTCTCACGACGTTCTGAACCCAGCTCGCGTGCCACTTTAATGGGCGAACAGCCCAACCCTTGGGACCTTCTCCAGCCCCAGGATGTGACGAGCCGACATCGAGGTGCCAAACCCCCCCGTCGATATGAGCTCTTGGGGGAGATCAGCCTGTTATCCCCGGCGTACCTTTTATCCTTTGAGCGATGGCCCTTCCATGCGGAACCACCGGATCACTATGCTCTACTTTCGTACCTGATCGACCTGTATGTCTCTCAGTCAAGCTCCCTTATGCCATTGCACTCTACGCACGGTTACCAAGCGTGCTGAGGGAACCTTTAGAAGCCTCCGTTACTCTTTTGGAGGCGACCACCCCAGTCAAACTACCCACCAAGCAATGTCCCCGACAAAGACGGGTTAGACCTCAGATAAGCAAAGGGTGGTATTTCAACAATGACTCCACAACGCCTAGCGACGCCACTTCACAGTCTCCCACCTATCCTACACATCACTTATCCAAGACCAATACTAAGCTATAGTAAAGGTGCACAGGGTCTTTTCGTCCCACTGCGGGTAATCGGCATCTTCACCGATACTACAATTTCACCGAGCTCATGGCTGAGACAGTGTCCAGATCGTTACACCATTCGTGCAGGTCGGAACTTACCCGACAAGGAATTTCGCTACCTTAGGACCGTTATAGTTACGGCCGCCGTTTACTGGGGCTTCAATTCAATGCTTCTCATTGCTGATAACATCTCCTCTTAACCTTCCAGCACCGGGCAGGTGTCAGGCCCTATACATCATCTTACGATTTAGCAGAGCCCTGTGTTTTTGATAAACAGTCGCCTGGACCTTTTCACTGCGGCCTCGTGTTACCACGAGGCGACCTTTCTCCCGAAGTTACAGGTCTATTTTGCCTAATTCCTTAGCCATGAATCTCTCGAGCACCTTAGGATTCTCTCCTCGACTACCTGTGTCGGTTTACGGTACGGGTACTTATTATCTAAGTTTAGAAGCTTTTCTTGGCAGCCTTTAGGTACACTATCTCTTTGTCCGAAGACTCTGAGTACTATCAGTCTTTACCATTCTAAACGGATTTGCCTATCTAGAATATAGCTACAACCTTCAACGGACACTTCCGTCAGTCCGCGGTACTTTCACCACTGCGTCACTCCATCACAACAATAAGTAGTACGGGAATATTAACCCGTTGGCCATCGACTGTCCCTTTCGGGTTCGCCTTAGGTCCCGACTAACCCGCAGCTGATTAGCATAGCTGCGGAAACCTTAGTCTTTCGGTGTGCGGGTTTCTCGCCCGCATTATCGTTACTTATGCCTACATTTTCTTTTCTATACAGTCCAGCATAGCTCACGCTACACCTTCAACCCCTATAGAATGCTCCCCTACCACTTGTATTACTACAAATCCATAGCTTCGGTAGTATGCTTATGCCCGATTATTATCCATGCTCGTCCGCTCGACTAGTGAGCTGTTACGCACTCTTTAAATGAATGGCTGCTTCCAAGCCAACATCCTAGCTGTCTGGGCAGACAAACCTCGTTTTTTCAACTTAGCATACATTTGGGGACCTTAGCTGATGGTCTGGGTTCTTTCCCTCTCGGACTTGGACCTTAGCACCCAAGCCCTCACTGCTGATAAACATTATATAGCATTCGGAGTTTGTCAGGAATTGGTAGGCGGTGAAGCCCCCGCATCCAATCAGTAGCTCTACCTCTATATAACTTTACGATCAGCGCTGCACCTAAATGCATTTCGGGGAGTACGAGCTATTTCCGAGTTTGATTGGCCTTTCACCCCTACCCACAGGTCATCCGAAGACTTTTCAACGTCAACCGGTTCGGACCTCCACTATGTGTTACCACAGCTTCATCCTGCCCATGGGTAGATCACACGGTTTCGCGTCTAACACTACCGACTACTTCGCCCTATTCAGACTCGCTTTCGCTACGGATCCGTGACTGAATCACTTAACCTTGCCGGCAACGTTAACTCGTAGGCTCATTATGCAAAAGGCACGCCGTCACAACTTATGCTGCTCCGACCGCTTGTAAGCGTATGGTTTCAGGATCTATTTCACTCCGTTATTCACGGTTCTTTTCACCTTTCCTTCACAGTACTGGTTCACTATCGGTCTCTCAGGAGTATTTAGCCTTAGCGGATGGTCCCGCCAAATTCAGACAGGGTTTCACGTGCCCCGCCCTACTCAGGATACCACTATCCTTATCCTCTCTTACTTATACGGGGCTATCACCCTCTTTGGCTTACCTTTCCAGGTAATTCTAATTCAATTAGCAAGAAATGTCGTGGTCCTACAACCCCAAGTATGCCGTAACATCCTTGGTTTGGGCTAATCCGCGTTCGCTCGCCACTACTTACGGAATCACTTTTGTTTTCTTCTCCTCCGCCTACTTAGATGTTTCAGTTCAGCGGGTTTGCTCACCTATCGGTGTAATGCATCTTCAATGCATTGGGTTGCCCCATTCGGGTATCTACGGATTATATCGTGTGTGCCAATCCCCGTAGCTTTTCGCAGCTTATCACGCCCTTCATCGCCTCTGAGAGCCTAGGCATCCCCCATACGCCCTTATTTTGCTTATGTGCCGCCTTGCTATTTTCATAACAAGACCTTTCTATAAAACCGTAACACTGTTACGGCTCTACTTTATTGTTATATGATTGTAATGAATTACAACCATACGTATTTTCTACTTTTTAAATGTTTTATCTCAATATGTCAATGAACTTTCCAGTTTTCAGCCATCAGTATCAGTAGGCAGTATTCTGCGTACTGTAAACTGCGATTGATTACTGATTTGGTGGAGAATATCGGAGTCGAACCGATGACCTCCTGCGTGCAAGGCAGGCGCTCTAGCCAGCTGAGCTAATCCCCCGTCTTTTAGTTGGCAGTTAACAGTTATCAGTTAACAGTACTTATAACGGCTCACTCAACCCCTAGAATTTCCTTTAAGCTTAAAATAGTAGTCCCGCCCAGACTCGAACTGGGGACCCCTACATTATCAGTGTAGTACTCTAACCAGCTGAGCTACGAGACTCTGTATTTTTTGCTTATTGTAATTTTTGAATTAACAGCGAGAGTAAAATCAATCTATCCGACTAATCTTAGATGTTCCTCTTCTTTTTGTCTCTAGAAAGGAGGTGTTCCAGCCGCACCTTCCGGTACGGCTACCTTGTTACGACTTAGCCCCAGTTACTAGTTTTACCCTAGGCAGCTCCTTGCGGTCACCGACTTCAGGTACCCCCAGCTTCCATGGCTTGACGGGCGGTGTGTACAAGGCCCGGGAACGTATTCACCGGATCATGGCTGATATCCGATTACTAGCGATTCCAGCTTCACGGAGTCGAGTTGCAGACTCCGATCCGAACTGTGACCGGCTTTATAGATTCGCTCCTCCTCACGAAGTGGCTGCTCTCTGTACCGGCCATTGTAGCACGTGTGTAGCCCAAGGCGTAAGGGCCGTGATGATTTGACGTCATCCCCACCTTCCTCACGGTTTGCACCGGCAGTCTTGCTAGAGTTCCCGACATGACTCGCTGGCAACTAACAACAGGGGTTGCGCTCGTTATAGGACTTAACCTGACACCTCACGGCACGAGCTGACGACAACCATGCAGCACCTTGTAAAGTGTCCGAAGAAAATCCTGTTTCCAGAACTGTCACTCTACATTTAAGCCTTGGTAAGGTTCCTCGCGTATCATCGAATTAAACCACATGCTCCACCGCTTGTGCGGGCCCCCGTCAATTCCTTTGAGTTTCATTCTTGCGAACGTACTCCCCAGGTGGGATACTTATCACTTTCGCTTAGCCACTCAGGTTGCCCCAAACAGCTAGTATCCATCGTTTACGGCGTGGACTACCAGGGTATCTAATCCTGTTCGCTCCCCACGCTTTCGTCCATCAGCGTCAATCAATTGTTAGTAACCTGCCTTCGCAATTGGTATTCCATGTAATATCTAAGCATTTCACCGCTACACTACATATTCTAGTTACTTCACAATTATTCAAGCCTTACAGTATCAATGGCAGTTCCATCGTTGAGCGATGGGATTTCACCACTGACTTATAAGGCCGCCTACGGACCCTTTAAACCCAATGATTCCGGATAACGCTTGGATCCTCCGTATTACCGCGGCTGCTGGCACGGAGTTAGCCGATCCTTATTCTTACGGTACCGTCAAGCTCCCTCACGAGGGAGTGTTTCTTCCCGTATAAAAGCAGTTTACAATCCATAGGACCGTCTTCCTGCACGCGGCATGGCTGGGTCAGGCTTGCGCCCATTGCCCAATATTCCTCACTGCTGCCTCCCGTAGGAGTCTGGTCCGTGTCTCAGTACCAGTGTGGGGGATCTCCCTCTCAGGACCCCTACCCATCATCGTCTTGGTAAGCCGTTACCTTACCAACTAACTAATGGGACGCATGCTCATCTTGTACCGATAAATCTTTAATAATAAGTCGATGCCGACTCATTATACCATGGGGCATTAATCCAAATTTCTCTGGGCTATTCCCCTGTACAAGGTAGATTGCATACGCGTTACGCACCCGTGCGCCGGTCTCAAAGGAGCAAGCTCCTTCTACCCCTCGACTTGCATGTGTTAGGCCTGCCGCTAGCGTTCATCCTGAGCCAGGATCAAACTCTTCATCGTATATTGTTTGCTAATTGCTTAGCTGTTTTTTAGACAAAGATTACTAGTCTTCTTCTTAATCTCTCGATTAACCTTACTCTCTCTTATTTTTCGATTAAATATCACTATCTAATCGTGCTGTCAATCCAATATGTCTATGAACGTTTTCTTCTTATTTTTTCCGCTTGTCTCTCAAAGCGGGTGCAAAAGTACAACTTCTTTTTGATTAGGCAAGCTTTTCGAAAAAAAAATATTTTTTTTCCCTTTTTTACTCTTTTTAATCAACCGTTTTCTCGTTTGCGGATGGCAAAGATAATACTCTTTTGCCTCTCACACCAAATCTTTCTCAAGATTTTTTTTTTTAACTTCAATCACTATTAGAACGTCGCCTCTATTGCGGGTGCAAAAGTAATACTCTTTTTCGCCTTTCCAAATCTTTTTTCATCTCTTTTTTTACCTTTTTTTTAACTCCCTGAATCTGAGATGGAAATAGAGATAAGTTTTGGGTTCAAGTTTCAAGTTTTAGGTTTCAAGTTTCA
>CALRMX020000014.1:0-11190 GCA_943369355.1 Chitinophaga pinensis | reverse complement strand
ACCAATCTGAATGCAGCCGGTAAACTACCGCTTATTGGATTTACCTCAATGTGGTTGTTACGTGAATTAATATAAGCAAATGCAGGCGCAGTAGCCGATCCACCCGTGAAATACAAGCCACCGCTGAAGGTAGATGTAGAAGTCGTATTTATCCGGTAATTCACCGTATTGTTCACGATTTCATAGGCATCCCTTGGGTTTGGTGGATTCGCAGTGGCAGAGAAAGAACCTGTTACACTAATCAGCGCAGGAACCGCTGCGGTTGAAGTTATCGTTGGACTTAAGGAACCCGCAATCACGTTATTGTAAATCTTGCTTGCGTTCTGAGTTACATTGAGCGTATCGGCATTGAGGTTGGACAATATAATACCACTCACACTCATATCTCCAGTAATCTTATTGGAAGCAATCGTTAAATTATAACCGTTGGCAGCCCAAATACCTGCACCTGCAGTACTCGTCGATGCAAAACCAGAAATGTTATTGTTGGTAATAACCGCATCATTTTGGTTCAAGGCATAAATCGCTCTATAGATATAGCGCGGAAAATTATTTGAGAAAACCTGGTTGCCTGACACAAATGGGTTGACAGCAGGACCATTCAGGAATACACCATAGTAAAAGCCTGAAAAAGTATTGCCCGTGATTAAACCCGAACCGCCATTCACCAAAACCCCCACATTAAAGGTAGATTGAGTTTCTACTTGGTCGACAAAAGTACAGTTAAGTACCTCTGCTGTGGCATTTGCTGCATACGTTATACAACCATTGGCCGAACCAGGCACTATAGATCTGCGAAATGTTAGGTTATTAAAGCTAACTTTCGTGGAAGTAGATACAGTGAATTGTACGCGATTGCTGTTGGATGCCGCAGTATCGTGAAAAAGTACTACATCTGATGCAATCCCAGTTGCGCTAGTAAATGTGACCGTATTGGCCCCACCACCACCAGGTATATTGGTTATGTTATGACTTCCATAATAGGTTCCAGGGTTAATCAAAAAGGTAACAGGCGAATTAATGCCACAATTTTGTAATGCAGCAACTGCATCGGCTATTGTCGCATAATTGGCACCAGCTCCACCAACAGTAAAGGTGCCTCCGATAGCGGTACATAAATTTCGAACCAAGGTATCGTTAGAAGTATTGTTGTCTGCTCCCAAGGCATTTGCATTCACTGCCCAAACTCTAAGTGTATATGAACCAGTAGCCGGAATATTTATGGGTACACTAAAGGTATGATTGTGAGTTTGACCAGAAGACAAGGGGCCAAATGCAACACCATTGTTTATAACAGGTGCATTATTATTAAGACTGTATCCGAAATCTGCAGAAAATATAGGATCGAGTGCTGCATTTTGAACACGTACCTCAACACTGTTGTTGCCTAAACCAATGGTCACAGGCGACACTATTGAGGCCACTCTCAAATCTCTTCCTGCAGCTAGACGATAAGAAACACCACCAGTAAATTGTCTAACTGTATTGGCGGGATTCGGTGGAGGCCCACCATATCCAACATTTACTCCGGTGTAAATTGTTAATATTCCATTGCTAAATGTATCTACTCCTGCAGGAGTTGCCGTAGTGCCTGTATATGCAAAACTTCCTGTAGTCACGCTCGCGGAAATACCTGCTGCAAAACCATAATGATCGCCAGCATTCAGCAAAAGACCCCCAGGAATAACGATAGGAGAAAAAACAAACCCTGTCGCGCTAGTGGAGGAAGCATTACCAATAGTTGCCGGAAAAGCAGCATGAACCTGCGTCCACGCTGGTGCAGCAACTGTAGGGGCGCCATTAATTGCTGTGGTATTATACCAGAGTTGTAAAGTGGTAGACGACCCAACAGTTCCAGTTAATGGCACCCAAATGGTGTCAATAAAAATTGAACTGTAGGCTCGAATATTGAAGGTAATCCCACCAGCACCATTACCACCCGCTAGTGGTGGTGAGGTGTACAAACTAAACTGCGACTTTGCCCCTAAAAAGGAGAAAAGTGCCAGAACCAAGGTAAAAAGTAGTTTTTTGTACATAGCCAATATTTGAATTTAGAAAATTCGTCAATTAAACCCTGTTTTCTGACTAATTTTTATTAAAATACAGTTAAACAAAAAAGGGGGCATGGCCCCCTTTTTCTATTGTGTAAAATACTAAACCTATTTGCGTATAACCAACTTACCAGTTTGTAGCTGAGTAAGCGTAGTTAATCTGTAGCTATATATACCAGCCGCCCAATCGTCTGTACGTAGGGTATAGCTGGCATTATCCGTACGGTTCAACTCCACTTGCGCTACTACCCTGCCCAGTTGGTCGAGCACTTCTAAAGTACCTTTACCTGTAAATTCATTGAATTCGAAGTTTACCTCGGTCGTTGCTGGGTTCGGATATACGTTGCCTATCAAGCGATTGTTAAGCGCAAGCTCTTCCAAGCTAACCGTTGAGTTCACCGATACACATGCAGTATCGTTCGAACGAACTAGTTCATTCGGCATACCCGTAGTGTTTGCGCATAACGTAATTATTCCGGCCGAAGTTGGAGTCCATGCTACGGTGAAAGTATGTTGTAACGAATCACCAGGCTGTATAGTCGCTGTGATAGAGTTGGTTACGATAGAAGTACCTCCGTTAGCGCGATACTCTACATCGAATCCAGTTGCAGCAACAGGACCGTAATTTTTGAGCATGACGGTTACCTGAACTGGCTGACTACCGTTGTGATTACTACTAGCAACCGGGCTAACAATACGGCTCACTCCAATGTCTGGATTCTGGATTAGAGGATTCACTGTAACTACAACAGTATCCCTTTTCGTACAGAAACCGTCTGTGATAGTCGCTATGTAAGTAGTGGTCGTACTTGGTGTAACTCGAATAACTGGCACAGAATCAACCACTGTTCCTCCTAAAGTTGTCCATCGCACATTGCCACCTCCGAGTGGGAGCTGAAGCCCTGTGTTAGTGTTACCAATGCTTGAAGTCAAAAATGCAAAACCTGTAGAGTCGTTGTTATCACGGTTTCCAATTCTTGAAACAGTTATACCCGCTGGAACTGTAGTGGTGTTAATTCCGCTCCCGTTCCATGCTCCACTGAGATTCACTGGATTTCCTCCTACCGATATTGCTGCTGACTGAATGTTTGTAGCAGGCCACGACCAAAACATCGCATCGGCCACTTCATTATTCGGCTTAAGTATCAGAATCCAACCGGTAAAGGATGGAAATGCCCCAGGGTTCCAGAAAAGGTTGTTACCCCAATAATTAGTTGCTGTACTCGCATCCGACCAAGTTGTAGTTTGACCAGCATTCATTGTTCCACTTAAAGTTTGTACTATAGTGTTCACCGAATTGATGTCGGTATAAGAATCACTTACAACAACTTTCCAACCTGTAACATTGACAGGTGATCCAGAAACGTTCTGAATTTCAAATGCATCTGTACCACCCAAGTCCACTTCAGTTATCAAAATGGGCGAACCACTTTGGAACGTAGCTGTTAAAGTTGCTGTATCTCCTTGTAAAATGGTTGTGTCGTTACTTACTGTAAGTTGTAAATAATCGTCTTGATAAGCTAACGGCCTGGTTGTAGGAGCCGAATTACCAATTGAATCGCGTGCATTCACTGTAAATTCTACTATTGCACCATTAGCAGCAGCTGGTAATGTACCTGTCCAAACACCATTGAGTGCGGTACCTGTACTACGACTTAAAAGTATTGCAGGTTGTGCTGTTCCATTTATTGTGCGGTTAACCAACACACTATCTATTCCTCGTCCACCGAGATTATCACGAGCCCAAACCGTAATGGTTCTTGCTACCGGTAAACACTGGTTCCCGTCAGGATTTATTTTAACTGAGTCAATGCTAGGTGGGAACTGATCAGGCAAGGCAATTCCATTGAATTCATGGGCTCCCATATCTGGTGCAGCATTACCAAAGGCAGGTCTGTTAGTATTCGCATAATCCGTATTCGGAGTTCCCAATACCGGGATTGAAACTGCACCTGACTCAATTCCTGTTGTAGTTCCTGCCGGAATGGTTAAGTTAGTGTTACTTGTAAATGGTGCTAGACTATTGGTTGCAAAAGGTACAGAGGCTGTTTCATTATTCGGCACTTGTGTACCCATCCATGCCCTCCAACTATTCACTGTAGTATAGAGTTGAGGAGTAGCTGTGGTTCCCACTCGAACTACTGCATGTTGTGACGAAGTGTCTACCTGATATGCATTGTTGTTATATGTACTTCCGGAGAAACTATAACTGGTAGGGAACCACATAGCATTTGCAAACGATTGTGCAGTACCATTCGAACGTATGCCATTTGAAAAAATGTTGTTTTGAACGATTAAATTATTTACTGCAGTGCTCGTTACCACAAATGACGCCGATGCTGATGCATTTGTAGTGCCGGTATTGGTGTGATTACCATACAAATTCACAGAATTATAGTGAATGCGGTGACCTGTTCCAGATGTAATACGAATCCCCGCTGGCAGATAAAGGTTTGAAATATTGGAGTAATTCAACCCTAGAATTCCGTAGATGATGTTATTATCGACTATGGTATTGGTTCCGCCAATAATGTTGATACCGTGTGCAGCTGGCAATGAGGCATTACCTGTACGAATATCATGAACGTTGTTTCTTCTCACAATAACGCTATCTGAACCGGTACCACCTACCTCAATACCTACGAAAGTGGAACTGGTAGTGGTCCACATATTTGTTACTTCATTGCTCAAAATTCGACCTTGACGCACATTTTGAACATCTATACCCTTCATGCCTATGAATGCCACCGTGTCAGATGACGCACCCACCAAATTCCTTTGAATTAATACATTCGTAGCAGGAACGGTGGTGGTACCACGCAAGTAGATAGCCGTTCCTGCACGTTCGAAGGCATTATTTTCGATAGTTGCATTGGTCAAACTGTCGATGGTACCAGAAGTCGACACGGCTGATGAGCCGAAATACAAGCCAAAAGAACCCAAGTTAAGGCGTGAGTTTCCGACTATGCGCGTATTTTTAACGTTGACGCCAGTTGTTCTGTTTTGCGCATTGGTAAAGAAACTAACCACAGAAGTTGTCGTAGAAGAACTAGAATTGACAATTGTCAAGTTACGGGTTGAAGTGCCATTATTTGATCCATCAATTGTCCAAAAACGAGCGCTTCTAAATATTAATACCGAAGACGTTCCTAGCGGAGCTCCATTTATAGTTGCATTTACACCTGTGAATGGCTTTAATGTGATTGGCGTTGCTGCTGTTACGCTTTCTTTGACATCAAATATTATTGGGAACGTTTCGCCAGTGGATGCAGCATAAAGGGTGTCAATGAGAACAAAATCAACTGGACCGCCAATAAAGGCAAGATTAAAGAAATTTGCTGCTGCTGTAAGTGTTGCGAAATCTGCAGGTCCGCTTGTTCCTACGCGATAGGTTCCAGTAGCAATCGGTAAAATTTGATAGCTGCGTAATACGGGTGGAACTACCTGGTTTGACAGGTACAAGCCATTGCCTCCCAAAGGAGAAGTGGTTACTGTGTTGGTAGCATTTCGAACTGCCACATAATACTGAATCACATCTAAACCACGTAAGCCACCCAATCTAGTTGTATCAATCGTGAACGTATATTGGCTACCATTTACCACCGGCAAAGTATCTAATTGCCAAATCGACTGGGAAGTCTTTTTATAAAATAACCTGGCACTACCTGGAATTAATGTACTCGCGGTATCGGTTATATTCACCGTTAGTAAGCGATTCGGACCAATTAACGTATCGGTTAATGGCGTAAACGCAATAGTTGAGAAAACTGAACCTACAAATTCGTACGCTCCGATATCTGGAGTGGTGGTTGAGCGAATTGTATTGTCAATGTCTGTTGAGACAAAGCTAACCGGGGTTCCTCTATTGTCTAAAGCGATATTTGTTGGTTGCGGAATCGCCGGTGCGATAAAGTTTGCGGCAATTGATACCGAACCTGCATCACGCGATGTGGCCGTTTGCCAATCTGAAACCGTATTAAAATCAGTGGTAGCCAAATTATTGCGGAAAAATGGGGGTACGGTAACACCACCCATTTGGTAATTGTTGTTTGTGCTCGTAAGAGAATCGATAATACTGGTTTGCGTATATCTTACCAACCTAAACGCAGCTGGTAAACTTCCACTTATTGGATTTACTTCTACATGGTTGTTTCGCAGATTCACATAGGCATATGCAGGTGCTGTTGCCGAGCCACCAGTGAAATACAATCCACCTGAGAGCGTAGATGTAGTTGTCGTGTTTACATTAAAAACTACCGTATTGTTCACTATTTCAATGGCATCCCTTGGGTTGGTAGGAACCGCTGTAGCACTTACGCTACCAGTTACACTAAAAACAGTTGGTGTTAATGCAGTGGTAGAACTCAATGAGGCTGCTTGTTGACCAGAAATTATGTTGTTGAAAAACTTATTGGTATTCAGCAGGAAATTGGTTGTATCGGCGTTTGCATTAGAAATTACAATACCGCTTGCTGCCATATCACCCAAGATACGGTTACCAGATACCGAGGCATTGTAAGTGTTAGCAGTCCATATCCCTGCACCCGCAGTGCTCGAACCCACAAAATTGGATATGGTGTTGCCAGTAATGGAAACATCACTTTGATTGAGTGCATAAATCGCGCGATACGTGTATCTATTAAATGTGTTCGAAAGCACTTGGTTCAAACTTGAATAAAGTGCAGTAGCTGGCCCATTTAGCTGTACTCCATGATAGAAGCCAGAAAACGTATTGCCTGTAATTAACCCATTACTACCTGCCATTAAAATACCGACGTTCACCGCTGAAGTTGATTCTACCAAATCATTGAACACACAATTCAAGACTTCACCCTGAGTTGTATTGCCAAAATTTATACATCCTCCGAGAACACCAGGAACTATCGTTCTTGTAAATGTGATACCAGAAATAGTTACTTTTCCTGCAACACCAAAGGTAAACTGACTGCGATTAGCAGCCGTTGTTGCGGTATCTTGAATGATGGTAACGTCTGCCGGCAAACCAGTAGCACTAGCAAATGTGATGGTATTGATTGGGCTAGAACCGGCAAGGGTAGGCAAATTAAAACTACCATAATAGGTGCCAGGAACAATATTGAACACCACGGCTCCATTTATCCCACAATTGTTCATGGTATTTACTGCATCACTAATTGAAGCAAAGTTGCCACTCGGCCCACCAATTGTATAAGTTCCACCGGCCAGTGCTATACAAAAGGTTCTTGTGATTGTATCGTTCGAAGAATTAGCATCTCCAACTCCGTTGGCATTGGTTACCCATGTTTTTAAGGTAAAGCTACCCGATGCCGGTAGCGTTAGGGTTGTAGCAAAAGTGTGAGTTGTAGATACAAATCCACCCAAATTACCTGACCAGGTCTCAATTACTGGAGCATTATTGTTGAGTTGATAACCTACCGTAGCCGATACCAAGTTGGTGGTGCCTCTGTTCTGAAAATCAAAGGTAACTGGAGTAACAGTCCCCCCAGTGAGCGGTGCAACTGGCGAACTTATTCGTAAGGCAGCAGCTTCTAGACCAACCAATGGGGCTACTGAAATACCAAAGTCACTCAAAATTCCACTAGCGCTACCTTGTGCAGCGCCATTCGTGGTCGAAGTCAAACGCTGATGGTTTGGCGCCGCTTGAACGTTAAAAGTTGCACTCTGAAAACCTGATGAACTCGTACGGTTATCCATTTCAACATCCACAATTAATGTTTGTGTAGGATCGAAAGGAAAGGGTGTTGGCAGTGGAATGTAATACCACGCACCTGAAGGAGCCGTTTGGTTTATAGTATAAGATGGAGAGTTTATAACCGTAGTGAGTGAAGACGGTGGGTAAAAATCCAAACCTCCGGTCCCTTGAAAGGTTAGGTTAGTTGTTTGACCTAAACGAATTTGCAAATTTGAGTAGGTTCCAGGACCTGCACTTGTCCCTGATGCAGTGTTGTTATTCCGAAACCAAATTGTATCAATTAACCCTCCTGGCGCCGATACAATGTCACCCGGTTTGTAAATAAACTGGGTCTTTTTGTTGGTAGTCGTATTAAAAGGGAATGCATTACTACCTGTAGACGTTGGATTTGGCGTAGTATACTGTGGAATCTGACCCCATAGAGGTCCAGCAACAATAATGGCCAACAAAACGAGCAGATTCTTTAATCGTAGACGTGGGTTCATACTCAATTATTTGGTTTAGGACTTTTGAAATTAGCCGATAATCTGAAATAAATAATCACCCATTATAAAAAACAATATCAAAAACACAAAAAGGCCATCTGTCATCTGACAGATGGCCTTCTATGAACTAGAAATCTTCGTTTTACTTACGAATTATCAGCTTACCAGTTTGTAGCTGTGTAAGCGTAGTTAATCTGTAGCTATACATACCTGCCGCCCAATCGTCTGTGCGTAGGGTATAGCTGGCATTATCCGTACGGTTCAGCTCTACTTGAGCTACTACTCTGCCGAGTTGGTCGAGCACTTCTAAAGTACCCTTGCCTGTGAACTCGTTGAATTCGAAGTTTACCTCGGTCGTTGCTGGGTTCGGATATACGTTGCCTATCAAGCGATTGTTGAGCGCAAGTTCTTCCAAACTTACGGTAGAGTTTACTGATACACAAGCCGTATCATTCCAGCGAATCAACTCGTTTGGCATACCTGTAGTATTCGCACAAATGGTTATCGGACCTGAAATAGTTGGAGTCCAAGCTACCGTAAACGTATGCTGCATGGAGTCGCCAGGCATCATCATTTGAGTGATGGAATTGGTTACAAGAGCTTGTCCACCATTTACACGGAATTCAACATCAAAACCAGTCGCTGGAATTGAACCGAAGTTCTTAATCATGACGCCAACTTGAACTGGTGTTGTTCCGTTATGGCTCGATCCTGCAATAGGGCTCATAATTCTACTCACTCCCACATCCGGATTTTGAGCTCCAACCGTAATAACTGCAGTATCACTTACTGAACAACGGATATCACTTAGAGTTCCTATAAAGGTGTAGGTTCCTGGTGCTGTAAATGGTCCAACTACCAAAGTATCGCTTAACGATGGCGGAGTTGTATTCCATATAACCGACGCTGGCGGAGTAGTTGTAGTCATTCCGGTGTTGGCTGTTCCCATGCTCATGGGAGATGCGGCAGTAGCTACTGCCCAGTCGGCAGCAACGTTATTGTCGCTATTAATACGCGTACATCCCGAAGTCATGCTTGGTATGTTACCCGACCACATTGCGGCAGTTACACCAGAAGTGGCAGGGAACGTATAACCATTTGTAGCTACAGCGTCAACGTGGGCACCAGTTGTATTCCTCAATATATAACCTGTTGGAGAAATAGAAGAAATACCATCATTTGTACCTCCAGAATTATAATATCTATTCGCAGGATCATCTACTCCCGTTCCTAAATGGAGAATGAGAATGCCGTTCCCTGGGATTACCACATTGGTCGGGAAGGTATACGTACGCGGGCCAGTGCCAAACACTTCAAAACTAAAGCCACTTATATCGGCAGGACCAGATCCTAAATTCGCAATCTCAACTAAGTCTGCACCAGTAGCAAAAGTAGGATAAGTAGGAGTTGCTCCAGTTCCAGTGCGGAACTGTACTACTTCAGTGATTTTTACATTGGCTACACCGCGAGTTGACGAGCGCAAAATAACTGTATCACCTATTTGCACAGTACGCGTTCCTGGGAACACTTCGATACCCAAATATGCATCGCGATAGCTGAAAGTGTTGCTCAATAGAGAAAGGTTTCCAAGCGAGTCTCTCAACTGGACTCTAAACTCTAAACGGTCGTCTGGGCCTGCTGCAGGAACTACTCCCGACCACGTGCCCGCTAATGCAGTACCAGCAGTACGCGTGAGCACTATCGAAGGTGTAACAGCACCGTTCACAGTACGAAACACTCTAACCGTATCTATTCCTCGTCCACCTACGTTATCACGAGCAAAAACAGTGATAGTACGGTTTGTTGGTGTACACTCGTTTTGGTTATTCGATACCAGAATAGAATCGAATGATGGAGGAAAGATATCCGGTAAAGCCACACCGTTGAACTCATAAGCACCCATATCTGGTGCTATAGCTGTGCCACCAGGACGGTTAGCTCCAGTAAAGTCAGTATTCGGAGTACCCAATGCAGCTATAGCTATTGCTCCTGACTCAATACCTGTTGCAGTACCAGCAGGTATTGTCAAATCTGTCAACGACACAAAAGGTGGAATACTACGTACCACTGGAGGAACGGAGAGGTTATCGTTGTTCGGATTACCTACTGACGATACCACTTTCCAATCGGCTACAGTAGCGTAAGCCACTCCTGTACCTGTAATGCCTATTCTACCTACCGCATTCTGTGCATTGGTATCTACATGATATGCATTATTGTTTAAGGTCAGGTTTGCAAAGCTATATCCAGCTGGAACCCAGATAGCATTGTGCATACTTGCAGCCGTTACCGAAGTAGTCGTGTTTGCAAAAATGTTGTTGCGTACGTCACCAGTTACGGCCGTTGATGCGATACCAAATGCAGCACCTGCCGAACCTGTGGTTGTATTGGTGTTGGTGAGATTGCCATACAAATACACGCTGTTGTAGTGTACCCGATGGGCTAAGCCACCTGCTAATCGGATGCCAAATGGATTCCAAGACTGGCTGGTAGTTGAATAATTAATTGTACGAATGTCGTACATCACGTTATTGTCGATAACGACCGAATCACCCGACAACACACTGATACCGTAAGCACCCCATCCTCCAGTATTGAAGTTCTTTATACCCCATATCAAGTTACGATTGATACGATTGTTACGCAGGGCCGTGCCTCCTACTTCAATAGCTGCCTGAGTGGTAGCCGTTGAACTTACCAAATTGAATATTGTATTACGGCTAATGCTCGCATTCACGATATTCTGCATGTCAATACCTCGGAATATCACAAAATTGGCCGTATCCAACGAACCGATGCTGTTGTTGGTGATCGTAACATTCGAACTCAAATTCGTGGCATTACCGCGTACATAGATGCCATAATATGCTCTTGCTACCGTGATGTTATCTATCGTCAGATTTCTGAGTGAATCGGCTGTACCACTCGTACTTGGCGCCAAACCTTGCGCCATAATGCCAAA
>CALRMX020000013.1:0-13629 GCA_943369355.1 Chitinophaga pinensis | reverse complement strand
CTGGCGTCGCGGACTTCTACCACCGGTTGTTGGGCAAATGCAGTCCCTGAAGCTGCCGTTGTGCTAGGTTGCGTGATGATGGCTAGCTGGGTAGCTGCTCCGGCGGTGATGTTGATGTTGTTCGAAGTAGCCGCCGTAAGACTGCCGCTGGTGAAGCTCAAGGTACGGTTGCCAATAGTTCCGGTAATGCTCAGGCCGCTGAAGCTGGCTCTGCCGCTGGCGTCGGTAGATGCGGTGGCCGTGCCGCCCAAGGTGCCGCCGCCGGTGGCAATCGCAACCGTGATGCTGATGCCTGCCGTAAGCACGGGATTGCCGCCGAGGTCTCTCAGCTCGAGGACTGGCTGTTGGGTGAAGTTGGTTCCGCTTTGGGCTGTGCTGGATGGCTGGGTGATGATGGCGAGCCGCGCTGCATCTCCACCTACTATAACTGCTGAATCAAGTATTTCACCGCCATCTATATTAGAAAATCGAAACGTTAAAGTACGAGGCACATTTGCCGCCGCAATCATAAGATTAGAAAAAGAAACTCTACCTTCAGAATCGGTCAATAAAGGCCCTGCACCAGAAAGACTACCGACGCTTGGAAACGCATTCAAGAAAACTGTTTGTCCACTCAATCTGACGTTGTTTCCCCATGCGTCTCTTAGCTGAACAATTGGTGCCCTTGGTACAATTGCACCAATCCGTATAGTATCGCTGATAGTGGTAATAAACGCTAACTGGCTAACATTACCTGGAAATAAATCGAAACTTTCCGAGATTGCATCAATTAGCCCGCTGCTAGTAAAACGCATAGTTCTTGGGCCCACAATTCCTGATATACTCAAATTATTAAATCTAATCTCACCATTTACATCAGAGACTAGCGTGGTTGTTCCACCCAATGTACCTCCACCAGTTTCAAGAGTAGCTGAAACACTTACGCCTGAAACTCTGACTCTGTTACCTGAAAAATCAACTATTTCAAGCCTCGGTTGGCCAAAAATAACTCTACCACTATTGGCTCCGAAAGGATCAGCAGTAATGTTTAGCGCATGAGGATTTCCAGCCGTGAAAACAACTGGGTTAGACGTAATGCCTGCATACCCGGAAGCACTAAACTGAAGCGAAAAATTAGTGACTAGTAAGGTAAATCCGGTATAGGACAAATTACTAAACTCAGCCCTTCCGGCAGCGTTTGTAACAATGGTTCTAATTCCAGATAAAGTCCCCGAGTTGTTGCTTGAATTAACAGAAACAACAACACCCCCTAATGCGATTGGATTACCAGCGGCATCGCTTATCTGAACAACTGGTTGACGACTAAACGGGATGAGGTTTCTGGCAGTATCACTTGGCTGGGTTATAAGCATCAAATTAGAAGCAGGGCCAGCAACGAGATTTATGGTATTAGACGTTGCGGCAAGTATTGATTCACTTGTGAAATTTAAATTTCGGTTACCAATTAATCCAGAAATACTCAGGTCAGTAAACGTTGCTCTACCACTTGCATTTGTAGTTACTGTTGTGGTACCGCCTAATGTACCACCGCCAGAAGCGATGGTTGCCGTGATATTTGTCCCGGCTACGGTTACAGCGTTTCCGTTTGAATCTCTAACTTCTATTACAGGCTGCCGATCAAAAAATACTCCGCTTTGGGCTGTTATTGAAGGCTGGGTAATGATGGCCAATTGTGCCGCTGCTCCAGCTCTGAGGTCGATAGCTGCTGAATTCACGGAAGAGAGTCCGCCAGATGTAAACATTAAAACTTTGCTACCAACTTGTCCGGAGATGCTCAAATTACTGTAAGTAGCTCTACCGTTTGCATCGGTATTGATATTCACTGTTCCTGAAAGAACGCCACCACCCGCAACTATGGACACCGAGATACCCCTTCCTGGAACTAGTACAGCATTATCATCAACATCTTGTACTTCAATTATTGGTTGCTGTCCAAAATTAACTCCAGATTGAGCGATAGCGCTGGGCTGGCTAATGATGGCTAATTTGGCAGGCATTCCGGCAATAACATTCACCCCTATAGAGGTATCCCCTATTGCTCCAGATGAACTGAAAAGCAAGGATCTAATACCAACAATTCCCTTCAATCTCAAATTTGAAAATGCCGCTTGACCGCTTGAATTGGTAATAACTCCAGTAGATCCAAGAAGCGTCCCACCACCAGTTAATAAAGAAACATTTACCGTATTTCCTGATTGTAAAACTGCATTACCAGAAACGTCAATTAATTGTATTACAGGCTGCTGTGCAAAAATTACATCGTTTTGCACTGTACTACTTGGTTCTTGCAGAATAACTACTCGAGCTGGAGTTCCAAAAGTCACAGAAAAAACATTCGATAGAACGGGAGTAAGTCCAGATGAAGTAAAGGAAAGCTGATAGGATCCTACCAATCCGAGAATTCTCAAGTTAGAGAATGAAGCCCTTCCCAAAGCGTCGGTATTCACCGTTAAATTTCCGACCAACTGTCCTGAGCCCGTTTGTATTGAAACAGTAACCGGAATACCGGCTGTGTTGGAAACTTGGTTGTTTTGATCTCTTAGCTGAATAATTGGCGTATTCGAAAAGACTTGATTAACACGCACTGAAGATTCTGGGTTAGCAAACATGGATAGCTGTGTAGGTGGTGCCATTACGTTTACAGCAGCTTCAGCAAGCACATTAGCTTTTGCATGTGGGGTTAAGTCGTTTTCAGCCACCTTAGAATCCACATCTTCATCCGTATGTATAGCAAGGTTCTTTGCCCAATCCGACAAAGAACTATCAGTACGTAGCGAGTATACTTCATGCTGGGCCCCCACGATGTTCACGCTCATAGTAAGCAACAGAAGCACGAATGAACGCACGCCCGGCAAGCAGACTAGCACACCTTTAATTTTGAACATACCTTAGTTTAGTTTTCGACAATGGGGTGAGCCTTAACCAATTCTGTCAGATTTCAGGCAACCGAAATCATCAAAAAATTGAAGTGCTTTCACCATGACCAAAACTACCTCAGCGGCTTATCTAGGCTGTCATGACATATTTGAGACATAGATTTTTTAATACTCAATTAAAATCCAGTTCGATTTTTCCACAGTTCTAGGTAGAAATGTTCATTTCAAGCTAAAAAAATGGATATAATTCTTTCCTACTTGGAAGGTCGCAAACTACTCAATCTTGGCCTCTACAGACGATTACCCCTGACAAAACCTATGACAGAAAGTTCTTGAAGTAAAAAATTCTTTGCTATGTTACAGAAAATAAACCGACAAGTTTACAAAATCACGACATCCGAATAAGTCCGACTAAGACAATGCTCCAATGATGCCAACAAAGACTCTTGTCTATACCAATAACCAAATTCTCTATTGACCGAACAGCATTCAACAAAGAAGTAATCAATTGTCACACTGAAATAGAACATTGCTAGAACGAAAATTGCACGAAATTCCATCGAATTGAAAGTAATTGCGACATGCTACCAGCTCCTTTGTACGTATGACAAAAATGTTACCCTATTGGATGGGCCAGGCGATTTCGTTTACTTCATATAATAAAGCATCACTATGACAACCAAATTTTTAACCATAGTACTGTTCGTTATCATCGCTTCAAGTTGCAAAAACGATGAAGTATTAGAGAATTGGAAGAATACGGGCCAAGATACCAAGGCAATTAACTATTGGGTCATTGAAGACAGTGATTTACCACTTGTGCATTACGACAGTCTTCAGCTAAAATTTGATTACCAATTCGAAGCCAGGGTTGTCGAAGATAGTCTTACGATAGCTTACAGTCGATTAGGCTCCATATACCTAATTCGTTCGGCATTTTCTCAAGCTTACGCTTGCTTTACAAAGGCACTAAAAACCGCTCAACTTACCAAATCCGACTATGATGAGATTTCGGCATTAGTAGGACGAAGCTTGGTTTTCAAACTAATAGGTGATTACGAAAGTAGCCGCATATCTTACCATGAAGCAATTCAAAAAGCAATGCAGAGTAATAATCTGGGTCGTCTACCCCATATTTATTTTGAGTTAGCCAAACTTGAGATTCTCGATACTATACCAGAAAGAGCCTTAGAGGCTTGCAATGCTGGTATTCAATACTTGAAATATGATACTAATTCTGAAAATCAAAATTATCTTAGATTGCACCTAACTAATACTTTAGGTCTGATCCACTTCAAAAATTACTCTTACAATGAAGCGTTAAATCATTACAAGAGTGCTCTTAGTCTTGGACAGAGCAAGAATTTAAATTTTGGCTTTATCTATGGAAATATAGGAGAGGTTTACGAAAAACTAGAAAAATACGATAGTGCAACTCTTTATCTTAAAAAAGACATCTATCATTCTCTCAATATAAATGACATTCGGTCGGCACGTCAAGCCGCTTTAACGCTTTCACAGGTTTACTTAAAAGCAGGAGAGAATAACAACGCGCTTCGATATCTTTCTGTTTCTGACAGTTTATCCAATCAAATAAAAGAAGAAGGCGCGTTACCTAAGAATTCTCGGTTAAGGCTCAACATTATTTCGAAACTCAAAAAAGAAAGTGATCAGTTAGCAGCCTATAAAGAATATTTGATACAAATGGACACAGTTGTTGCTAACTATTTGAACGATACAAAGATACAAATTGGAGCAATTCTGACGATTCAGAAGGCGTTCAACAACATCAATAAATTAGAACAAGAACGTAAGCATCAAGCTCAAAGAAACGGATATTTAGCTGCCTTAGCGATAGCAATTGTGACCTTATTAGCGCTAATTGTGCTGGCTCTGGTTGCTCGTGCCTCTCGGATGAGGCAAAAAAACAAAATTGGCGAGCTTACTTTAAAGACAAGAGAAGCAGAGCTCGAACTACTGAAAAAAGAAAAACAGCTTCAGGAAAAAGAAATTGAACTCCAAAATCAGCTAACCAAAAGCCATGAACGACAATTAGAAATAAGCAAAAAATCGTACCAGCAACTAGCTATGGCCAAGGAATACAAAATTGAGCTCAAAAACAAACTTATCAATCACATTACCAAAGCTTTACAGCCTATTGATCGTTTTCCTGAGGATATTAGAAAAAAAATAGATGATGTCTTTAGAACCATAAACAAAATAGAAGATAATAGTCTGGCAACTTATATAGATAGAGAAGATGAATCCGGAAGTTTTATACCTGCATTACAACACGATTATCCCGATCTAACCCCGGAAGAGCTGAAACTTTGTACTTACATCCGACTAAATATGAGTACCAAAGAAATAGCTCGATTAAAAATGATAAGCTTACCCGGTGTGAGTAAAAGCAGAAACCGCTTACGTAAAAAACTAGGGCTGAATCCTTCTGACGACCTGTTAGATTTTCTGATGTCTTACTAGAATTTTACTTCGCCGATTTATCGTCACTCAAAGTCTCCCAAACCACATTCACCCTACGGTTACGGGATGCTGGAACGCCAAACATGGTTACCTCCGGGCCTGCTTTGGCTGCTGGCTTAGCCTTTTTGCCTTCGTTCGGATCCGACATGGGGAAATATTCATCGCTTACCGTAAGTTGACCATTATCGATGTACTTTTTGAGTGCACCATTATTCCAGTTTACAATATAATTTTTAAGCACGAGGCCTCTACGTTCAGATATAGCTTTGTTGATTGCCGCACTCCCAGAAGCCGAAGTATAGGCAGCCATATATACCTTCATGCGTCGGCCGGTTTGCAAAACAGTATCCAAGCGTGCCGGGAAAAGGGTTAGTTCATACATCCCTTTCTCAACATCAGCAAAAAATGCGTCCAACTCTTGTTTCGAACTAGCCGAGCGCTGATAATAAACGGGTTTGCCTTTCATATAACCCGCAAAGAATCCGGAATAATCCAAAGTTTCGGTCTGATCCGCAGTAATCGGTCTTGGTTCACCATTCTGAAAATAAATGGCAAGAAAGCCATTGGCCTCAAGTACTGGTTTCTTCTTTACGATATTAATTCGAGCAACAAATGAGTCGCCTTTGGCTTCAAAAGTCAAGGGCCCAGAAAAAGGGTAATACCCCTCTAAATCTAAATTTGCCGACCAAGATGGAAGCGGCTCAACAAAGTTTCCCAATAGATTTTCTCCTGTAGCATTGGCAATAACGGTGCTGTCTTTTTTAAGCGATGACTTTAGGGCTAAACGAACTCCGGGTAATTGTGAGCTAAGCCCAGTTTGTGCATCTACTAACTGTAAATACTGTTTGAAGCGCGGGATGGGTACAACTTTTACATACTCTTCGCCTTCAAAAGCAAATAAATCATCGTCAAAACGTTGGCCAAGGCGATTGGTACTTAAATACCCTCTCAAATGCCCCGAAAATACTAGTCCGTAATCGTCGTATAAGCTATTGAGTGGCTCAGGTAGCAAGTAGCGTTTTCCATTTCGAAAAAGTACCATATCCAAGCCTCCCATAGTCTCGATATGATTGGTTGCATATGCAAGCTCAAGACTGTCTGTTAAGGCTGGAAAAACCTCATCAAATGGCGAATTTATCTCGGACCCTAAGTTCTCCGGCTTTTGCCATTTTCCTTCTCTCCATGGCGACTTATACAAATCAAATCCTCCAATTCCCCCGGCATAATTTGCAGAAAAAAACAAAACCTGATTTTTCTCATCGTACCAAGGATGTTGTACGGATACATCTTGTTGATTATAGGGAAACTCTATAGGTCCAATCCACTTTCCCTTCTCTCTCGAATAAATAGTTAAATAGAGCTGCTGGATACCATCTTCCGAAGGCTGAGAACGAGTTCTTGTTACAAATAGCCAATTGCTGTCGGTAGTCAAATACACTGGTCCGTCGTGCAATTCTGAGTTTATATCGCTGGGTAATCCTTTTAGCTTTAGCTGTACTCCATTGGTATCCATCAAGTGAATATCGAGATAGGGTAAACCAGTGAGCGGATATCTGAATTTATTCTTGTTGCCAGAATATTCTCTACTTGATGAAAACAACAGCAATCCATTGCGGTAAAAAGGCGATAAATCCTCTGCCTGAGAATTGCCTAATGCCTCTCTTACTGAAAATTTCCAGTCGGGATTTTCCGAAAAATAATCGGTCTTTTTATAATAAGGTGAGGGCATTCCTGTACGAAACGCCGCATGTACATGATTTCGTTTCTGTGTTAAACTAAGTGTATCTCCCCGTAACTCGATTAATCGATACCATTTTAATGCGTCTTTGAAGCGCCCATCGTAAAAACTTGCATCAGCAAGTTTCGGCAATACCGAAGAATCGCCTTTTGTCAATGCCTTTTCGTAAGATGGAATTGCTTTAACCAATTGGTAGCCAAACATTTTATCGTCAGCCGATTTTTCTTGCGCATTTACCAATACTGCATAATTCAAAATGCTTAAGAAGCAGAAAAACAAAATGCTACGCATAAATCAAATAAAGTAACGAGGCGAACGAATGCGAGCTGTAAAACGAGATTCCCAAAGAAAACGCAATGATATTTCGTGCGTTTGTCTGGTAGCATCTTGTATTTTTTGTAGTGGATACTCGTACTGATATCCTAAATACCATTTTTCATTTACCCGAAAACCAATAAGCATACCCAAGGCATCCAACGAACGAAGCATGGGTCCAACATCCATGGTGTTGTTGTAGTTAAAAACAGCGTTTACATCAAACTGAAAAGGTGAATTGGCCACCATTCTAGCCATTACGCTAGGTGAAAATGTCCAAGAAGGATTTAAGTTTAATGTAGTTCCACCATACAAAAAATAATGCTGTTTCATTTTCGCATTTAAGATTTGTTGGCTTTCAAATTCTCTCGTTATTGCCTTCGGGACAGAAAAGCCAAAAAAGGCATTGTCGCTATACACCAACAGGCCTAGACCCATATTGAAAAATATACCCGAACTAATGTTTTGATTGAAATTTGGATCACCTGCTTGCACATTATTTAGCTCTGCCAAATTTGCCGTAATCCTACTTCCAATTACACGTAAACCACCGGAAAGAGACCAATTCCTGTTTAAACGTACCGGATAAGCAACATCAGCCTGAACAGTGAAATCATTAAGCGGTCCAATTTCATCGTTGTAAACTCCTATTGCTGCACCAACGGTTTGGCTAAGGCGAAAATTCGAAAAAAATGATTGTGTAATGGGAGCACCCTCAATGCCAACCCATTGGTTGCGATATAAGGCGCCCCATTGGCTCTGGCGAAAAACGCCCGCCTGTGCTGGATTTATGATCGTACTATTAAAAATGTACTGACCATAAACTGGATCCTGCTGGGCAGTAGCTTCTAAAAAAGCTACCACCATCAGCAGAAATATCAGTTGCAACTTCACAGCTGCTTTCAAAATTTGTCTAACCATTCGTGTTATCTACTCAGGAATATGTATCCCGTAATTGGTTTTTTGCCGTCTCCTAAATCCAACATGTAGAAGTAAGTGCCCTGAGTTAGCTCTCCCTTCAAATTGCGATTTGCTTCGCCATTAAAGTTGTTAGGATATGGCTTGGCTTCATATACCAAACTTCCTGCCCTATTGTAAATTCGGATACCATTGTTAGGGTAATTTTCCAAACCTTTGATGTACAGCTGATCGTTGAAACCGTCATTATTTGGACTAATACCCTGTGGAATCACCAATTCGCAAACCCGAAGATCGACATCTACACTATCTACGGCTATACAACCTGCTGATGTAAATACTGTTGCATAATACCTACCCGCATGCTGGTTGTCCAATTCTGAAACTATCAATTCTCTTCCAGAGACAGCCAAACCATTTGGTCCAGACCAACTAACCGAATCACCAGAGCTAATTTCAAGACGTAAAACATCTCCCGAACAGAGTTGCAGTGCATTCGGTAAACCTGTCACAATCCGGCTTTCTATGGTCAGTACAGAGGTGATAATTGAATCACAACCGCCTTGAGCTATTAATGTGTCGAGATAAGTACCAGGACGCGTTACCGAAGCTCCACCAGGACGGATGTAAGTTCCGTTGAAACAAATAGTGGTGTCGACTTGCGTCATCAGCACATTGCTCACTGTCAAATTCAACATTACTAATGAGTCACAACCATTAGTATTCACCAGTTTAACGTTGTATTGACCTGTGGTGCTAAACGATTGCCCTCCTACCGTTACTACTTGACCTGTACAAATAGCTCGATCCAGTAATGTCGTGTCTATAGGATTAACCGTTAAGGTAAGATTCACCAAGGAGTCACATCCAAAACGGTTGGTCAATAAGATTTGATAGATTCCAGATGAAGTGTAATTCACCCGATCTACGTTAAAGTTCTCCCCTTCGCAAATTGCGGCGGAGATGTTGACGGTATCTTTCGGATTTACCTGCAAGCTAAGCTGTACTACCGAATCGCAGTTCAGTGAATTAGCTAAGTTCACGTGGTAAACACCTGTTTGCTTGAAGAATTGCCCACCGACTCCAACTGAATCACCAGCGCATATGGCTTGCTGCAAGAAAGTTGTGTCCTTCGGCATGATCATCAAGTTGAGGTTCACCACGGAATCGCAACCGAATTGAGTGTTTAATACAACCGTGTAGTTGCCCGAACGGTTAAAGACTCTGTCACCTACTGTAAAGGTTGAACCAAAACACTGTGTACTGCTTACATTGGTTTGAATCGGCGCACGCACAAAGAGATTCAATACAACTACTGAATCGCAGCCTTTTTCGTTGGCCATGGTTACTGTATATGTGCCAGCTGTGTTGAAAGTTTGTGCACCCACCACGTAGTACCCATTCGGACAAACGGTTACGTCAACGGTGTCCAAATCGGTTTGATTCATGGTCAAGTTCAATACCACCAATGAGTCACATCCCCTGCTGTTGGCTAGTAGTACATTGAACGTACCGCCTGTAGTAAATGCTGATCCGCCCACTACATAGGCGTCTCCCCTACAAATACTTGTGTTGATTCGGGTAGTATCTGGAGTGACTACAGTCAGGTTGAGGTTCACAATAGAGTCGCAGCTATTTACACCTTGCAAACGTTTGGTAAACTGTCCCGTTGCACGGTATTGAGTTCCACCCATTTCGAAACTTTCTCCGGCGCAAATTCTTCGTGTCAAATTGGTTACCGCTGTAGTCTTCACTTGTACAGCACCATTTACCCAACGCGTTGGGATGCCGAAACCAAGGCTATCGAGATAGAAACCTGTAGGATCCCATGTGAGGTTAGTGGAGGCCTTACCAATGAAACGTAAGGCTATTAGTTCGCCGTCTCGGATATTGGTTGTGGTAGGTGAAACGAAGTTGATCGAAATTTGACCACCGCCTACGCGATTTGAAACTGTAGCCGACGATACTTCTTGAGCCAACGTGATATAATCGATATAGTTGAGCGCTGCAGTATCGTAATTCAGTTTCACCAAGAACGACGAAACAGCGTTTGCAGCCGTTACCGAAACTGGCACCAATACCGTATCACCAGGACAAGGTGTGATCAGGATACGCATCTGGGTATAATCCGAGGCCGCAGTAGTAACTCGATTACTTGTTTCTACCCGCAAAAGCATAAAATTAGAAGTATCAGGGCTTCCACACTGACCAGAAGCAATTACCCGATAGAAGCTACTATCGAATGGGAGCGGTGTATTAACAATGCGCATGGTCGAACGCGTTACACCAAAGTGAATTCCATCGTTGTTTAAGTTCGTCCAAACACCTGCAATACGTTTCTGCCATTGGAAAGCAGTCATATTGCTTCCATTGATGATAAACTGGATGTCCTCACCCTGAACAACGTTGTTCACTGCAGGCGATTGTTGGGTGATCTGTGGTGCAGGCGTATTGTTTGCACGTATAGTCAATAATTGCGAAAAGCTTACACATCCTTGTGGAGTAGTCAAACGGAGTTGATAATCGCCTGCTTGAGTTACGGTTAAGAACGTATCAATTGCACCTGGCACTACCGCATTGTTCAACATCCATTGATATTGAACCCCTGTTGCTCTTGCCTGATTCAAGCTCAACAACGTACTGCTTCCAGCACAAATTTCTGAGGCTCCTAGCGTACGAATTTGTGCAAATCCTCCTTGGTTACCTTGCACGTTTATAACCGCACTCGTATCGATACAACCCAAGTCGCTCGATACTAATACGCGGTAACTACCTGCGATTCTAGCTACTAAGGTCGATTGATTCGCTCCTGCTAAGGCAAGACCATTCCTGAACCACTGGTATTGTTGTCCGGCTCGTTGTGTGACTGTAAGTATTACAGAATCACCCGTACAGAAGCTTAGCGGACCAGAGGCGCTCACGGTTACATTAGGTAGTGGATTCACCGTCAAATCGAGAATAGCAATACTATCACAGCCTACCGAACTGATAAAATTGAAGTAATACCGTCCCGACTGCGTGAACTGCTGACCGTTGAAAGTCAACGTATCTCGCTGACAGATGCTTCGGTAAATCACAACTTCTGAAATTGGATTAACCGAAAGGTTCAATCGAACTATAGAATCACAACCTCCCGTGGCTGTTAACACCACGTCGTAAATACCTGTGAAGCGGAAGAAACGGTTACCGACCTGCAGGCTGTCGCCAATACAGATGGATCGATACAACTGAACATTAACAACCGTATCAATGAAAATATCGGCTTTCACGATAGAATCACATCCAAATCGATTGGTAAACGGAATAAAATAGGTACCTGGTGCGGTAATCACTGTTGAGCCTATAGCCATAGCGCCGCCCGCACAAATGGCTTGTGAAACCTGCGTTGTGTCGTTTCGTCGAACATTCAAGTTTAACATCACAATTGAGTCGCAACCCAAATAATTGGTCAGATTTACCTGATAAGACCCTGTAGTTGTGAATGTTTGGCTACCTACTTGTACGCTTCCATTCGCGCAAACCTCTCTGTTCAGTGTAGTTACTACTGCAGGACAGTTGAGGAAAATCAATCGACTTGTATCCGCATTCAAGCTAGGTGCAGTGAATCGAAGGGTGTAAGATCCCGATGGGGCGCCCATCCACAAATCGGTAAAGTCTACCAATCCCTGTGCATTGGTTTGCAACGTGCGCCTTCCTCCCAAAATACCCGTGGAGCCGATCAAACTTGCTGTGATTGGAGTACCTGCTTGTGTAATTAAATTGCCAAATTGGTCGGCAATGCCCACTTGCGGCTGGATTGCGAAAGGAGTCGCGCTTCGAGCGGTGTCGGAAGGCTCTCTGGTGATGAATAACTGAGCCGCAGGTCCAGGTAAAAACAACACCTGCGCCGGACTTCCATTCACCACTGGTATCATATTCGTTCCACTATTAACGTCATGGTCGACAACTGCAGTTACTGTAGACGGTCCTGCAAGATTAGAACGAATATTTACTGTGGCACGACCCGCACTATCGGTTGGTAGGATCAACTGGGTTGTTGCATTTGCCGCAATTGGTGAATTGCTTTGCGTAATCCTTGCATTGCCATTCGGTGCAAACAGATCACCGAAAGTGGTATTGAATCGAATATCAACGCCAGCTCTGCGGATGCGATTGCCAAAGCGGTCACGGAGGAGCACAATTACCGTTGCATAGGTTACTCCATCGGCAGGACGAACAGCATTGTTCACAACCAATTCGGTACCAGCAGGGCTAGCATCTACTGCTGCCGGGAAGAAGAAGACGCCTGCTGTGTCATTCACCATACGGCCATTCAGCTGTGCGCTAATTACAGCAAAACCAGAAACTGTAGACTTAATCTTTGCTTGGTAACGGCCATTTCCGATATAAGTAACTGGGAAGATGGTACCGAGTGATGTCGTCATCAGTACCGTGTCTTGACCTGTTGTGATAAGGTTACCAAATGCATCCCGCACATCAAGTACAACGAATGTGCTGTCTTCGACCCAAACTGAATCGTCTAAAGCAGTGAGTAAGCTCAGTTGAATGCTTGCACCGGCAGCACGGATCGTGGCTGTTGTAGTAGGGGCATTGGCAAGATCAACACTGTAATTACCAGAATCCACTCCAGTTAAACGCAATGGAGCTACAATAACCACTGGTATGTTTTGAGCAGGATTTATTTGCGTAAAGACAGCAGTAAATGTTCCAATCAAAACAGTATCTGGCGCAATGATTCCTTGTAACTGAAGGCTATTCGCTGTAATGGTAGTAGAATTATTGTTGTCAAATAGTTTATCAGCAACTGTAAATCCGCCAACTAATGTCAAAGGTTTGCGTGTAATGTTGGCGAAGGTAGTTGGGGCACCTGTAAGTGTGATCGAATAGTTTGCCGCCTGAGCACCAATCAAGGTAGCGTTGCTTAGACTTACGGTCTTCGCAATTCCTACATTTTTGGTATCGAAGCTGGCCGTAGCCGTTGCACTGTTTATGCTCACGGTATCCCCTGCGATCAGACCTGTCAAGCTCAGGTTGTTGCTCGCGATATTAGCAGCCGTGGTTCTATCGTAAACCTTATTGCTGGCGGTGAAGTTGCCTGCAATTGTCAATGGCTTCGGTGTAATGTTCGCCGTAGTGGTTGGAGCACCGGTGAGGGTGATGCTGTAGTTGGCAGCTTGTGCGCCGGTGAGGGAGGCGTTGCTTAGACTTACGGTCTTCGCGGTTCCAACGTTTTTGTTGTCGAAGCTCGCTGTAGCTGTTGCACTGTTGATACTTACGGTATCACCAGCTAATAGACCA
>CALRMX020000012.1:0-18648 GCA_943369355.1 Chitinophaga pinensis | reverse complement strand
ACCTGGGCTGGAACTACCATAACGCCTCCTGCAGGTTTGGCAACAGCCATTCCATTTGCAAGTGGCTCAACATCCATCACCGTTAAAGTTCACGCACCAGCAAGTGGCATTGTGGTACGTTTGAAGGCAGAAAATGCCGGAAACCCAGCCCTTTCGGTTGAAACCGAAGCAACCACCACCAGGGCAGGATGGCAAAACATGGTGTTCAACTTTGCCAATCATGCATCTGGAACAGCCGCAATAAACTTCGGCACCACTTACAATATGTTGTCGATTTTCTACGGGTTTGGCACTGCAGGAACTGGTGCGGTATTCTTCGCTGATTCGGTATTCTTCGGCGGTGGTCCGGTAGTTCCGCCTCCTGCTTTGGTCAACTTGCCGATCACTTGGGATAACCTAGCTCTGAATTACAGCTTCACCGACTTTGGTGGTAACGCTTCTGCCTTGGCTCCATCGCCAACCGATAGCACCAACAGAACTTTACGAACCGAAAAAACCAATGGAGCTCAAACCTGGGCAGGAACCACCATCACCCCTACCACAGGATTAGCGAACCCCATTCCTTTTGCAGCCGGTGCTACAAGCATCTCGGTAAAAGTATTCTCACCTGCGGCCAACGTAATTGTTCGCCTCAAGGCTGAACAATCCGGTGTTCCAACTATCTCTGTTGAAACAGAAGACACCACCACTAGCATTGGCTGGCAAACGCTTGTGTTCAACTTCGCGAACCAAGCCACGGGTACTGCACCCATCAACTTCGCGAATACCTACAACGTATTGTCGATATTCTACAACTTCGGTACTTCAGGCACAGGTTCCGTGTATTTTGCCGATTCAGTATTCTTCGGAGGTGGCCCGGTAGGTCCGCCACCCGTTTTGGTAAACTTGCCAATCACTTGGGACAACCTTGCCATTCCGTACAGCTTCACCGACTTTGGTGGTAATTCATCAGCCTTGGCACCATCGCCAACCGATACCTCCAACAGAACCTTGCGTACCGAAAAAACCAATGGAGCTCAAACCTGGGCTGGAACCACCATCACCCCTACCACAGGTTTAACGAACCCCATTCCTTTTGCAGCCGGTGCTACGAGCATCTCGGTGAAAGTATTCTCGCCAGCGGCCAACGTAATCGTTCGCCTCAAGGCTGAACAAGCCGGTGTTCCAACTATCTCGGTTGAAACCGAAGACACCACCACTAGCATTGGCTGGCAAACGCTTGTGTTCAACTTCGCGAACCAAGCCACGGGTACTGCACCCATCAACTTCGCGAATACCTACAACGTATTGTCGATATTCTACAACTTCGGTACTTCAGGCACAGGTGCCGTGTATTTTGCCGACTCGGTATTCTTCGGCGGTGGCCCGGTAGGTCCGCCTCCAACACCAATCAATTTACCTATCACCTGGGATAACCCAGCCCTGAATTACAGCTTCACCGACTTTGGTGGTAACGCCTCTACCTTGGCACCGTCCCCAACCGACAGCACTAACAGAACGCTTCGATCTACAAAAACAGTTGGTGCCCAAACGTGGGCAGGCACTACAATTACGCCAGCCAATGGCTTAGGAACAGCTATCCCATTTGCTACTGGAGCAACAACCATGACGGTAAAAGTGTATGCACCTGCGGCAGGCATTGTGGTTCGTCTGAAAGCTGAACAAGCTGGCGTTCCAACTATCTCGGTAGAAACTGAAGCTACTACTACAGCTGTAGGCTGGCAAAATCTGGTATTCAACTTCGCCAACCACGCCACGGGAACTGCGCCTATCAACTTTGCGAACACCTACAACATGTTGTCTATCTTCTACGGATTTGGTTCAGCAGGAACAGGTGCAGTTTTCTTTGCCGACTCGGTATTCTTTGGAGGCTCACCTGTAACACCACCGCAATTGGTGAGTGTAACTTTCCAAGTCGACATGAGCCGTGAAACCATTTCACCCAACGGCATCCATATGGCGGGTGATTTCCAAGGATGGTTGCCGAATACCACACCTATGGTGAGCCAAGGAAATGGCATTTATACTCGCACCATACAGTTGCCGGCCAATGCCACATACCAATTCAAATATATCAATGGCAACCAATGGGGTCCTGGATTCGACGAAACAGTTCCCGCTGCATGCGCTCAAAATAACAACCGCTTTGTTGTGGTAGGAAATGGAAACGTTACCACCCCACTAGTTTGTTTTGGCCGTTGTGAAGCATGTGGAGTTAGCGTTTACGAGCCTGGCGCATTAAACAACGCCATACGCGTATATCCTAATCCGGCCAGCTCTCAGGCCCGTATCGACTATGCCTTTGAAACTGCGCAAGACCTCCGTATGAGTGTATATGACATTTATGGCAAACTGGTAGCTGAGATATCAGAAAAAGGACAAGCCGAAGGCAGCATTGAGCTTGATGTGCAAAACTGGGCCGAAGGTTTGTATCATGTACGTATCAATAACGGCTATGAACAAATTACTCGAAAGCTAGTAGTTAGCAAATAATCTGTTTACAATTAAAAGTAAAGGGCTGTCTGAATAGACAGCCCTTTTTTATTTACCGAAATGCGCTTGAATCGCAGCTGAAGAATAAATTTAATACCACATTACTAAACCGACTCCAGCTTAACTGCGATAAGTTCAAGGGATATGTTCAACCGTTGAGCCAAGAGGTCATAGAACCACTTCATTTCTTTGGCCCTGGTCACCCCTTTTGTCGCTTCTTGTTGCCACGCTGCATAATGTAACCTGCCAATTTGATGGGTTCGGTTTTGAAGTTTCCACAAGTCAGGCTCCAAGTCAAGTTCCTGAATTTGCTGCAAGATTTGATGTAGGTTGATAAGAATCGACAGCTGATCGGCATCCTCTTCAAAATCAGCGAGCATGTCGTTTAGCTTAAGCGTGGCTACATAGCTCAACACATCCTTTTCGATCGGCAGTTGCCATTTCCGGACTTCTTCAACCAAACGTTTTAACTCATTGGCTTTCGGCTCTGCTTGCTGGAAATATTTCCTCAATTGGTTGTTAAGCACCAGCTCAAGATTATTCTTAAACAACAAAGGCATTGGGATATTTACCTGTTGGAGTACGTTCATCAAATTGTAATTGCGGTCGTAAATCCCTTTCAGTGCCACTTCCGCCAGCTCGGTTTCCTTTTGTAAAAGATGATTCAGCACTTTCTTTTGTTCGTCTTTGAACAATTCCCAGAACGAAAACTTCTGACTTCCAAAATGACTGCTTATTAAATGAATTACTTCGGCAAGGTTACCGGCATGAAAAGCTGCCTTGAGCGTTTCATACATTTCCATAAAATCGGCCTCTTGTAATTTTTCGGTTGCGCTTCCAATAATGTGATGTTGACCGAGGTAAATTACGGCAAACGAAAAATGCTTTTCGGAGCAGGTGATTTTACTTCGTATGGTAGTACGGCCAACCGCAAGTTTATACATCCCCGCTTCCAAGCGCTCGAAAAAATCACTTTCAAAGCCAAACGACATCACATACAAGCGTTCAGGATTTTCAGCGAATAGTGCATTGACTACATAGTGCATGCCCACCTTCGTCAACGAAAGTCGACTGGGTTCTATCAAGCTTTCGTATATCCTCCGCCCATCGAGCAATTCGGGGTTATTCGAGGGTGCTGCTGCCAATATCGACTTAAACTGCTCATCGAGTTGAAGGTTCGATTCGGTTTCGGCTATTTGTATAGCTCGGTTGGCATATTGCAATATTTGCAGGGTTTCGATACCCGATATTTCGTCGAAAAACCACCCGCAGCTGGTGTACATGAGCTGACATTGCCGCATCATTTCCAATAATCGGAGCACCTTGGTACGACGTTGCCCTTCAACTTCGAAGTATAGATTCTCTGTTAGAAAACGACTCACATTAGAATCGCTCCTGTTCATGATTACTTCGATGTACTTATTTCTTAGCGCCCATACATCGGGAGCAAAAATGCTCATCTGGCTTTCGTACTCGGCGGTAAGCTGATCGCGCAACCAGTCAAGTGCATCGCGTAAGGGTTGCCTCCACAATTGTTGGGTAGCCGAATTCCCAGAGTTGCAGCCGCAGTTGGCATGCCAACGTTCTACGCCATGATAGCAGCTCCAGCTGGTGTTTTCATGAATTTTGACTTCAAACTCGGTTTCAATTTCGGCCGCATAACGTGCGTAGTTGGTTATCTCGGCTAAATCGTTGCTTTCGATATGGTGCAGGCAATAAGTCAAGGCCATTTCGCCATAACGGTGGTGGTGGCCGTAACTTTCGCCATCGGTGGCAATGTGCACCAGTTGCGCATATTGACGGTTCGGATCAAAGGCCTCTGTCAACGCATCTGCCATGGCTCTCCCGTCTTTCAAGAGGCCCTCAAAAGCTACCTTTTGAGAAACGCGGCCATTGTAGAAAAACAAAATAATCGACTTACCAGAAGGCAGATGGCAACGGTAATGTTGCAGTGTATCTAAATTACTCTCGTCTACAGTATGCCAACTGTTCTCGCCACGTTTGCGTACCGATGCAGCTTGGCGCGGTGCGAGTATGGTAAATTTCACATCATTTTCAGCCAACAGCTCGAGTGTTTCGGTATCTACCGCGGTTTCTGCGAGCCAAATCCCCTCTGTTTTGCGCTTAAAACGCTGTTCAAAGTCGTAAAGTCCCCATTTAATCTGCGTTTCCTTATCGCGACGATTGGCCAAGGGCATAATGAGGTGGTTGTACACCTGAGCTATAGCCGAACCGTGACCGTTATGTAACTCCAAACTCTTGCGGTCAGCCTCCAAAATTGCTTGATATACTTCAGGTGATTTCGCCTCCATCCAACTCAATAAAGTGGGGCCGAAGTTGAAGCTCATACGCGCATAGTTGTTCACTACGTCGATGATTTTGCCTTGAGCATCTAAGCGGCGACTTACGCTATTGGGCCCGTAACACTCGGCTGTGATGCGTTCGTTCCAATCGTGATACGGAAACGCTGAATCTTGAATTTCAATTTCCTCGAGCCATGCATTCTCCCGCGGCGGTTGATAAAAATGGCCATGTATGCAAATGTATCGTTTAGCGTTGCTCATGGCTTTAGCTCAAGTATGGTAACAGACATGGGTTGAAGGCGGATGGTACTCAAGTCGCTGAGTTCCTGGCCTGACATAACGTCGACGGCTTTGGTAAAACCGCTGATGCGTTCGTTGTAGCGCTGGGTTTGGATTGGTTTCGAAGCCTTCCCTGTATGGGCGATAACCATCACCGTACTTTCTGGGGTATACCTAAAGAATACGTAGGTTTCGTCTTCCGGAACGTAATGGGCAAATGCTCCATCTTTTATAGCGATGCTGTTCTTCCGCCAACTGGCCAGTCGGCTAATGTGCTCAAAAATTTCATTTTCATCTGCAGTACGTCCCTTGGTGTCGAATTTATTCACAGGATCGCCGGGCCAACCTCCTGGAACGTCTTGACGCACATTGGTTGCTCCGGCTGCAGCATAGTTGCCAAACAGCAATTCACTGCCATAATACAACTGAGGAATACCCCGTAAAGTAAGCAACAGGCTATGCGCCATTTTCATTTTGGCCATGTCTTTACGCAACACCTCCCAAATACGCGAAATGTCGTGATTGTCGAGGAAAATCACATTCTTAGAGGCGTCGCCATACAGCCCATCTTGTGCCAGTATATAGTAGATTCGTCGAAGACCGGTATTCCATCCAAAATCTTCGTTCAAACCGTCTTTGATGGCGTCGTACAAAGGAAAATCAGTTACGCCCGGCAAATGCGTTTCGGGCGCGGGATTCAGCTTATTGCCATGCGTGTAAAACGCCGACTCAGCTACGGTTGCAACCCACACCTCCCCAACAATCCCAATGTCGGGGTATTGCTTGCGAATGGCTCCCATACAGCTTCGCATGAATTCCGAATCGGCATAGGCATAGGTGTCGAGTCGGAAGCCATTCAAGCCCGCATACTCCACCCACCAAATGTTGTTTTGAATGAGGTATTTACTGAGTAACGGATGTTGCTGATTTAAATCGGGCATGTGGGTATCAAACCAACCTTTTCGCATGAGCGTACGGTCGGCCTCACTACCATAAGGATCTATTTGGGTGATTGCTCGATAGCTAGTGCGGGTGAATTCGGGCCATTGATTTACCCAGTCTTTCGCCGGCAAATCGCGTATAAACCAGTGCTGATTACCGCAATGATTGTGTACCAAATCCATGATTACTTTCAGGCCGTTTTGATGGGCTGTGTTGACCAATTTCACATAATCGGCATTGGTACCCAAGCGCGGGTCGATTTTGTAGAAGTCGGTGATGGCATAACCGTGGTAGCTTTCTTTAGGCTGGTTGTTTTCTTGCACCGGATTTAACCAAAGCGTGGTTACTCCTAGATGTTTAAAGTAGTCCATTCGGGCACTAATTCCGGCCAAATCACCGCCGTGCCGCGCGATGTCGCTTTTACGATTTATCCCCTGTTGCTGCATGCCCAAAATACTGTCGTTGGCGGAATTGCCATTCGCAAAGCGGTCGGGCATGATGAGATACATCAGGTCGCCCGCATGATAACCATTCACCTTATTATCGGGGAATCGGCGGGCCAGTAATTTGTAATCGTAGCGCAGTTTCTGCTTTCCGTTGGTAAAATTTAAAATCAAAGTACCTGGTTTGGCCTCTGGACCTATATCGAGGGTCAGGAAGAGATAGTTGGGGTTTTCGACCTTTTCGCTGGCCAGCAAACTCACGCCAGCGTAACTGTTCAACGCTACGGTGGCATTTCCTATATTCTTACCATACACCATCAACTGAAGTTGCCTTTCGGCCATATTCACCCACCAGTTCTCCGGTTCTATTTTTTCTATCCAACGTTTTCCCTGTGCGTGTACATGCGTGTGCAACAGGCTCAAAACGGCAAGGACAAGTATTTTCAAGAAGTTAGCTTTCATTTTTTACTGCGACTCGTTTTAGTTGCATCCGCTTTCTTGGCTGTTTCTTTTTTGTTCGAGCTTTGCTTTGTAGTGCCTGAAGCCGCTTTAACGGCTTTTTTTGCCGATGTGGCAGCGGTGGCTGTACTTGTTTTCGACATGGCTTTTTTCGGTTTGGCTGCAGCTTTTGGGGCTACTTTTCGCTTTAAAACCAATACCGACAAAGGAGCCAAGGTTAAAACGAGTGAGTTGTCCTTCCAGTGGTAGCGCGTTGGCTCTGAAACGAGTGTGCCGTTACCCACTCCCGAACCCCAGTATTGCTGATCGTCGGTGTTGAGCACCACCTCGTAAATGCCTTCGGCAGGCACACCAATGCGGTAATTGTGTCGTACCACTGGCGTGAAATTCGCCAGAACCACCAACTGCTCCTCTTCGCTTTTGCCCTGACGCATATAGGTGATGACGCTATTGGTGCGATCGGAGCCATCAATCCATTCAAAGCCCTTATCGCTGAATTGCTGATCGTGCAAAGCCGACTCATTTTTGTAGAGCAGGTTTAATGCGCGTACCAACTCGTTCAAACCTTTATTGGGTGCATAATCTAATAAATGCCAATCGATGCTGCTATCGTGATTCCACTCCCTGATCTGCCCTACTTCGGCACCCATGAACAGCAATTTTGCCCCAGGATGGGTATACATATAGGCAAACATCATCCGCAGGTTGGCGAATTTCTGCCATTCATCTCCAGGCATTTTGGTAATGAGCGACCCTTTTCCATGTACCACCTCGTCGTGCGAGAGCGGAAGCATGAAGTTTTCACTGAACGCATACATGATGCTGAAGGTAATCTTATCATGATGGAATGGTCGGAACAACGGGTCTTCCTTAAAATACTTCAAGGTATCGTGCATCCAGCCCATCATCCACTTCATGCCAAAGCCAAGTCCCCCCATGCTCACGGGTCTCGACACCATCGGCCAGGCCGTCGACTCCTCGGCTATTGTTTGTACATCCGGGAAATCGCGGTATACCACTTCATTGAATTCTTTCAAGAAGGCAATAGCTCCCAGGTTTTCTCGGCCGCCAAATTCGTTGGGTATCCACTCCCCCTCATTGCGGCTGTAGTCGAGGTACAACATAGAGGCAACGGCATCTACCCTTAGGCCGTCGGCGTGGAACTTATCGAGCCAATAAATTGCATTACTTATCAAAAAGCTACGTACTTCGTTTCGGTCGTAGTTAAAAATGTAACTCTTCCAGTCGGGGTGGTAGCCCTTGCGCGGATCGGCATGTTCGTACAAATGTGTACCGTCGAAAAACGAGAGTCCATGCGCATCGCTCGGAAAATGTGATGGCACCCAATCGAGTATCACGCCAATGCCAGCTTCGTGGAACTTCTCGATGAGGTACATAAACTCTTGCGGGCTGCCAAAACGAGAGCTTGGAGCAAAATACCCGGTTATTTGATAGCCCCATGAACCAAAAAACGGATGCTCCATCACCGGTAGCAACTCCACATGCGTAAAAGCCATATGTTTTACGTAGCCCACCAGTTCGTCGGCCAATTCGGTGTAATAAAACGAACGGCCTTGCTCTTCAAGTTTGCGGCGCCACGACCCTAAATGAACTTCGTACACGCTAAAGGGCTGATCAAGCTGCTGCAGTGTCTTGCGGCCTGCCATCCACTTTTTATCTTTCCATGTATACTCCAAATCCCACACCACCGATGCAGTTTTGGGTGGACTTTCCCACAAAACGGCGAAGGGATCTCCTTTTTCGAGTGGTGGTCCACCGGCATTTGATTCGATATGAAATTTGTATTTCGTTCCTTTTTCCAAGCCCGGAATAAATCCTTCCCAGATGCCCGATTGATCCCAGCGGTGAAAAAGTTCGTCGGCTCCTGGCGACCAAAAATTGAAGTCACCAATTACGCTTACCCGCCGCGCATTAGGCGCCCAAACGGCAAAGTAAACGCCTTTCTCGTCTTCGAATTCGTGAAGATGTGCACCCATTTTTTCGTACAAGCGGTAATGTGTACCGGCTTTAAAAAGGTGGATGTCGTAATCGGTGAAAAGTGAGGTTTCCTTAACCATGGTGTCGGAATTAACTTATTTTTTTAAGAATCTGATGGATGCCCTGAAGCGGAATGATGACCCAATCGGGGCGCCCATTCAGCTCATAACCCAATTCATATACTGCTTTTTCGAGCAGGTGAAGTTGCAATAAACAGCTCGCTTCATCGGTATTGGTTAGCTGAAACCGATCGATGGCTAAAGCTTCAAAATACTGATGAAGAAAAACGCTGGCAATAGCATTGTACCATTTTTCGGCCAAATCTGCCTTACTAGCTCCTGCAAATTGGTCATTTTTTGCCAAAGGACCGAAAATTAGCGCAGCGTAGGCCGCATAGTGAAACGACCGTAGCATACCCGCTACGTCTTTCAGAGGGCTATGCTTCACCTTTCGGTCGCGAATTGAGCTTTCGGGTTCCCCCTCAAAATCGAGGATTATATAATCGCCCTGTTGTATCAATACCTGACCCAAATGATAATCGCCATGAATACGAATTCGTTGACTTTTGGCATCGAGGTCATGAAACGATTCGAAAAATGCACGGATACGGTCGATGTTCGCCCGAAAGGTGTCGGCTAAAGCTCGAGCTTCAACCGATAATTTGGTGAGATTGTCGGCGAGTAAGTTTTGTCGTTTTTCAAGCAGCTGATCAAAGTGTAACGATAACCAAATGCTGTAGTCGTGGTCGAAAGCAATAGGGCTGAATGCCTTATTCTTGGTTGGATGCGCAAAGGCATTGTGCATGCCTGCAGTTCGCCGACCCAACAACCCTAGTTGAGTGTAAAGTTGGGCTGGCAAAACGGCCTCCGCTTCTTTCGCAGCGCTTGGTAGATTTTTAAGCTGTAAACAGTCGATAGCACTGCTAAACCCAGCCAAAGTTGTTAGTCCGTCTCCTTTGAAGTAGTCGGTCATCTGATCTTGCAGCCAATGCCAAACTTCACCTTCGGCCTCCACTTTTTTCTGCATGATGCCAAGTGTAACTTCTGGCCTTTTCGATGTTTTGAGACTAATACTGGCAACATAGGTTGGTATGTGTACAAAGCCGCCTTCTTCGCATAAAAACCTGACCGACTCTAATTCGGGATTGGTTTCTCGAAATAGTTTCCGATAAAATTTAAAAAAATAGCGGTCGCCAAAAAACAAGGACGTATTGCTTTGGTCGAAATTGGTCACTTTGCTGGAAACCATTTCGCCGCGGTCAACCATTTCGAAAGCACTTCCTTTTTCAAAAAACAGACTGTGTTCTCCATCTTTCACTCGCCGGTTTTCTTGCATGGCAAAAAAGATCGACTGTCGGAAGTGGGCATCGTAAATTGCATCGATTAAGTACCCGCTGCTCGCTTTAAAAATGACGGATTTTTCGGGACTTTCAGGTTCTTCTGCGGTCCACAATACGGGTAGAAGATACTGTTCTAACTTACCCGATCGATAGTAGGCGTCGATAATAAGAATGCGTACTTCGCTTTCGCCGGTTTTGAAGTGAATTTCTTCTTTGACGCGCACGTCTTTTAGTTTTCGCGCTTTACCGGCAAACCAACGGCACTTTTTCAAGTACGCAGGCAATATCTCCCGTTTGAACTGCTCACGAAAAGCAGCTTCATCGAAAGCTTCAGGCCAGCTAATCACAGACGCGAACGAATCCATTTCAGTATTTATCAATTCTGAAACAGTGAACCGGTAAAAACTCTGGATTGAGCTCTACAAAGTTCCATTCGCCACGCCATTCGTACCGTGCACCGGTAATCAAATCGGTTACTTGATACGCTGCATCGGGGTATGCGCCAATAAGTTCGGCAGGGAGATTAACCCATCCCTGCTGCGACTGCCGCGGGTCCATGTTGACGACGCAGAGAATTAAATTTTTACCCGAACTGTCGCGTTTTAGATAGGCTAACAGTTGGTCGTTATCCACGCGTAAAAACTGGATGTTTCGTGTTTGTTGTAATGCGGCGTTCTCGCGACGGATTTTATTCGTGCGACGAATCAACTCCGTCAATTTGTTGGTTTTGGTCCAATCCCAGCGTCTAACTTCGTATTTCTCTGAATCGATGTATTCTTCTTTGCCGGGCATCGGCTCGCTAATCATGTATTCGTAAACCGGACCGTAAAAACCGTAGCTAGAGCTGAGCGTAGCAGCCATGAAAAAACGTGTTAAAAACAACGGTTCTGGCCCATTTTGCAGATAGTACGGATTTATATCGGGCGTATTCGGCCAAAAATTAGGGCGGAAATACTCCCGCATCTCTGTCTTGGTGAGCTCTTCGAGATATTGTATCATCTCGTGTTTGTTCTCGCGCCAGCTGTAATAGGTGTACGATTGCGTGAAACCTAGTTTTGCCAAATATTTCATGGTAGATGGTGCCGTAAAGGCCTCTGCCAAGAAGATTACTTCGGGGTGAGCGGCTTGCACCTCGGCTATGCACCATTCCCAAAATTTGAACGACTTGGTGTGGGGGTTATCTACCCGAAATATTTTTACGCCCTGCTCAATCCAAAAGTCCAATATGCTTTTCAGCTCCTGCCAAAGTGCTTGCCAATCGTCGGTTTCAAAATTAATCGGCAATACATCCTGATATTTTTTCGGTGGGTTTTCGGCATACTGCACCGTTCCATCGGGTCGCCATTTGAACCATTGCGGGTGCTCTTTCACGTATGGATGGTCGGGCGAACATTGTAGGGCATAATCGAGTGCTATTTCAATTCCATGTTCTGCGGCACTTTTCACTAGTGCCTTAAAATCATTCAGCGTACCCAGCTCGGGTAAGATGGCCTTGTGACCGCCCTCGGCGCCACCAATGGCCCAAGGACAACCTGGTTCTTCGGGTAGTGCCGTGGTGCTGTTATTTTTTCCCTTACGGTGTTGAACGCCAATGGGATGAATGGGCGGGAGATAGAGTACATCCATGCCCAAGTCAGCCAACCGAGGCACCTGTTTGATGGTATCTTTAAAGGTGCCGTGTTTACCGGCTTTCTCCGCTGTGGACCGCGGAAAGAGCTCGTACCAAGCGCCAAAAACGGCCTTTTTGCGATCAACCTGCAGCTTCATAAAGGGCTGAGCTAAGGTTGGAAATTTCACCAGCGGCCATGTTTGAAAATAGGGCAACAGCTTGTTTTCGACCACCAACTGTGTTGCCTGTTCGTATGTCGCAGGATCTTTGAACAATGCTATCACCCGCTTGAGCTCAGCTTGCTCCTTTTTTGGCACACCCGGTAACAGTTCTTCGAGCAGCTGCGCACCTTGCTGCAACTCTACGGCTACCTGTTGCCAACCTTCTATTTTCCTGCGGGTATCGTAGTTCCAGCTGATGGGTTGATCTACCCATGCTTGAACGGTGTACTCGTAAGCGCCCACCTTCTCCACGGTGAAGGTGCCCTGCCAACGTTCGCCACCGAGATTAAACATCGGTGCCTTCGACCAGCTTTTTTGGTTGACTTGGCGATACAGGATGCAAGCATTTACCTTGTCGTGTCCATCGGTAAATATATCAGCTTGAACCTCTACCGATTCGCCCTCGATGCGTTTCACAGCAAAACGGCCGCCGTCGATGCAAGGGGAAATGTTCTCTATGATTGCGCGTTCCTGACCTCCCGGAACTGCTATTTTTTTAACTGCCATAATGTAGCTACGGATGTAGGTTGCTAATTAAGGCAATCTTGTCCAAATTGTAAAAAAAGCTATGCTTTCAGGCGAATTAAGAAATATTGCTTTTTCCCTTTTTGGGCGAGTAAATACTTGTTATTCAACAACGAATTCAGATTATAGCTGTCGTTCTCGTTGCTGATTTTTTCTTTGTTGATACTCACCCCTCCTCCTTGAATCATTTTACGCGCTTCTCCGCGCGACGGAAAAATACCCGTGGCGTCGCTCAAGAGGCTAACAGCATCGATACCCGACTTGATCAATTCCAGGTCGAGCTCATGCTGCGGAATTCCTTCAAGCACGCTCAACAGTGTTTCTTCTGGCAAACTGCGTAAGGTTTCGGTTGTTCCCTGACCAAACAGTATACCCGATGCGGCTATGGCCATTTCGAGTTCATTTTGTCCGTGAACCATACTTGTTACTTCTTCGGCCAGGCGCTTTTGCAGAAGTCGCAAATGCGGATTGGCCAGATGTTCGGCTTCCAATTGCTCTATTTCTTCCTTGGGCATAAACGTATAGATGCGGATATACCGTCCGGCATCTTCGTCGGCTACATTCAACCAGAACTGATAAAACCGGTAAGGCGACGTCTTTTTAGGATCGAGCCAAACGTTGCCTCCTTCCGATTTCCCAAACTTGGTACCGTCGGCCTTTTTCACCAGCGGGGCGGTGAGGGCAAAGGCCTCTGCCCCATCCATGCGGCGAATCATCTCCGACCCTGTGGTGATATTCCCCCATTGGTCGGACCCTCCCATTTGCAACTTACAGCCAAAGTTGCGGTACAAATGCACGAAGTCGTACCCCTGAATGAGCTGGTAGCAGAATTCGGTGAACGACATGCCGTTTTCGAGACGGTTTTTCACCGAGTCTTTGGCCAACATATAATTCACCGGAATGTGTTTGCCTACCTCGCGAATGAAATCCAAAAAGTCCCACTCTTTAAACCAATCGTAATTATTGACGATTTCTGCCTTGTTCCATTGATGCGTGTCAAAATCAAGGAAACGTTCGAGTTGTTTTTGCTGACAATTCAGATTGTGTTGTATATCCTCAACGCTCAACATATTGCGTTCAGTAGAACGACCGGTTGGGTCGCCTACCCTACCTGTGGCTCCGCCCACCAGCGCCAGCGGTTTGTGACCTGCACGCTGAAGATGCGCCAGCAACATGATGGGAACAAGGTTACCGATATGCAAAGAGTCGGCCGTAGGGTCGAAACCAACATATCCGGTCACCTGCTCTTTTAGCAATAGTTCTTCGGTTCCTGGCATGATGTCGTGGAGTAATCCTCTCCAACGGAGTTCGGCAATGAGGTTCATGTTTTTCATTCGGTGAGGGGCAAAATTAGCCACATATCATTAAAAAATGGCAGCGAAAACAATTTGTAGGGCCTAATCTTGTTTACTATGCCGTATAATTGCCCGCTGATAGTTTCATGAAGCATATTCTGCCTCTTCTTTTTTTGATTTTAGGTCAAATCCACTTTGCGGCTGCACAAGCACCTAAATACAGCAACGACTTCCTTGCCATAGGCGTAAGTGCAAGGGCCATGTCGCTGGGTAGCGGAACGGTAACAGGAGTAAACGATGCCACCGCAAGCTATTGGAATCCGTCGGCTTTGCTAAATGCAAACCATAAATGGCAAGGGAGTTTAATGCATGCCAGCTATTTTGGGGGTATTGCCAATTACGACTTTGCTGCGGTTAGCCACCAGCTCGATGAGCGCAACGCCATCGGCATTAGCTTCATCCGTCTCGGTATCGACGACATCCAAAATACCCTGAACTTATACGATGCCAACGGAAATATCAACTACAACAACATCAGCACCTTCTCGGCGGCCGATTATGCCTTTGGATTTAGTTATGCCCACATGCTCAAAAACGCTTGGAAAGTTGGAGCCACAGCTAAAGTGATACGCCGGGTCATTGGTCCTTTTGCACAGGCCTGGGGATTTGGGTTTGACATCGGACTTAGCCGCAGCTGGGACAAGTTAGAGTTTGGCCTAATGGCACGCGATGTGACCACAACCTTCAATGCGTGGTCGTTCAATACCCGCGATTTTGCTGCTGTTTTTGCACAAACGGGCAACGAACTCCCAGAAAATTCACTGGAGATAACGTTGCCTCGGATACTCGCGGGTATTGCTTACCGATTTCAGCTTCCCAAAGAAATTGGTATACGTCCAGAAGTGAATTTGGAATTGCTAACCGACGGACCCAGAAACGGCTTCGCCAATGTTGGTCGGTTTGCCATTGACCCCAAAGCAGGTGTAGAGCTTGATTATGCCAAATTGGTATTCCTTCGTTTTGGTGTAAACAACTTGCAACGTACACCCGACTTTGGGGGTGAAGAAAAGATTACTATTCAGCCCAATCTGGGCGTAGGCCTACATTTTAAGCGTTTCGGCGTAGATTATGCCATTACCAATGTGGGCGACAGGAGCAGAACATTTTTTTCGAATGTGCTTTCTCTCAATGTGAGCCTCTGAGCGAATGTCGAGTTTTTGGGTGAGATGGACGTACCCGAAAAAAAGAATACACAATACCCGTTGAAGAATTAGCGAATGGTAATGTTTTGCTTGCAGCATTAATCCTCTATTTTTGTTGGTAACCTAAATTACCATGAGTACAAAAGTCCATAATTTCAGTGCTGGTCCCGGTATATTACCCGACGATGTTATTCAACAAGCAGCGCAAGCCGTAGTAAATTTCAATGGTATTGGATTATCGCTATTGGAAATGTCGCACCGTAGCAAGGAGTATGTTGCTGTTATGGACGAAGCTCGGGCCATCGTGAAGCGCCTCATGAAGTTGGGCGACGATTACGAAGTACTTTATATGGGCGGAGGGGCTAGCCTTCAATTTGCGATGGTACCCTTTAACTTGTTAACCAAAACAGGTTATGCCGCCTATCTCAACACTGGCGTTTGGGCCAAAAAGGCTTTGAAGGAGGCCCGTATGCAGGGTAAAGCCATCGAAATTGCCTCTTCCGAAGAGAACAATTATTCGTTTATTCCAAAGGACTATGAAGTACCTGCTGAAGCAGATTACTTTCATTGCACCTCCAACAACACCATTTACGGAACGCAGATGAAGTCATTTCCTTCATCGCCCATACCGATGGTGTGCGATATGTCGTCGGACATTTTTAGCCGGGTAATTGACTTTAGTCAGTTTGATTTGATTTATGCCGGTGCGCAAAAAAACATGGGCCCAGCAGGTGCTACCATGGTAGTCGTTAAAAAAGAAATTCTGGGCAAAAATGCGCGGGTTATTCCGAGTATGCTCGATTATAAGGTACATATCGACGGAGAGTCGATGTACAACACTCCCCCAGTATTTCCAGTGTATTGCGTGTTGCTCACGTTGCAATGGATTGAAAAGATGGGCGGAATAGCGGCGGTAGAAAAACTCAACAATGCCAAAGCTGAGTTGCTTTATGCAGAAATTGACCGCAACAACCTCTTCAAAGGAACGTGTGCCGTTGAAGACCGCTCTTATATGAATGTGACTTTCGTTCTTAAAAACCCAACGTTTGAAGACGAGTTCAATAAATTGCTCAAAGAAGCCAACATCAGCGGACTAAAAGGTCACCGCTCCGTTGGTGGATTTAGGGCATCGATATACAATGCCATGCCCATCGAAAGCGTGCAAGTATTGGTAGATGTGATGAAACAATTCGAAAAAATCAAAGGCTAATGTTAAAGATACTTGCAAACGACGGCATTGATAATGCCGGGAAAATGCTGCTCGAAGAATCGGGGTTTGTCATTGTTACCGACAAAATTGAGCAGGAGAATTTAGCTCAGCAACTTCCAGCTTTTGATGGCATAATTGTACGGAGTGCGACGAAAGTGCGCAGAGACCTGATTGATGCTTGTCCAAATTTAAAATTCATTGCGCGTGCCGGCGTTGGTATGGATAATATCGACGTTGAATACGCTCGTGCCAAAGGAATTGAAGTGATCAACACCCCTGCTGCATCTTCGATTTCTGTTGCCGAATTGGTTTTTGCGCACCTATTTAGTCTTTGCCGCTTTTTACAGTTGTCGCATCAGGCTATGCCACAACAAGGTGATGCGAAATTTAATCAGCTCAAGAAGGAATATGCCGAGGGTATAGAGTTATTTGGTAAAACCATTGGTATACTCGGATACGGCCGTATTGGGCAAGAAGTTGGCCGCATTGCCAAAGGTATCGGGATGAAGGTGATGGTATTTGACATTTTGTATAATTCCGATGCCACGCTTGCCGCTCGCATTGAGAAGATGCATGGCGTAAAGGTCGGTTCATTGAAGGACGTGATCATGGGTAGTGACTTTTTAACTGTTCACACACCAGGCATGGATAAGCCTTTATTAGGAGCCACTGAGTTCGGTTGGATGAAACCAGGTGTTGGTTTGGTGAACTGTTCACGTGGTGGCGTTATCGACGAGAACATCTTGTTGGAGCAGCTTGAGTCGGGCAAGGTTCGTTTCGCTGGTCTCGACGTATTCGTCAATGAACCTACTCCTCGTCGTGATTTGCTTACACATCCTAAAATTTCGACAACCCCACACATTGGTGCAAGTACCGAAGAAGCACAGGAGCGTATCGGTATAGAATTGGCGAATCGCATCATCGATTCGTTTGGCAAAAAATAAATATGCCTGTATTCAGGCCATTTAAGGGGTATTTACCCCACCCGAACTATTCGGCGTTGACAGTTCTCGGTCCGGACGAGCATTGGGTACCCAATACCAATAAGTTGGTCATTGACGATAATCCCTATTCTTTCCATCATGTACTGCAAGCTGCCGACCCTTCTGCGATTGGAAGTACGCTCTTGGAGAATTGCGAAGCTGCCAGCCGACAATTCGAGAAGTTCGTTTCTGAGCACGTTTACGTCCACGATACGGAGGAATGCTTTTATCTGTACTTGACGCATCACCGTGAGTTCATTCAAACGGGCATAATTGGTTTGAGTAGTGTGAGAGACTACAACGAAGGAAGGATCAAAAAACATGAGCATGTTCGCGACGATCGGGTAGAACAACTCCATTGTTTTTTAGAGCATACTGGTTTATTTACCACTCCTGTCTTCCTCACTTATCATCCAGATAAACAAATCAACGATCTTATTTTTCGAATTCGACAGGAGAAGCCAATTCTGGATCAAAAAAGCAGTCCTGTAACTACGCACAAGTTATGGCGTATAAATAACCGAGCCGATGTTCAGCAAATTACCCGATTATTTGGCGCAATGCATTCATTCTACATTGCCGATGGTCATCACCGTGCGGCAGTTGCCGCTTACGATAGTGCGAAAAGAAAGCAACAAGATGGCTACTTTTTAACGATTCTCATCCCAAGTAACGATCTCACTATTTTTCCATTTTACAGGAGAATTCATTCCGCTATTGAATTTCCTTCGTTGTCCACCATAATTGAGCAACTAAAGGAACAATATGAGTTTCACTCGGTACTCTTAGATCAGATGTACTATCAATATTTACCACAGCAGCATCTACTTTTTTGTACGAAAAACGACACTTGGTTGCTTAAACCCAAGCAACTTACCCATACAGGTAACCTACTGGACGATTTGGATGTGAGTCTACTTCAGCAGCACATCATTGAACGAATTTTCGGAATCAACAATCCAAAGAGTGATAAGCGTATTTCGTTTGGACCATTGAGCATCAAACTAGAAGATTTTAAGAAGATGCTACTGGACGACGACACCCTTTGTGCGTTCATACCACGTGCACCACGATCGGAAGACATTTTTGCAGTTGCGGATATCAATGAGGTGATGCCTCCCAAATCAACAAGCTTCGAACCCAAGATAAAGAGTGGGTTGGTGCTCTATAAAAGATAAGTTGTTTACACTAGCTCGAATTTAACCTCCCATGTGGAGGTTTTTTTGTGTTGGGATAGGCGATGGGTTGGTATCAGGAGCGGAAGGGGTATAAAACAAAAAACCCCGACGGTTAGGTCGGGGTTCTGTACCAGGCTGGCAACGATCTACTCTTCCACATTTTACTGCA
>CALRMX020000011.1:0-45392 GCA_943369355.1 Chitinophaga pinensis | reverse complement strand
AGGTGGATATACGAAGATTCGGTGACTAAACAACTCGATACTGTTACCTTGGTTGAATTACGAGCAGATACCATAGAAGTATATTATCTAGAGCCTCCAATATTGTATTATACCAAGGTAGATAAACGCATAGTTTTATTTAGTTCTAGGTTTCAAAAGACTCTTTCTTATTACACCGATTTGAAGAGCCCTTTTAATTCAGACTATGCTGTCATAAGAAAGAACGGATATTTTTTTGCTTTTGCTCCGCTTGAACGTAAGTTGACTTTTCAGACAACTTTTGGACCTTCTGGTGTCGTAGGGTATTATTCGAGTTATTCTTCGAATGATGTAAGCTATATGAATGTTGCCAAAATCGAAATGTTAGGCGAGCCTCAACATAATTTTGAACATAACATATATTATTTTGCCCCAAACACTGGATTGATTAAGCATGAAAACCTTACAACGAACCAAGTATGGCAACTAAAGCAAGTGTACTGAGTTGTGATTTTGGTCTGGGCGTCGCTGAGGTTATTCTTACCTAGCAACCACAAACTTGTTCTTTCGCGCTTAATCCTCGGTAACCAAGAGCTCGGAGGCAAAGTCGAAACGTAGCTTGGGGTTGTCCTCAATGGCCCGTTCGAGCATCCACATGCTGTCGGCAAAATACACCGGTACGCCATCTTTGTCGTAGGCGAGGTGGTCGCTGCGGTACCTGAAAAACTTCTCGAGGGCGGCGGCATCGTCGCTACGTACCCAGCAGGCCTTGATGTAAGGTAGGCTGTAAAAACTCACCTGCGCCCCGTATTCCTGCAAGAGGCGGAATTGAATAACGTCGAATTGGAGTTCGCCCACGGTGCCGATAATTTTCCGGTTTCCGGGCTGTTGGGTAAAAAGCTGCGCTACGCCTTCGTCGGTGAGCTGCTGCAGTCCCTTTTCGAACTGCTTGGCCTTGAAGGGGTCTTTGTTTTCTACCATCCGAAACAATTCGGGCGAAAAGGCCGGGATGCCCTTGAAGTAAAAACTATCGCCTTCGGTGAGTGAATCGCCTATCTTGAAGTTACCCGTATCGTAGAGGCCCACCACATCGCCGGGGTAAGCGAAATCGACATTGTTTCGTTCGTTGGCCTGAAACATAATGGGTGTGCTGAACCTAAACTTCTTGGCGAGGCGCGGATGGTGGTAAAAGGTATTGCGCTCGAATACCCCCGAACATACCCGCATAAAGGCTATGCGGTCGCGGTGGTTGGGGTCGAGATTGGCATGTATCTTAAACACAAAGCCGCTCAATTTGGGGTCGGCGGGCTGTACAACGCCCTTGGTGGTTTCGCGGCTGCGGGGCGATGGTGCTATTTCGATAAAGGTATCGAGTAGCTCTTGCACGCCAAAGTTGTTGAGTGCCGAGCCAAAAAACACCGGGGCAATCTGGCCGTTTTGATAGGCCTCGATGCTAAACTCGGGGTGGAGCTGGGTGAGCTCGGCCTCTTCGCGCAATTGTGCGGCATAACGTTCCCCCAGCAAGCCGTCGAGCTGGCTGTCGTTGAGGTCTTCGAAGGCTTTCACATCGTCGGAAATGCCGGTTTTGTTGGGGGAGAAGAGGTTGAGCTTTTTGCGGTACAAATTGTATACACCCTTGAAGGTGGCGCCTTTGCTGATGGGCCAGGTGAGCGGGGTGGTGTGGATGTTCAGCTTGCTATCCAGCTCGTCGAGTAGGTCGAACGGGTCTTGCCCCTCGCGGTCCATTTTGTTGATGAACACAATCACGGGCGTATTACGCATCCTGCACACCGACATCAGCTTTTCGGTTTGCTCTTCCACGCCCTTGGCGGCATCTACGACCAAGATTACCGAATCGACAGCCGTGAGGGTACGGTAGGTGTCTTCGGCGAAGTCTTTGTGGCCGGGGGTGTCGAGTATGTTCACCCGGCAGCCGCCGTATTCGAAGCCCATCACCGAGGTCGATACCGAAATTCCACGTTGCTTTTCTATCTCCATGAAGTCGGAGGTGGCCGACTTTTTAATCTTATTACTTTTCACCGCTCCCGCCGTTTGTATGGCGCCACCAAAGAGCAAAAACTTCTCGGTGAGCGTGGTTTTTCCGGCGTCGGGGTGCGAGATGATGGCAAAAGTACGGCGACGTAGGATTTCTTCCTGGCGGTTGGTTGACATGGGCTTGGATTCGCGAAGGCGCAAAGTTAGCGTTTTACCGCCTAAACGCAGCGGTCTGCCTTGTCTTAACCGCCTATTCCGATTACCTTTACCGCATGCAAGCGCTTATTGCCCCTTCAATACTTGCGGCCGATTTTGGTCAGCTCAACCGCGATGTGGAGCTGATCAACCAGTCGGCTGCCGACTGGTTTCATATCGACATCATGGACGGTGTGTTTGTCCCCAACCTTTCCTTCGGTTTCCCTGTGCTCGAGGCCATCCGCCAAAAGGCGCAAAAGCCACTCGATGTGCACCTCATGATTGTACAACCCGAGCGCTACATCAGCCGCTTTGCCGATGCCGGCGCGGCAGTACTCACCGTTCATCTCGAAGCCTCTACCCACCTTCACCGGAGTTTACAGGAGATTAAGCTGGCCGGCATGCAAGCCGGTGTGGCGGTGAATCCCCACACGCCGGTGAAAAGTTTGTTCGACATTGTACACGATACCGACCTGGTGTGCATCATGAGTGTGAACCCCGGTTTTGGTGGGCAGAAGTTCATCGAGCACACCTACCGCAAGGTGGCCCGTCTCGCTGAATTCCGCGAGCGCGAAGGGCTGCACTTTAAAATAGAAATAGATGGCGGCGTGAACCAGGAAAATGCCGCGAAGCTGGTAGCCGTAGGTGCCGACGTATTGGTGGCCGGAAACTTTGTCTTCAACGCTCCAGACCCAATCGCCACCGTCGAAAAACTCAAAACTGTCGCCGTGCGCGATACGGTAAACGGCTAATTGGGCGTTAATCACCGATGAAGCAGCTGCTCCTATTTGTATGCCTATGTACCACCTTTTTTGCCCGCGGGCAAGAAACGGCTGTGGTGAGTGGTCGCGTTACCGACGAAAAGGGTCAGCCCCTCGAAGCGGTGAGCATATACGTGGTGGAGCTCAATACCGGAACGCCTTCCGATTTGTCGGGCCGCTACCGCCTCGAGCTGCCCACCAACCGCAACTTCCGCCTGGTATTCCGTTACCTGGGACACGAAGAGGTGACGCAAGCCGTGCGGCTCAAGCCCGGCGAACAAAAAAAGTTAGACGTGGTGTTACCCACCGCCGCCTTTTCGATGCAGGACGTGACCATCGAAGACCGCCTTGCGCGCTCCACCAGCGTGGTGAAGATCGACCCACGCATGGGCAGCACCCTAGCCAATCCCACCGGCAATTTTGAGATGGTGCTGCAGGCAGCAGGCGCACGCCCGAGCTCTGAGCTGAGCTCGCAGTATACGGTCCGCGGCGGCAATTTCGATGAAAACCTGGTGTATGTCAACGACATCGAGATCTACCGGCCGGTACTCATCCGCTCGGGGCAGCAGGAGGGTATGAGCTTCATCAACCCCGACATGGTGGGCGCGATACAATTTTCGGCTGGAGGCTTCGAAGCCCGCTATGGCGACCGGCTGAGCTCGGTGCTCGACGTACGCTACCGTCGCCCCGAGCTGTTCCGCACCACAGTACAGGCCGGTTTGCTGGGGGCCAACATCACCACCGAAGGTCTGCTCAACCAAAAACGCTTCAGCTACCTCATCGGAGGCCGCTACCGCACGCTCAGCAATTTGCTGGGTACCCTCGATACCCGAGGCGAATACCAACCGGTAGCCGCCGACATGCAGGGCTACTTCAACTGGCAACCCAACAACAAATGGGAATACGGGCTGCTGGTAAACTACAACCAAAACACCCTCACCGTGGTGCCCGCCAACCGCGAAACCGTTTTTGGTACCGTGCGTGAAGCCTTGCAGCTACGTGTTTTTTTCGATGGACAAGAGTTTACCCGCTTCCAAACCTTCACCGCCGGCGCCACAGCCACCTACAAACCCTTCAACCGAATGCAGCTGAAGTTTATCGGCAGCATGTACACCAGCGACGAGCGCGAGGTATTCGACGTGGAGGGCGCCTGGCTGCTCAACCAGCTCGATACCGAGATAGGCTCAGAGAGCTTCGGGAAGGTGGCCTTTACCCGTGGCGTAGGTGGTTTTCAGGACTATGCCCGCAACCAGCTTACCGTGCAGGTGTATGCCCTCGAACACAAAGGTTACTACCAATCGCTAACTACTGGCTACTGGCAGTGGGGACTTCGGGCACAGCAGGAGATCATCAACGATCGGCTGCTCGAATGGCGCAATATCGACTCGGCCGCCTTCTCGCTACCCGGCACCACCCCCCGCGACAACCAAACGGTTCCGGTATACGAGTCCATTTTCGCCACTAATGCCGTAAATGCCCAGCGGCTGAGTGGTTATGTGCAGAATACCTACCTCATCAACGAACGCTATAATTTTAACGTCACCGCCGGTGCACGCTTCAACTACTGGACGTTTAGCAACGAATTGCTTGTGAGTCCCCGCGCCGAGCTTAGCTTCAAACCCCGCTGGGAGCGCGATTGGGTGTTTCGCGCCGCTGCCGGTTTGTACGGTCAGCCCGCCTTTTACCGCGAAATGCGCGATCCTTTTGGTCAGCTCAACCGCAATACTGTTGCCCAGCGCGCTTGGCACTACATCGCCGCAGCCGACTACACCTTCACCGCTTGGGGCAGGCCATTCCGCTTTGTGACCGAAGCCTACTACAAAGACATGTACCGCATGGTGCCTTACGAGCTCGACAACGTACGGGTGCGTTACCTCGGCCAGAACAACGCCCGCGCCTATGCTCGGGGTATTGATTTTCGTATCAATGGCGAGTTTGTGTATTCGCTGCAATCGTGGGCATCGGTATCGTTTTTACGTACCGCCGAAGACATCGCTGGCGACACCTACCTGGGCGACGACGGCAATCCCGGCACACAGTCGGTGGGCTACATCCCTCGCCCCAGCGACCAGCGTATGATCATCAACGTAATGTTTCGCGACTATTTACCATCCGACCCTAGTTATAGCGTGCATCTGAACCTCGTTTACGGCTCGCGTCTGCCGTACGGTCCGCCCGACCTCGACCGCAGCCGCGACACCCTGCGCATGCCGCCCTACCGCCGTGTGGATATTGGCTTTTCGAAGCAGCTGGTAGGTGCCAACGTAAAACGACAGCCGAAGGGCCGCTTTTGGAAGCCTTTCAGAAGCATATGGCTCAATGCCGAAGTGTTTAATTTGTTGCAGGTAAACAACACCATTTCGTACCTCTGGATAGTGGATACCGAAGGTTTGCAGCAAGCAGTACCCAATTATCTGACCTTACGAACACTCAACCTGCGATTGGTAGCCGAGTTTTAGTGTGGAGTAGGTATATTTGAAGCCGATCAATGCGCCCATTGGAAAGACCCTACATAGTTGGTATCGTTGGAGGCAGTGCCTCGGGGAAAACCACCTTCATCCACCGCCTCGCCGAACATTTTGACGCTGGGGAGTTGTGTGTGATTTCGCAGGACAACTACTACGTACCCAAGGAGCAGCAGAGCTGCGACGAAAATGGAGAAATCAATTTTGATTTGCCCAGCTCCATCAACCGCAGCGAGTTTCACCGGCACCTCACGCAGCTGCTGGCCGGCGAAGAGATTTACATACGCGAATACACCTTCAACAATCCCGATAAGGAACCCGGTTTGTTGGTTTTTAAGCCAGCACCCATCATCATCATGGAAGGTTTATTTGTGTTTCATTACGAAGAAATACGCGAATTGCTCGATTTGAAAATATTCATCGATGCCGACGAAGACATCAAACTCGAGCGACGCATTCACCGCGATGCCCATGAGCGGGGTTATCCGAAAGAATCGGTCTTGTATCAGTGGTACAACCACGTTACACCCGCCTTTGAGCAATATCTGCTGCCCTACAAAAAGCATAGCGACATCATCGTGACCAACAATACCAGCTTCGACCGCGGTTTAGAAGTGCTGGTACATCACTTAAAAGCTCAGGTAAAATGGAAAACAGATTCGGTGTTATAGGTCTCGGCCGTTTTGGCACCACCATCGCACGTACATTGTCGGCTCGTGGCGCCGAAGTGATGGCCATCGATAACGATGCCGACAAGGTAGATGCCCTCCGCGATGAGGTAGCCTATGCCGTGCAGCTCGATTCTACCGATATCAAAGCCTTACGTTCGCAAAATGTGCATGAACTCGACGGGGTAGTGGTGGCCATCGGGCAGGATTTTGAAGCCCTGCTGTTGACTACCGTGCAGCTATTGGAACTTAAGGTGAAGCGCATCATTGCGCGCGCCTCCAACGAGCAGCAGCGCCGCATTCTGATGAAGATGGGCGTAGAAGAAGTACTGTCGCCCGAAGATGAGGTAGGCATTTCGGTTGCTGGCCGCTTGCTGAATCCCGATCTCGTGAGCTTTTTCCAGCTCCCCGACGATTATCAAATTGTGGAGCTTCGCACACCGGTAGGGGTGACGAGTAAAACCGTGATAGAAATTGGCTTGCGGAATAAGTACAACCTCAACCTCATCACCCTACGCCGCGCTTACGAAATTACCAACGACGATGGTGAAAAAACCACTGAATACCACATCCTTGGGGTTCCTTCGTCGGATACGGTGCTCTACGAATCGGACTACATCATCCTACTCGGCAAAAACACCGATATCGAACGATTTGTGGATTTGAATAAATAGGTTGTCAAATCCGCTGAAAGCTTTATTTTCGCAGGCTGTATGTCGTTAAAAACTTTCGTTTTGTTTGCTTTTGCCGTGGTGCTGGCCTTTACCACTGCCACCGCCAGCTGGTATGTGCCCGAAGTGGCCCATGCTGCAATGCAAGAGCAAAACGACGACAAGCCTAGCGACGAACGTCCACAACTTGAGCCGCTGCAACTCATTCAGCCCGTTACCAACCTGCAGCTGCAGTTGCGTATTGATGCCGGCGTGCCGCTTTTGCTGCCCGATACCGACGAATTACGTCCCCAAGCGACAGAAAACGTGTATCCAGTGGCCATTGGCCCGCTAAGGCTGCACGAACATTTGGTGACCTGCGTGCAGCCCGCACAGGCACCCTGAGCACCACCAACTGTCGCCGCCGCTGCCTATGCAGCACCCCATTTGTACAATTTCTAATTCATTTTAAATCCCAATTCCATGAAAGCAAAAGGACTGATCCGGTTTTTTGTGATCGCCTTCGCGCTGGTTTGTCTTTACCAGCTCAGCTTTACGTTGGTTACCAGCAACGTAGAGAAAAAAGCCAAAGCATACGCCAAAGGCGATGCCACCCTTGAACGCCGTTACCTCGACTCGCTGTCGGATGTGACCGTGTACAATTTATTCATTCGCAAATTCACCTATCAGCAAGCCAAAGAGCAGCAGCTCAATTTGGGTCTCGACTTGCAGGGCGGCATGAACGTGGTGATGGAAGTGTCGGTGGTCGACGTAATTCGTGCCCTGAGCAACTTCAGCAAAGATGCTACCTTCAACAAAGCCCTCGAATTGGCCGCTCAGCGCCAGGCCAACAGTCAGCTAGACTACGTAACGCTTTTTGAACAGAGCTTTACTGAGCTCGATCCGAACGGCAAGCTCGCTGCCATTTTTGCCACCCGCGAAAACCAAGGCAAAATCGATTACAACTCGAGCAATGCCCAGGTGATGGAGGTTATCCGCACCGAAACCGAAGGCGCTATCGACCGTTCGTTCAACATCCTCCGCACACGTATCGATAAGTTTGGCGTGACTTCACCCAACATTCAGCGTCAGCAGGGTACAGGCCGTATCATCATCGAACTCCCGGGTGTCGACAATCCTGAGCGCGTACGTCGCCTGTTGCAAGGGTCGGCCAAGCTCGAGTTCTGGGAAACCTACGAATCGGCCGAGATCCTCGAGCGTTTGTTTGAGGTAAACAAGATGTTGGGCGACCGCAATAAGCTCAAAGGCAATACCGACAGCACAGGCAAAGCCACCACGACCGCAGCAACTGCCGATACCAGCAAGAAGCAAGACGACCTGCTTTCGCAGATTGCCGAAAAAGAAAGCACCGACACCAGTGCCGGTGGACTCGATCAAGCCAAAGCACAGGCCGAGAATCCACTATTTGCTGTGTTGATGCCAGCCGTATTCCAGGCCGAAGACGGCTCAACCCGCGCTGCCGATGGACCTGCAGTGGGTAGTGCCAGCATCCGCGATACGGCTAAAGTGAATGCATATTTGAATATGCCTGAGGTGAAGTCGATGTTGCCCCGCAACCTGCGTCTCCTCTGGACGGTGAAAGGCCGTGGCGAAGGCAATAAGTTTCTCGACCTCGTAGCCATAAAGGCGCGCGCCAACGACAGCCGCGCACCCCTCGAAGGCGATGTGATTACCGATGCACGTGAATCGATCGATAATTTTGGTCAGGTAGAGGTAAGCATGACCATGAATGCCGAAGGTGCTAAAACATGGCGCCGACTCACTGCCGACAATATCGAACGCAGCATTGCCATAGTACTCGACGATTATGTGTATTCGTATCCCAATGTGAAGTCGGAGATTTCGGGCGGTATGTCGTCGATCTCGGGTAATTTCACTGCCGACGAGGCGAAAGACTTGGCCAACATTCTGAAGGCCGGTAAACTCCCAGCTCCGGCACGCATCGTAGAAGAAGCCATCGTAGGTCCTAGCTTAGGTGCCGAAGCCATCCGCTCGGGTGTAATTTCGATGGTAGCAGGTTTGCTCCTCGTGGTATTATTCATGGTAGCCTATTACGGCAGCGGTGGAATCATCGCCAACGTAGCCTTGCTTGCCAACATCTTCTTCATTTTTGGCGTATTGGCCTCATTACAAGCGGTACTTACGCTGCCTGGTATTGCAGGTATCGTGCTCACCATCGGTATGTCGGTAGATGCCAACGTACTCATATTTGAGCGTATACGCGAAGAAATGCGCAAAGGCAAGTCGCTCCGCCAAGGCATTATCGACGGTTTCAACCATGCCTATTCGTCTATCATCGACGCCAACGTAACCACCATCTTGGTAGGTATTATCCTCTATTCGTTTGGTACAGGTCCAATTCGTGGCTTCGCAACTACCCTCATCATCGGTATCCTCACCTCCTTGTTCAGCGCTATTTTCATCACGCGTATGCTCATCGACTGGCAGGTTGCCCGCGAAAAGGTGGTTACTTTCAGCACCAACTGGAGTGAGCGTATTTTTGCGAACATCAACGTAAACTTCTTGGCACGTCGTAAAATGTGGTATGCCTTTTCGTTGACCGTAATTGTAGCCGGTTTAATTTCGATGTTTACCGTAGGCTTCAATCTGGGCGTAGACTTTAAGGGGGGCCGCAGCTATGTCGTGCAGTTCGACGAAGCGAAGCGTGCCAGCGACATACGTACGGCCTTGACGTCGTATTTGGGGAGTGCTCCTGAGGTAAAAACCTTTGGTGCAGCCGATAAATTCAAGATTACCACCTCGTATAAAATCGACGAGAACACCCCTGAAGTAGATCTAGAAGTAGAGCAGAAGCTACACGAAGGTCTTTCGACCCTTATGACGAGCAAGATTGATTTTGATAAATTCAAAGAAAGCCGCATTCTAAGTTCACAGAAGGTAGGACCTACCATTGCCGACGACATCAAAGCCTCGGCCATCATGTCGATCATCATTTCTATCTTGGTGATAGCTGCTTACATACTCATCCGTTTCCGCAAGATTGAATATTCGCTTGGAGCGGCTATTTCACTCTTACACGACGTATTATTCGTATTATCTGCCTTCACCCTCCTCTGGAAAGTGATGCCGTTTTCGATGGAAATCGACCAAGCCTTTATTGCGGCTATACTTACCATCATTGGTTACTCCATCAACGATACCGTGGTAGTATTCGACCGTTTACGTGAGTTCTTAGGTTTACATCACGGGGGCGATAACGAAGACGTTATCAATGGCGCCATCAACAGCACCCTGAGCCGTACCATCAATACCGCTTTGACCACCATCATCGTGGTGTTGATTCTCTTCCTGTTTGGCGGAGAAGTAATTCGTGGCTTTACGTTTGCCTTGTTGATCGGATTGATCATCGGTACTTACTCTTCCATCTTCATTGCCTCGGCAGTAGTGCTCGATTCGGGTAAACTTCTGGCTAAGAAGAAGTAAGCTTACTATAGCGCATTCGAAAGGCCGATAATCGAAAGATTATCGGCCTTTTTTGTTTTTGGTTGTAATTTGTGGCATGCTTGTGAGCCCTCAAAACATCTTGCTTATTGGATCGGTACTACTCATTTTGAGCATCCTGGCTAGCAAAACGGGCTTTAAATACGGAGTTCCCACGCTCATCATTTTTATGGGTATGGGCATGCTGGCTGGCAGCGACGGTCCCGGCGGCATTGTTTTCGAAGACGCAGCCATCACCCAGTTTTTGGGCGTGGTGGCCCTCATTTTTATTCTTTTTTCAGGCGGGCTCGATACCCGTTGGGATTCGGTAAAGCCTGTAGTGTGGAAAGGTGCTGCATTGGCCACCTTAGGGGTATTTATTACGGCCTTCGCTGTGGGCGGTTTTGTTTGGCTCGTGACCGATTTCAGCTTTCTCGAGGGCTTATTGCTTGGCGCTATCGTCTCATCGACCGATGCCGCGGCGGTATTTGGCATACTGCGTACCCGTAGCATGGGCTTAAAAGGTGGCTTGCGACCACTGCTCGAGCTCGAAAGCGGCAGCAACGATCCCATGGCCTATTTCCTCACCTTGGCGGTAATAAGTTTTATTCAAGCCCCCGACACCAGTATTTGGGTCCTACTTTTTTGGTTCTTCAAGCAGATGTTCTTGGGCACTGTTTTAGGTTTGGGTATGGGCTTCGTTTCTACAATCATCATCAACCGCATCCGCCTCGAAATAGAAGGATTGTATGTGGTATTGGTGATGGCGTTGGCGTTTTTCACCTATGCGTTCACCGATTTTGTGGGTGGCAACGGCTTTCTAGCACTTTATTTATGTGCCGTTTTTCTCGGGAACCGCAGTTTTGTGCATAAAAAAACCATGCTACAGTTTTTCGACGGCATGGCTTGGCTCATGCAAATTGTCATGTTTTTAACGCTCGGGTTACTAGTTTTTCCAAGTCGGATTTTGCCTATTGCCGGAACAGGCATACTCATTTCGTTATTCCTCATGTTTGCCGCACGCCCGCTTGCCGTTTATTTGAGCACGCTCCCTTTTCATATGCGGCGTATGGAGCGCATTTTTCTGTCGTGGGTAGGTTTGCGCGGTGCTGTCCCCATCATTTTTGCCACTTATCCCATGCTGGCGGGCATCCCAAAGGCGGGTGAGATCTTCCATTTGGTATTTTTTATTGCTGTGAGTTCGGTTTTATTGCAGGGAACTACGCTCGGGGCATTCGCCAGTTTTCTGGGGTTAAGTGTTGCCGCAGAGAAAAAACGCCGCTTTGCGCTCGATTTAGAGCTAGAAGAAGGTATGAAAAACGTGATGGACGATGTTACAATTGTCGAAAGCAGCCCTGCGGCAGGGCGTGAAATTATGGCCTTGGGCTTACCCAAAACAGTGCTCATCGTACTCATTCAGCGAAATGCCAAATTCATCACCCCCAACGGTACCACCCGTTTGTTGCCGGGCGATAAGGTTAAACTTATGGCCGATAACGAACAATCGATGCTTCTCGCCTTTGATCGGCTAGGAAAAAAATAGCCACCCGAAGGTGGCTGAAATATTCACCGAATTCGGAGAAATCAGTTCACCAACGGCAGTTTACTGAAAGCACTGGCCTTAACGGTCATGGTTTCGCTGCCCGTTCCTTTTTTGATGGTGCCTTGAAACTGACCGTCGAGCAGGTTGTTCGAGCGGTCGGTAATGGTAACACTGCCCGTAGTGCTCACCCACTCGTTAGTACCGTCGAACCAGGTCATCACGGCGGTATTCCCGGCACGTGTACTGTCGAAATTATAGGTGTTGCCATACAAAACCGAATCGGGTACATAGATGTCGATTTCGAGATTTTGCTGGCCCGACTGGAAATCAATGCGGAAACGGTTGGTGGTACCAATGCGGCGCCAGCTGGCAGGAGCGGAAAGGGTGGTGCTGCCTATGGTAGTGCAAAGCTGCCCAGTTGTAGGCGTACAGGTTTCACCAAAAGGGTCGTCTTCTTCTTTTTCACAGGCTGCAACCAAAACCCACAAGGGGAGTAGGAGGTAGATGAGTTTTTTCATGGATTTCGTTTTACTCAAAATTATCGGCTTTAAAAAACCGTGACATGCCCTGAAGAGGGTAATTGCGACCGTGATCGGCGGCAAAAAAAAACCACCCGTCGGCAAACGGGTGGTAACCATGAACGATAGGTCTTCACAGACCTGAATTTGCTTTCGAAATACACCGACTTTCCGGCGTTTTCATAGGCTTAGCTTGTACTCAAAACTAAGTAGGAGGAGTTTACCGACCTATACCGCAAACAGGGTAATTCTCAAGCCGTACAAATAGCAAAGTAATCGAGGCAGCTATCGGAAACGGGTGCGATAGAATAGTCGTCGGCGCCAATAGTGCTCACCAGGCCAGTGTTTTGCTTTTGTAGCATCCTCCGGTTCATGCGATTAGCCAAGTCGTAAGGTATTTGCAACAAGCGACGTGGCAAACGGTACTGCAGGTTGAAAATATCGAAGCGGGTAAACTTACGTACCGAGGCTTTATTTTCTTCGTAATACTGCATCACCTTTTCGTTGCCGTAAACGGCTTGCAAGTCAACCTCCGGAAATACCTTCGACAATATGGCAGCCATCTCTTTGGGTGTGTATTCCCGTACATGCCACGGATTGCGGCTCAGCGACATCAGCCGGTTGGGGGTGGTGAGCAGCAGCTTACCGCCAGGTTTCAGTACTCTTTTAATCTCTTGCAAAAACAACAGGTCGTTTTCGATATGCTCAATCACCTGAAAAGTGACTACGAAGTCGAAGCTCTTGTCGGCAATGCCGGTGAATGGTGGTACTTCGAGCTGCTGGATGCGAGCGTGTGCTGGCAGTTGGGCTACCTGCGTTGGGAATTTGTCGATGCCCAGGTAATCGGTCGCCGCGCTGGCCAGGTAGCGTATGCCGTAGCCTTCACCGCAGCCTACTTCCAGCACGCTGCCACTCAATCGTTTAGCAGCCTCACGGTAGGCGATGATGTGGCGTTGGTAAATCGGATTCTCGGAGGCATCTTGTGCCGACGAGCGTTCTGCTGTTTGAATCATGGGGCAAAATTAAGATTTTCCACGGGCTAAACTTCAACAAAGGTGCGATGGATGGGGCCTCCAACGGGAGGCGACAGTTTGGAGATACGTACGAGCGAGTCGGTTTCCGGAAAACGAACCGCCAATTCAGCTTTGATGCCTGTGGCCAGCGTTTCGATGAGCATACGCGATTGGTGCATGTGGCGGCTTACAATCTCATAAACTACGGTATAGTCGATGGTATCGTCGAGCTGATCGGTGGCGGCCACTTGCTTTTTGTATAGCTCCACATCTACCAAATATCGGCCACCAATGGTACGCTCCTCCGGGTAAAAGCCGTGAAAACCATAAAACTCCATTCCTTCGAGAACAATTTTACCCATTTGCTTGTGCTTATTGCAGTTGTTTCTGCCTAATGAGAGGCCGAACATGTAAATTTGTAGCAAATTTCAAAATTCCTTTCATGAGAACCGATAATTTTCAGCATCCCGATCACTATTTACTCGACGAGCTGTTAACCGAAGAGCACCTCCTCGTACGCGATGCCGTACGCAGCTGGGTGAAAAAGGAGCTGAGCCCCATTATTGAAGACTATGCGCAACGGGCCGAATTTCCCAAACACATTATCAAAGGTTTAGGAGAAATTGGTGCCTTCGGACCAAGCCTGCCAGCCGAATACGGTTGTGGCGGTATGGACCAAATCAGCTACGGCATCATCATGCAGGAGCTCGAGCGCTGCGACTCTGGCATTCGTTCGACCGCTTCGGTGCAGGGATCGCTGGTGATGTACCCCATTTATAAATACGGCTCTGAAGAGCAGCGTAGAAAATATCTACCCAAACTCGCCAAGGGCGAGCTCATGGGCTGCTTCGGACTCACCGAGCCCGACCACGGCTCGAATCCTGGCGGCATGACCACCAACTACAAAGACATGGGCGACCATTACCTGCTCAATGGCGCGAAAATGTGGATTTCAAACGCCCCGTTTGCCGACATCGCGGTAGTATGGGCAAAAAATGAACAAGGCAAAATTCACGGCCTCATCGTGGAGCGTGGCATGGAAGGGTTCAGCACCCCCGAAACGCACAACAAGTGGAGCCTTCGCGCTTCGGCCACCGGCGAGTTGGTATTCGACAATGTGAAAGTGCCCAAAGAAAACTTGCTGCCAAACATTTCGGGCTTAAAAGGTCCGTTGGGTTGCCTCGATTCGGCACGTTACGGCATTGCCTGGGGTGCTTTGGGTGCTGCCATGGACTGCTATGACTCGGCCTTGCAGTATTCGTTGCAGCGCATTCAGTTCGACAAACCCATTGCCGCCTTCCAGCTCACACAGAAAAAGTTGGCCGAAATGCTCACCGAAATTACCAAAGCACAGCTGCTTACTTGGCGATTGGGTATTTTGAAAAATGAAGACCGCGCGACTACCGCACAAATTTCGATGGCCAAACGTAACAATGTTGAGATTGCGCTACGCATTGCCCGCGAAGCCCGTCAAATTCACGGCGGTATGGGCATTACGGGCGAGTATCCTATCATGCGTCACATGATGAACCTCGAGTCGGTAGTAACCTACGAAGGCACACACGACATCCACCTGCTCATCACGGGCATGGATGCTACGGGCATCAGTGCTTTCCGTTAATAGAAAACTGCAAAAGAAAGCCCCGCAGCCTATGGTTGCGGGGCTTTTGTATTAATGGCTGAGGAGTTTTTCGCTCTGTTCCCACAAACTAACGGCCGATGCATCGGAGCGTGCTGCCTTGGCAAAGTGGTGTAGCTTTGCGTTTTTGAAGTAATTGCCGCTCAAGGCGTCCACGTCGGCTGTGGCCAGAAATACGCTGGTTGCTGCCCCTTTCTCGGGTGTAATCAAAAAGGGCGACATCAATTTCCACATCCACCTGTTTTTCCCTAATCCATCGCCAAAGCGGGTATTCACCACGCCAGGGTGCACGGCAAAGGCCTTGATGCCTTTGGACGAATAACGTTTATGCAGCTCGCGCGTAAACAGGGCATTCATCAGCTTTACATTGGCATACATCTGAAAGCTGCTGTAGTTTTCCTCCGATTGTAAGTCGTTAAAATCAATACGGCCGGCACGATGAGCTTCGCTGCTCACGTTAATAATCCGTGCCTTACTTTTTTCGAGCAGGGGCAATAGGGCAGTCGTTAAGGCGAAATGCCCAAGGTGATTCATCTGGAATTGCGTTTCAAAACCGTCGGCCGTAACTTCCCGTTTTGCGGTGAGCCCACCGGCATTGTTGATGAGTACATCTATGCGGTCGAGCTGCAACAGCCGTTCGGCAGCCGCATATACGGTCGAAAGCCGCGTTAGGTCGAGCTGCACAAAGTGCAACTGTGCCGACGGTGCAACCTGCCGTATTTCGGCGATGAGTTCATCGGTTTTGGTGCTGCTACGGTTGAGCAGCCAAAGGGTGTGACCTTGTTGGGCGAGCAGTAGGGCGGTGGCTTTTCCTATACCAGAAGTAGCGCCGGTAATGACTATGGTTTTCGACATGCAGTGAGAACACCACCGTCACCGAAAAGTTCGTTAGGAGATACGCATGGGTTTAATCACGCTGCTGAGTATGCCTGCAATGAGGATGGTGATGCCGGTGAGTATACTGCCGCGCAGGAGGGTGTCGGACCACGAAATGCTCAGCTGAACGGGATGAAACAAACCGTAACGGTCAATGGCCAACATGAGGAGCGCGGTGAGCACAAGAGCGCCGAAGGTCCATTTGCGTGAACCACCTGGACTAATCCAAGCTTGAAGCGCCAATACCACCGGAACAGGCAAGAGTTGTAGGGGACCAGTCATGTAGCTATTGGTGAGCCATAACAATAAACCTCCTAAGGCCGACCAAGCGAGTGACGGCAATAGGTAAAGGGCAAGATGTAAGGCTGCTTTTTTCACCATGTGAAGTTACGTTACTATTACTAACGCTTTCAAAAACAAAAAGTTAAGTTGTTGTTAAAAAATTATGTCGTCACCTTTGAAATGTCGGCTTGCGTACCGATTTGGTCGCGTTGGGTTCACCGTAATTCACCTGCGAGAACAGATACAGCACACGACTTAGCTGACTAACTTTGCAGGAAATCATAAAAAATGGAACGTTGGCTAAAATGGGGGATAGTTATCCTTACAGTTTTTATTGGCGCTTATCTAGTCTACGATACTTGGCTAGCTGATGAGCGTGCCGAAATCGGTGACGGACGCACGCTACCCAATTTTAGCTTTTTACGGCTAGGTGAAAAAGGGAACTTAGATCGCAGCGACCTAAACCAAGACATGGTGGTGGTGGTATATTTCAGTCCAAACTGTCAACATTGTCAGTCGTTGGCCGCCGACTTAGGCACCAAGGTGGAGCGGCTCACCAATATCGATTGGGTGTGGATTACCCGATTCGATGAAGGAGAGGCCATTAAGTTTGCTGAGACCTATGGCTTAAATGCGCAGCCCAATGTACATTTTGGCTTGGATCAAAACGCCCGTTTTTACCAGTTTTTTGGCGATATGTTCACCCCGTCGGTATACATCTATAAGGACGAAAAACTGCTCAACATACTTGCGCAAGACACGCAGGTGAAAGATGTACTGATGGTGTTGGACGGACTTCCTACCGATAAGCTTCGAAAAACCAGGTGATTGAAAACAAAAGCGCATAAAAAAGGCCTCCGAGGAGGCCTTTTTTTGTGGAGCGTAATTTGTTTACGCCAACATTTTCACGGGCGATTCAAGCAGATTTTTGAGTGTTTGCAAAAATTCAGCACCACTTGCTCCATCCACCACGCGGTGGTCGCAGCTCAGGGTAACTTTCATCATTTGGCCTACCGCCAACTGACCGTTTTTCACCACTGGTGTTTCGCGTATGGCGCCAACGGCCAAAATGCATGCATCGGGTGGATTGATGATGGCGGTAAATTCTTCGATGCCAAACATGCCCAGGTTAGAAATCGTAAAGGTGTTGCCTTCCCAATCCGACGGTTGGAGTTTTTTGTCTTTGGCTTTTCCGGCATATACCTTCACCTCTGAAGCAATCTGACTCAGTGGCTTGCTATCGGCAAAGCGCACCACCGGCACCAAAAGACCTTCTTCAACTGCCATGGCCACGCCAATGTGTACATGTTGGTTGAAACGGATTTTATCGCCAAGCCAGCTGGAGTTGATTTTAGGATGTTTGCGCAAAGCAAGCGAAGCCGCCTTGATCACCATATCGTTGAACGATACCTTGGCGCTGGCTACCTCATTAATTTGATTACGAGCCGCCATTGCTGCTTCCATATTAATATCTACGGTGAGGTAGAAGTGCGGTGCGCTGAACTTGCTCTCGGCCAGGCGGCGAGCAATGGTTTTACGCATTTGCGAAACCGTTTGTTCGGTATACGCCTCTTGGCCAGCAATAGGTGCGAACACAGGTGCAGGGGTGCTAGCCGAGCTAGTTGCCACTGCGGCCGTTTCTAAATCGCGCTTAACGATACGTCCATTGTCGCCGCTGCCTTGCAAAGCACGCAGGTCGATACCTTTTTCTTCGGCAATCTTGCGTGCAAGCGGCGAAGCTTTCACACGATCGTCGGTCGATAAGGCTACCGGCGCGGGTGAAGCCGATGCAACGGGTGCAGATGCAGCGGCAGGGCTCGCAGGAGCGGCTGCAGCTGGTGCTGCTGCGGGGGCTGGGGCTGCTGCGGCACTGTCTAACAGATGCTCGTAGGCTTCACCTTCTTTTCCCACAATGGCGATGATGGCATTTACCGGAACCGAAGCTCCATTTTCAACGCCGATATATAACAAAACGCCGTTTTCAAAATTCTCTAATTCCATGGTGGCTTTGTCGGTCTCCACGTCGGCAAGTATGTCGCCGGTTTTGACCTTATCTCCCACTTTTTTGTGCCATGCTGCGATCACCCCTTCGGTCATGGTGTCGCTCATCTTGGGCATCCTGATCACTTCTGCCATTGCAGCTCTATTTACGGTTTAAAACGGGGGCTAAATTAGCCCAAAATAAGTTCACATACAAAGCACAACGGCAGCAGGAGTGTATGGTTTTTCTATTTTTAAGCCACAATGAAAAAAAGCTATTCCAAGGTAGAGGCTCGGCACCATAAACAACTTGCCGAAATATTGGGTGAAGAGGCTGTTTTAAGCGATTCAGCCGCTTTATTGGCTGCTGCTAGCGACGAAACAGAAGATTTGGTATTTCTTCCCGAATTGGTGGTAGAGCCAGCCACCGCTCAACAAGTGGCCGAAATCTTGAAATATTGCAACGAAAATGGCCTACCCGTAACCACCCGAGGTGCAGGAACCGGACTCAGTGGAGGCGCTCTACCCGTTCATGGCGGGGTGGTATTGAGCACCCGCAAGCTGAACAAAATACTCGACATCGATACTCGTAACCTCCAGGCTACAGTCGAACCCGGTGTGGTGACCGAGGAATTTCAGCAAGCCGTACGTGCCGTTGGACTGTTTTATCCGCCCGACCCTTCGAGTAGGGGCTCTTGTTTTTTGGGTGGTAACTTGGCCGAATCGGCTGGAGGACCAAAGGCAGTGAAGTACGGTACCACACGCGATTACGTACTGAATCTAGAAGTGGCCCTGCCGTCGGGGGAATTGATTTGGACCGGTGCCAACGTACTTAAAAACGCAACGGGCTATAATCTCACGCAACTTTTTGTTGGCAGTGAAGGCACTCTGGGGGTGATTACCAAGGTAGTTTTCCGCTTGCTGCCGCACCCCACCCATGATTTGTTGATGTTAGTGCCCTTTCGGTCGTTGGCCTCTGCTTGCGAAGCAGTGGGTGCAGTTTTCCGCGCTGGCATAGTGCCGTCGGCTATGGAGTTTATGGAACGAAGTGCCATCGAGTGGTCGGCGAAGTATTTGGGGCAAAACATCAGCCTGGCCGACCACGAACAAGCGCACTTACTTATTGAGCTGGATGGATCACAACTGGAGCCTTTGTATATCGACGCAGAAAAAATTGGCGAGATCGTAGCGCAGCACGGCGCTGGTGAAGTATTGTTTGCCGATGCGAGCCATCAAAAAGAACAGCTGTGGCGCTTACGTCGTAATGTGGCCCATGCGGTTAAAGCCAATTCGGTTTATAAGGAAGAAGATACGGTTGTGCCTCGGGCCGAGCTACCGGTTTTGATTGCTCGAATCAAAGAGATTGGGAAAAAATACGGTTTTGAAAGTGTTTGTTACGGACATGCGGGCGATGGCAATGTGCATGTAAACATCATCAAAGGCAGTTTATCCGACGACGCCTGGAATACCACTGTCAAGGTGGGCATTCGGGAGTTGTTCGATGAAGTGAAGAGGCTTGGCGGCACCATCAGTGGCGAACACGGCATTGGTTGGGTGCAAAAGGAGTATATGGACATCATGTTTTCGAGGACACACTTCGATCTCATGAAGGGCATTAAGTCGGTTTTCGACCCCAAGGGAATTCTTAATCCGGCCAAGGTATTTCCCGACGAAGACTAGCGAGCAGTTTCGCAAACACTTATATTCGTTCGTTTATTTTTAGCGCATGAAACAGCTTCTACTCTTGTTGCTTTTACCCGTGGGAATACAAGCCCAAAGCCTTAAAGCCGAGGCCGATTGGTACACAAGTTTGAGCCCCGATAGTTTTTTTAATACCCCAGCGGCACAACAACCCATCGATATCGAGCAGCCAGATTTGGAATTGGTAGATATGGCCTTGTTTTTTGCCACCAACGAACAACGCATCAAGCGAAAACTAGCACCATTGGTGTATGCTGCCCCCTTACGCGAAGCAGCCGCATACCATTCGGGCGAGATGCGCGACAAGAATTTTTTTAGTCATATCAACAAAGCCGATAAGGAGTTGCGTGAACCGCACCAACGTATAGCCGCTAAAGGCGGAGAGTTTTCTGCCACGGGCGAAAATATTCTGGAAATGACACCTTATAAGTTGCGCCCCGATGAGCAGTACGATCCGGTGAAGAATCCTGATGGAACCTTTACATTTATGAGCTTGCGAGGAAAACCTTTGAAAATGTACACCTATGGCGAATTTGCCAAAGCCGCTGTAAAACTTTGGATGGGCTCACCGGAACATAAAGAGAATATACTGAGTAAAAATTTTACTCACTTAGGCTGCGGTACTTCTTTCGATGCGGAGCCGTTTAAGTTTAAGGCTTTACCCTTAACGTTGGCTACACAAAACTTTGGTCAGCAATAAACCGCTATTCTAGTAGATTAAACGAAAGAATAAGCCGCGGTCTTCTATATTTGTCATCAATCAAAAAACCTATATACTAATGAATTCATTGTTTTATGTAATTCCTGTAGCAGGCGTAGTAGGCTTGCTGTACACCTTCTGGAAATCGGGCTGGGTGGCAAAACAGGACGAAGGCACCGACAAAATGAAAAAAATTGCCGGTCACATTGCCGAAGGTGCGATGGCTTTTTTGCGTGCAGAGTATAAAATTCTGGCCATATTCGTCGTTGCGGTAGCCATTTTGCTCGCAGTAACTGCCGACGATACCAACTCATCGCCTTTAGTAGGCTTATCGTTTATCGTGGGTGCTTTGTGCTCAGGATTGGCGGGCTACATTGGTATGAAAGTCGCTACCAAAGCCAACGTACGTACGGCAAACGCTGCTCGGACTAGCCTCGGTAAAGCCCTCGAAATTGCTTTCGCTGGTGGTTCGGTAATGGGCATGGGCGTAGTTGGTTTAGGCGTGTTAGGATTAGGAGGGTTGTTCCTCATTTACACCAACATGTTTGGAGTTGATACCGCTCAAAACCTCAACAGGGTTATCACCATCATCACGGGCTTTTCTTTTGGTGCTTCATCTATCGCACTTTTCGCACGTGTGGGTGGTGGTATTTACACCAAAGCTGCCGACGTTGGAGCCGATCTCGTGGGTAAGGTAGAAGCAGGTATCCCCGAAGATCACCCGCTGAACCCTGCGACTATTGCCGATAACGTGGGCGATAACGTGGGCGACGTAGCCGGTATGGGCGCCGACTTATTCGAATCGTACGTGGGTTCAATCATCGGTACCATGGTGTTGGGTGCTGCCTTTATGGCACCTGGTTTTTCCGATAATTTCAACGGACTTTCGGGCGTTCTCCTTCCATTGGTGCTTGCTGCTGCAGGTATCCTGATGTCGATACTCGGAACTTTCTTTGTACGTGTAAAAGAAGGTGGCGACCCACAAAAAGCGTTGAATACAGGCGAATTCCTGTCGTCGGCCCTTATGATTGTCGCTTCTTATTTCATCATCACGTGGATGCTCCCAGCCGAGTGGACCTTTAACGATACCTTGTACGGCGTACAGCGTGTGATGACTGCTAATGGTGTATTCATCGCCACAGTAATCGGTCTTGTAGCCGGTTTGTTGGTAGGCTTAATCACTGAATATTATACGGGTACAGGCAAAAAGCCGGTGATGTCGATTGTAAAACAATCGTCGACGGGTGCTGCCACCAACATCATCGCCGGTTTGGGCGTAGGTATGATGTCGACTGCTATTCCGATCATCTTGATTGCTGCTTCTATCGTTGGTGCCTTCCATTACGGTGGCTTGTACGGCATAGCCATTGCTGCGGTGGGTATGTTGGCCAATACCGGTATTCAGTTGGCTGTAGATGCGTACGGTCCAATTTCCGACAACGCTGGTGGTATTGCCGAAATGAGTGAACTTCCGAAAGATGTGCGCAAGCGTACAGACAAACTCGACGCAGTGGGTAACACCACTGCCGCTATTGGTAAAGGATTTGCCATCGCTTCGGCCGCGCTTACAGCCTTGGCCTTATTCGGTGCCTTCATGACTTCAGCTAAAATCGCCACTATCGATATTTCGAAAGCCGATGTTATCGCTTGTCTGTTCTTAGGCGCCATGTTGCCTTTCGTATTCTCGGCCATGGCCATGGGTGCGGTGGGTCGTGCTGCCATGTCGATGATCGAAGAGGTACGTCGTCAGTTTAAAGACATCCCTGCATTGAACAAAGCTTTGGCGGTGATGAAGAAGAATGGCGATACAGAAATGAGCGAGTGGAGTGCAGAAGATCAGAAAACTTTCCACGACGCCGATGGTGTAGCCGAATATGGTAAGTGTGTTGAAATTTCTACCAAAGCTGCCATCCGCGAGATGGTGCTTCCAGGTGTACTTGCGGTAATTTCTCCTGTAGTAATTGGTTTCATCTTTGGCGCTGAAGCTTTGGGTGGATTGCTGGCAGGTGTGACCGTATCTGGTGTGCTTATGGCTATTTTCCAGTCGAATGCGGGTGGAGCATGGGACAATGCCAAGAAGATGTTTGAAGAAGGTGTTGAAATCAACGGACAGACCTACTATAAAAAGTCAGAGCCACACAAGGCCGCTGTAGTCGGCGATACCGTAGGTGACCCATTCAAGGATACTTCAGGACCTTCGCTCAACATTTTGTTGAAGCTTATTTCGGTAGTGGCCTTGGTTATTGCGCCAATCATCACCGATTTGGATGGCAAAAACACCATGCCTGCCGCGGAAGCTACAACCATTGAAATGAGCTCAGAAATGAGTGCCGATGAGCAGGCCATGCAGGACTTGGAAGCCGAAACTGCTGAACCTAAAGCCGAAGAGGCTGCTGGTGAAACCGAAGAATCGCACGAAGGGCACAACCACTAATCGTGTTAAACTGCTAATACGGCGGCTACCCGAAAGGGTAGCCGTTTTTTTTTGCTCACCATGCGAAAGGTTCTTTCTCCTTAAAGCGTAGTTGAATCGTGAATTTGAAAGCACATTCATGGCTTCGGCATGTTCGTCTGCTGTCGGCATTGTAACTATGCAATACTGATTCGGGTGAAACGAAATGGAAGAACACTATTCTACAGGCCATCTTGGCGGAATAGCTCAGGTTTTATCTTGTTGAAGGTACTTATCCAATTATTCCTGTCTGGAACTCAATCCAAAGCGCTTTCTATGGTCATGTAGCGCAATGATTAACGGTACCGCAGCAAAAAAAAAGTGCTCCACGAGGGAGCACTTGATAGTTGAGTGAACAAGCAGTTGCTTATTGAACCTTGTCGAATTTCTCGATTAAAGTACCAGTAACTTGGCCAACAGGATTGCCATTAGCATCAACCAAGGTTAATGTCAAATTATTCACAACTCTCGTTAAGGTAGAATCTGCAAATGCGTAAGTCGCATTGGTACTGCCTTTAGTGATGGTCACTGAATTTTGTGCTGTATTGGCAAAATCCCAGGTAAATTCACCAGTATTCAAAAAGGTGCCTGTAGCCGTGCCTGTTTTGTCGGTTCTAAACGCATAGCGCCAGTTGGCAGAGCCTACAATATTTACGTTCTGCGTGTCTGTACGTCCATTCTCAATTAATCTGGTGCTTTGAACCTTCCAGAGTTTTTGAGTAAGTAATTCGGTTTTTGTAGGTGCAGGTGGATTTGTTCCGCCAGGATTAGTTGGATCAACCGGGGTGGGGTTATCTTTTTTACAAGCCCCAAAAAGTAGAGCACCAGCAACTACGAAATAGAAAGATTTTTGAATGAGCTTCATTACTTAATGATTTAGGAGCCACAAAATATAAAAATGTAGTGGTTTTTGGATGCCAGTATGCCTACTCTTTCGCATGTAGAAAAAACTCCTGATTGGCTGGAGTCAACAAGGCGTAACCATCAATGTACGATAAGCGGGAGATAATCATGGATTGCGATGTATCGGCAGCCAGACTGATGTGGTGATTCCGGTGTGCATAAGCGTGAAGCGACCACAAGGTGTAAAGCGAGTCGGGATACAAGCCAAGCGTTGTTCCTTCTCCGGCTTCTTCGGCTATCAGCTGCAAATCTTCTTGCGTTTGCAGGTCGCGCGCGGGTTTGTCGAGGCTGTTGGAAGTGAAGATGAGGGTAAACAACAACAAAATCACCACGATAAACCAGCCCGAATACCGGAACCTACGCAGATGAAATCGTTCCTGCAAATATTCGAACATACCGTTGCGAAAGAGTGGGGCCAAAGCCAAAGCGTAAAACGGAAAGGCAGGAATAAAATAGTGGATGCTCACTTTACTGCTAACCAAGATGGGCAAGGTGCCACATAAAGCAAAAAGTATCCAACGTAGGCTATATCGGATGTTGTCGCGATTTTCAACCGAACGGTTGAGCCAAAAGCCAAGGCCATACAATAGCAGAAGTGGCAGTAATTCTTCAGGCAATCGTGTAAGCATGTCGATACGGCTACCCGAAGCCCTAACACCGTTTAAGCTTTGCAGTACCTGCGTCTTCAAATAACTAAGTAAAGCATCACCGGTAACAGGAAGAACTAGAAGCAGCAGGATGGTGCCAAAAACGAGTGCGGTCAACGTATACAGTCCGCGTAGGCCCCGCTTCATATCGCTAGGGTCGAGAAAATACCGATCGAGCGGTAGCCAGATTAGTGGAAACAGGGCCACTGGCCCTTTTGCCAAAAAGCCGAAAATTAGTGCCAACCCGCCGCCATATAACCAGTAGTTTGCGCCACCTCGTATCCACTTATGCTGGCACCACACGCTCAAAAGCACAAAAAAGGTGACCGTATTTTCCAACATATTGTTCGCAAAACTCCACCAAACCAATGGCACCAAAAGATAGCCTACTGCTGGTATCCAGTGTACGCCCAAACCACGGTAGGCAATTCGCCCGATGAGTAGCAGAGAGCCTGCGAGCAACAACGCGCCATACAATTTGTCTACCCACCAATGATCACCCAAAATCAGGTAACTCAAGCTCTGCAGCCAAAAGGCCAATGGCGGGTGTTCGTAAAACTCTGGAAATAAGGTGGCTGTGGCGTAAGGCGACCACAAACTACCTAAACCTTCGGCCAAATTGCGGCTAATGGTTGCGTAAAGAAGTCCGTCGACATACATGCCCTTTCTTACTAGCTCGGGCAACATGGCCAGTAAGGCAATGCTCCCTGCCAACCACCATCCTAAACGCCTGAACCCTTGTTTCATTAAAACAGGCCGTTAAACTCGGCTTCTATTTTATTGACAATACTTCCCAAATCTTCGGCCTTATCGGCAAAGTTTAGGTTGTCAACTTCAATAATGAGCAACTTGCCTTCTTGATAGGTATCTATCCAGGCTTCGTAACGTTCGTTGAGCCTTCTCAAATAATCGAGTCGAATGCTGTCTTCGTATTCACGACCACGCTTTTGGATTTGTTTAACCAAAGTGGGTACCGAAGCACGGAGGTAAATCAACAAATCAGGGGCACCTATCATTTTACTCACAGCATCAAACAAACTCCGGTAGTTTTCATAGTCACGCCCCGTCATCAGCCCCATGCTGTGTAGGTTAGGTGCAAATATGTTCGCGTCCTCGTAAATCGTGCGGTCTTGAATTACCGTTTTTTCTTGGGCACGAATGTCTTGAAGCTGCCTAAAACGCGAATTCAAAAAGAAAATCTGAAGGTTAAAACTCCAACGCTGCATATCGTTGTAAAAGTCGTTGAGGTAGGGATTATTGTCCACGTCCTCAAAGTGCGCTTCCCAGCCGTAATGTTTAGCCAATAAAGTGGTCAAGGTGGTTTTACCTGAACCAATGTTCCCCGCTATCGCAATATGTTTGCCCATTTTTATCCTTTAAATCCCATGATTTCTCTGACTTCGCGCAGAGTTTTTGCGGCACTGACCCGTGCTTTTTCGGCGCCCATTTCGAGGGTGCGGTCAACCAACTTCGCGTCGGCACGGAGCTCTTGTATGCGCGCTCGTATCGGTGCTACAAAGGTGGCTATGTCGTCGGCGAGCTGTTTTTTGAGGTCGCCGTACCGTATACTACAATCGGCAAAGGCCGACTCAAAATGATGAACAGTTGCTGGTTGAGCTACCAACTTCAATAAGGTGAACAGATTTTCTACAGCCTCACTTTTGGCGCTATTGGGTGCAGTTGGTCCTGTATCGGTTACCGCACGCATGATTTTTTTTCGTAGACTGCTCTCTTCTTCGTTCAAAAAAATGGCATTTCCGGCGCCTTCGCTTTTTCCCATTTTTCCGCTTCCATCGAGGCCAGGCACTTTAACCAAAGCACCACCCGAATGGAAAGGGTAAGGCTCAGGGAAATAGTCAATGCCGTAGAAGTGGTTGAATCGGTTTGCAAAATTGCGTGCCATCTCCAAATGTTGCTCTTGGTCTTTGCCCACCGGCACCTTAGTGGCTTTGTGGATCATGACGTCGGCCGCCATGAGCACAGGGTAGGTGAGTAAGCCCGCATTCACATTCTCTGGTTGTTTACGAACCTTTTCCTTGAAGGTGGGTACTTTTTCAAGTTCACCCACATAGGCGTGCATGTTCAAGAGCATGTACAATTCGGGGATTTCCCGTAAATCGCTCTGCAAATACAAAGTTGCCGCCTCGGGGTCGATGCCACAGGCAAGGTACTCAACCAATACATCGCGCGCATGCTGGCGAAGCTCTTTCGGGTCGGGATGCGTGGTTAAGGCATGATAATCGGCAATGAAAAAATAACAGCTATGCTCATGCTGCATGCGCAGAAAATTCTGCACAGCACCGAAATAATTACCTAGGTGCAAATGGCCGGTCGACCGTATACCGCTGACTACAATTTCCATGGCGCGCAAAATACGAAATCATCGGGAGCATTCGCCGTCTTCGGTCAGGCAGTTTATATGAAAACAGGTCAAAAAATGTAGCTTTGCATTGCCTATGAAAAGTAAGTCGACGATTATCAACCGATTGTATGCCCTCGGTTTTTTGGTACTTTTTGTTGCGAGCTTTTTGTTTTTATTTCCGCTGTTTTACTTCTTGCTGGCTAGCGAAAAGCGGCATCCAGCAGCACACCGTCTTCGCGTAGCTTGGGCCAAATTTTTATTTTGGTCGATAGGTGTCCGGCTCGAAATCGAAAACGACTTTCAACCGCAAAAAGGCAAAGCCTATATTTTTTGCGCTAACCACGATTCGTATATCGACATACCCGTACTTGCCGTAGCGCTTCCGCTCGTATTTTCTTTCATGGCTAAAAATGAGCTGGCCCGCATACCCCTTTTCGGCTATTTTTTCCGTACGCTCGATGTGGCGGTAGATCGTGGCAATATTCGCAAGGCTCCAGAAGCCTATCAAAGAGCTTCCGATAAACTTCACAAAGGCATGAGCTTGCTGTTTTTTCCGGAGGGAGGCATCATTCGAGGGCCGGCTTTGTTAAAACCGTTTAAATCTGGGGCTTTCAAGTTGGCTGTTGAGCACAACATAGGGGTTGTTCCGGTATCTTTGATTGATAACCGAAGTATTCTACCCGATGTAGAGCCCCCGGTGCTGTTTCCCGGACGTTGCAGAGTGAAAATACACCCAGCAATTGGCCCTTATCCGTTGGAAGAGGGAACAGAACGGAGGCTACGGCAGGAAACTTTTGAGGTTATATACAACGAATTGGCACAGTATCATGCAAATTGACTTAACAACCGTAGATCGACTGGCACATCTTGCTCGACTTGAGTTCGACGAAGAAACCAAAAAGGCGATGCTCGAAGACATGAATCGTTTTCTGGAATTCGCCGAAAAACTCAATGAATTGGATATTGCCGAAGTTGAACCACTCATTTACATGGGCGACCAGGTAAATGTGCTGCGCAACGACGAAGTAAAACAGGAGATTTCGCACGAAGAGGCACTCAAAAATGCCCCAAAACGCGATAGCGACTTTTTCCGCGTTCCTAAGGTGATTGAAAGGGCCTAAGTGTATGCAAGAAATTATCCGTCTCGACGATATCGGGAAAAAATATGTGATGGGACTTGAAGAGATTCATGCCATCAAATCCATTTCCTTGAACATCTACAAAAACGAATATGTAGCCTTGATGGGACCGTCGGGTTCGGGTAAATCTACCCTCATGAACATCATCGGTTGTTTAGATACTCCAAGCAAAGGGCAATACATCCTCAACAATACCGATGTGAGCCGGATGGAAGACAACCAGCTGGCTGAAATTAGAAACAAAGAAATTGGTTTTGTTTTCCAGACCTTCAACCTATTACCTCGGGCTACAGCCTTAGAAAACGTGGCTCTTCCGCTCGTTTACGCAGGTTACAGCAAAGAAGAACGTACCGAACGAGCCAAAGAAGTACTCGCATCGGTTGGCCTTGAGAAACGGATGTCGCACAAGCCCAACGAACTGTCGGGTGGTCAGCGGCAACGTGTAGCTGTTGCCAGAGCTTTGGTGAACCGCCCGTCTATAATCCTTGCCGACGAGCCAACAGGTAACCTCGATACCAAAACTTCTTACGAGATAATGGCGTTGTTCGAAGAGATACAAGAAAAAGGGAACACCATTATTTTGGTTACACACGAAGAAGACATAGCTCGCCATGCGCACCGCATCGTCCGACTGCGTGACGGCTTGGTTGAAAGCGATAGTCCGAACGACCAAATAGTGTCGGTTCGTCAACCTGCAACAGAATGAAGATATACACCAAAACGGGCGATAAAGGAGAAACTGGCTTAATAGGAGGTACACGCGTATCGAAAGCACATGTGCGCATAGATGCTTACGGTACTGTTGATGAACTCAACTCGTGGATTGGCTTACTCCGCGCCGAAATTACTGATCAACGGCAGCTGAATGTTTTGGAACAAGTTCAAGATCGTCTATTTACCATTGGCTCTCATCTGGCTGCTGATCCGCTGAGGTCGCGTATGACACTACCCGATTTGACAGAAGCCGACGTGCGCTTGCTGGAACAAGAAATCGACGAAATGAATACGCAGCTTCCTGAGTTAAGGTCGTTTATCTTGCCTGGTGGGAATGTAGTTGCCTCATACGCTCACTTGGCACGTTGTGTTTGCCGTAGGGCCGAACGTTTAGTGGTAGCACTCAACAGCGAGTCGACAGTAGAAGCGGTGCTTCTCGAGTACCTCAACCGACTATCCGATTACCTTTTTACCTTGTCGCGTTACATTTGTTTGCTCTTGGGCAGCGAAGAAATCAAGTGGATGCCACGCGGATAATGGGGCAAAATGGCCTGTTTTGGCCTTATTTTATTCTTTTACACAACAATGTGAAAAAAAACGTGTTGTCGTTTTTTTAAGTACGGTCGAACGTATTGCTTTAAATCTATATTTGCGAAAATTAAACGCAGGAATTATGTACTGGACTCTCGAATTAGCATCGCATCTGGAAGATGCCCCATGGCCAGCAACCAAGGAAGAATTGATCGATTATGCCATTCGTTCGGGTGCCCCTTTGGAGGTGATTGAAAACCTGCAGGAGCTCGAAGACGATGGTGAGCCTTATGAAACCATAGAGGAAATTTGGCCGGATTATCCCACCAAAGATGATTTCTTCTTCAATGAAGATGAATACTAAAAGAAAAGGCTGACCATTTGGTCAGCCTTTTCTTTTTAAACCGATTGTTTCTTTCGTAAGCGCATATTCAGTATTTCTACCATCATCGAGAAGAATACTGCGAAATAGATGTAGCCTTTAGGTACATGTTGGTCGAAAGCTTCGATGGTCAACATGAAGCCTATCAAAATCAGAAACGACAACGCCAGGATTTGCAACGAAGGGTGCTTGTTGATGAAGTCAGAGATTTTGCCAGCAAAAAGCATCATCACCAGAATAGAAATGATTACTGCGGCTATCATCACGGGTATATTGTTCGTAAGTCCTACAGCCGTTAAGATAGAGTCGAACGAAAACACCAAATCTAAAAGTACAATTTGCACTAAGGTCGATGCCAGTGAAGCTTTTTTGGCTTCAATCCCTGGACGGTCGGCAACGCCTTCCACTTTATGGTGGATTTCCATGGTGCTTTTGGCCAGCAAAAACAAACCACCAGCAAAGAGAATCAAATCTCGGCCGCTAAACGCTATGCCAGCTACAGCAAATAAGGGTGCTGAAAAGCCAATCAGCCAGGTGATGCCCAACAGCAGCACAACCCTAAAAATCATCGCCAAACTCAAGCCAATCAAACGAGCCCTTTTTTGCTCTTCTTGAGGCAGTCGGTTGGTGACAATGCTGATGAAAATGATATTATCTATCCCCAATACGATTTCTAGAAAAGTGAGCGTAAGTAACGCTATCAGCATTTCGGTGGTCATATACGAACGGTTATTTAGTCGATGATAAGCATGGCATCGCCATAGGTGAAGAAACGATATTTCTCCTTCATGGCTACTTTATAGGCATTCATTAAATGATCGTAGCCCGCAAATGCTGCTGCCATCATCAATAAAGTCGATTCAGGCAGATGGAAATTGGTAATCATGGCATTGGCAATGCTAAAATCGTAAGGAGGGAAGATGAATTTGTCGGTCCAACCTTCTACCGGCTTCATGTGGCCACTAGCCGAAACGCTCGACTCGATAGCACGCATGGTAGTCGTTCCTACTGCACATACCCGCCTTTTGGCGTCGATAGCAGTATTGACGATGTCGCATGCCTGTTCGGGTACGATAAAGTTCTCCGACTCCGATTTGTGCTTGGTTAAATCTTCTACTTCAACCGGGCGAAACGCACCCAGTCCGATGTGCAGGGTGACATCTGCGAAGTTTACGCCATTGATTTCAAGCCGTTTCATGAGCTCACGACTGAAGTGCAATCCTGCCGATGGAGCCGCAACTGCACCTACATGCTGGGCGTAGATGGTTTGAAAGCGCTCAGTATCGTCGGCTTCTACTTCACGTCCCAACAAACGCGGAATTGGCGTTTCGCCAAGCGATGCTAAAACTGCGTTCAACTCCTCGTCGGTGCCGTCAAATAAAAAGCGTATGGTACGTCCACGTGAGGTGGTGTTGTCGATAACCTCTGCGACCAACGCATCGTTATCGCCGAAATACAGCTTGTTACCTACGCGGATTTTCCGTGCGGGATCAACGAGCACATCCCACAAACGCATGGTTTTGTTCAGCTCCCGAAGCAAGAAAACTTCAATTTTAGCACCTGTTTTCTCCTTATTGCCGTACATGCGGGCGGGGAATACTTTGGTGTTGTTAAAAATCATTACGTCGCCATCTCCAAAATACTGGAGAATGTCGCGGAATTGTTTGTGCTCGATGGAGCCGTCCTTGCGGTGGAGTACCATGAGACGCGAATCGTCGCGGTTAGGGGTTGGATACTGGGCCACCAGGCTGGCTGGTAAGTCGAATTTGAATTCCGATAATTTCATTCTTTAGCTAAATGATTACAAGCCTGCGAAGATACGAGATATAACGTTTGCTAAGAAAAGCAATCGCATGAACCAAATAGCCGAACAACCTTTATTTTTGCTTTTATGCTATTACGCTTGCTCCGCGAAGGTGTCATATTCGCATTTTTAGCCTTGTGGGCGAATAAACTCCGAACGTTTTTATCACTACTGGGTATTACCATCGGCATTTTTGCCGTGATCTCGGTTTTTACTTTCGTCGATTCTTGGGAGGCTCAAATCAAAGACAGCTTGTCGAACCTCGGTAACGAAGTGATTTATGTCGAAAAATGGCCGTGGACCTTCGGCCCCAACTACCCTTGGTGGAAGTATATGCTCAGGCCTGTTCCCAGCTACAAAGAATTTGAGCAGTTGCAAGAAAGAAGTACCACCGCAAGTGCTGTGTGTTTGATGACTACATTCGGGGGCAAGGTGGCCAAGTATGATCGCAATAGCATACGCGACCCGAACATTATGGCCGTGAGCCACGACTTTGAACAGTTGCGCGAATTTGAAATCGATAAAGGACGTTATTTCAGTCCTGCCGAATCCCATTTCGGTTCACGCGTAGTTATCATAGGCAAAGAAGTAGCCGACCAGCTTTTTTTGGGATTAGACCCCATCGACCGTGAAATCATCGCATTCGATCAAAAGCTTATCGTGATTGGTGTGTTCAAAGCCGAAGGCAACAACAGTATCAATACTTCGCTCGACGATGCCTTTGTGGTGCCTGTAAATTTAGTGCGCAAAACAAGGGGCGACGACTTTCGCAATCTGTATCCACTCATCTTAGTAAAAGGTTTGGCGGGTATACCCATCGAAGAACTCAAAGAAGAGGTGAGGGGTACGCTTCGGGCCATTCGAAAAATCAAGCCTACCGGTGAGGATACCTTCGCCTTAAATCAAATTAGCTTATTAGCCAACCAGCTCAACCAGCTTTTCGCTGTCATAGGCATCATCGGCTGGATCATCGGCGGATTCTCGATATTGGTTGGGGGCTTCGGTATTGCCAACATCATGTTCGTATCGGTTTATGAGCGTACGAGTCAGATAGGCATTCAAAAGGCCTTAGGAGCCAAGAATTACTTCATTCTCTTTCAATTCCTTGTAGAGTCGGTGGTGTTGAGTATGTTGGGCGGCATACTGGGCCTGCTTCTCGTTTTTTTACTCACTCTGGGTGCAAGAGAAGGGCTCGATTTCGACATCTTCCTATCGGCCGAAAATATTGGCCTGGGCTTATTCGTATCGGCAATCATTGGAGTTCTGGCAGGAATTTTACCGGCAATTCGTGCCGCTCGTATGAATCCGGTAGACGCGATACGGGCCAATTAACCTACGAGCATATGCGCTTTCGGGTAACGGTAATTGGTTGAGTCTACCCGTGAGGCCAAGGCGAAGGCAAGAGTCAAGGTGCCTATTCTACCAATGTACATCGACAGAATGAGCACGATTTTACTCGGGTCGGAAAGATATGGCGTAATGCCTCGCGTGAGCCCTACGGTACAAAAGGCAGAAACTTCTTCAAAAACCAAGTCCAAAACAGCCAATTTGGGTTCGAAAATGGCAAGAAAGAAAGTACCTAATAAAATGTACGTGGCTGAGAAGATGAAAACGGTGAAGGCCTTATTCAACAAGTCGAACGAAATGGAGCGACCACCAAGCTCCAGGTGTTTTTTACCGCGTATGGTCGTAATAACGGCCAAAAAGATGAGGACGAAGGTGGATGTTTTGATACCACCCCCGGTTGAACCCGACGATGCACCAATGAACATCAAAAAAATAAACAGGATTACCACCGGAACCGATAAAGCAGCCATGTCGACCGTGTTAAAGCCAGCGGTACGGGTAGTGACCGACTGAAAAATAGAAGTTACGAATATACCAAGTGCACTCTTTTGATTGGCCAGTACTCCTTCGCATTCGAGCAGATAAAAGCCAACGGCGCCTACAAAAATCAAGATCAAGCTAGCGTATAAGGCAATGCGTGTAGAGAGTTTCCAGTTTTTCCAAGGCGAAACCAAACGAGCCCGTACATTATGTAGGGAGAAAATGTCGCGCATGGCAGGGAAACCCAAACTTCCAAAGAAGATGAGGATGGCAATTACCAGATGCAGCATATAATTCTCTCGAACAAAGGTTTCGAATAGATTATTGGTAAATAAGGCAAAACCGGCATTACAAAAGGCCGAGATACTATGAAAAACCGATTGAAATAATACTTCTCCTTGATCGTCGATAAAGGGGGCCTTCATGTCCCACAACACGTAAAGTAGTAATGCACCGATTAACTCGATGGTAACCGTGTATACGATCACTTGCAATAACATGTTTTTGGCGTTAAACAACGAATCTTCGCTCATGAAGTCGCGTATCATGGCCTGATGACTTATTCCTACACCTTTTTTTAGAAAGAGCGCGAAAAAGGTAGCAAAGGTTAAGATGCCTATGCCGCCAAACTGTATAAGTGCTAAAATCACCAGCTGACCTTTAAACGTGAAGAAGGTCGCCGTATCTACCACTGTTAAACCGGTCACGCAGCTGGCACTTACCGAGGTGAAAAGAGCGTCGATAAAGCGGATGCTGCCGTTGGTGGTCATTTCAGGCAACATGAGCAAACCGGCTCCGGCAAAAATGAGAATTAAAAAAGAGTAGATAAAAGTAGTGGCCGGTTTCAGTTTGATAGAAGTGATGGTAGCGCTGAACTTCACAAACTCAAGTCCTACTAACAACAACAAGTAGGCTTGAATAGAGAGAATATAAAAAGGTGTAAAATTTTCAATGTCAAATTGCTGGAAGAAATTCTCGAGCAGGTTGTTGTTGAAAATAAACACACTCACCACGTCAATCATCAAAAACAAGATCAATACCCCTTCAAAACGGGATTCTCGTAAATAAATGCGACTATCGATGGCGAGAATTACCCGGATGAAATAACTCAGTACGAAGAAGCCAAAAATGCCCTTGGTGATATTGATGAGCAACCTAGAGACATCGTCGGGATGTGGAAAGCCGTAATAATATATGAAAATACCGAGTGCCAAAACACTCGCTAAGACGCGAAGTATCATGAGCCTTCGCAAAACCAACTCCCTATGCTTGTACAGGAATAGGTAAATCTGTTCTTTTAGTTCGTAGGGTTTCACAGTGAATTCGGTAGGTACTGTCGAGCTTCTTCAAGCAATTTAGCACTTTCAACGGGCACTACCCCTAACGATTCACAAACTATTCCTCCTGCGAGGTTCGAAATGAAGGCTAAGAAGGCAAGGGGTGTACCCATGGCCAAACAACAGGCGGCCACGCTAATGACTGTATCACCAGCGCCCGATACATCGGCTATGGTGCGTAAGTGCGCTGGAAAATGGCCTGAATTTTTGTCGTCGAGATAAAATACGCCGTTTTCACTTAGGGTAATGAGCACCTGACTACTCTTCAAACTTTCCATAAGCTTCGTGGCCCCAGCTTTTACACTGCTTAAGTCACTACTCTTGATGTCAATACCTAATCCCTCTCTCAGCTCTTTCAAGTTTGGTTTGATGAGGCTGGCGTTTTGGAAGTTGGTGAAATGCCTTTTTTTGGGATCTACAGCGGTGGGAATGCCAAGTGCGTTGCACTTATTCAGAATATGTTCGATAAACGATGCTGTAAGAACGCCTTTATCGTAATCTTGTAAGATAACTGCATCAAACTCTTCGATATGTTTGTTGAACCAAGCCACAAGAGGTTCGAGCTCCTCGGCGGTTAAGTCTTGATTTTGTTCTCGATCTACACGAAGTAACTGCTGACTGCCGGCCATAACGCGTGTTTTGACCGTGGTAGGCCGATAATCGCTAGCAATCAAACCATTCGAGCCTACGCCACTTAAACGTATGTGATGTTTCAGCTGACTACCGGCATCGTCGTTTCCAACCACAGCGAGTAGCTGAACTTTTGCGCCGAGCTGCACCAAGTTAAGGCCTACATTCGCCGCTCCGCCAGGCCTTGATTCTACCCTTTCGAGTTCAACCACAGGTACAGGAGCTTCAGGGCTAATTCGGCTTACCTTGCCCCATTGGTAAGTATCGAGCATTACATCACCAATCACGAGTATCTTTTTCGAGCGTAATCCCGTAAAAAAATCCTCTAAAAAGTGCGTATCTAGTTTCATTGAAGTTTCAACAAGGCTGCTTTCATCCGCTCCAAGGCACGAGTAAGTTTTTCTTCACTGGTGGCGTACGAAAGTCGAATATAGTCGGCATTTCCAAAAGCCTCGCCAGTAACTACGGCAACGTGCGCTTCTTCAAGTAAATAGGTGGCCAAATCGTCGGCATTGTTCACAGTAAAAGCACCTGATTTTTTTCCAAAAAACGACGAAACCTTTGGGAAGAAGTAGAATGCACCTTGTGGTTCATTAGGCTCCAAGCCTGGAATCTTCTTCAATCCCTTCAAAACCAGGTCACGACGTTTTTTGAAGGCTTCATTCATGTTATGCGTAGCCTGCAAATCACCAGTCATGGCCGCAATCGCCGCACGCTGTGTGATGCTGCTGGTGGCCGAGGTGAATTGTCCTTGTAGTTTTACACAAGCATCTGCTATTTCCTTCGGAGCAGCTATGTAGCCCAATCGCCAACCCGTCATCGCAAATCCTTTGGATAAGCCATTTACAACTACTGTACGGTTTTTCATGCCGTTGAGGCTAGCGATGCTAACATGCTTTTGGTTGAATTGGATGAACTCATAGATTTCATCTGAAATCACCAATACCTGCGGATATCTGCGAAAAACTTCCGCCAGTGCTTCCAGCTCATTCCGGGTATAAACCGAGCCTGTTGGATTGCATGGGGATGAAAACAAAAAGGCTTTCGTTTTATTGTTTATTGCTGCCTCGAGCTGTTCAGGGCTGATTTTGAAGTCGCTTTCAACGGTGGTTGGTATGCGTACACTTTTCCCTTGCGATAGTTGAATCATACTTTCGTAGCTTACCCAGTATGGGGTAGGAAGTAGCACCTCGTCACCCGGGTTGAGTACGCTCATCAAAATGTTGATGATGCTCTGTTTTGCGCCCGTTGAAACCACAATTTGGTCGGCAGCATATTCCAAATCGTTATCTCTTTTCAATTTTGCGGCAATAGCTTGACGCAAATCGAGATAGCCTGCTACAGGGGTGTAGTAAGAAAAGTTTTGGTCGATAGCCAATTTTGCTGCCTCTTTGATATGATTGGGGGTAGCAAAATCAGGCTCGCCTAGACTCAAATTGATAACATCGATTCCCTTATTTGCCAATTCTCGACTCCGCTGAGCCATTGCAAGTGTTTGGGATTCATTGAGTTCTAGTATACGGTCTGATAAAAACTGCATGGGCTTTTCGTCGATGAAGGGTCGAAGTTAGCAGGTTTTCACTCGTCCGCACCCTTTTCGTTGAGAATCGTACGCCAAGAAATGGCTGCTTTGACCCATCCTGCGATGATCATAACACCCCCAATGGGCGTTATTGGTCCCAGCCAATTCACGTTCAACTCGTGTATACTCCGAGTAGAAAGGAAAAAGATGGAGAAGCTAAAAAGACACACACCCAAGAGCATCAAGCGACTAGCTCGGTGATCCTTTCGAATAAAGAGGAGTATTGGCACGTGGAGCAGAAGGTACAACACCCCAGTTTGATAAGATTGAAGGGCTTGTAGCGTCAAAATTTCCTTCAACGCATGCGCTCCAAAGGCACCTGCGGTGACCCCTAAAGCACCAAGCGCGAATACAATTGGCATGTATATTTTGTTTTTTAGCATCTACCAGAATTTAGGTATTTAACAAGAAAATAAGGCAACATTTTTTGCTGCTGTAGCCGCTTTTGGTATGTTTGAGGGATTTTGCACCAAGCCTATGAATAACTTGAAACGATTAACCTTGAAGTTTGTATTGCTGCTTTCACTCGGAATCTTCGCTCTGAGTGGCTGCATCAAAGATAAATACAAGATTGATAGATTTGTCAGCCCTGACTGGCAGCCCGGTTTTGGATTACCCGTTGCCACATTTAATGCCTCGCTCAAGAATTTATTAACCGAGGACTCAACTTTAATATTCAATGGCGACTCAAGCATAAGCATTTCTTTTGCTCAAGATTCAATCGCTGAACAATCGGTAGCCGATATCATCGAAATTCCTGCGCAATCGCCTACGAGCCAAACCCTCAAATTAGGTGAAATTGAAATCGACAACTTCAGCACAGGAGTAACCATTAGTTTGGGCGCGATGGTGGGTAACCTTTCTACGGCATCGCAAACCGCGATTAACCCGTTGAACGGACAAACGGCACCATTCCCTGCTTTCCCTGAGCAAGCAGGTGGTACGTATCCCATGTCATCCATTAACGATTTTTCGCAAGTAACCTTTTCTTCTGGTTCACTCGATTTCACGCTCAACAACACCTTCCCATTTCCGCTCGATTCTTTCGTTCTCGAACTGAGAAATAGTGGGGGCGCAAGTCTCGGTTTCGCTCGTTTTGGCAATGTGGCCAGAAATACGAGCCAAATTCGTTCGATACCGCTCGGTGGCAAAGTGATGAGCAACAGCTTGCAGGCAACCATTGTCAAGGTTTCTTCGGCAGGTAATGCCGTTCCAACAGGCATAAATTTTACTACGCAAGCAGTGAGCTTGACAGCGTCCAGTAACGGTTTGACCATCATCAATGGCGTGGTACGCATTCCAACTCAGGATTTTAGTGCCGATACTTCCAATGTGGATTTCGCCACCTCCGACAATGAACAGATTTATGACATCGTTTTAAAAGATGGAGAGGTCAATTTTAACTTCCAGTCTTCTATTGCAGAGCCTATACGAATAATTATCAGTCTGCCAGGAATTCGTAAAAACAATGTAGCCATACTCGATACGGTAAATGTAGCTTCCAATGCCACCACCGTTCACGTTATCGATTTAACGAATGCCACCATCGATTTAACTACCAATACGCAGCAGCCTTACAACCAAATCCCGGTAATTGTAAAAGCGAGTTTGGTATCGTCAGGAACCTTGAAGTCGATCGACTCGAGCAATGCATTGAATGTGAGTTATGGATTTCAAGACATCGACTTTTCCAGAATACGTGGGTATTTCGGGCAGAAAAACATAGAAATTGATCCAGGAACGATTGATCTGGATTTGGAATTTTTGAAAGAGCTGGGGGGAGACTTTTTATTCGCTAGCCCGGATGTTCGATTAAATATTCAAAATTCGATTGGAGCGCCTATACGTCTAGGCTTAGATATGACCGGGGTGAACATCGTTAAAGGAAATGTCTCCTTGAATGCAACACCATCTATATTGCCTTTCCCTTCTGTACCAGGTCAAGTAGCTAACGGATTGGTAACCTTTAACAAGAATAATAGCCAAATTGCTCAGTTGTTGTCGCTACCTCCCGATACCGTGAAATATGGGGGCAGTGTTTTACTCAACCCAGCCGGTAACGTAGGGGCCAATTTCTTGACCGATAACAGTAAAATTCGGATTGACTTAGAGTTGGACTTGCCACTCGAATTGAGTGTAGGAAACATGAAGTTTGGGGATACATCCTCCTTCGATGGTGCAGGCCTCTTTGGTGACGACGGTACTGTGGCCTCGGTTGATTTAATTTTTCAAACCAAAAATCGTTTCCCTTTCGATATTACCATGGAATTTACCTGGTTAGATTCTTTAGGTACTCAGGTTTACGCCACTACGGTTCCGTTTGTAACCGCTGCGCCGGTAGGACCCAATGGCCGAGTAAACAACTTTACGGTGAGTACTTCAAGGTTATCGTTATCCCAAAGCGTGGCACAGAACCTGAAAAATGCTACGCAGTTGGTACAAAATTTCAGATTGAATACGACCAACGGTACAACGGTGGCCAAGTTGTATACCGATTACAATCTTGAGACGAAAATTATGGCAGAAATAAGGACTAAAGGGTTATTCTAAGAGGTTAGCGATGAAGAAGTTATTATTTACACTACTTGGTTTAACCGTATTGTCGACAGCCAATGCGCAGTTCAATCTAGGCTTGCATCAATTCACAGGTGTTCCGCAATCGTACTTTACTAACCCGGCAATTATGCCGCAAGCGAAGTTTTTCCTCGGTTTACCCGGTGTCAATTCCATTTATGTGAATTACTACAATCCCACTTTTGTCCTCGATGATATCATCAAAGAGGTACGAGATAGTTCAATGCTTGATTTCACGAAAGTATATGAAGAAAGAGCGGGTAAGACCTTTGGCTTCAACAATGAAATACAAGTCGATTTATTTCATCTTGGCTTACGTTTGGGAAGAAAGAACTACATGAGCTTAGGGGCATATACCAATGTACAAACACGTGTTCAACTACCTGTAGATTTGTTGCGCTTAGTCCAAAATGGAAGTTTAGACCCTTACTTCAGAGAAAATCCAGTAAGTCTAAACGATATCGACCTCAATGTGCTGTCGTATTCAGCATTCCACTTAGGCTTTACCAGAGAAATTACAAGCAAATTGACCCTAGGTGCTCGAGTAAAATATTTGAATGGCATTGCTGGAGGCCGTACCGAATATGCCGAAGGTGCAATTAACTGGCAAACGGATAGTTTGGTGGTTACCAATAATTTCAGATACAATACATCCAATGTAAATAGTCTTGCAGATAGTCCCGAGCCAACGGTAGCGTTCAACTCGGGCAATACGGGTTTTGGCTTCGATTTTGGAATTTCTTACAAAGTCACGAAACGCCTCATGTTGAGTGCAAGCGTAACGGATTTGGGGAGCATTAGCTGGAAAAACGACTTGTACAGTTACGTAGCCGATAGCGCTTCCGTAACCTATCGTGGCGGTAATATTGTTGTGGGTGAGAATGATGGAGGAGATCCATTTGGCGGCATAGGCGATTCGTTGGCGCAGGCTTTCGACATAGTCAAGGTGCCAGGTAAAGAGTTTACCACAAACCTCAATACGCGTTATTTGGTGAGTGCGAGCTATGAGTTCTTGAAAGGACAACAGGTTGGTGTAATTTTCTCGGGTAACCGCTACAGCGACCAGTTTTTCCCCGCCTTCACTGGCTTTTTCCAAACCAACGTATGGAACGTATTATATCTGAGGGCTAACTACACGGTTTCTCCAGGGTCGTTTGATAATCTGGGCGGTGGTTTTGCCTTGAAACTCGGACCGGTACAAGTATACACCATGGCCGATAACTTGATGGCACTAGCCAATCAAGGAAACGTTAGCACATTCAATGTTCGTCTTGGTTTGAATATACTACTTGGCATGAAGGGCTTCAAAGACAAGGATGAAGTGAGCCCTGTAATTGAAGACATTATTTTAGAAGATTAGTCACCAGTCGATAGTTGTGATTCCTTTTTCTGCTAGCCATAAATTGGCCGAAGAAAAATGTTTACAACCCAAAAAGCCATTATGCGCCGACAAAGGTGAAGGATGAGCCGCTTTAAGCACCAAATGTTTGTTTTGGTCGATTAAAGCGGCTTTTTCATGGGCAAATCTACCCCACAACAGAAAAACCACGTGCGATTGGCGGTCGGACACGGTTTGAATTACGGCATCGGTGAAGCGTTCCCAACCGAAATTTCGATGAGAGGCTGCTTCTTCGGCACGAACCGTAAGTATGGCGTTTAGAAGCAATACGCCTTGATTAGCCCATCGCTCTAGATTGCCGCTGGATGGGATAGGTTTTCCGAGATCAGATTTTATCTCTTTGAAGATGTTCACTAAAGACGGGGGTACTTTTATGCCATCAGGCACCGAAAACGACAAGCCATGTGCCTGACCAGCACCGTGGTAAGGGTCTTGCCCGAGTATAACCACCTTTACCTGTGGTAAAGGAGTAAAATTGAAAGCATTAAAGATGAATTTCCCGGGCGGGTAAATACGTTTACCGGCTAGAATTTCTTCCTTGATTTGTTTCGTGAGCTCGTAGAACCAAGGTTCTTGAAAACAGACTTGTAAGCTGTGTTTCCAGCTTTCTTCAATTTGAACGTCATTCATTAAAAAGGAGGCTCGTCAAAACTACTGTCGTTCATCTTGGAAGGCATGATCTTAATATTTGGGGCATTATCGCCAAAGTAGGCATCGCCCATGCCGAATGGTACCGCTGTGTTGAAGGCAGCAAAGTCGGTATCGGGGTTTACGAATTTGGCAAACTTGTTCACAAACTTCAGGTTAACATCGCCCACTTGACCATTTCTGTGCTTGGCGATTAATATCTGAGCAAAACCTTCATACATCTGCTGATTATCGGCTGCTTCCAATTTATAATACTCGGGCCGGTAAATAAACATCACCATGTCGGCATCCTGTTCTATTGATCCCGATTCACGTAGGTCAGACAACTGTGGTTTTTTATCACCACCGCGTTGCTCAACGGCACGACTAAGCTGTGAAAGCGCCAAAACAGGAACACTCAGTTCCTTGGCCAAGGCTTTTAAGCCTCTTGAAATGCTCGCAATTACTTGTTCGCGATTACCGTTGGCATTTTCGTTGCCGCCGCTCATCAACTGCAGATAGTCGATGATGATCATTTGTATGTCGTGATGCGCTTTTAAGCGGCGGCATTTCGCCCGCAATTCAAAAAGCGTGAGCTGTGGCGTATCGTCGATGAACAACGGAGCTTCCGAAAGCCTTTTGATGCGCGTATTAAGTTGTTGCCATTCATGGGCCTCCAGTTTGCCCTTCTTGAGTTTTTCAGCTTCAATTTCTGCCTCTCCCGAAAGCAAACGATTCACCAATTCAATCGACGACATCTCCAGCGAGAAGAAGGCAACCGCTTTTTTGCCCTCAACCGCCGCATTTCGGGCCAAGCTTAATACGAAAGCCGTTTTACCCATGGCCGGGCGGGCGGCAATGATGTTTAAGGTCGACTTCTGCCAGCCGTTGGTAAGGCGATCCAAGTCGGTAAAGCCAGATGGTACTCCAGAGAGCCCTTCAGGTTGTTGCCCAATGGCTTCAATTTCTTTGATAGCCTTGAGCACCAGGGTGCCCATGCTTTCGCTGTTGCGTCGAATATTCTGTTCAGCTACCGAAAAGAGTTCCGTTTCGGCCTTATCTAAGAGTTCAAAAACGTCGGTAGTTTCTTCAAAGGCCTTGGTGGTGATGTCGCTCGATATGCGAATTAGTTCCCGAAGTATGTACTTCTCCAAGATGATGCGGGCATGGAACTCAACATTGGCAGCAGAGGCAACCCGATTGGTAAGTTCCGAAATGTAGTATGCGCCCCCAACTTTATCTAGTAATCCCATTGTACGAAGTTGCTGGGTTACGGTGAGCAGGTCGACAGGTTTTGACGCATTAAAGAGGGCTTGAATAGCCTCGAAAATGCGTTGATTCGCTTCTACATAAAAAGCCTCGGGCTTCAAAATATCAATCACCTGCGAGAGCGCTTCCTTCTCCAGCATGAGTGCACCCAGCACGGCTTCTTCCAAATCGGTTGCCTGGGGCTGAATTTTACCCAGCACCATTTGGCCACTTTCGGGCATTCTTCGCGTGGTTTTGCTACTGTTTCCTATTAATTGTCCCAACGAGGGTACACGATCATCCATAGCACAATATTAGAGCAAGTTCTGCCCCTGAACAATCTAAATCGTATACAATCGTAGTGTTGAAATAAATAAGTGCTCACAAGCTGAATTCTCATCTTTTAACTTTACAGCCAGAGGCTTATTCACATAATTGTTTTATTGTGGAAAAGCCTGTAGATAACTGCTACTTTTTCCACATGCCTTTAGAGCTTTTTGTAACGCCGGAAATTGGATTTGACTATGCATTGCTTCGGCAACAGCTCATCCAATTGGGACATATTGGAGAGGGCGACTCGTTTCGGCTTGAAAAGCGGTCGATTGATGCACGTTCACGCAACATCAAAGTTCGTGTGGTAGTTGAGCCTGGGCTTGCGCCAATCAATCGGGCTGAAATAGCAGTTCCGACTACCAATGTAAGCACCGCCGAAGAAGTACACATTATAGGTGCGGGTCCTGCGGGCCTGTTTGCAGCTTTAGCTTGCATAGAGCAAGGACTGAAGCCGGTTATTTTTGAAAGGGGAAAAGACGTTCGTGCTCGAAGGAGGGATCTGGTAGAGATTACCCGCAATGGTAAGGTGAATGGAGATTCGAATTATTGCTTCGGAGAAGGCGGCGCTGGTACTTATTCCGATGGAAAGCTGTACACCCGTTCGGGTAAACGTGGCGACATCAACGAAGTCTTGCGTTGGTTGGTTGCCTTCGGCGCAAACACCGAAATTTTGATTGATGCGCATCCACATATCGGTACCAATAAGCTACCCGACTTAATTGCCGCCATTCGCGAACATATCGTCAGCTGTGGCGGCGAAATTTGTTTCGAGACCCGCGTAATCGGTTGGCAACACATGCACGACAAACTCACCGCAGTTCGTTTGGCCAATGGCAACTTGGTTTCAGTAAAAAATGTGATTTTAGCCACAGGGCATTCGGCGCGAGATATCTTTTACAGCCTGCACGAGAGTGGCATCCTTGTCGAGGCCAAGCCTATTGCTATGGGCGTGCGCATCGAACATCCACAATGGTTGATCGATGAAATACAATACAAACGATCTGACCGACCTGAGCTACTTCCCCCGGCGAGCTACAGCATCAGTACTCAAGCTATCGCGAGAGGTGTTTATTCATTTTGTATGTGCCCGGGTGGCGTAATTGCTCCTTGCGCAACTGCCGAGGGGGAGATCGTAACCAATGGCTGGTCGCCAAGCAAACGAAACAACCCGTTTGCGAATTCTGGATTTGTCGTTGAAACTCGCCTCGAAGATGTACCGATAAAACATGGCGATGGCGTTTTTCGCATGTTGAAGTGGCAGCAAGAGATTGAGCAGCTTGCATTTCAGGTCGGGGGAGGGCTGCAGCGTGCGCCAGCACAACGGGTGGTAGATTTTACTAAAAAACGTGTATCAGTATCCCTACCAGCATGTAGCTACCGTCCAGAGGTGGTTTCGTCCGACTTACGAGAAGTGCTCCCTAGTTTCATCGCAGATCGCATGCAAGCCGCTTTGAAACATTTTGGCGCGAACATGCCTGCATATTATACAAATGAAGCGTTATTGGTGGCTCCAGAAACAAGAACCTCTTCGCCTGTGCGAATCCCGCGCAATCGGGAAAGTTGGCAGCATATTCAACTTTCTAATCTGTATCCAGTAGGAGAGGGAGCGGGTTATGCCGGTGGAATTGTAAGTGCGGCTATGGATGGTATGGCAGCAGTGCGTAAATTGGAACGATGAGCAAATCAGAAACAGTATTGGTATTGGGTGCATCCGATAATCCAGCGCGATATAGCTATATGGCAACGCGCATGCTCCTAGATTACGGCTATCGTGTTTGGCTCACGGGCCGACGTGCTGGTGAAGTGCTTGGGCAACAAATAACCACTTCATTTCCCCAAACTGGAACCATCGACACGGTCACCTTATATGTAGGTCCCGATAATCAAGGCGATTTCATGCAACCAGTTGAACAATTAAAACCAAGAAGAGTACTCTTTAATCCAGGTACCGAAAATCCTGAATGGCAAGAAAAACTTAATGCGATTGGCATCGAAACTGAAAACGCTTGCACTTTAGTTCTGCTTTCTTCCGGACAGTTTTAAAAAGATTAATGGCCCAGCCCGCAAGTAGTCAGCGAGTTAGGTGAACGAGCCAATATTTGTTGTCTTTTTTTGTGCTGTAAGCTTGTTTTTTCTCTTTTCAGCAGTACCTTTGCTCTCCCATTCAACGGAGTGGAAGCGAAGTAAAAAACGCTAAAAATTCTTTTCAAATTTTTCTTTGCCGAATGGAATAGAAAGTTGTACCTTTGCAGCCGCTTCGGCGCTGAGGGGGTTAGGCTAAGTGGGGTTAGGGATAGTGAAGGAGGCGAGGGAAGAGGAGAGGGTGAGAAGAGAGTTCATTGACATACTGGATGCTAATTTAAGTAAGGAATCGACGAGCCTGGCTTAGATGCCGACGGAGGAATACAGGCGAGAGCTTAAATTTCGGAGGGTCTACAGACAAAAAAAAAGAAGATCAAATTTTACTACGGAGA
>CALRMX020000010.1:0-71335 GCA_943369355.1 Chitinophaga pinensis | reverse complement strand
CAAGTGATCGCTTTCAACACTTCGGGTTGTTCGGATACCTCTAACTTCATCACCACCACGCGCTACGATTTACCCACTGCCGTTTTGGTGGCTTTGGATTCGGTCAGCTTCTGCGCTGGCGATTCGGTGGTACTCCGGGCCAGCGGCGGAAACAGTTATCAGTGGTTGTTGGATGGTACTGCGGTGGCCGGCAGCAATTCTATCCGGACGATTACTACAAGTGGCAATTGGCAGGTGATTGCCTTCAATGCTTCGGGTTGTTCGGATACCTCCAACCTCATTACTACGACCCAATTTGATTTACCCACTGCCGTTTTAGTGGCTTTGGATTCGGCGAGCTTCTGCGCTGGCGATTCGGTAGTACTCCGTGCTAGCGGCGGAAGCAGTTATCAATGGTTGTTGGATGGTACTGCGGTAGCCGGTATCGATTCTATCAGGACGGTTACCGCGAGCGGCAATTGGCAAGTGATCGCTTTCAACACTTCGGGTTGTTCGGATACCTCCAACCTCATCACTACTACGCGCTACGAGTTACCCACTGCCCTTTTGGTAGCCTTAGACTCGGTGAACTTCTGCGCTGGCGATTCTGTGGTACTTCGTGCCAGCGGCGGAAGCAGTTATCAATGGTTGTTGAACGGTGCAGCGGTGGCAGGCAGCGATTCTGAAAGAACCGTAACCACCAGCGGCAACTGGCAAGTGATTGCCTTCAACACTTCGGGTTGCTCGGATACATCAGATTTTATAATTACCCATGTCAATCCAAGACCGATCTCCAACGTTAGTGTTACTGGATCCCCAACATTCTGCTTGGGAGATTCCGTGATCCTAGTCGCTTCAGGCGGTAGCAATTACCAATGGTACAGAAATGGGCTGCAGCTCGTAGGGGAAATAAGCCCAAGACTAGTGGATAGAGTTGGCGGAACGTATCAATTACTTGTTGCGAATAGTTTTGGTTGCGAACATTGGAGCCAAACCATCACAACTACCCTACTGAATGATGTAAGTTCAATTCAAATACGGGCTTCCAGATTACAACTCTGTGAAGGCGATTCGGCACTTTTACAAATTGACTCCGTTACCAATACCCGTTATCAATGGCTCAAAAATGGGCTACCTATTCCATCAGCTACCAGCACGCAAATCTGGGTGAGTGAAACTGCATTTTATGCGTGCGAAATCATCTATCAAAATACCTGTCAACGCCTAATCCCCGGTGCACGACTGGAGGTTATGCAACGACCTTTGCCTCCAAGCATCCCCGATACCGCCCAAAGCTGTTTGAATGCAGATTTTTCGCTGTCAGCTCCAACTTACAACAATGCCACATACAGCTGGACAGGTCCTAACAACTACTTTAGTTCATCACAGTTGCTAAGCTTAACTTCATTAAATCGTGAACAGGCTGGGGTTTACTATCTAACCGTAGAAATTGCAGGTTGTGTCCGTTTCGAAGACTCTATGCTATTGGTTATTGCCGATCCATTGCCAGAAATTAAAATTACCGGACACCGAACCTATTGTCCGGGGCAAATCATAAAGCTAAATCCTGACTCCTTGGTTGGGGCAAACTATCGCTGGGTACTGCCCAATGGTGACACTATCCCTCAACGAATGCTCCGGTTAGAGGCTGCACAAGAAAGTGGGGCGGAGAAATACAGCTTAATCGTTAGTAGAGGTAACTGTACTACGGTTTATGAGGAAATCGTGCGTGTGAAAAATTCAGAACTGTTATGGCCCACTGCCTTTAGTCCGAATGGTGATGGCCTCAACGAACAATTTGGGCCAACTGGTGAAAACGACGGCCCCTATACACTAGATATCTATGATCGATGGGGAAAGTTGGTATTTCATAGTGAGCGTTTGGAAGACTGGTGGGATGGAACAAGGTTCGGACAAGCCTGTGAAATAGCCACCTATACTTTTGTTTACACCTATAGAGACTGCAACTTTCGTGAAGCGGTAGGAAGAGGTACTGTTAACTTAATTCGTTGATCTGTGTGGATAGAAAATTCATTTATTCGTCGAAATAAACTCATAAGTTAATCTTAAATTCAAACTACTCGCTGTTCTTTGTGTTCAAAGAACGCGAAGCACTTTTCTGAAACTAAGCTGAACCTGAGGGAAATATATGCTCAGGTTATTGCACCATACTAATCCACTTGTTGTTTTGCTCGCTCTAAGCTTGCAACTGTTAGTGGTACATCCAAGTATAGCGCAAACCGATACGACATTTTGGTTTGTTGCGCCAGAGGTTGCTGTCGGACACAGCGACCGGCCCGTTGGATTCCGCGTTACATCTCAAGGCCAAGCAGCTACTGTGAACATTAGCATGCCGGCAAACCCCGGTTTTACACCTGTAACGCTTAATGTAAGTGCGAATGGCACCAATACAGTAACCTTTACCGGCGATAATAACCTCGACATCATTGAAAACCGCCCCCACAATTCCATCTTATCCAAAGGTTTTTTAATTACGGCCACAACACCTATTACAGCTTACTACGAAGTTATTTCTGCGGGAAACAACCCAGATATATTTGCCTTAAAAGGCCGAAATGCATTAGGTACAGACTTTTTCGTCCCTTCACAGCAGGAGATGCCCAATGTGCATGGTCATGAGCGAATAGATGTAGTAGCAACGGAAAACAACACTCAAATAACGATTACACCTACAGCAAATTTAGAAGGTTCGGGGATGGCTCCGGTTACCATTACCTTAAACAGGGGCCAGACCTACAGCTTTAGAGCTGAATCACAAGCAGCAAACATTTCACTTCGCGGAACAAGAATAACCTCTAACAAAAAAATCGCTATAACCATTACCGATGATTCGGTACGTGGTGGAAACATTTACGGCGGTGGCTGTTTCGATTTATTAGGCGACCAGTTGATTCCAGTCAATATCATTGGGCAAGAGTACATTGCCATTCGAGGGTTTCTAGATCAAGTGGCTGGACAGATACGGGAAAAAGTATACATACTTGCAGTGCACGATAGCACCACTATCTACATCAATGGCATTTTACAAACAGTACTAAATCGAGGGCAAACCTTTCAAGACACCTTCGTTTCGGATCAGATTTACGTTCAAGCCACAAAAAACGTGTACTTCATGCACATCTCAGGCTTTGGATGTGAAACAGGTATGGCCATTCTGCCCCCTATTGCGTGTACTGGTTCAAGCCAGGTTGGCTTTACTCGCACAACCAATGAATTCTTTGGGCTCTATGTTTTTACAGAAAATGGCAACCAGTCGAGTTTTTCCCTAAACGGAAATACAAACCGACTGGTAGCGAGTGATTTTGATACAGTTCCAGGAACCAATTCTGCTTGGGTTTATGCACGTAAAGAATTTACAACCGGCCAAGTTGCTGTAAATAGTGGCCAACTACTGATTAATACTGCTGGAAAGTTCCATATGGGAATTATTAACGGAGGTGCTTCAACTGGATGTAGATATGGCTTTTTTTCCGACTTCGCTCGCTACCTGGTTGAAACCACTACAAATTCGAGTGCAAGTTCCCCAATTTGCGAGGGCGACACGCTTAGGGTTTGGGCCGACAGCATAGTTGGAGCCACTCAATATACCTGGACTACCCCAAGAGGAATTCTGCTTGGGCGTGAACTAGTGATCCCAATTAGTGCACTCAGCGATACGGGCTGGTATAAGGCATGGACAATCGTTGACGGCTGCCGAAGTGAAGACGATTCTGTGTTGGTAGTTTTAAAACCCAAGCCTGCTAACCCCAACATCAATAACACTGGCCCTTATTGTGTTGGTGATACCATTCGCTTTACCGCCGATTTAGTTGCGGGAGCTAGTTACCAGTGGTCAGGCCCCAACGGTTTCAGTAGCAGTTTACGTCAACCTATAATTCCCAATTCCAGCTTAAGCGATACTGGCATTTACCAGCTTCAACTTACGCTCAATGGTTGTGTAGGAGAATTATATACTACACGGGTCATCGTACATCCTATTCCCGCAAGGCCAAATGCTTCGGCGGTTGATTCAGCGCTTTGTCCTGGTGATACATTGCGCCTTTTGACCGACAGTGTTCCCGGAGCGACTTACATCTGGAGTGGACCTTCGGGTTTTAGCTCCAACTTACGGAATCCGATCATTGCGGGTATTGGATCAAGCCAAACCGGTGCATATCTCTTGCGGATTAGCGTGAATGGATGTATCAGTCCGGCCGATACAGTGCAAGTATATCTTTTGCCGGGACCACTTGCCGTTGCTGTTTTGTCGGGTTCATTGAGCAGTTGCGATGGCGATACCACCCGCTTGCGTATCGCTCCTGCATTCGGCAACTCCTACCAATGGTTCCGAAATGGCATAGCAATTCGACCAGGCTCAGCAACCGATACGGTCTTAGTTGTGACCAGTTCGGGGCGATATCAGGTAGAGGCCACAAGTATCTTTGGTTGTACCGATACGGCAGCAGCGGTTCAAGTAACGGTAAGGCCACCACTAAATACGACGATATCACCTTCGTTTAGCCCGCCCATAGTCTGCTTAGGAGATACCGTTCAACTTCGGGCTTCCCACCAAGCGGGTTATACCTACCGATGGCTTAGAAATGGTGTTGTCATTGCGGGGGCAACCGACTCTGTATTACGGGTAACCACAGCAGGAACGTACCAACTCGAAATTACCGATTCCAACAACTGCCGAGCAACTGGCAGCGGAGGAATTGTTGTGCAAACGGTAAGTCCACCTATTGCTTCCATTCAGCCATCGGGTACTTTTTCTTTTTGCCGAGAAGATAGCGTCCGTCTCCGTGCCCCTTTCGATACCTTAGCAAGCTTTCAGTGGCTTCGTAACAATCAGCCCATAGCTGGAGCAACCGATAGCACCTTCACGGCCGATTCAATAGGGTCGTACCGCGTGGTCCTGCGGTATATTTCTGGCTGCTTCGATACTTCTTCGGCAACCACACTAAGTTTGTTCCCATCTCCAACAGCAACGCTCAACCTTTTGGGCGATAGTGTTCTTTGTACCGAGGATTCTGCGCGATTGGTGGGCCCATCGACTGGCGGTTTAAGCTATCAATGGTTCAGGAATAATGTATTGCTGCCAAACACCGATTCTGTATTAACTACCCGCCTTAGCGGCAATTACCAACTCGTTGTTACTTCCACCCAAGGATGTCGCGATAGCTCAAGAATACAACAGTTGCTTTTCCGTTCACCAAACGCACCATCACGTCTTGTGGCAGCGCAACTAAATATTTGCAACCACGATAGCACCACCCTACGCGTAAGCCGGAATGGAAATGGCTCTTTACAATGGTTTCTGAATGGCGTAGCACTAGTTGGGGCAACCGATAGTTTCATAACCGTACAAACAACAGGCGAATACGTCGCAAGAATAACCGATACACTGGGGTGTATTGCTTTTGGTGACACCATTCGTGTAGCCAACTTTCCGACAACAGCAGCTGTTTTGTTGCAGCCCAATCCCAACGAGATATGCCAGGGGGGTAGCATTAACTTGCAGGCTGGTCCTGCTGGTATGAGTTACTCTTGGATGAGAAACGACACCTTGTTAGCGGGACAAAACAATTCAAATTTAACTGTTAACCAAAGTGGTCAGTACCGCGTAATTGTTACCAACACAAATGGTTGCCGCGACACTTCCTTGGCCCGAAGTATAACCGTCCACCCATTGCCAACGGTTTCTATCTTTTCATCTAGGACTACCTTTTGCCCTTCCGATACCGTTATCCTCCGCGCAAATCGTGACACTTCATTGATTTACCAGTGGCTCCGAAATGGCGTAGCCGTTCCGGGAGCCCAAAGCGACAGCCTAGTCGCGCGTTTACCTGGCCAGTATGTTCTGATCATTACCGACACCAACACCTGTACGGCAGCTTCAAACTCCATTACACTAAATCAATTCCCTTCAGCAAGCGTTACGGTAAGCATCAATGGGCCAACCAACTTCTGCTTAGGCGACAGTACCTCTTTGCAGGTTCCCATCATCGTAGGATCACGCTATCAATGGCTTCGAAATAATGTTATCCTCGCTAACGATACGTTTCCGTCGCTCTCGGTGAGACAGTCAGGTGCCTATCGTGTAATCGTGACTACCTCCAACGGCTGTTTCGACACAAGTTTGAGTCAAGCCATACTTGTAAATCCACTACCAGCTGCTGTCCTTGCCCCATTGTCCAGCGATAGATTGTGTGTAGGCGACAGCTTGAGTTTACAAGCGCTGAACATTGCCGGTCTTTCCGTACAATGGCTGCGGAATGGTGTTTTACTTAGCGGACAAAGCAGTTCAAGTTTAACGGTGAGTCAAGCTGGCGATTATCAACTTGTAGTCACAAATGCTTCGGGTTGCCGCGATTCAAGCGATACGGTTAGCATACGAATGCGGCCACAACCTCTCGCTACGCTGCTGTTGAGCGGTCCAGCTCAATTTTGTGAGGGAGATACTGTCGTGTTAAGGGGCCCTGTTTCCAGTCAACTTAGCTATCAGTGGTATAGAAATGGATCATTACTGCCTCTAAACAGCGACAGTATCAGCGTTACTACATCAGGTACTTACGTGCTCAAGGTTACCGATTTGCAAGGTTGTACTGATACTAGCGCTTCAGTAAATGTATTGGTAGATACCCTGCCTTTGGCAACGATACAACCTTCGGGCATTCTCGGATTTTGTACAGGCATCAATCAAATCTTAAGTGCGCCAGTTCAAGTTGGTGTAAGTTACCAGTGGTTATTCAATGGTGCTCCAATTCCAGGCGGAACAACGAGCAACTTGAGCACAAGTACACCAGGATTTTATCGGGTTATTGTAACGCATACAGCTACAGGCTGTTCCGACACCTCCCTAGCGACGGAACTTCAACTCTTTCAACAGCCTACCGTAAGCATCAGCAACATCGACTCAACCGTTCGCTGTGCTGGCGAGTCAGTACGATTTACTTCCACAACAACAGGAACAAATCTTAGCTTTCAGTGGCTCAGGAACGGGCTGGTAATAGCTGGGAGCACTGCAAACACTTTGAACGTAATTCAATCGGGCACTTATCAACTCATTGTAACTAATCAACAAGGTTGCTCCGACAGTTCCAATAGTATAACCGTAAACATACTTACCACGCCATCTGCCGTGGCTGTCCGACCTGGCCCTTTTGATCTTTGCGAGGGAGATCCCCTAGTTCTTGAAGTTCCATTACAAGCTTCAGTGCAATATCAATGGTTCCGAAATAGCATTTCTGTTCCTGGGGCAACTAGTCATCAACTCAGCGTTACAGAATCTGGCATCTACAATTGTGCTGTGAGTCACCAAAACGGTTGCGGACAGTTAAGCCAAGATATCCATGTAAACTTCGACCCACGTCCTGAAACACCTGTTTTAAGTTCAAACGGCCCGGTGTGCCATGGAGAAACCGTCACGCTTTTCGCTTCTTCCATCGCAGGTGTGAGTTACGACTGGCGAGGCCCACTCAACTATCGCAGCGGTTCAAGAAACCCCGTGATACCTAACGCGAATCGGAACAACAGTGGGTGGTATTTTTGTACTACCATACAAAATGGGTGTAGAAGTCTGCCAGATTCTATTTTCGTTCGAATTGAACCCCCAATTCCTCCGTTTACCATTCGTGGGAAAACAAGATTGTGTACAGGTAATACACTTAAACTCGAAGTAGATTCGGTAGCAGGGGGCATTTATACGTGGTCTCGAAATAATGGCCAGCAGTTTAATGGAAGTCGTTTAGTCATCGAAAACGTTTGGCTAACCGATAGCGGAACATATAGCATCGACCTGAATGTAAATGGTTGCAGCGTTCCACCTAAAGAGATTAGAGTAACAGTTAACGACCATACCTTTTATTTTCCAACGGCATTTACACCCAATGGCGATGGATTAAACGAAGTATTTAAGCCAGCCACATTTTATGACGGCCCTTACGACATACGTATTTACGACCGTTGGGGCCAATTGGTATTTCAAAGCAACAACCCACAAGAAGCTTGGGATGGAAGTGTATTTGGGGGACCAGGAGATGCTGGTGCGTATAACTACATTGTCAGCTATGAGGGATGTGTGCGAGACAAAGAATTCCTAAACGGAGTGGTCTATTTAATCAAGTGATTCGGGAACTTGACTAATCAACTCGAGCAGTTTCTCGGAATATCCAAAAAAAAACGCCCCAGCGTAGCTGAGGCGTTGTTATTTCAAGATACCCGACTTAGTTTGCGGGTTTTGCCTGCTGTTCAGGTTGTGCTTGACCCGCGGCTGCTGGCGCTTGTTCAGCACCTTCTGCCGGATTCTGAGCATTCGGCAAATTATTCACTGGAGCGTTCTCAGCTTGTTCTTTCAAAGCCGAACTTGGCACATTTGCGTCGTTCGAACGTGGAATCCAAATGTTTACCAATAGCGTCAAGACAAGAAGTGAAAGACTGAGAATCCACGTGGTTTTTTCAATAACGTCGGTAGTGCGTTTTACGCCCATAACTTGGTTGCTACCGCTAAAGTTAGCCGATAAGCCGCCACCTTTGGGCTTTTGTACGAGAACAACGAGTATGATCAATACACAAACCAGTGCGATCAGAATGGTGATAAATGTATACATCTTTATTAATGATTCAGTTTTGATTTCGCATTTTCAACGAGAGCGGCAAAATACGTCATTCTATCTGGAAATTTCAACATCAATTTCTGATAGATGCGTAATGCTTTTTTATAGTCTTTTTGTTCTTCGTAAATCTTTGCTAAGGTTTCCGACGCTGGAAGCTCTTCATCCGATACACTTTCCCATGCCAGGCGCCTTATTTCAGCTTCCATGGCAACGTCGCGTTTCACCTCAGGCTCATGATTGATAACAGCCTTTAGCTCTTCTTTAATTTCTTCGAAATCGGCCGATTTGGCTTGCAGAAAGTCACCAGCCATATGCTGCATATACATTTCTTCGAGCACATCTTCTGGTTGTTCGCGCCATGGTTTGCCTGCAAAGAACCGGAACCACATTCTGCGCTCATGTCGTCCACGCAAAAATTCCTGCTCAACCATTGGCGCTTTTTTGTCTTCTTCAGCTACGAAGTCGTGCCCCATAGAAATGCCTATATGATTCAATGAAACGGTATGCTCTGGCTCAACAACTACTTCTTGTTCAATAGCAGGTGTTAAATCATCAAGTTCCAGCGTGGCATCCAGCTCTTGCAATTCAAGAATTGCTTCAATAGGAGGCATTATTTCTTCCACCAAACTCGTTTCAGGTTCAATGGCAGCCATTTCTTGAACTTCTGGGGTTTCATTAGTTTCATCAACCATTTCAACCTCTTGTTCAAGTGTTTCTTCTACCCGATTTTCTTCAACTTCAAGTTCGATCGGCTCTGGGACAGTAATCGATTCTTCTTCGGGCTCTTCAACTGGATTTATTGGGGCAACTGAATCTTCTTGGCTCAATCCAGAACCTGAATCCTCAGGCTCTTCTACTTGGTGCGATTCATCATGCAAAATTTCTAGGTTCTCACCCACAGGTGTCACAGGTTCTTGCTGCGCACTCATTAAATTCTCTTGCAGGCTTGCTATTTCTTCTTCGTCGTTTGCTACTTCTGATAATTCTGGTACTTCTGTTTCAACCTGCATTGTATCTACCGCTGAAGTCTGCAGAACCGTTTGTTCTAAATCTCTTACGGCTTCCGTAGAGGCCTCATCAAAGCTAGCTTCAATCACAGCTTCTTCAACCAAAGCACCAAGTGTAGCAGTATCTTCCGCTGAAACCTCAGCAGTAGTCGTCTCAACCACCTTTAGTTGCGGAACCACATTTAACCCTTCTTCGGTCCAAGCTTTTAACTGACTTGACCATTGTGCCAGCGGCTCTTCAAGTAAAAAGGCTAGCCTCAGCTGATCGGGCGCTTGACAGGCCGCTCGCTGTGCTTGCCTGTTGTATCTCGAACTATTTTGCTTGCGGTACTTTAGGGCAAGTAAATGCTGAGCAGCCGTAAAATAAGGATAGTCAGCAAGCAGTTGCTCCAAACCTTCGGTATCGTCTTGCCCAATAGTTGATGGGTCGCGTGTGTAAGCAATAAGTCGGTCTATATTCATGCTACCAGTTCACAAAGGCTTTGTTGAAAATATCGTCTATCAGCTGAGTGCTAATTTCTTGAATTAGCTGATTTTCGACAGACGCTAGGTCGGTCGTCGCCGAAAAATCGGCATATCTACGAAATACGGTTTCGAAATCTAATGTTGGATCAATCTTATTGCTGTAAATCACTTTCACGCCTATCGTTAAGCGGTTCAAAGTGGTTTGTTCGGCTCCGGAAACCGCTGCTGGACTAACATTATACTCCTGAATAATGCCTTCAAAAACCAAGTCGCCCTCATTTTCCACTAATCTTAATCCCGTTTCTGCAATGAATTTGGCCCGCATGCGATCGCTTAAAGTTTGAGCCAAAGCAGGAACCACGATTGGAGCAGTATTATCGAATTGCACAATCGTCATGGTTTTGGCATTTGGGGGAATCGAGGCGCCACTAAACGAATAGATACCACATCCCTGAAGAGAAGTGGTCAGCAAAAGGAGTAAAATAACCTTATACTTCAATGTCGTACTCTTTAATCTTTCGGTATAAGGTTCGTTCGCTAATACCCAATTCTACGGCGGCATTCTTGCGTCGACCTTGATGCTTTTTCAAAGCACGTAAAATCATTCGTTTTTCGACCTCTTCCAATGATAAATTTTCTTCTATATCCTCCACATCCTCTCGCTGATCGAATCGTGAACGTATCTCCGTCACAGGATGCTGAATAACTGGACTTGTTACTGATGCAGTTATCGGATTAGACGTCACCACGTCGGGGTGTTGCATCAAATGCTCCAAATACACCTGATCTGCACTCGAAAAGTGGAAATCATCGGGATTTTGAACAATTTGCGCGACTACCTTTTTGAGGTCGTTTAAGTCTCGTTTCATGTCAAACAAGACTTTGTATAAGATTTCGCGTTCATTTAGGTCTTCCGTTCCCGCTTGCTTCGTCAACATGGGTACACTTGAATTCCTATTCACCGTAGGCAAATACTTCAATATCTCCTCCCCCTCTACCAAGCGAAATGGTGCAAGCACAGAAATCTGCTCAGCTACATTTTTTAACTGCCTGATGTTGCCGGGCCAGGGGTAATTCCTTAGGTAGTGGTTCGCTTGTTCGTCTAAACTAATGGGCTGGCTTGAATAACGCTCGGCGAAGTCAACGGCAAATTTGCGAAACAACAACGGTATGTCGTCGGGCCGCTCCCGCAATGGCGGAATATGAATACTCACAGTATTCAACCGGTAATAAAGATCTTCTCTGAATTTATTTTTACCGATGGCATCCAATAAATCCACGTTCGATGCTGCAATTACTCGTACATCGGTTTTTTGCACCTTGCTCGACCCCACTTTGATAAACTCCCCCGATTCGAGCACCCTCAATAAACGCGCTTGGGTACCTAAGGGCATTTCGGCTAATTCATCTAAGAAAATTGTCCCACCATTTACCGTTTCGAAATAGCCTTGTCGAGCTTCGAACGCACCGGTGAAGGATCCTTTTTCGTGACCAAAAAGCTCTGAATCTATTGTACCTTCTGGTATGGCACCGCAGTTCACAGCGATAAACTTCCCGTGTTTTCGATTACTTAATTGGTGGAGTATCTTCGAAAACACTTCTTTACCTACTCCGCTTTCGCCACTAATCAAAACCGACACGTCGGTAGCTGCAACCTGCACTGCAATATTTAATGCATGGTTAAGCGATGGACTATTGCCAATAATCCCAAAACGTAGTTTTACACTTTGTAAATCCATTTTAGTGTTTAGGGGCTTTTAACTCTATGACCGACATCCAGCTATTTTTTTTGAGGAATGGAAATGCCTTAAATAATAAGGCATCCAAACCATCAAGCGCGTTCAAAACGGGTTTGAACAGGAAAGTATTTCGGAAAACGACCGAAGCGATAGAAAAAAGATGAAAATACCTTACCTCAACTACCTCAAAGTACTTCTTTGCAAGATTAATGTCCTCAATTTTCAAAGGGTGTTCATCTTCGGTTCGGAGTTTAGGCGTAAGTTTTCGGTACAGATTGATGATAGGATTATGTCCTAAAGGTTCAATAAATACAGCATTGCCTTCTTTTTTGAGGCACCTTGCAATTTCTGCATAGGCCTTGTGTAAATCAAGATGATGAATAATCGCCGAACCAATTATTCTATCAAAATATTGATTAGGATACTCGAGCACTTCGGCATTCATCACTTTGAATTCGGCTGCAACCCCTCTATTTTTTGCCTCTTCAGCAGCGAGTTGTATGGCCACGTCACTAATATCGATACCCGTAATTGCCGCACCACTTGCTGCTAAGTCGAATGCTTTACTCCCTGGACCGCAACCGTATTCTAACAAACGTTTGCCATTAGCGTCGGCATGAATAAGCATATGATAACGTGCTCTGCTTCTAGCAATGGTATCGTAGTATTTGTCGACCGATTTACGAATATCTTCTGCAAATGCCTTGTTGTGATATTCTTTTTCACGAGCAAGACGAGCGAGTACTTCGGCCTCTGTTTCTAACTGTTGAGCCATTAATCTTCCTCCACCAATTCGCCAATCAAGGTTGCTTGAGTGCAATGTGTAACCTTAACTTTTCGGTAATCTCCCTTTTTTACATCACCTTTCGGAAAAACGATCATTTTATTCTGACTATTTCTTCCACAATAGTGCAATTCACTTTTACGTGAGGGGCCTTCTACTAACACCTCGAATACCTTTCCCAGATCGGCTTCGTTGCTTTTCAAGCTCATCTCGTTCTGAAGCGAGATAATTTCCTGAAGCCTGCGGCTCTTTACCTCTTCGGGTATGTCGTCGGTATATTTTCTAGCTGCCAAAGTACCAGGACGTTCAGAATACTTGAACATAAATGCAAAGGTGTACTCCGCAAAACGTATCATGTCAAGCGTTTCTGCATGTTGTTCTTCTGTTTCGCCACAAAAACCGGCTATGATATCCGTCGTAATCGAACAATCGGGCAAAATTTTGCGGATAGCGTTCACCCGTTCAATGTACCATTCACGTGTGTACGTCCGATTCATACGAGCTAAAACCTCTGAATTACCCGACTGAACGGGCAAATGGATATTCTTACAAATATTATTGTAGGCAGCCATGGTCATCAACACCTCGTCCGTAATGTCCTTCGGATGAGAAGTGGAGAAACGCACCCGCATATCAGGGCTAATTTGAGCGACTAGCTCAAGCAATTGTGCGAAGTTCACTGTGCTCTTACCATCTTCTGATGTCCAATGGTAACTGTCAACATTTTGCCCCAAAAGCGTAACTTCTTTGTATCCCTTCTCGAATAGATCGCGACACTCTTCCACGATGCTTTGCGCGTCTCTACTTCTTTCTCTACCTCTCGTAAAGGGCACTACACAAAAAGAACACATATTGTCGCAACCACGCATGATGGTTACAAAGGCTAGTACGCCGTTGCCACCCAAACGTACTGGAGTAATGTCGGCATACGTTTCTTCACGACTGAGCAATACGTTTACAGCCTTTTGACCTGTATCAACTTGCTCGAGGAGATTGGGTAGGTCTTTATAAGCATCTGGGCCTACTACGAGGTCTACTAATTTTTCCTGCTCGAGCAGTTTCGACTTCAGTCGTTCAGCCATACAGCCCAATACCCCGACAACCATATCGGGTTTCGATTTTTTATATTGCCTAAACTCCTGCAAACGTCCACGCACCTTTTGTTCTGCGTTATCGCGTATCGAACATGTATTGATGAATACCACATCGGCTTCTTCCAGCGAAGGCGTTGGAACATAGCCATTTTCAGCCATGATGGAAGCAACAATCTCGCTATCACTGAAATTCATCTGGCAGCCATAGCTTTCAAGATACATCTTCTTTAAGCCAGGTGCAGCGGGTAAATCTAAAGTATACGCTTCACCTTGGCGTGACTCGTCTTGATTTTTATCGAATACGTTACCTGAAAAAGGTTTCGCCATATTGGTTAATTAAAACACAAAAATACGAATTACACGGTAAATATGACAGAATGTCAGTTGAAGTTTGAAAATACCAATTCTCAACCAAATGCTTTGATTTTCAATGTTTGGCCTTTAACTTCGATATACCTAAATACCATGAAACCCATGAACAAAAACTTACTCACCCTGGGAGTGTCGTTATTTGCTATAACGGCCTTCGCACAAGTACCCCGCACACAGCTGTATGAAGTATTCTCCGGCGAAAATTGTGGACCTTGTGCCTCCGCCAATCCAACCACACATGCGTTATTATCGGCAAATCCTAACGCTATTATAGGCTTGAAGTATCAAGTGCCTATTCCCTCGGCTGGCCCCATTCACCTGCAAAATGTTACTGAATCAAATGGTCGCAGAACATATTATGGAGTGAACTCAGCCCCCAATGCCCGTCACGACGGCACAACTATTGGCAATGGACATAGCATTAACTTAACGCAGTCGTTGATTACTAGCCGCACTTCGGTAACCTCACCCTTTAGTATAGTTTTAGAGCATAGTTTCAGCAGCGATTGGGATTCGATTTTCATCACGATGACAGTCACCGCAGCTCAAGCAGTAACAACTGGCACTTGGAAAGGACATATTGCACTTATTGAGAAAAACATGTTGTACACGAGCCCTCCCGGAACCAATGGCGAAACCGAATTTCACAACGTAATGCGTAAGATGTACCCCAACCACAATGGTACTACATTAAATAGCACTTGGACCAATGGTCAAGCGCAAACCATTACGATTGCCGCACCAGTTCCTAGTTACATTCGCGACATCGCAGAAGTTGCAGTAGTGGGTTTTGTTCAAGACGATGTAACGAAGGAAATAGCTCAAGCTAAAAAAACCGAGCCGCTACCAGTTCCTTTGTACTCAAGCCTAGCCCCACCAGCTATCGGTTTTTACAATTGTACGGAGCAACTTACTCCAGCCATTTCGATTCAGAACTTAGGAAGTAACACCATTACTACTATGGTCATTGAACAAAAAGTGAATGGCAATACGTCAACGATTAACTGGACCGGTAATCTTGCAAGTAATAGCAGCACCAATGTTACACTCAACGCAATGACCTTAAATGCTGGAAGCAATACTGTTGAATACAAGATTGTGAGTATGAACGGACAGCCACACCCCAGTGCCGTTCGCAGCACCTCTACCCAACGTTTGTTTTTGCAAACTACACGTACCAATACTGTTGCTCAGTCGTTCCCAACTGCAGCTTTTCCTCCAACTGGTTGGGCTGTAGATAATGGTTCAAGCCCTGCTGGCTGGTCACTTGGCACCCCAGGCGCTAATGGCTCAATTCGGAGTGCTAAAATGGATTTTTACACCATATCGGCTGGTGATATCGATTATTTGTACTTACCGAGAATCGATTTAACTGGTGCAACTGGAACTAGCGCTATCAATTTTATGGTAGCACATGCACAGTACCAAACATCGAACGATGCCCTTAAGCTTCAAATTTCGACCGATTGCGGATTAAACTGGGTAGATGCTTTCAATAAGGCCGGAGCTACTCTGGCAACGGCTCCATCAACCACAGCAGCCTTCAACTCTGTAGCAGCATCTCAATGGCGTCAAGAGAGTGTAGACATTTCTAACTACAATGGTAATAGCGACCTTTTGATACGTTTTGAAGCAACTAGTGACTATGGTAATAATCTCTATATAGATGAAATCACTTTAGCCGCAACGGTTAGCGTTAATGAACTTTCATCAGTTAGAGAAATTAGCCTATACCCGAATCCAGCACAATCGGAAGCCAGCATTAAACTGACTACCCTGGTGGCTACTGATTTAACCCTTGAAGTTCGCAATCAGCTTGGCCAGCTTGTTCTTCAACCTCAAAACATACAACTTCAAGAAGGTCAGCACATGTTGCCTTTAGGCGTAGCAGAGTTACCTGTTGGGCTCTATTTTGTAAACGTGAAAAACAATACTGAATATCAGGTTTTTAAACTTATTAAGCAGTAATCAGTACTGAATTACACATATAAGGCCTACTCGAAAAGGGTAGGCCTTTTTCATTTTTGCCCTGCTCAATTTTACTTTTTCACAAAAACTGACGCAGAACTTACAAACAATCATTAGATTAGTACATTAAATTAAATCCACTCTGCATGAAAAAACTATTACTCTCTTTTTGTTTAATGCTCATAGGAACTGGTTTTGCGGTTGCTCAAACCGGCTACTACATGGTGCCCCATACGTATGGTCCTGGCAACCCAGGTGGTTACAATTCCGATGATGAATATCCTAGTGGCGGCGGAATGATTAGTGGTTGGAGCATCCTTGCCGGTGGTTCACAAGCTACTCCTCAGTGGTCTGGTGTGCAAAATGTCCCATTCTTGTTCAAGTTTAACAATGCCAATGCTATTCAGTATAAAGTGTCAACGGCTGGAGTGGTTACCTTCGATGTAAACTCGACTATTAACCCTGCTTATGGCCAGGTTACACTTCCAAGTGCAACTATACCAAACAACTCTATAGTTGTTACTGGAGGAGATGCAACCCAGGCAAATGACTACGTAGTAACCAAAACTTTTGGTCCTGCTGGCCGTCAACAACTTTGGATTCAATTTAACTCGTACACTGTTGTAGGACAGTCTACTTGTTGGACCTATTGGGCAATTGTGCTCGAAGAAGGCACAAACAACATTTACATTGTAGATCAGCGTGTTGGATGCGCAAATGCCGTGACCATGAGTATAGGTCTACAGATTGATGCTACCACAGCAATTGCCCCTGCTGCCCCTGTAACTGGTCTCGCAGGTAACGTTGCTGGTGCGGCAGGTAATAATTTCTACGCCTTTATGCCAGGAACTCGTCCGGCTTTGGGTGTTAAATTTGCTACCCTCGACATTCCTGGCTTCGGTTATGCAGGTGTTGGAACTACCATCACTGGTAAAGTGGTAAATACAGGTTCTACGGCCATCACTTCAGCAACCTTAAACTATAAGGTGGGAACAGCTGCAACGGTTTCTACCAACTTAACTGGTCAAAACATCGCTACCAATGCCATGCAAGCGGTTAACCACCCTACGGTTTGGACCCCTACTGCTCCAGGAACTTTCGACATCAAGGTTTGGCTTTCGAATATTAACGGCGGTGGCACGAATTCAGATACGGTTTCAAAATCTGTTGCCGTTATTGGTGCTGTAATCGACAATCTCGTGGTTTTCGAACACTTCACCAACGCAAGTTGTGGTCCATGTGCTGCACAAAACCCTACATTCACTGCTGTATTGAACAACAACCGGAGCAAGGCTACTTCGGTGAAATATCACGTAAGCTGGCCGGGTGTGGATCCGATGTACAGCTTGAATCCAACCGATCCAACTGCTCGGGTGAACTACTATAACGTTACAGGTGTACCTGCTGTACGATTGAGCAGCACTGCAGGATGGGGTCCTACAGGTGTTACACAAGCGGTTATTGACCAATATGCTACTTCATTACCGAATGCTTGGGATTATACCTTAAATACCGCAATATCTGGAAATACCCTCACAGTAACAGGTAACGTAAAGCGTAAGTCTACGTTAACGGCTTCTGATTATGCCTTGCATGTATTGGTTGTTGAAGATCCTGTGACTTATGCAACACCTCCAGGTACGAATGGTGAAACCGACTTCCCATCAACTGTACGTAAGATGTTACCGGATGCAAGCGGTACCAATTTAGGTAATGGCGCATCTGCCACTCCAGTTAATTTAACTTACAACATTCCAGCGGGCATTAACAAGGAAAATCTGCATGTAGTGGTATTTGTTCAGTCGGTAGGTTCGAAAAATGCATTTAAAGGTGCTAAAATCAAAGCGGGGGCTTCAATCGCCGCATCTACACCGGTAGTTGATGCCAATGCCAATCGTAGTAATATTTTCCCCAATCCGGTAAACACCGTTGCGAAACTTGATCTTGAAATGCAAAATGCTACTCAAGTAACTGTTTCAGTACGCAATATGCTCGGTCAAGTGGTTAAGACTATGGAACTTGGTCGTTTGGAAACCGGTCGTCAATTCATTGACCTCGACCTAACTGACGTAACCAACGGCATGTATTTGATACAAGTGGAAATGGGTAGTGAAACCCATTCGCACCGCATTGTGAAGAATTAATTCTATGTGCACACAAGCCCGGCCAATTGGTCGGGCTTTTTTGTTTGTGCAATTTTTATGTGTTGAATTTCAACTTTATCCTTGTTGTTTTGGTGCTTCTTACAGAACTTAGAAATTCACTATGTACCGCCCATGAAAATCGAACGTTTATTTGACATTCTGCAACATCAACGACAGACCTCGCCTTTGAAGGAAGCCCTTTCGGGCAAAGAAAACGGCCAATGGATTTCGTACAGCACCGATCAACTTATTGCTGAAGCTGAGGCCATGAGTCTTGGCTTGATTGCGATGGGACTTCAAAAAGGTGACAAGGTTGCAACCATAGCCAATAATCGACCTGAATGGAACTTTACCGATTTTGGTATTTTACAAGCCGGTGGTATACACGTTCCCATCTACCCCACCATCACCGATGAAGATTACAATTACATCCTTAACCATGCAGAGGTAAAATTTATCTTCATTTCATCGGCCGATTTGTATGAACGAATTAGTAAGATTGCCGCCAATGTCCCTACGGTAGAAGCTGTGTTTACATTTGATGCAGTAAGCGGTGCTAAACACTGGTCGGAAGTCAAAAAAGCTGGCAGTAGTGCTCAAAAAGCTGAACTTTCTGCAAGAATGGCTGCCGTTTCAACCGAAGAGCTAGCAACCATCATTTATACATCTGGAACCACAGGTTTTCCAAAAGGTGTGATGCTCAGTCATAAAAATGTAGCCTCCAACGTTGAATCGTCTGTTGCTCGCGTACCTTGTAGTCCGGGCGATAAAGCACTCAGCTTTTTACCACTTTGCCATATTTACGAACGCATGCTCACCTACTTGATGATGTATCGTGGCATTAGTATTTGGTATGCCGAGAGTATGGAAACCATTGGGGATAACCTGAAAGAAGTGAAGCCACAAGTCTTCTCATCGGTGCCCCGTTTGCTCGAAAAGGTTTATGACAAAATTGTATCTAAAGGTCATGAACTCACAGGGGTTAAAAAGAGTCTTTTCTTTTGGGCCTTAAACCTTGGTTTGCGTTATGAGCTCAACGGAAAAAATGGCTGGTGGTACGAAACCCAGCTCAAGATGGCGAATAAACTCATCTTCTCGAAGTGGCGTGAAGCGCTTGGCGGAAATGTAAAAGCCATAGTAAGTGGTGCTGCGGCACTCCAGCCTCGGCTTGCTCGTGTGTTTTGGTCGGCGCAAATACCAGTTTTAGAAGGCTACGGACTAACCGAAACGTCACCCGTTATTTCCGTAAATTATTTAGCCACTATGCAAGTTGAGTTTGGCTCGGTGGGGCCCATATTGGAAGGTGTAGAAGTAAAAATTGCAGAGGACGGTGAAATTTTAAGTAAAGGTCCCAATACCATGATGGGTTACTACAAAAGACCCGAGCTAACTGCAGAAGTAATCGACAGCGATGGCTGGTTTCATACCGGAGATATTGGCATGTTTACGGCGAATGGCAACTTGAAGATAACCGATCGTAAAAAAGAAATTTTCAAAACCTCAGGGGGCAAATACATCGCACCTCAAGTGATGGAAAATAAATTCAAAGAGTCATTGCTTATCGAGCAGCTCATGGTTTGTGGTGAAGGGCAGAAATTTCCTTCTGCGTTGATAGCCCCAGCATGGGACCATGTGAAATACTGGTGCGAACATCACGGCATCGCCTATACTACTCCTGCCGAAATAATCCGAAACCCTAAAGTAATTGAGAAGTTTCAAAGTGAAATAGATCATTACAACGAAGGCTTTGGACAATGGGAAAAAATAAAAAAATTCACATTGTTACCCGTTAGCTGGGGTGTAGATACGGGCGAATTAACCGCTACCATGAAGCTAAAGCGTAAAATTATCATGGATAAATATCGCTCCGAATACGAGTCGATGTACGCTGGCGAGTAAGCCATCAAAATTTAAAGCCCTTCTGAAGAAGGGCTTTTTTATTTCAGCAGAAAAGATAACTTTGTTTTAATATGCTTGCATATTATATTTAGGCATAGGAAATATGGAATACGCAAAACGACCCGGAAATAAAAAGCGCACGGTTTGCTTCGACATTAAGCTAACATGGCTAAACATAGCTAGAATGTATAATTTCGAAGCTGAACATTATGGTTTAAGTGTTTCTGCTGCCTTTCTACTCCTCCATGTTGATGATGAGGGCACACAAGTCACTCAACTCGCCCCTTTACTTGGCATGGAAGCTTCGAGCATGACCCGCCTACTCAACAATGTGGAAAGCAACGGTTGGATAGAAAGGCGTCGAGACAACAATGCCGATCGCAGAGCCGTGAAAATTCATCTTACAGAACAAGGTAAAATGGCACGTTCGGTAGCCAAAGAAAAAGTAAAATACTTTAATCAGCTGGTCGCAGACAAAGTCGGTGATAGCGATTTACAAGTGTTTTTTAGAGTAATCGACCAAATTGGTGACCTTATCCACCACTCCCCTCAACTAGAAAGTCAAACTGAAGCCAGCATTTCGCATTGATATGAAAAAGAACATTCAACATGTAACCATCCTGGGCTCAGGGATCATGGGTTCGCGCATTGCCTGCCATTTCGCCAATATTGGTGTGAATGTGCTTTTGCTCGACATGGTGCCTCGCGAGCTCAGTGAAGAAGAAAGTCGCGCAGGACTTACCACCGAAAGCCCTAAGTTCAAGAACAGAATAGTGAACCAGTCGTTAGAGGCCGCCATAAAAAGCAATCCTGCCCCACTTTATCACAAAAAGTTTGCAAGCCTAATTAAAACCGGAAACTTCGACGACGATCTACCTAAAATCGCCAATACCGATTGGATTATGGAGGTGGTTGTTGAAAACCTAAAAATAAAACAGAGTCTTTTTGAAAAGGTTGAGCAATACCGCAAACCTGGCACCTTAATCACGTCGAATACTTCCGGAATTCCCATTAAAATGATGAGCGACGGCAGGTCGCAAGACTTCCGGGAAAACTTTTGTGGCACCCACTTCTTTAACCCTCCGCGTTATCTAGCCTTATTCGAAGTAATCCCAGGGCCAGATACCAAAGCCGATATTCTGGAATTTTTGATGGAATACGGAAAATCTAAATTGGGAAAAACCGCAGTGCTCGCGAAAGACACACCTGCTTTCATCGCAAACAGAGTTGGGGTGTTCGGTATCATGGCCCTTTTCAACATACTCGATAAGGTTGATTTACCCATCGAAGCAATAGATAAGCTCACGGGTCCGCTGATAGGTCGTCCGAAATCGGCCACATTCCGCACTTGCGACGTTGTTGGTATCGACACCCTGGTGAAAGTTGCTCAAGGAGTGGCCGAAAATTGCCCCAGCGACGAGTCTATTGCACTGTTTCAACTACCCGATTTTCTCAAAAAGATGGTAGAGAACAACTGGCTTGGCGACAAAAGTGGTCAAGGTTTCTACAAAAAAGGGAAGTCGGCTGAGGGTAAAAAAGAAATACTTGCCTTAAACCTGAAAACCATGGAGTATCAGGTGCAAGAGAAAGTAAAGTTCCCCTTGCTCGACCAAATCAAACAAGAAGATAATCTGAAAAAAAGGTTAAAAATGCTCATTCAATCGCCCGATAAAGCTGGCGAGTTTTTCAGGATGAGTTATGCCTATTTATTCCGTTATGTTTCACATCGCATACCCGAAATTGCCGACGAACTTTACCGCATAGACGATGGTATGGTGGCTGGGTTTGGCTGGGAAATAGGTCCTTTCGAAAGCTGGGATGCGATAGGCCTTACCGACATGAATAACCTCATGAAACTGTACGGCCTACCAGCAGCAAGCTGGGTAGACGATATGTTAGCCGCAGGTCACTCCAGTTTCTACAAGGTAGAAAACGGCAAACGATTGTATTACGACATACCCTCGAAAAGCTATAAAATCATTCCTGGCTCAGAAAAGTTGATCGTGCTCGATACGATTAGGAAAAGCAATGTGGTTTGGAAGAATAGCGGCAGCTCACTTTTCGATATGGGTGATGGTATTTTGAACCTTGAATTCCACACCAAAATGAACGCCATCGGTAGCGAAATCATCGCAGGCTTCAACAAAGCGGTGGATGTAGCCGAGAAAGACTATCGCGGTTTGGTTGTCGGAAACAACGCCGCAGCCTTTAGCGCTGGCGCCAACCTCGGTATGGTGTTCATGCTAGCAGTAGAACAAGAATACGATGAGCTTGACTTTGCCATTCGGGCTTTCCAGAAGTTCACAATGCGGGCACGCTATTCAAGCATACCTGTAGTGGTAGCACCGCACGGGCTTACTTTAGGTGGCGGTTGCGAACTATCGCTACATGCCGATGGCATTCAGGCGGCAGCCGAAACCTATATGGGCTTGGTAGAAGTAGGTGTTGGCGTAATCCCCGGTGGTGGTGGGACTAAAGAAATGGCCCTACGCGTGAGCGATATGCTCGAAACTGGCGATGTCGAATTCAATAGTCTCCAAAATGCCTTCATGAACATTGCCACCGCCAAAGTTGCTACTTCCGCGTACGAAGCTTTCGACTTGGGATATTTGAGAAGAGGAGACCGAGTAAGCATACATCTCCCCTCACAGCTCGCCGATGCCAAACGGTTTGCGATTGACTTGGCAGAAGCGGGATACGTTCAACCGCAAGTACGTACCGATGTAAAAGTGCAAGGAAAAGGTGGAATGGCCCTTTTTATGGCAGGAATTAACGGCATGCGAATGGCCAATTATATCTCCGATCACGATCAAAAAATAGCGAACAAACTCGCGTATGTAATCTGTGGTGGCGATTTATCGTACCCACAATTGGTAAGCGAACAGTATTTGCTCGACTTGGAGCGCGAAGCTTTCTTAAGCCTTTTGGGTGAGAAAAAGACCCTTGAACGTATCCAGTCGGTATTAAAGTCAGGTAAACCATTAAGGAATTAATCGTATGAACGCATATATAGTCGCCGGATACAGAACCGCAGTTGGTAAAGCCGGCAAAGGAGGATTTCGTTTTACTCGCCCCGACGATTTAGCTGCTGAGGTGATTAAACATCTCGTGGCAGCTATTCCACAACTCGACCCTGCCCGGGTCGACGATCTAATTGTAGGCAATGCTGTACCCGAAGCGGAACAAGGCATGCAGATGGGTAGAATGATTTCTCTGTTGTCTTTGCCTATTAATGTACCAGGTATGGTCATCAATCGTTATTGTGGATCTGGCCTCGAAGCTATCGCGATCGCAAGTACCCGTATTCATGCGGGTCTCGCCGATTGTATCATCGCGGGTGGAACCGAATCGATGAGCCTCGTTCCTGTTATGGGTTACAAAACCGCGCTCAACTACAAATTGGCGTCAGAACACCCCGATTATTACACGTCGATGGGCCTCACAGCCGAGCAGGTAGCCGGTAAATTTGGCATTAGTCGTGACGAGCAAGATGCTTTTGCTATGCGATCACACCAGCGAGCCATTGCAGCCATTGAACAGGGGAAATTCAAGGATGAAATCGTCCCCATCAAGGTTACCGAAACTTACGTGGATGCCAACATGAAGAAAAAGACGAAAGAATATGTGGTAGACACCGATGAGGGACCTCGTAAAGAAACCTCGCCAGAAGCACTTGCCAAGTTAAAACCGGTATTTGCCGCAGGAGGTACTGTTACCGCCGGCAACTCTTCCCAAACGTCAGATGGCGCTTCTTTCGTCATGGTGATGTCGGAGAAATTGGTTAACGAACTTGGTTTAAAGCCTATCGCACGGATGCTCAGTTATGCTGCCCAAGGTGTAGATCCTCGTTACATGGGCATTGGACCCGTTGCAGCTATTCCAATTGCCTTAAAACGTGCTGGTTTACAACAAAAAGACATCGAACAGATTGAACTCAATGAAGCCTTTGCGGCACAATCGTTAGCGGTGATAAAGGAGTTAGACTTAAACCCCGACATCATCAACCTCAATGGCGGAGCCATAGCATTGGGTCACCCCTTGGGCTGTTCAGGGGCCAAATTGAGCGTTCAACTCTTCAACGAAATGCGCCGTAAAAAACAAAAATACGGTATGGTAAGCGCCTGCGTAGGTGGCGGTCAAGGTGTTGCGGGTATTTATGAATTTTTAAACTGAAAAATTTAAACGACATACAATGGAAACTGAAGTAAAACGTAATCTCCGTGGTGGAGAATGGTTGATTAAAGACCAACCTGCCGAAGAGGTATTCATTCGCGAGGACTTCTCCGAGGAGCAGCTCATGATGTTTGAAGCGACCAAAGAATTTATGAAAACAGAGGTTGCTCCAAATCTCGCTCGCTTTGAAAAAGGCGACTACCCTTTGGTGGAAAGCCTAATGAAGAAAGCTGGAGAAATGGGTCTCCTGGGAATTAGTGTACCACAAGAATACGGCGGTTTAGGCATGGGCTTCAACACGTCGATGCTCATTTGCGAAGAAATATCGAGCATGACAGGATCGCTGGCCACAGCATTTGGTGCACATACAGGAATTGGAACCTTGCCCATTCAATACTACGCTAGCGAAGAACTGAAGCAAAAATTCCTGCCAAAAATTGCCAGCGGCGAGTGGATTTCTTGCTATAACCTCACAGAACCTGATGCCGGCTCTGATGCCAATTCGGGCAAGACCAAAGCCGTACTCTCAGCCGATGGGAAACATTACGAAATCACAGGTCAGAAAATATGGATTTCGAATGCAGGTTTCGCCGATGTATTTATCGTATTTGCTCGTATCGAAGATGATAAAAACATTACCGGATTTGTATTTCACAAAGATGAAGTGAGTGGTTTGTCACTCAACGATGAAGAGCATAAGCTCGGATTAAAATCATCATCTACTCGCCAGGTATTCTACGACAAAGTAAAAGTACCGGCCGAGAGTATGCTTGCAGCTCGGGGCGATGGCTTTAAAATAGCTGTTAATGCCCTCAATGCAGGACGAATTAAACTTGGTGCTGCCGTAGTGGGAGCAGCGTTTAAGACCATCAACTTTGCAGTAAACTACGCCAACGAGCGGAAGCAGTTCGGCAAAACGATTGGTTCCTTTGGTGCCATTCAGCATAAACTTGCAGAAATGGCTACCCTGGCTTACGTGTCGGATGCCGCACTTTATCGAGCCGGTCAAGACATTGAAGACAATCAAAATCGTTTGGTAGCCAAAGGTTTACCTGAAGCCGAGGCAAAACTAAAAGGCATAGAAGAATATGCGGTCGAATGTGCTATCCTCAAGGTGTTTTGTTCCGAGGCTATGGCTTTTATCGTAGATGAAGGTGTTCAGATCTATGGTGGCATGGGCTACTCTGCTGATGCACCTATGGAAGCCGCCTATCGCGATGCCCGAATTAGCCGGATTTATGAGGGTACGAACGAAATCAACCGGATGCTAACGGTAGATATGCTTTTGAAAAAGGCCCTCAAAGGTCAACTTGATTTGATCGGCCCTGCCATGAAAGTGGTAAATGAACTTATGGACATTCCGGACTTTGGTGCAGAAGAGGCTGAAGGTTTGTTTGTGGCTGAAAAGAAGATCCTGAAAAATTTAAAAAAGGCCACCCTGTTAGTCGCTGGAGCAGCGGTTCAAAAGTTCCAAACTAAATTGGAACAAGAGCAAGAAATACTGATGCAGGTAGCAGATATGGCCATCGAAGTTTATGCTTTGGAATCGGCTCTATTGAAAACCGAAAAGCTTGTAGGTCGCATAGGCCAAGAAGCCTGCGACGAACGCATTGCCATGGTAACCCTGTATACACACAAAGCTGCTAACAAAGTAAACATCGCTGGTAAGGAAGCTATCTACGCTATAGGAGAAGGAGATGAACAGCGCATGATGCTCCTGGGACTAAAGCGTTTTACCAAAACCGATGCTGTAAACTTGAAAGAAGTACGAAGAACTATTGCAGCAAAATTGTTAGCCGAAAACCGTTACCCATTCGCGTAATCGATCGGCAAAGTGTACAAAAGGTGGCTTCCTAATAGGTAGCCGCCTTTTTTAGTTAAAAATCACTGAGGTTGGTCGTGATCGACAAACTGTTGGTCATGCCTGCCAATGACACGGCTCCTCTCCCGTAGTCAAAACGAAATTTTTTCACCTGCATCCCAAAACCAAAGCTAAAACCGCTACTTCCATTTCGTGTGGGAATGGTTAGTTCCTTTCTGCGCATGTGATTGTACGCCATTCGCAAGTGAAAATTCTTGGATAGCAACAATTCCGCATTGACGATTACGTGGCGAAAAAATTCGTCGGTGAATGTAGTTTCTTGCACAGGAGCTACCTCACCAGAGCTAAGTAATAATTGTGGGCGATAGTAACGATCGTTGGGATCATTGTAAGCTAAATCCCAGCGATGCAAGTTGTGGAATACTATCCCCCATCTCAGGGGTACATACTTTAAACGATTGGTAATCGCAAACTGAACGTCAAATGGTAATGTTTCGCGTACTCCAGGAACATACGTATCGAACTGAGCTCCAAAATTCCGGAATAATACTGCAACCACGAGATTCCTACTCGTATCGACATACATCCCCGACAAATCGATTGCAAAACCATGGGAGTTGTATGCTTCCAGATAAGAACCGATAAGTTTAAAATTGGCTCCCACGCGCAAGTTTTGCGCAAATGCATAACCCCAACCCGCTTGCAAAGCCAATTCTCCCGCTCTAAATGTGCCCAAATCTACACCAGCAGCATCGCGACGCACGAATTCGCCATAATTCACATACTGCACCCCGCCCCCAAAAAAACCAAATTTGGTTTCATTGGGCAGAGCATAGCTCACTTGACCATGACTAACGTCTCCCACATAATTCACCAAACTCAAGCCTAATCGATTTCCTACATTTTGCGAATACAAAGCCGGATTATAAAAAGCAAGATTCACATCAGCATCTAAAGTTGCGGTTGCCGCCGATCCTAGAGCTGTTATTCGTGCAGAAGGACTTAAACGAAGGAAATTATAGGTCGAGTTGCCCCCACTTTGGGCAAACACCTCCAACGAGAAAAATGAAAGAAGAAGAGCGATTATGAAACGCATGCAGCGAAATAACGGAATAGTATTGGCCTACGTATGCAAATGATTAAAAAATTACTGCGCCCCAACAACAACTATCTTAGGGCTTTCAACAATGTTCGATAGTCGGTTGGCTCTATCCCTGATTTGAATGCTATACTTTAACGTATCTGTTAGCAGACCTGGTCTTCGCAAAGTATTTTGAATAACCAACTTTATTTCTCCCGAAATCTGTTTGCTATTGCCTGGTGGAGTTACAAACGGCAATCGAAAGGGATATTCTATATCGCCAAAGTTTGGGAGCCCTTCACGCTTGTCTAAAACAGTAACATCGTTAGAGGTATCAATTTCGGGAAGTCCCAAATCTCCATCCCCGTCAGTAAATTTTAAGGTAATGGTAATGGAATCAACAAGTTCGGTTACTATTTCCGGCTCGATCGAAACAAATGTAATTTCAGGTGTTTCGTCGAACAAGCGAATAGGTTGACAAGCCCAAGAAAGCGTGAGCAGAGTAACTACTACTAGCGTAAACGGATGCATGACATAAAAATAACGAATCCAAAACGTAGCTAGTTGAGAAAAGTTACGTTTGCCTTTTAAATGAAGCTATTTTTACAAAGTGGAAGTACTCAAAAAGAAAATATTCGATGCCATTTCTGGTCAAAAGTTCGATTTTGAAGAAATAGCCATTGAATTGTTTCATTTCCAATACCAAAACAACGGCATTTACAAGGAGTGGGTTGATGTCTTGGGCATTCAACCCCAAAGCATTAAGGAGAGTCTTCAAATTCCGTTTTTACCAATCGAGCTGTTCAAAAAACATGAAATTCGTTCGGTGAATACACCTATATCCTTAACTTTCACGAGTAGTGGCACTACTTCAACTGTGACAAGCAAACATGCGTTGAGCGATACAAACCTTTACCGCCAATCCTACCGATCAGGATTTTCTGCCTTTTACGGCCACCCAAACAACTATGTGTTGCTGGCATTATTGCCCTCCTACCTCGAACGAAAGGGATCGTCGTTGATTTATATGATCGATGACCTGATAAAACTAACCAACGACCCGCTTTCGGGCTTCTATTTGAAAGCCACCGACAAAATGTATGAGGCCATCGACAAAGCCCACCAAAAGCAAAAAAGAGTTTTGGTATGGGGAGTAACTTATGCGTTACTCGACCTTGCGGAGCAAGGAAGGCTTCAACTTACCCACCATGATATCGTGATGGAAACTGGAGGCATGAAAGGGCGAAGGAGAGAAATGATCCGGGCAGAAGTTCATAACATCCTTTCCGAAGCGTTTACAGTTGAAGAAATTCACTCTGAGTACGGGATGACTGAATTGCTTTCACAAGCGTATAGCAAAGGGCAAGGAATATTCACTTCACCCCCGTGGATGAAAATTTTGATAAGGCAAGATAATGACCCCTTTAACTATGTAACACATGGAAAATCGGGAGGAGTAAACGTAATAGACTTAAGCAATTACGAAAGCTGTTCGTTCATTCAAACACAGGATTTAGGGCGTTTGGTGAACGATAATTCTTTTGAAATTTTGGGACGGTTTGACCATAGTGAGCTCAGAGGTTGCAATTTGCTGGTCGAGAACTAATCTTTTTTTGGTCACTCTAATGCTGTTTTTTACTTTTAGTCCCACAAACTACTACTCATGAAAATTTATCGCTGGTTGGCTGTCGTAACGATAGCGCTGACTGTATCGGCTTGTTTCAGCAAGAAAGAGAAAAACGTGAAAATTGACCCTCCTGTTGCCGCGAAAGCGTCTATTTACGAAGTATATGTGCGGAATTTTACCCCAGAAGGCACCTTTAAAGCAATGATACCACGCTTGCGTGAGCTGAAGGACTTGGGCGTAAATACCCTTTGGCTAATGCCTATTCACCCGGTGGGGATAGAAAATAGAAAGGGCACGTTTGGATCGCCTTATGCCATTAAGGATTATATGGATGTAAATCCTGAGTTTGGCACGAAAGCAGATTTCAAAGAACTGGTTGATTCCTGTCATGCAAATGGCCTACACATTATTATTGACTTTGTAGCCAATCATACCGCTTGGGATCACCCATGGACGAAACAACATCCCGATTGGTATACCAAAGACAGTTTAGGAAACTTGCAGCCACCTGTAGCCGATTGGACCGATGTTGCCGATTTGAATTATGAAAACGACAGCTTGAAAGAAGCGATGACGCAAGTTTTGGAATTTTGGGTAAAAGAATTTGATATTGATGGTTACCGCTGTGATGTAGCAGAAATGGTCCCAGTAGACTGGTGGAAAAGTTCGATTGACCGTATTAAAAAAATCAAGCCTGTACTTATGCTCGCCGAAGGTGCGGAACCAGAACTTTACGCTGCCGGCTTTGATCTGACCTACAGCTGGGACTTATACCACAATTTGAAGCAGGTATTCAAAGGCGACACTGCAACGCTAATTCCACGAATTCTCAGTGAAGAAACTGCGCGCTTGCCGAAAGATGCCCTTAGAATGCGATTTATAACGAATCACGATGAAACATCTTGGGATGATGTACCAGTGAACTTGTTTAAGAGCAAAGAGGGATCGAAAGCTGCATTCTTTTTTAGTGCTGCAATGCCGGGAATTCCACTCTTGTACAACGGCCAAGAGGTAGCACATCCAACCAAAATGAATTTATTCGAAAAAAGTGATATCCTCTGGACCGCGAATGCTGACATTCGTGATTTCTATAAAAAAACGCTGGAGTTAAAGAATAGCGAGCCTGACTTACGCTCGGCAGACGTTACGTTTGATAGCAGCAGTACCAAAGATGTATTGTTCTTCCACCGTGGACAACAAGGTGCAGGACTTTATGGCATCGTAAACTTTAGGGATACGGTTAGCACCTACAAGGTACCAATGGCAATGCAAGGCAAGCGTTTTCTGAATTTGTACACCGGAAAAAGTGTACTGTTAGAAGCAGAGCTCATGCTGCTGAACTTTGAGTTCTATCTATTGAAAGAAGAGAAAGCACTGTAAGTATTATTTCGGAGGGCAGTTGATTTACTTCTGCCCTTTTTTATGCCCATTTCAGAACTAATGTCTAAAAAGAGTCAAGATCATTTCAATGTAGCTCTCGGGAATTTCGAAAGCATTTCTCAAGATGAAAATAGCTGGATAATTCAATGCGCAATTGCAAAAATTCAAGTACAGCTAATGAACAGCCGTGTTGTAAGGATACGCACAATAGGGCTAAATCGAAACTTCGAGAACCATAGTTACGCAGTAACTGCTTTAGCTGAACCCACTGATTACACTTGGGAAGACAGCGATACCAGCTGGCGATTGATTACCCGTGATTTAACGCTTATCATTGAAAAATTCCCACTTAGATTTAAACTGCATTCTCCCGACGGCAAACCTCTTGTAGAAGATGATCCTGCATTTGGTATTTCGTTCGTAGGGCACGAAATAAGTTGTTACAAACAGCTACGTAGCGACGAAAAATTCATCGGACTCGGCGAAAAAACTGGCTACCTAAATCGAAGAGGTAAATGGTACGAACACTGGAATACCGATGCATTTGCATATGGTGAAGAAGAAGACCCGCTTTACCTCAGTACGCCCTTTTATATGGGGATTACCGGAGGTAAAACCTACGGCATTTTTCTTGACAATAGCTACAAGAGTGTCTTTAATTTCGGCGCTTCAAATAACCGTTTCTCCTACTTTCAAGTACCCGATGGCGAACTTGACTATTATATGTTCGCTGGCGAATCGGTAAGTCAAATTATTTCAGACTATAGTTGGTTGACGGGTAAAATGCCCATTCCTCCTAAATGGAGTTTGGGTTATCAGCAGTGTCGTTATAGTTACTATCCTGACAAGGAAGTACTTAATGTGGCTCGGACTTTTCGAGAAAAAAACATCCCCTGTGATGTGATTTACCTCGACATCCACTACATGGATCAATACAAGGTATTTACTTGGAACAACAAAGAGTTTCCAAACCCTGCGGCATTCATCCAAGAACTCAAGGCGATGGGCTTCCAAGTGGTCATTATCCTTGATCCAGGTATTAAAGAAGAAAAGGGATATCAAGCCTACGATGAACTAATAGCACAAGGTCTTTATGTGGCCTATCCCGATGGAACTCCTTATACCGGCGACGTTTGGCCAGGCACTTGCTTATTTCCCGACTTCACCAATCCACTTACCCGAAAGTGGTGGGGAGCACAGTTCGAAGAGAATGTTCGTTTAGGAATAGAAGGGTTTTGGAACGACATGAATGAGCCCGTTACTTGGGGCAAAAAAATACCAGACCTTATTGAATTTGAATTCGAAGGATATGGTGCAACACATCGAAAAGCGCACAATGTATATGGCTTTCAGATGGCGCGCTCGAGCTATGAAGGCGCGAAAAACCTTATGGCAAATAAACGACCATTTATTCTTACTCGAGCAGGTTTTAGTGGAATACAACGGTATGCAGCTGTTTGGACGGGGGATAATAGTGCAAGCGATGAGCATATGCTCATGGGCATACGGCTGTTGGCGAGCATGGGGCTGGCGGGGATACCATTTACAGGAATGGATGTAGGTGGCTTTGTGGGTGAAGCATCGCCCCGCTTATATACCCGTTGGATGCAAGTTTGTGCCTTTACGCCCTTTTATCGAGGCCATACCATGATTAATAGCCGCGATTCTGAGCCATGGTCGTATGGAGAAGAAGCCGAAGAAATAAGCAGGAACTTCATACGGTTGAGATATAGATTGATGCCCTACTTATATAGCTCATTTTATGAAGCTGCTCAAAGTGGAATACCAATCGTTCGAAGTTTAGCCATTGACTACACCTACGATGAAGAGGTTTATCACAGAAATTGGTCGAATCAATTCATGTTTGGCCCCTCCATACTCGTTGCAGCCATAAACTCTTGGCAACCCATTCAGAAAGTTTACTTGCCCAGCGGCGATTGGTATGAATTATTCAACGATAAATTCCACGCCGGATCCAATACCTTGCTCATCGAAACACCAGCAGAAGTAATACCTGTTTTTGTTAAAGCTGGCGCTATTTTTCCTGCATTGGCAGAGGCTGGTTATCATGTAAACGATCAGTCGAATGTACTATGCTTACATGTGTATGCGGGTAACGGCGAACACCATTACTTGCTTTACGACGACGACGGTAAAAGTTTTGATTATGAAAATGGGGCATTCCTAAAAAGAACCTTGTCACATTTCGCCGATACCAGGACGATTGTACTTGCAAGAAAAGAAGGTAGTCATCTTTCTTCATGGACTCGTATTCGTGTGTATGTTCATGGAACAGAATCGGCTGTGGTACATTCGAACGATGCCGCATTGACAATTAAAAGAGACAAGCACCGGTTTATCGAACCCATTTCCAACTTCGACCCCTTCTTTGTGTCGTCTAGTTTTCCATTCGAACAACCCAATTTACTTTCAGCAGAATTTGATTGGTCAGACAACGAAATAACCCTGCGCTACTAAGAAACTAACTATATTTCAACTCAATATCTAATCTAGAACGGTCGAGTCAAATCTTTTGGTCATTTCATAACGCCAGTTTAATTTGCTCTAACAGCCAATAATTATGACAAAAAAACCCAAATTATCTTTCTGGCAAATCTGGAATATGAGTTTCGGATTTCTGGGCATTCAATTCGGTTTTGCGTTGCAAAACGGCAATGCTTCACGAATTCTGCAAACCTTCGGTGCTGACGTGGAACACTTGAGTTGGTTTTGGCTCGCTGCCCCGTTGACGGGAATGATCGTCCAGCCAATCATAGGTTATTACAGCGACAAAACCTGGACAGCCTTGGGTCGTAGGAGGCCGTTTTTCCTGGCGGGTGCTTTGTTGGCTTCTACAGCATTGATCTTTATGCCCAATGCGAGTGCGCTCGTTGCCATTTTACCTCCTTTATACGTTGGAGCAGGCATTCTGATGATCATGGATACTTCGTTCAATATTGCCATGGAACCATTTAGGGCTCTAGTAGCCGATTTGTTACCTTCCGAGCAAAGAACATTAGGATTTAGCATTCAGACCTTTTTAATTGGAATTGGAGCCGTGATTGGCTCTTGGCTGCCATATGTATTTGCCGAGTGGCTGAATATTAGTAAAACAGCGGCCCCGGGTCAAGTACCCGACAACGTCACCTTCTCCTTTTACGCTGGTGCAGTTGTTTTTTTAATGACCATTCTTTGGACGGTTGTATCTACCAAAGAATTCCCACCAGAGGAATACAAAAAGGAACAAGAAAAAGAGAGGTTGTCGGGCATTAAACAAATCATTAGTGATTTTGCCAAAATGCCAAAAACCATGAAACAGCTTGGCATTGTACAATTCTTTTCCTGGTTTGCCCTTTTTAGCATGTGGGTATTTACCACTCCTGCTATAGCAACCCACGTTTACGGACTAAATATTGGTGACACCAGTTCTGAAACCTACCAAAATGCAGGAAATTGGGTCGGTATCATTTTCGGTGTATACAATGGCGTTTCGGCTATTTATGCTCTTTTACTACCAGCTATTGCCTTAAAGATAGGACGTAAAATGACCCATTCAATTTCGTTAGCTGCTGGTGGATTGGGTCTCATTGCCATTTACTTTGTAAAGGATCCTAACCTACTCATTTTACCCATGATCGGCATTGGAATCGCATGGGCGTCTATTTTAGCCATGCCCTATGCCATCCTAGCAGGATCAATACCGGTACACAAAATGGGCATTTACATGGGCGTATTTAACTTCTTCATTACCCTTCCACAAATCATCAATGGCGTAATCGGAGGGCCAATAGTTAAGCATATATATGGTAACCAAGCTATTTATGCCTTGATAATGGCTGGTGTATTTATGCTCATCGCTGCGGTTTCCGTGATTTTTGTTGAAGACAAAGACGACCACGTAAAAGCTTAAAGTTTAAGTAAAAAAAAGCCCTGTTCAGAATAGAACAGGGCTTTTGTCGTTTACGACGATTTACTTTACAATCTTGGCTATGGAAACTCCGCTTTGACCTTCCACTCTTACGAAATATACTCCTGATGCCAATTGGTCGGTACTGACGTCTATTTTTTGTTTTCCTGTTACACCACTGATTGTTTGATGGTGCATCAACTGCCCATCTACCGAGAACAAACTTAATTGATAAGTATTATTCGGTTTTGCTTCAAATTCAACAAATAATAGATCATTAACTGGATTGGGGTAAGTGCTAAACCCATTCAATTTTCCAATAGCTACAGACTGTGGAAAGCTGCCATAAAAGTAATCGCGCTTCTCATAATTTACATAAGCGTTGTTCCACTGATCCCATTCTTCTGTAACCCAACGAAAAATTCTATTATCTGTGCTGTAGTTATAGGTATTCCGATAAGCAACAACTAATGACCAACTTGAATTAATATATGACTCATTTTTTTCCTCAGTCAAGTGATTTTGAGCATTGAACGTAGTCGTATATCTGTAGTTTGGTTCCCATATCGTACCGGTCCAAAATTCTTCAAGCGACACATTAACAAAGTTACCTGAATAGGTGTATTGATAACGATAATCGTCTTCCCAAGCTGAACCCGACCAACTCTGATAAAGTGTACGTGTAACTGGGCCGCTTGCAGGTGTAGAACTTGCCTTTTCGCTGTTCACATACACGCCATTTAGCTTTTCCTCAAGTGTATAATCCGTAGGTGTTAGTCTAAGATCATCGCTGGGAATAGCAGTCTCATTAAATAAAACCGCGCTGATGTCTCCAATTTGGCCAAATGCTAGTGAAATTCCAGGGAAGCCAAATCTCCATTGAACATTGGTGTACTTTTCATCACTCGGATCAAATCCATTCGTAGCGGGATCCCAATAGGCTACTGTAACCGCAGTAGGTTCGCCAGAAGCATTAAAAGTTAGATTCGAAAACCTTGTTTCGGGAGTCCAACTAGATGGAGTCGAACTTTGGTCCCAAAAATAATTTGTAGCCTGAGTTACTTGGCTACCTGAGTAAGTAAATGCTACTGAATCACCCTCGGTAAGTTCTAGATTGCCGTTTTGATCCGCTTCAAATATTTTTAGAGAAGTCTGATTTCCAAAGGCATCAAAATTTTGTTCAAATCTGTTAATTACAACAGGATTCTGCCCTGGTAGCGCAACAGTAAGCTGAATGCTCAGCACTTTACCCGCAGTATTGTAAACGAAAGCGTAACCGCCAACGGGAATGGAAACGGAACCAACTATTTGATAAAGAGTAGCCGAACTAATTCTACCTCCGTTGTAATTCATTCGAAGTACAGCATCAAGCTCCCAACTTGCACCATTCCAGCTATTTATCTGCACCGAATCGGGGTACGATAAAGATGAAATGCGAGCGTTTCCGGGTACAACTGTATTCCTAAAATGTTTCTGTAACGTTTGGATTTGAGGATGACTGATGACTTTTGAAAAGGGCGATTTTGATTTTGCGAGCCCAACAAATGCAGTGAAAAGCATCAGAGAAAGTAAAAATATCTTTTTCATGCGTTTTGATTTTTATAGTCCAAAGTTAGTTACCGAACAACACAAACACATGCAATTACAATTCCTTTAAGAATAAATGGCTAAAATACCCTCACAAGGGTAGCTTGTTTTACCAGACAATTCATGTTCAAAAGGTATTATTGAAAATTAACGCTATTCCATTGCAACACGATAACTAAATTCGCGAAACACTTAGGTATGCTGAATTATATCCATTGGAACGTACATCCAGAAGTTTTACCCGACATTTTACCAGTACGGTGGTATGGTCTTCTCTTTATGTCGGGTTTTGTATTCGGATATTACATACTCGAAAAAGTATTTAAAGCAGAAAACAAGGATATAAAGTGGCTCGACAATCTTGCCTTGTATGTTGGAGCTGGAACTATACTTGGCGCACGTTTAGGTCATTGTCTTTTTTATGAGCCTGAATATTACCTCAGCCATCCCATTGAAATGTTTAAAATCTGGGAAGGTGGGTTAGCAAGTCATGGTGCAGTCATTGGCATTTTATTGTCTCACTGGCTTTTTGCGAAAAAACACCCGGGTACTGGCTTTTTCTGGGTAACCGACCGGGTGGTTATCGTGGTGGCACTTGCAGGCGCATGTATCCGACTGGGGAACCTGATGAACTCCGAAATCGTCGGCTCCCCTACCGATCTGCCTTGGGCATTCGTATTTGAACGATTGGGCGACAATATACCGCGCCATCCTTCGCAGATATATGAAGCACTGGCCTACCTCATCATCTTTGTGATTCTTTACAGAGCCTATTGGAAGGCGGATGCTGGCAAGTACAGTGGTCGATTGTTCGGTTACTTCTTAACGCTCGTGTTTGGTTTCCGTTTTTTCATCGAATTCATCAAAGATGTGCAGGTTGACTTTGAAAAAGAGATGGCCTTAAATATGGGACAATGGCTAAGTTTGCCATTAGTCGTTATAGGTCTTTGGTTAATCTATTCGAGCAAAATGCGTAAGACCAGTTAGTTAACAGCTGATTTCTTCAAGAATGCTATAGTAGCGGCAATATCTTGATGCAAGTATCTATCTTCATCAAGAAAAGGAACAATCTTGCGATAATTCTTGACAAATTCAGCTAAGGTATCAGATGTTCTCCAGTTTTCTCTTAGCTCGAAAGCCTGACTCGCATTCATCAATTCAATAGCCAGTATCGACCTCAAATTCTCAATGATTCTGTATAGTTTGGTAGCAGCATTTGCTCCCATACTTACATGATCTTCTTGGCCATTCGACGATACAATGGAATCGGTAGACGCTGGATTTGCGAGTTGTTTGTTCTGACTTACAATGGAAGCAGCGGTATACTGCGGAATCATCATGCCTGAATTTAATCCTGAGTGTGCAACAAGGAAAGAAGGAAGTCCTCTGTTGCCCGATATCAGTTGAAAGGTCCGACGTTCACTAATGGAACCGATTTCGGCTGCAGCTAATCCTAAAAAATCAAGTGCCAAAGCTAAAGGCTGCCCATGAAAATTACCTCCCGACAAGATTATATCTTCGTCAGGGAAAACATTCGGATTATCGCTAACTGCATTTATTTCTGTCAAAAAAACCCCCGCCACATAATTTAAGGCGTCCAAACTGGCGCCATGAACTTGTGGAATACATCTGAAAGAATATGGGTCCTGAACGGCCTTCTTCTCTCTAGTCAGCCCTGGGCTTCCGGCTAAAATTGCACGTATCTCTGCAGCTACAGCTTGTTGGCCAGGATGAGGTCGCACAGCATGAATCGCATGGTGGAAGGGCTCAATTTTACAGTCAAAGGCCTCCATTGAAAGCGCAGCAATCAAATTAGCTTGACGCAATAAGTACCGAAATTCAAGTATGGCATAACATCCATAAGCCGACATGAACTGGGTACCATTTAACAATGCCAACCCTTCTTTAGCTTCAAGACGAATTGGCACCCAGCCCATGGTTTCCAAAACGGCTGCACTGTGCGTTATTTTTCCGTTTACTTTTAATTCGCCTAATCCTAATATGGGTAAACTCAAATGAGCCAAAGGAGCCAAATCGCCCGATGCCCCTAATGATCCCAGCTGATATACGACAGGTAAAATATCATGATTGTAAAAATCAATCAATCGATTTACCGTGGCCAACTGTACCGCAGAGTGGCCATATGCTAAGGATTGAATTTTTAACGCAAGCATGATTCGAACTACTTCATCAGGCACCTGTTCGCCAACACCACAGGCGTGCGACATGACTAGATTGCGCTGAAGAGTTGATAAATCCTCTTTAGAAATCGCGATATCACATAAAGAACCAAACCCGGTATTGATACCATAAAATAGCTGGTCGTTATTTATCAGCTTAGCGTCGAGATACGCTTTACACTTTTCAATCCGCTTACGGGCATCAGGTGCTAATTCAAGTTTACATTCGGCACGACGTATCAAATCAATGGACTCGTGACTTAGTGGTAATCCAAGAGTAATCGTTTTCATAGCGATTTTATGAGCCAGCTTGCCAAATTTTCCAAAGAAATAGGACTTTGTTCTCCCGTTTTCACATTTTTGAGCATAACCGCGTTTGCTTCTTTTTCTTTTTCTCCGATCAAGGCTACATAAGGAATCGCCTTGGCCTCAGCATAGGCAAATGCCTTCTTCATCTTTCCAGCGTCGACATATAGTTCAGCCTTGCATCCCTCTGCCCTCAACTTGCGTAAAACAGAAGCCGCGTAATCGAATTCGGCATCACCAAAAAGATAAATTAATACATCACAAGAGCGAAGTATATCGGCAGGAAACAACTGCAATTGTTCCATCACATCCAGAATGCGTTCGGCACCGAATGAAACGCCTACGCCGGTCAAACCATCTACGCCGAATATGCCCGTAAGGTTATCGTAGCGCCCTCCTCCACCAATACTTCCCATACTTACTTCGTGAGTAACCACTTCGAGTATAGTTCCTGTGTAATAGTCTAAACCCCGGGCCAATGTTGGGTCAAAATGAGCATACTGCTCTACTCCAAACGGTTTTAAGAGATTAAACAGAGTATCTAATTCCTGTATCCCTTTTTGAAATTCTGCATCCTGCGAAAGTGAAGAAAATTTGGACCACAGGTCTTTTCTATGGTCTTTTTCAAGTAAACCGAAGAACTCAGCTAATTTATTTGCATCGGCACCCAAACCAGCTAGCTCTTCCATTACCCCATTAACGCCAATTTTGTCGATTTTATCGAGTATCAATATAAAATCAGAAGCATTGGCATTCATGCCCAACCAATTTGCTAAGGGTACTAATAGTTTGCGATTGTTAATTCTAACCGTAAAATCCTTAAACCCTAACGCCCTAAATACTTCAACATAAATTGATACTAACTCGGCTTCATTAAACAAAGAGTCAGAACCAATTACGTCTACATCGCATTGATAAAACTCGCGATAGCGCCCCTTTTGCGGACGATCTGCTCTCCAAACGGGTTGTATCTGGTATCTCTTAAAAGGGAAAACCAAAGCATGCCTGTTCATGGATACATACCGAGCCAAAGGCACCGTAAGATCGTATCTGAGTGCTTTTTCGGAAATTAATCCGGTGAATGATTTCGATTGGTTGTTCTGAGCAGCTTTGAAGTCCTCATCTGAAACATCCTTGAGATAATCCCCTGAATTGATAATCTTGAATATCAAACGATCCCCCTCTTCCCCATACTTGCCAGTTAGCGTACTTAAATTCTCCATGGCAGGGGTTTCAAGAGGCATGAAACCGTACTTCCTAAATACGGTTTCAATTACTCCGAAAATATATTTACGCTTTGCCATTAGCTCAGGACCGAAATCACGGGTTCCTCTGGCTAATGATGGTTTTACGACTTGCATCCGGTAAAGTTTGACAGGTCAAATTTACACGGTACTTATCTTAATTTTCTTCTGAATATCCTCAACAAAGCCTTTGAATTTGCGATCGGTTTCCATCAAATCCTCTACTGTTTGGCAAGAGTGAATAACGGTACTGTGATCACGACCGCCAAAGTACTCCCCAATGGTCTTCAAACTATTCTTGGTGAGCTTCTTGGCAAAATACATCGAGATTTGTCTGGCTTGGACAATTTCGCGCTTCCGGGTTTTGGCCTTGAGCAGATCAACAGGTAAATCGAAATACTCACATACCAAACTTTGAATGCTTTCGATAGAGATTTCTAAAGAAACGTTGCGAACAAAATTCCGCATCACCACTTTGGCTAGTTCAATATCCGGCTGCTTGTTATTCAAGGTCGTGTAGGCCAGCAAAGATGTAATTGCCCCTTCTAACTCACGGATATTGGTAGTTATGTTGTGTGCGATGAACTCCACTACCTCACGAGGCAATTCAATTCCATCTGCATACATTTTCATTTCTAAAATAGCCACGCGCGTCTCGAAGTCTGGCACTTGTAAATCGGTACTCAATCCCCACTTAAAGCGTGATAGTAGTCGCTCTTCCATGCCCTTTAAATCCTTAGGTGCACGGTCGCTAGTGAGAATAAGTTGTTTGCCTGATTGGTGCAGGTGGTTGAAGATATGAAAGAAAACGTCTTGTGTTTTTTCTTTGTTGGCGAAATTATGAACATCGTCGATCACCAACACATCGATGAGTTGATAGAAATTCACAAAATCGTTAGCAGAGTTATTCCTTAGCGAATCGATAAACTGCTGTGTAAACTTTTCGGCAGTTACGTACAAAACTGTCTTATTGGGGAAATTAAGCTTTACTTGATTACCTATAGCTTGAACCAAGTGTGACTTTCCTAAACCCACATTACCGTAAATCATTAACGGATTAAATGAAGTCCCCCCTGGTTTAGAAGCAACGGCCATACCTGCCGAACGAGCAAGGCGGTTGGAGTCTCCCTCTACAAAATTGTCGAACGAATACCGTGGATTCAGTTGAGAATCAATATTGATCTTCTTTAATCCAGGTATGATAAATGGATTTTTTATCGAAGCGCCTATGTTCACGGGCACCGTCAAGTCCGGGTTCTTCGCTTTCATGCCGCTTCCGGGCATGTTGATGGTGTATGGAGCTTTATCGCCCGAACTATTGTCCATCACTATACTGTATTCCAACCTACCCTCTGCACCTAACTCTCTTCGAATTGTTTTGTGAAGCAAATTCACATAATGCTCTTCTAACCATTCATAAAAGAATTGGCTGGGTACTTGAATCGTCAAGACATTATCTTTCAAGCGAACTGGTTTGATAGGCTCAAACCAGGTCTTGAAACTTTGAGGATTCACGTTGTCGCGAATGATCGACAAGCAGCTGCTCCATACCATTTCCATCGTTCTCTCCATAGGCTCAGTCATTGTATCCGAATTGGTCGGGAGGTCGAATATGAAACAAAAAAACTTCTCTAAAAAACGTTGTTTACACTTGCAAGTGTGATACAAATAGCAAGGGCCTGAAAAGCACAGATTTTACCCACATTCAACTGCAAAACTTTTTCTAAAAAGTTTTTAGATGAATCACTTGATTTTTATTTATTCGTTATATCTACTTGATAATCAACACGAAACATACAACTTAATTATTTAGTGACGATTTATTCACAGTACATGTCTGACTCACATTTGTGTATATCGTTCTATCTCGTTTTGATTCCAAAAGTGTATCAGAGGTACTGGATTTATTACTTTACAAACACACTTTCCGACCACCAATGTTTCCTTCGCCTTCCTTCTACTTCAAACGTAAAATCTATCTTTCCTAACCGTACTCCAGAATGTCCTGCTTGTGCAATAAGTGTAATACGTTTTTCGGGATTTAATATCTCTGCTGGTGCATCCAAAAAAGTATGGGTGTGTCCTCCTACGATTAGGTCAATTCCACCTACTTCCTTAGCTAAAACCCTATCTGAAATACGACTGTCTTGATATTCATAGCCCAAATGAGACAAGCACAGGATAAAATCAACATCTTTATCTTTGAGCTCCGTCACTTGTTGTTGTGCTAATGCAAGAGGGTCAAGGTGTTTTACCTTACCAAAAAGCTTTGGGGGGATAAGTCCGTCCGGATTTATACCTAAACCAAATATGCCAATCTTAAGCCTACCCTTCTTGATTACGCGGTTTTTGTGTATTCGACCAGCCAATACTGTGTCGTCAAAATCATAGTTCGAAACGATAAACGGAAATTGAACATGTTTCAGTTGTTCGGCGAAATTTTCAACACCCTCATCAAAATCGTGGTTACCCATGGTAGCCGCTTCATAGCCCATGGCTTGTAATGCTTTCATCTCTGGCTCACCTTTGAAAAAATTGAAGTACGGTGTTCCTTGAAAAATGTCTCCAGCATCTACCAATAAGCTTTGAGCAGATCCCAACCGGATGGTCTCTATCAATGCCTTACGTCTTGCTATCCCTCCTAAACCGGATAATCGGCCAGCATTTGCCGGAAAAGGATCGAGCCGGCTATGCGTATCGTTGGTATGCAAGATGGTTAAGGTTGCTAAATCGTCTTTAGCTAAGGAAAAAGCCTCGGCCGAGGCCAAGCTTAGCCCAGCGGTAACAATTCCAAACCGTTTGAGAAAAGATCTACGGCTCTCTAGTAACTCTTCCATCGGTTGATGCATTTATCACCACTCCTTTTTGATTCATTTCTTTGAATGCCTCTATGTACAGATCCATTAATAACCATTGCGTTCGATGAAGTACAAGCGTGCCCTTTAAAAAGGCACAACCATCTCCTCCATCAGCCAGATAATCAATGGTTGCCAATTTATACTTTTGACTCAGAACAAGTGGTTTACCATTAACTTCGATGTTCACAGCCTTTTCATTAACTATTTTAAAATGAACCCCGCTCACCGCCGTACCGCCTTTAGCTGCCCAATGATCTAAAAGTTCCTTGACTGTTTCACCAGATAGTTCGAGGATAACCACATAATTCATAAAAGGAAGAACTTCCATTACATGACCCACAGTAACCGCACCTTGTGGTAAAGGTGCCCTTATCCCACCATTATTTAACAATGCAAAATCTACTTGCTGCAAACGATTGGATGACTGTTCGAGTAAAACATCGGCTAACAAATTTCCAAGAGGCGATTCAGGCAGTCCTTTCGCATGAACTTTAGAACTATGAATTAGTACAGTGCTTACAATACCATTTAAACTATCTCTATAACTGGTTAACCACTCGTTTAATCCACTGTCTTCTTTAACTGAAGAATCAATACCGTATTGGCTGTAGTCGCTTTTTACGGCTAGGTATACCGATTCTCGGCAGGAAAATACGGCCAATAAAAAGACGAGAACTATCAAGTATCTCTGCTTCACAAATTTTGAATTGACTTTCTCAACAATGCTAAAGCAGCTGAAGTGGGATAATTACTCTGTTTTTGAATGAGTTCCAATAAGGCACGACTGTAGTCGAGCGAGCTGGCTTGCTCGTTACAAAGTTGCCCTGCGGAGTTGGCTAAGGCTACAACTTCTTCTTTAGCAGATCGAATTGCTGCCCATACCGTTTCATCGATATACAGTTGTTGCGAGAAATTGTGTTCATACTCCGCCCGTATACTCGTTAACAAGGCAAGGTGCAACGTTTTCGCCGACATGCCAGGCTCGGCTATTCGATGCAACAAAGCCTCAGGTGAAATTCTCTCAAGAAACAAAACCATACGTTCTGCAGCCTGCAATCGAATCGGCAATAGCTGTTTGTCTATTTCCGCTTTTAGCTTATACGTTTGTTGACTTTCTTGTTTTCGCCAATTCCATCGCATTACCCTATCAACCGCCAGTACGACCACCAACGAAGGCAATAAAAATTTGATTAATTCTAGGATCAAGGACATACCTCAAATTTACCTGCTTCAGCAACAAGTCGAAAACCAAGTTTTAAACAGTTCACATTTGAACCTTCTCACTTAACTTTGTTTTATAAAGTTTATGGAAACCAATCAAGCGCTACAATTGAATGTTTCTCCAAGTGCAATTCGGGAGTTACAACGTTTATCATCGGAAAAACCCGAAAATGGGGCATTAGTACGAATTGGCGTTAAAGGTGGTGGCTGTTCAGGAATGACCTATATACTCGATTACCAAAAAACCTCAGAAACTGATGTAATCCTTGATTTTGACGGGGTAAAAATAGCAGTAGATCCAGCACATGCCATTTACTTGCAAGGTGTTTCGCTCGATTTTGCGGAAGGTTTAAACAATCGAGGCTTTACATTTACCAATCCGAATGCCACCGAAACTTGCGGTTGCGGCACTTCATTCGCAGTTTAAACAAAAAAAGCGCCTTTCGGCGCTTTAATATTTAGTAGCGGTAATTACCGCGCGGCTTACTTCCACCAAACCTCCGCTCCTGGCGTTCAGAGCCATAGCTTGAGCCAGAGCGACCGCCTCTGTCACGATCTCGCCCTCCACCACGGTAAGAACCTCCACGATCGTCACGATCCCTACGGCCGCCACGTTCATCACGGTCTCTTCGGCCACCTCCTACAGTGCCTTCCATGATATCGATACGAATTGGCCGGCCGTTGTAACTGGTACCGTTAAACGTATCCACTAATATCTGAGCAGCCTGGTCTTCTGCTTCGAGAAAACTTCTGGTATCGCCCATATCAATTCGTCCCAAGTCGGCCTTTTTTAAGCCAGAATTGTCGAGTAGAAATTGCAGAAAACTGGCTTTATAAAAACCATCTTTACTGCCGAGGCTCATGAAGAGTTTCTTCATGCCTGGGCGATCTTCGCGATTACGGTCGAATTTGCCGCCATCGTTCAAATCACGCGCATTGCGGTAGTAAGTCAAGAATCTATTAAACTCTAAAGAAGCAACCCTGTTAATGATTTCTTCTTTAGATAGATCTTTCAATTTTTCCATCACCATGGGTACGTAGCGCTCGTAATCACCATGATCAACATCGGCAGCGATAATCTTATCAATAAAGCTCAAGAATTGCTTCTCACATACTTCTTCACCACTTGGAACCATGGCTTTGGTGAATTGACGGTCGATCATCTTTTCAATCTGACGAACCCTTCCATTCTCCTTACTGCTAACGATACTGATACAAATACCAGATTTTCCCGCACGAGCAGTTCTACCTGCCCGGTGAGTATAAACTTCCGGATCGTCGGGCAATGAATAGTTGATGACGTGCGTAATTCCATCTACGTCTATACCTCTGGCAGCCACATCGGTTGCAATCAACAACTGAAGCGATTTTTCCCTAAATCGAGCCATCACTTTATCACGCTGTTGCTGTGATAAATCGCCGTGTAACGATTCTATATCATAACCTTCACGGATTAGCTTTTCAGTGATATCCTGGGCCTCTAACTTCGTGCGGCTAAATATTATTCCATACATACCCGGGTTGTAATCGACTAACCGTTTTAAGGTTTCGTACTTATGTGAAGCTTGAACCTGATAATAAACGTGCTCTATATTCTTTGCCGCACTATTCTTTTTCCCCATTGATAGCTCTTTGGGGTTCTCCATATAGTTTTTAGCAATGCGACGAACTTCATCCGGCATGGTAGCCGAAAACAGCCAAGTCGATTGTTTATGCGTGGTATTCGAAAGTATGTAATCTAAATCATCTCGGAAGCCCATGTTCAGCATCTCGTCGGCTTCATCAAGCACAACATAAGAAACCGTTTCGAGCTGTACCGCTTTACGATCGATTAGGTCAATCAAACGGCCAGGTGTTGCTACAATGATTTGAACCCCTTGGCGTATTTCTTTGATTTGGTTTTGAATACTGGTGCCACCATATACAGCCGCAACATGTACGCTGGGCATAAAGCGGGAGAAATTTTTGAGATCTTCTGCGATTTGGTTGCAAAGCTCCCTAGTGGGGCTTAAAATGAGTACCTGAACTTTACGTTCACTCGTGTTTACGTGGTGGAGTGCTGGCAAGCCAAAGGCAGCAGTTTTACCTGTTCCCGTTTGTGCAAGTCCTACAAAGTCAGTGGTAGCCTCAAGCAATACAGGGATAGCCTGTGCTTGAATGGGCGTCGGCTCGGTGAACCCCAGAGCCGTCACGGCCTGTACCAGTTCAGCCTTAAGCCGAAGCGATTCGAATGTGATCATGAAATAATGTATACTAAAATGTGCTGCAAAGGTAGGCTTAAAACACCCAACTACCGCATGAATGCCTATTTTTCCCAACAATAGCGGTTTAAAGCTATTTAAGTCACTACTTTTGCCGCGTGGAAAGAATCATCATCGCTATCGACGGATACTCTTCTTGCGGGAAAAGCACGCTGGCTAAAGCAATTGCAGCTCGACTGGGTTATGCTTATGTCGACTCAGGAGCTATGTATAGGGCCGTTACGCTCTATTTTTTGCACCATCATATTCCACTAGATGATGCTCCAGCCATAGAAGAAGCTCTCCATAACATTCACATTGATTTTCATTACAATCCAATATTGCAACGTAACGAAACTTGGTTGAATGGCGAATCTGTTGAAGAGGCCATCCGTAGTCTGGAAGTATCTAATCTTGTAAGTCCTGTATCGGCCATAAAAAGCGTACGTACCACAATGGTGCACTTACAGCGTAAAGCAGGTAAAAATAAAGGTATAGTGATGGACGGCAGAGATATCGGAACTAATGTATTTCCGAATGCCGAAATTAAAATATTCATGACCGCGAGTCCTGAAATAAGGGCACAAAGGCGTTTCGATGAACTGAAAGCTAAAGGCCAGCACCATACACTGGAAGAAATTCAGCATAATTTGGCTGAAAGAGACCGTATTGATACAACGAGATCTGAAAACCCGTTGATTCAAGCCTCTGATGCACTCGTTCTTGACAACAGCTTAATGAACGAACAAGAACAGCTCGAATGGGCGATGATTCAAATTAACGCTTTTAGAAGCGCCAAAACTCAAATAGGTTAAGGCTAAACCAAGCATCAGCGCCCGAAAAACGTTGCAAACCGAATAAGGTGCCAAATCGGTCGGTGCCAAAGGCCAATGGCCCGATTCGGGCCGACAAACCGAGGTTAAAATAGCGGTACTCGGTTAAGGTCACTGGAATGGCAAATTCTCCTAAGGGATGTTCAACTCTCGGGATAACAGTAAGCGTGTTTGTTCGGCGCATACTAAACTGTCCGAACATAGGGGTTCGCTGGATTATGCCAGCAAATAAATATACACCAGGGTAAATTTTACCATCAAATTGCACACTCAAAGCAGTAGGTGCTCCAACAGAAAAGCTTGGCGTACCAGCTACCACACCATTATTTGCCAGCTCTCCTAAAAAAGCTGCATCAAAATTTGGCTCTCCTACGGTAAAAAATCTACCGAGCGTACTATATCTACCGAAAGAATTAACTGCGAAAAAGGGAGCGTTATAATTGATTAAGCCCAAGTCGAGCCACGAAACACCCAGTTTCCATAAATAATCTGGCACAGCTTTACGAACACGAAGTTTACCAGCAAAATTGAAGCATCTAATTCCCGATTGATTACTTGTTTGTCGCTTTGCTTGCTGATCGATTTTAACGTAGTTAAAACCCAAATCAAAGGCTAACCCCAATCCAGATCCAAGCCCCTGATTGCCAACCGCACGCCCATAGGTACCTTCAAATCGCGTAAAAAAAACCGAATCAAACCGAACTCGGTAATCGAAACCTGTCATATCCAATTGGTACGTTTGAAGCCCGTTTAAAAGCTTCACAGATACTCCAGCTGACATCGCTTCCCGTCGAGTTTCATAAAAACGATAGGCATACGACAAGGAAGTTTCTACGTATAAATCTGCTTGAAATTTCATGCCCGGACTACTCACCAGGCTATCTCTTAGAGGCTCAAATCTTATTCCTTCCCAAATCTGACGAAACCCTCTTGCGCCGAAGCCGTCCCAATAAATATTTTGACGTAATTGAGTACTAAGACCAAAGGCGTGTTTATTGAACTGAAAAAACAGCCCTATGGGCATTACCTGACTAGCTAGCTGCATCCTCAGGGGCTTATCGATATGATCTTGAATTAAGACATCTGCCGTAATGGGCCCTGCATTCCGATTATTCTGATTGTCAAGTTCAATACTTACATTATTTCCAGCAATAAGGCCAATTACATTCAAGCGCTGCATGCTCACCAAGTTGTTTTGGAAGTATGCTTGGGTGCTACCTAGATGAACTGTCCAATTCGGAACATTAAACGATAAACTAGCTGGGTTCACTTGTCCTGACAGCAATCCACTATAACGGCTTGCAGACGGAGAAAGTGGATTTTGTGCTGAAAGACTCGTGTGTAGACCCAGCGCAAGGAGTAGAATAATCCAATGAAGCTTAATGCAGCCAGCCTTATTTGAAGATATTCTCACGTACAACGATTTCCGGATTCTTTTGTATCAGTTCATGGAAAACGCCTTTCAGTGCCTTTTGTTGGCCGACTCCATAGAAAAAATACTTTTTGCCTTTCACCTCTATCAGAATCCAGTGTTTCTCAGGTACCTTAAATAAGCCTTTGATTTCTTCTGTAGTACCTAATCCTATGTATTGAATTTCTGAAATTAACAACGATAATCTTGAGGGTATGAGTAGCTTTTTGAACTCGAGGTCGACTGTGCCAGTTGACAACTGTAGATGTACTTGTGTGGTATACAATTTTCGATAGAAAATCGAGAGTAATGCCAGCAGTACGATAAACATTCCATTGGTAAAAACGCCCTGATAAGCTGGAGCGAATTTTTGCACTACATAACTCAAACTTCCCAAAACCAACGCAAAAATGCCGAGTAACCAATATGGAACCGACCATTCATTTGAAATAAGTTCAAGGGAGGCTTTGTTCATCCTTACAAACTCGCTTTTGAGCCCAAACGCTTGCGGTCGTTTTCTTTCAGTACAATTTTACGCATCCGCATGGCTTTTGGTGTTATTTCAATATACTCGTCGTCTTGAATGTATTCCATGGCTTCCTCAAGAGAGAATAAACGCTTAGGGGCGATTTTGGCATTATCGTCTTTTCCCGCAGCACGCATGTTGGTAAGTGCTTTTCCTTTAATCAGGTTTACCACCAAATCACCCGGACGACTGTGTTCCCCGAGTACCATTCCCTCGTAAACATCTTCACCTGGATCAACAAAGAAAATACCTCTGTCTTGAAGCTTATCAATAGAATAAGCGGTAGTCATGCCCGTCTCCATAGAAACAAGCGAACCATTAATCCTTCCGGCAATTGGCCCTTTAAATGGCTCAAAGTCAACAAAACGATGTGCCATAATGGCCTCGCCTTGGGTTGCCGTAAGCAAATTGTTTCTTAAACCAATCAAACCACGTGATGGAATTTTAAACTCAAGATGAGTCATATCTCCTTTAGGTTCCATGATCAACATTTCACCTTTCCGTTGGGTAACTTGTTCGATGACTTTACCCGCAAAACTTTCAGGTACATCCACTACCAATGATTCAATGGGCTCGTGTTTCACGCCATTAATTTCTTTGATGATTACCCTGGGTTGACCTACTTGAAGTTCGTAGCCCTCCCGACGCATAGTTTCGATGAGTATCGACAAGTGCAAAATTCCTCGGCCATAAACTAGATAGCTATCCGGTGAGTCGGTCTCCTCCACCTTCATCGCCAAGTTCTTTTCAATTTCTTTAAATAGTCTATCTCTCAAATGTCTTGAGGTGACAAATTTTCCTTCTTTTCCAAAAAATGGCGAGTTGTTGATGGTAAAAAACATACTCATCGTAGGCTCGTCAACTTTGATGGGTGCCAAGCCTTCAGGTGCTTCAAAATCGGCAATGGTATCGCCAATTTGAAAATCCTCGAGACCAACAACAGCACAAATGTCACCCGCATCAACTTGGGTTACTTTTTGACGGCCTAAGCCGATGAAAGTATGCAGCTCTTTTACACGCGCTTTCATCTGGCCACCATTATTTCGTACCAATGTTATGGGTTGATTTTCTTTCACCGATCCACGCGCCACTTTACCGATGGCAATTCGCCCTACAAATGAGCTGTAATCGAGCGAAGTGATTTGCATTTGCAAATTACCATCTGGCTGCTTGGGCGCAGGTACATGTTCTAATATTGCATCTAACAAAGGTGTAAAGTCGGTTGCAGGATTTTTCCAATCGGTGCCCATCCATCCCTGTTTCGATGAGCCATAAAGCGTTGGGAAATCCAATTGCTCTTCTGTAGCATCAAGATTGAAGAATAGCTCAAAAACATGATCATGTACTTCATCTGGACGGCAATTTTCCTTATCCACCTTGTTAATCACAACGATTGGATGAAGCCCAAGGCTTAAAGCTTTGTGAAGTACGAATCGAGTTTGCGGCATTGGACCTTCAAATGCGTCAACCAATAGAAGAACTCCATCAGCCATTTTTAGTACGCGTTCTACCTCCCCTCCGAAATCGGAGTGCCCAGGAGTGTCAATGATGTTAATTTTGGTGCCTTTGTAATTAACCGAAACATTTTTGGAGAAGATGGTAATACCCCTTTCCCTTTCGAGGTCATTATTGTCAAGGATTAGTTCTCCAATCTCCTCATTCTCGCGAAAAAGATTTGTTTGATGAAGAATTTTATCGACTAGGGTTGTTTTGCCGTGGTCGACGTGTGCGATAATCGCGATGTTGCGGATGGCTTGCATGTAATTGAAATTCGCCGCAAAAATAGGCTTTTTTGAGCACTTTTTCGCATAAATTCCCAACATAGTGGTTCGCGCATTTATTTGCCTATATTTAAAATATGTATTGGCGTTGCTTAATTCTCTTTATTGTCAACCTAGTATCGGTTTACTCGAATGCACAATCTTGGCATGCGCCCTATTTTTCAAGTACTCCATTAATCATAGAAGTTTCGGGAGGCGGATCCATTCCGACTGGTGCCTTTTCGCAGGTTGTTCCTAAAACAGGCTCAAACCTATCTTTCTACCTGGCTTGTAAGCCTACACCTAGCCCTATTGAATTTGGAATCTCGCTTCGGGGCATCTTATACGGTTACGAGCAAAACGATCGACAATATGTATTAAGTGTACCGAGTTACCAACTGGTGTTGGACAAGATGCACTACATGATTCCATTGAACCTGCATCTTCGTATTGCTCCTGAATTTGGTGACTTCCAACCGTATGTGGAATTTTTTGGCGGCCTTAAGTACATTGCTACCCGTACCAGTACCAAGGGTACTCAAATGATCGCACAACCAGGAAATCCAGATTCATTCACGAGCATTTTGAATTTTTCGGATTTGACCAACTCTTTTGGCCTTGGAATGGGCCTGAAATATTCCCTTTTTGAACTGGGGAATGTGCGTTACCAAATTTTTATTTCAGGTCAACTTCAAAAAGGGGGAAATGCACGCTACCTCAGTTTAAACGACGTAAACGTTGTTCAAAATGAAGTTTATTTCAACCATCGCAACAGCACCACCGATCTGTTTTTATTGAACTTTGGCATTGGTTCAACGTTCTAGCTTACCGATTTTACCCTTTTTACAATAAAAATGCTGATTAAACTCAGTACTACTGCTACAAGCCCAACGTATTGATAGTTCTGAAGTTGCCCTGCATCGTTTTTCGTAACAATTAAACCTGCTAGTAAAGAAGCAAACGCGGTACTCAACTGTTGAACCGAAGAATTAAAGCTCATAAACGCTCCTCTTTTTGAAGGCTCAACAGCACTAGCAATCATAGTTTGTGAAGGAATCATTCGGCCACCGCTCACAATAAAAAAAGAAGTAGTTATTAATAGAACTATGGGTATCGGTGTTATCGGAAGATTCGTAATGAGCAATAAAGGAATGAGATTAATAAAAACGAATATGATGTAAACTCTCTTAGGACCATATCGGTCAGAAAGTTTGCCTATCCACGGTGAAGTGAAAATGGTTAGCAGACCTCCAAACAAATAGATATACGTTAACTCCTTTTCTGTAAAACCAACATTAGCAACCATATACGGAGAAATGAAGGGTGTAACTATGAAGTTGCCTAACATGATAGTCATCATCAGCAAGAGTGCCATTCGTAGATTAGCTTCTTTGGCAATAGAAGAAATCAAAGCAAACGGAGTAATTCTATTCGTTTTTATTTGAACATGGGTATTCAACTTGGGCACCCATTTCCAAATACCTAAAAGAATTAGCAGGCCACTGGTCGCCAAAAACAAAAAAGGAGCGTGCCACGACCAAATTGAGGCGATAAACAGACTAAATGGCACTCCAAACACAGAAGCCACCGAAAAAGCTGCTGTAACCAGACCCATAGCAGTTGCTCTTCTTTCTATAGGAATAGTATCCCCAACTACGCTTAAAACCAAAGCTCCTAATACGCCACCAAATGCACCTGTAAACACCCTTGCCGCTATCAACCACTCGTAACCAGGGGCGAGAGCACATGCAAAAGTTCCCAATAAAAATCCGGAATAGACAAACAGTAATGCAGTTCTCCTGTCAAACTTATCGATTTGGAAGGCGGCAAGAAATCCAAAAATTCCCGCGCTGAAGGTATAAGCTGAAACCAATAAACTAAACTGACGCGGCGATATTTCAAAAAGTCGCATGAGCTGAGGCCCTAGCGGCATCATAATCATGAAGTCGACAATATTGGTAAACTGAATAGCTGCCAGAATAAATAGAAGAAGTTTTTCAGAACGCATTGATTGAAAAGCCATCGGAACGCAGTTTAGTTCCTCATGACTGGAGTATTTGAAGCTTGAGCTGTTCGATACGGCCAATTTGTCTTAAAAAGAACTTGTTCCGATACTTTTCTGAAACACTGCTGATGAGCATAGATTTTTGCATCATGCCGTCTAACCATATTTCGGTTTGATTAGAAAAATTGTAATCGGTCGTAAGCATAAAGTTGAAGCTGTGATGGCTCAAATAAGTGTATTTGTTCCCACCCGCTTTTATCAATATGCAATTGTTTCCAATCATGATGTCGTTGATGTAGAATCGAAAAGCCACATTGTTTTTACTTCCTTTTTCACAAAGACGTTGAATTTCCTGCAACTCCATAATGAAGTCTTCACAAACAAGAATGGCCATTTCTTTCGACTCAAATAACCCTGCTTCCCAATAATATTCTATTTGTTTAAGGGTACTTGATAGGGTTTCCTCGGTCCAAATTTCTACTCCCGGTATTTCGATATAGGTTTGATAAATTTCTTTGGCCAGATCCACCATATCTTGCGGCAAGTGCTTTGGGTTAAATCGTTGCCCATCCATCTCCTTAACATTCATCACGGAACGCATCCAATAAAACAGCTTAAAAGAAGTCAGCAACGAATGATTAAAATGATGAAAAACTGGTATATCCTCTGCTGCGTAAAGAATCTCGCTGTTCTCCAACGATTTTATTCTTCTAAGATCGCCTAAGAGTCGAATCAAATATTGATGAAAACTCTCGACATCAGGATTTATCTCCTTGAACTCAAAAGTTACCGCATTCGGGTTAGCAATAGATTCAAAAGTGATTTTATAGTGCTGACAAATGGTGAGTACTTCTTCCAAACTTAAGGATGTTTCACCCCGCAAACGCCGATAAATACTGTCCTTACTCAGGTTTAAAACATCGGCTAATTCATCCGCTAACGCATAGTTTGCAGGTAGTATCTGCTTTATTTTTTGGAAGAACCTATCTTGAATGCTTTGCTCCATATATTGCGACAACTGCAAATTGTAAAGACTGAATTTACGGATTTCCGCAAATATTTCGATATCCGGGCTGAGAAAGTCCTAATCACTAATAAGCGCTGAGCGAAAAAACTTCAACACTTGCAGTGCTTGCTTTTTAATCTATTAAAACGATAGATATCCGTTTTCGCACCATTGCTTTAGATCGAGCTTTACATCATCAAATCAAAAATTATGAAAAAGCTAATTTTAATCATGATGGTTTTGTCGGTGACGGTTTCAAAAGCGCAATCCGACAAAAAGAAAGTTGCTGTTCTAAACATTGATACGAAAGGCCTCAATTACGAGCCAAGCTCAATGGGCAATTTGGTGAGACTGGAGCTGGAGAAGTTAAACCTATTTGAAGTAGTTGACCGATACGACGTTGAGTATTTAGTGAAAAAAAATGGACTCGACATCAATGGTTGCTTTGGGAAAATATGCCTTGTGGAAATGGGTAAACACCTTAGAGTCGACAAAATGTTTAGCGGATCGGTGGAAATGATAGGCGAGAAAATCATCATTCAATTTCGGATGATTGATGTGCACTCCGAAAGTATCGAAAGCTCACAAGTGAAAGAATTCCTCAATCTACCCAAGAATTTACAGGAAATGATTTCGATGACTCTGAACGAAATGTATCAGCGTCCCATAAACAAGGAAATAGAAAGAGAATTAACCGCCTTAAACGACTTCGACAATTTTCGGAACAACCCCGGTCGTTATCGGTTGCAAAACGACGGTCCGAGAATGGGGTTTACAGTATTCACTGGGCAAATCGTGGGCTTACTTAAAGGATCGACCATTGACGGTGGTTATGGACTGAGCAATACAACCATGTTTCAATTTGGTTATCAATTCGAAAAGCAGTATTTAAACGAAGGTCGTTTCCAAGCTTTGTTTGAATTTATTCCAATGATTACGGGATTAGACAAACGGCTGATTATTCCTTCATTCACCTTGATGAATGGAATTAGAGACAACAAATCAGGTTGGGAATTTGGTATAGGCCCAACATTTAATGTGGTTCGGTTAAAAAAAGGCTATATCGATAGGAGTGGAAACTGGTACACGAGTCGGATAGATGGAGTTGAGCTCTTTGATCACCAAAGATTCGACAGCCGTGGCACACCTAACCTAAATACCGGATTTATCATCGCATTTGGAAAGACTTTTAGATCAGGTAAGCTAAACATACCGGTTAATGCTTATTGGATTCCGTCTGACAATGGTAATCGGTTTGGTATATCTTTTGGCTTCAACGCCAAAAATGACGACCGCTACAAAGATTTGTAGTTTCAACTTCAAGGTTTAGTTTAAGCAGCCGGAGATGCTCATCTCCGGCTATTTTATTATAATTTTACTCGAATTGTTTTAGAAAATGACAAGTGCTCCCCTAAGCTTCGACGAAGAAAAAAGACTGAATGCGCTTAAAAAATATCATATTTTAGATACCGAAACAGAACAAGAATATGAGGAATTGGTTAAGCTAGCTTCTGAGCTTTGTGAAGTCCCCATTTCACTAATCACGCTTATCGATTCAAACAGGCAATGGTTTAAAGCACGTTTGGGACTTGACCTACCAGAGACTCCTCGAACGGTTGCTTTTTGTGCACATGCCATTCTCAACGATACTTTGATGACGGTTGAGGACGCTACTCACGACGAACGTTTCAGCGATAACCCGCTAGTCACTGCCGAACCAGATATACGATTTTATGCAGGAATGCCTTTGATAACACCCGATGGCTACAAATTAGGAACCCTGTGTGTTATCGACAGAAAGCCTAGAAAGTTGAGTTCTTTACAAAAAAGAGGGTTAGAAGTGCTTGCTAACCAAGTGGTTAAACTTCTTGAACTCCGACTGAAGAATCGAGAGCTTAGTGAATTAGTTCAACTCCAAAGCAAGATGCTATCTGTGATTTCTCATGATGTTCGTGGACCGCTGAATAGTTTACAGGTATTGCTAGAATTTATTGGTTCAGAGTCTAACCCAGAAGAAATCAAGGAAGTATTGGAAGATGCTCTCAAGCTCATAGGAAACGGCCGAGAGTTACTCGAAAACATGCTTCATTGGGCTAACTCTATGCATTCGGGAGCAGGATTTAACCCGTCATCCTTTAATCTATATGAATTAGCCGACAAGCTTATTGAGACCTTATCTGTTAAAGCAAAGTCGAAAAACACAGAGCTCAAAAACTTAATACCCGTAAACACTTCAGCTTATGGAGATAAGCAAATGATTCTTTTCGCGCTACGAAATTTGATTTCTAACGCGCTGAAATTTACCGAAAATGGAGTAATCGAGTTGAGAGCCGAAAATCAGGCTGATTACTTGAAAATTAGTGTTAAGGATACCGGATGTGGAATTGCTGAAAAGGACTTGCCCAAATTAATGCAATGGGAAAGCAGGCATACCACCAAAGGCACAAAGAATGAAAAAGGTTCGGGAGTAGGTCTTCTGCTCAGTAGAGAATTTGTACTTCAACACCAAGGAGCACTCACTATTGAAAGTGTGTATGGCGAAGGTACCAAAGTCACCTTTTCATTACCACTCAAAGAAAAACAATCTGAATAGTACTCCATTCAACACCCATAACTAGTTGACATTTCAAGTGCCTATACCCGCTCCAGGGTACGAGAAATTACCCAATAGATGGGAAATTGAGGAGTTACCATAGAGTTACCTTTGAATAAAATTAAACCTATGAAAAAGTTAATTCTATTCGCTTTGTCTTTGATCGTCTTCACTTCCTGCAAAAAAGAAGAAACGCCTGAACCAAGCACCCCTACCCCCACGCCTAACCCCAATGCAGCGTTATATTTCGGCGATGCAGATGGTGTACTTGTTGGCATCATTTCAATCACCACAACGTCGACCCCAATAGGACCATTTGATGTTGAAGCAGGTTTGGCTACGGCGTTTTTTCCATCGAGCACAGGTAACTTTACTACCTTTTCGAACGCTGGAAATATCGCTGTGGATGGCACTTCATTAACAATTACCAACGGCGTGTATACAGGAGGAGTAACCGCAACCAATCCTACTGGTATCGACTGGAATTCTTCTTCAACTTGGAGTGTAACAGGCCAAAATAATACGCCTCAGTTCACCACACAAATGGGCACATTCCCTGGTTCAAGCTGGAATATTACAAGCGGTACTCCGTCTACAACTAGCGCTTACACCTTCACTTGGGATCGAGTAACGAATGCCGATAGCGTAATTTGTACCATAGTAGGTGGAAGCGACGTTGTAATGAAAACAGTCGCTGGCTCTGCTACATCGTGTGTATTCACTGCTGCAGAAATGGCAAAAATTGGAAAAGGATCTGGATTGATGCAGTTAAACCCTTATACTTTAAATAGTGTAACCGTTTCTGGAAAAAAAATCTATAAAATCCGACAGGTTACTAAATCCAAAACCATAACTGTCAATTAATTAGCCTGGATCCTCAACAAAAGGACCAAGAAAAGCTCATTTTTTTCTGTGATGGATATTGGTTTAAATAAAATGGCCACTATATTTGCAGTCCCAATGGGTACCACGGTTCGGTAGTTCAGTCGGTTAGAATACATGCCTGTCACGCATGGGGTCGCGGGTTCGAGTCCCGTCCGGACCGCAAAAAGCCTCGGAAATTCCGAGGCTTTTTGATTTTTACAAGAAAACAGGATTTGTTTTATCTATCATTTCTAGCGAGCTCAGTTAAAAGCAATAGCCTTTGACTTGCTAAAAATTCAATTTAGCTATATTTGGCACCTTAAACCCGTTAGTATGATTTTTCTCGACTTCGAAAAACCCATTCAAGAGCTCTATGGCGAGTTGGAAAAGCTACAAGAGATTCAAGCAAAAGGGAAAACAGATGTTTCCGAGGCTATAACAGCTCTTGAAAAGAAGATAATCGAAGAGAAAAAAAACCTGTATGCCAATTTAACTGGTTGGCAAAAAGTTCAGGTGAGCAGACACATGGAAAGGCCCTACACCCTTTTTTATGTGAACAGCATGTGTACCGACTTCATTGAATTACATGGCGACCGAAATATAAAAGACGATAAAGCGATAGTTGGGGGATTTGCCAATCTTGATGGTAGATCCGTGATGTTTATTGGTCATCAAAAAGGCATCAATACGAAAATGCGCCAATATCGCAATTTTGGGATGGCCAACCCAGAAGGCTACCGTAAGGCTTTGAGGTTGATGAAAATGGCAGAAAAATTCAATAAACCCATTGTCACTTTCATAGACACGCCGGGTGCTTTCCCTGGCATTGAGGGTGAAGAGCGCGGTCAGGCAGAAGCGATAGCCCGTAATATTCGTGAAATGTTTATGCTCAATGTGCCCGTTATATGTGTAATTGTAGGTGAAGGAGCTTCTGGAGGAGCAATAGGCATCGGGGTTGGCGACAAGGTATTTATGCTGGAAAACACCTGGTACTCGGTGATTTCGCCGGAATCATGTTCGTCTATTTTGTGGAGAAGCTGGGATTATAAAGAAACTGCTGCCGATGCCTTGAAACTCACGGCAGACAATATGCTTGCAAACGGATTGATAGATGGTATTATCAAGGAGCCAGTGGGTGGCGCCCACGCCGATCCGGAAGGAATGGCGGTGATTTTAAAAGCGAAATTAATTGAGACGCTTGATGAACTAGCACAATTAACGCCATCAGAACGAATCAACAACCGTATCGATAAATTCAGTCGGATGGGTGTGGTGGTAGAAGGTTAGTTCATCGATTATACAGAAAATACACTTCTTGTAAACTTCCATTAATTGGCAGTTTGCTATTTCGGCCGGCCTGTTCCAAAACCAGAGAATACTCACCATTCTGCTGTTCGCAGGTTACTGTTATCCCACTCAATGGTTCAAATGCATAAGCAGTAACTCTCGCTCCTCCTCCTGCTGCGGCATCTGTAGATTGCAGTATGTTGGTAGAAAGGTTATAGCTGTAATTTTTAGTTTCTGAAAAAAATAAAGCTGAAGTGCCATTATTTCCGAACCATACCTTATCTATTTTTTCTCCTAGAGCCAGTTCGTGTAATTCAACAATCAAATTGCTACTGTAGAAGTACTTCAAGATATAACCACGCCCATTTTTATTCCCAAAAATGACAAAGCTATTGGTATTGTCTCTATAGTATTCGACTGGTTCAAAATCAATTGCCCTTGAAAATACTATGCCTCTGCCAATGGGATGGATAAAACGCAAATGATATCTTTCAACATTACTACGCTCCTGTTCGGCAATTAAAAGATGTTCATTGGTTCTTCTGAGCCAAACGGGCCGGTATAAATTATTGGAAGCATACTGAAAAATAGGTGCAAGAGACTCATCGAGACCCGTCGTAATGCCATTTTCTTGCGCAATATATAATCTTCGGTCTGAGGTAATTGCATTCAAGTACCTTCCTGAGCTTGCCATCAACGCACTATTGAGCCAAATAGGCCCATTACTCGTATGCTTCACACGATATACTTCGGGGTTTGAAGCCGTGAGCACATATACTTCGCCAGTTCTCGGGCTTACGCCCCCTCCCACAAAATTGGAACTGGTGGTATAGGATTGGAAATCAAAATTTGAATTGAAGTGCCAAATTCTGCTGAAACCTGGTTCTTTGGTAATTGCTACTATGGACAACAGGGCTTTCGGAACTTCAGCAATAGAAATTGGCAAAAAGCGTTGACTTTGAGAACTGCCATTCGAGGCATATAACGATAGCTGGTAAATACCGGAGCCAATAAATGACTCGGTTACGGGTAACGCTAACGTACGATTAAATTCCTTTTCTTTACTCAGTTGAACGCTCACGGAAGGTCCCAACTGACTGCCATCAAGATTAAGGACAGAAAGCCTCACCAACGTCAGTCCCGATTCGTCTACCACGCGGACAGGTATTGATAGGGTATCAGGAATTTGTACGGAGAGCTCCGATGCTTGCAACTCGAACGATAAGGTGGGCGGGTTTGGTAGCTTAACTTCTCGAACACAACCAAAAAGTGCGACGAGGCCAACCAAATAAATGCGCTTACACACCTTGTAAAGTATCATAAGTGTAACTTTATCGAATTGAATATAACCACTATTTCCGATAAGCAATGACTGAGTTAGATCCGAAAAAACGCATCGACACTTTAACGGATGAGCTAAATATGCATAATTACAATTATTATGTACTAGATAATCCGACGATAAGCGATTATGCGTTTGATCAACTGCTAAAAGAACTTGAAAAACTAGAAAATTCTTATCCTGATTTAAAAAGACCAGATTCGCCTACGTCTCGAGTTGGTGGTACTCCTATCAAACGTTTTGAGCAATCGAATCATCAATTCCCCATGTTGTCGTTGGGGAATACATATTCAGAAGAAGAATTAATTGAGTTTGATGACCGAATTAAAAAAAATCTAGAAGAGCCATTTGAATACGTAGGTGAACTGAAATTTGATGGGGTTGCGATAAGTCTGACGTATCAAAATGGGCTCCTTACAAAGGCTGTGACTCGAGGCAATGGCGTAACAGGAGACATCGTTACCGAGAACATTAAAACCATACGATCTATTCCTTTAAAACTGACTGGCAATAACTATCCAGAAAACTTCGAAATCAGAGGAGAAGTTTTTATTCATCGCAGCGCCTTTGAAAAACTCAATCAAGACCGGATAATCAATGGAGAAGAACCCTATGCCAACCCACGTAATTTTGCTTCCGGCACACTCAAGCTACTCGACAGTAGGGAAGTAAGCAAAAGGAAATTAGACTGCTATCTATATTACATCAATAGCGATTCTTTACCGTTTGCCACACATACTGAAAGTTTGCAAGCAGCGAAAAGTTGGGGGTTTAAAATCTCGGAGCACTTAACTCCCCCAACTGACTTGAAAGGTATTCAAGAATTCATTAACCACTGGGAAACGGAACGTGACCAGTTGCCCTTCGATATCGACGGCATAGTGATTAAAGTTGATAATCTTGAGCAGCGAGCAGTTTTGGGGAATACTGCCAAAAACCCCCGTTGGGCAATATCGTATAAGTACAAAGCCAAGTCGGCTTCCACGACTATCTTAGGGATAACCTACCAGGTAGGAAGAACTGGGGCGATAACACCGGTAGCAGAACTAGCACCGGTCCTGCTTGCTGGTACTGTAGTTAAAAGGGCCTCACTGTACAATGAAGCAGAAATTAAACGACTTGATTTGCATGAAAACGATTCGGTATTCGTAGAAAAAGGAGGAGAAATTATCCCGAAAATAGTAGGTGTTGATGTGAGTGCCAGAAGCAAAACAGCTCCATCTTTTTCTTTCATCACCAATTGCCCCGATTGCAATACGCCTTTGGTTAAAAATGAAGGTGAAGCGATCCATTACTGCCCGAATGAAACAAGCTGCCCACCCCAATTATTGGGTAAACTAGAGCATTTCGTTAGCCGAAAGGCCATGGATATCGATGCCATTGGAAAAGAAACGCTACAGCAGCTTATCGATGCCCAATTGGTAAAGGATGTCGCTGATTTGTATGATCTCAGGGAAGAACAACTTGCCGTGTTAGATCGGATGGGTAAAAAGAGTATTGATAATATTTTACAAGGCATCCAAGCCTCTAAGCAAGTTCCATACGAACGTGTTCTTTTCGCATTAGGAATACGTTTAGTTGGAGAAACCGTATCAAAAACACTGGTAAAAAACTACCCTACCTTAGAATCACTGCAGTTGGCCACCACCGATGAACTTACATCGATACATGAAATAGGAGCAAAAATTGCAGAGAATATTGTTCGTTGGTTTTCAATACCAGAAAACCAAAAAGTAGTAGAGCGCCTGAAAAAACATGAACTCAATTTTGCTGGAACCCTGGGTATAGTGCGCAAAGGAGACCAATTCGAAGGCAAAAACCTTGTTGTAAGTGGGGTTTTTAAGCATTACGAAAGAGATGCCCTGAAAGCTCTTATAGAGTCGTATGGAGGCAAAGTTCAAAGTTCGGTGAATTCAAAAACGGATTTGTTGATAGCCGGCGACGGGATGGGACCTTCCAAACTGGCCAAAGCCCATGAACTAAATGTGAGAATCATTTCCGAAGAAGAATTTGAAAATATGATTTCATGAAATTTCTAATCGGTATACAAGAATATTTCTTCGAAACTCGCATTCGAAAAACGAAGCCGGCTATTTCTCCATTATCGGGGACTAGAATAAGAAATGTTCTAGTCATTTCTCAAGAAGAGAATTTCGATGTTTCGGTATGGCGTGAAAATCTTGCACTGAATCCAGAATCATCACTTCGCTTTTTATGCATCTCGAATAGCAGCAAAATCAGCAATCCAAACGAACACAACCAAATAAGCATTGGAAGAGAGAGTTTTGGACTAGATTTATTCCCGCGACCAAATTGGCTTACACAGCAGAAAAGTGACTATGATTTGATCATTGTGAATAATCAAGAGGGAAATTCCAGGTTAGAGTCGTTGGCGGTAAGTTTAAGTGCCACTTACAGAGTAAGTGTATATCCGACGAAATTTGCTCATTTTTACCATGTGGTCTTCCACGCTAATTCTGCTTCTGAAAAGGAATTAGTTCTAGGATTAAAAGAAGTACTGCTTAAAACATTGCCCTTATGACATTCGACTTTACAGGTACAGGAGTAGCGCTAGTCACCCCATTTCATGTAGATGGCACAATAGATTACGTGTCGCTAAAAAAGTCGGTAAACCACGTAGTTGATGGAGGAGTAGATTTCATTGTCGCTCTTGGTACTACAGGTGAAACACCTGCTTTGAGTAAAGCAGATCGATGGGATGTTACGCAAGCCATATTAGAATACAACCAGAACAGGAAGCCTATTGTTCTGGGAATGGGTGGTAACGATACTGCTGAACTGCTAGATTATCTCCATTCTTTCAACATGTTGGGTATCGCTGGATTACTGTCAGTAACCCCGTATTACAATAAACCTAGCCAAGAAGGGTTGTATCAGCATTACAAAGCGATGCTGTCGGCTACCGACCTGCCCATTTTGCTTTACAACGTTCCGGCCCGTACAGCTTGCAACATCAAAGCAGAAACTACACTAAAGCTGGCAAATGATTTTACTCAAATTGTTGGCATCAAAGAAGCTAGTGGAGATTTGCTTCAGATCATGAAAATTATTCAGCATAGACCAAAAGGATTTAAGGTGCTTTCTGGTGACGACTTGCTCACCTTACCGATGATTAGTTTGGGTGCCGAAGGCGTTATCTCTGTAATTGCCAATGCATATCCCCGGCAGTTTAGTGAAATGACAAGAGCTGCATTAAACAATGAATGGGATGCTGCCAGAAAAACACATTTTCAATTGCTGGACATGATGAATTTAATTTTTGATGAGGGCAACCCAACGGGAGTAAAAGCAGCGATGTATGTTCAGGGCTTGCTTGAAAACAATTTAAGACTACCCTTAATTCGCAGTAGTAATAACTTACTTGAGCGAATAAGCGCTGCACATGCAGCTTTATAGATACGATAACCCTTAAAACAAGAAAAGCCCACCTAGGTGGGCTTTTCTGTATAGTTCGTGCGGATTAACCTGCGTTTTTACGATTCTGAACGTCGAGGCGAATTTCCTGGCACTGGTTTTTCAGATCTTGAAGACCTTTACGAACACGTGTTCCAGCAGCGCTGTTGTTCTTGTCGTAGAATTTTTCAAAATCCTTTTCCATTGACATCAAAAGATTTTTCAAAGTTTCAAATTGGTTCATATAGTAGCGTTTAAGGTTAGACTTTCCAAAAATAGCCTTTTCGCCCAAAAGGCAAACAAAAAGGCCATTTTTTTTCTTTAGCTCATTGCAACAACTTCATTGGTAGCGTATTTCCCTTCTTTGAGTTTGGCAGCTACTTCCGAGAAAGCGTTTAACGTAACTTCCACATCCTCAAGGGTATGCGCCGCAGTTGGTATTAATCTAAGCAGGATAACACCCTTAGGAACTACCGGATAGACCACAACCGAGCAAAAGATGTTATAATTTTCACGCAGGTCAACAACGAGGGCAGTTGCTTCGCCCAAGCTACCGTGCATCATTACTGGTGTAACGGGAGAAGTGGTTTTCCCTAAATCAAAACCTCTTTCTTTTAATCCCCCTTGGAGCGCATTGACAATTGTCCAAAGTTTTTCACGCAGTTCGGGTTTGGTGCGTAGCAACTCCAAACGTTTAAGAGCACCCACAACGATAGGCATAGGCAAGCTCTTAGCAAAAATTTGAGAGCGCATGTTGTATTTTAGAAAATCGGCAATTTCTGGTGTTGTGCCAAAAAAGGCACCGATGCTGGCCATAGATTTTGCGAAAGTGGAGAAATAAATATCAACACCATCCATACATCCTTGAGCTTCGCAAGCTCCTGCCCCTGTTTTCCCCATGGCGCCAAATCCATGTGCATCGTCGACCAATAATCTAAAGTTGTATTTCGATTTAAGGTCAACTATTTCTTTTATCCTTCCCTGAGCCCCAGTCATACCGAATACACCTTCGGTTATCACCAAAATAGAACCGCGGTTGCCCCCTTCGTCCAAAAGTCGTTGAGCTCGTTGAAGTTGTTTCTCGCAACTGTCTACATCGTTGTGCTTAAACATAAAGCGCTTTCCTGCATGCAAACGTACGCCGTCAACGATACAAGCATGCGATTCGGCATCGTATACAATAACATCGTGGCGATCTACAAGGGCATCAATTGCAGAAACCATTCCTTGGTAACCGTAATTTACCAGAAGGACTTTAGGTTTTTGGATGAAGGAGGCCAACTCTTTTTCTAGTTGCTCGTGATAATTCGAGTTACCTGACATCATTCTTGCACCCATGGGATAAGCCATACCAAAATCTGCAGTAGCAGTTGCATCCGCCTCCCGTACTTCTGGGTGATTAGCTAATCCTAAATAGTTATTCAGGCTCCAAACCAAACGTTCTTTACCCCTGAAGATCATTTTGCTAGATATTTCACCTTCCAACTTCGGGAACATGTAATAGCCTTCGGCAGCTTTAGCATGCTGCCCCAAAGGCCCCATGCGGGTTAGTAACTTTTCGAATAAATCCACAATACAGTTATTAGAAGGTTCAAATTTAATGGTAATCGGAATTTTCAATCGCATTTAGAAAAAAAACAATGAAAAAAGCTACGCTGAGATACTATATCACAGCAAATCTGGTTGAAAAGTGCTTATAAAATCTTATTTTTGCAGGCTATGGCCATGACTAGAATTTTCAAACGAATGTCCCTATTGCTCTTGGTAGCTGTTGGACTATTCTTCACGGCCTGTGATCCATACCAAAAAATTCTCAAGAATCCTGATTTGAGTTTCAAATACGAAAAAGCGCGGGAGTTTTATTATCAAGGTCAATACTACAAAGCACAGCCCCTTCTAGAAGAGTTGCTTACGGCTTACAGAGGTTCTGACAAGGCTGAAGATGTATATTATTATTACGCTTGGTGCGATTACCATTTGCAAACCTATCAGGTAGCCAGTTTTCATTTTAAAAATTTCGCAACAACCTTTCCAACTAGCAAACGGGTAGAAGAGGTTGATTTCATGTATGCCTACTGTCTGTTTTTGGAATCTCCGACGTACGCATTAGACCAAATTAGCACGAAAAAAGCGCTGGAAGCATTTCAATTGTTTATCAATAAGCACCCTAGAAGTCCTAAAGTGGCCGAAAGCAACAGGATAATGGACATCCTGAGGTCAAAGCTCGAAAAGAAGTCGGTAGAAAGTGCATTGCTATTTTACCGAATGGAAGATTACCGAGCAGCAGCCATCATGCTTAGAAATACACTTTCTGACTATCCCGACATTTCTGAAAGAGAATATTTATCCTTTTTGGTTGTTAAGTCTTTTTACAACCTTTCGGTAAATAGTATTGAAAGTAAGAAAGAAGAGCGCTTCAACGAAACTCTTCGCTTTTACAACGAATTGAAAGAAGACTACCCGAATAGCGTATATATCAAAGAAGCTGAAGGTTACGCAGTTAAAGCCCGCCAAGAACTTAAAAAGTTGCAGGACAAACCCGCACCTTCCACTAATCCTAACATTATAAACTAAAGTATATGGCATCGAACAATACTGAGACCAGAAATCTCCGTCAGATTGATGAAAAAACCGGCAACCTCTACGAATCAATCGCAATCATTGCAAAAAGAAGTAACCAGATTGGGGTTAAAATCAAAGACGAGCTAAACAATAAACTCTCGGAATTTGCTTCATCTAGCGACAATCTAGAAGAGGTTTTTGAAAACCGCGAACAAATTGAGATTTCAAAGCACTATGAGCGTATGCCAAAACCTACTCTCATAGCCATTGAAGATTTCATGGAGGATAAAGTTTACTTTAGAAATCCACAAAGAGAGAAGAAAGAAAAATAAGTTATATGCTCGCCGGTAAAAAGATAATTGTAGGCATCACCGGAAGCATCGCAGCGTATAAAACTACATTTTTAGTCAGGCTGCTCGTCAAATCAGGAGCTGAGGTGCAGGTTATTGCTACGCCCTCAGCTCTTGATTTTGTTACCCCCTTAAGTTTGTCGACGCTCTCCGGCAGGCCGGTGTACAGTGAATTTGTAAAAAACGAGCAAGGGGAATGGGTAAATCATGTTGATTTGGCGTTGTGGGCAGATTTAATTTTGATAGCCCCTGCATCTTCCAACACGCTGGCCAAAATGGCCAATGCATTGTGCGACAATCTTTTGCTTGCCGTTTACCTGTCAGCCAAATGCCCGGTTTATTTTGCTCCAGCGATGGATCTTGATATGTATAAACATCCCGGCAATAAAGCCAATATTGATCGACTAACTAGTTTCGGGAATGCTCTAATTCCAGCCGGTACAGGCTTTTTGGCAAGCGGTTTAGAAGGTGAAGGTAGAATGGCTGAACCAGAGGAGATTTTTTCGGTTCTGTTGAAGCATTTTCAACTGGGAGGAATTGCCGGCAAAAAAGTATTAATCACTGCCGGCCCAACCTATGAGCCCATTGATCCAGTTCGTTTTATCGGCAACCGCTCGAGTGGCAAAATGGGATATTCTATCGCTAAGTCAATGATGAATGCGGGTGGAATAGTTACGCTAATAAGTGGGCCCAGCTCAGAAACTCCTCCTTTGGGCTTGGCAAGTTTTATTCGGATAGAAAGCGCTGCAGAAATGTTCGATGCTTGTATCAATATTTTTCATAGTTCCGATATCGTGATCATGAGCGCTGCAGTTGCTGATTATACCCCTGTCAATGTTGCTGATCAAAAGATTAAAAAGAAATCAGCAGAGTTCACTTTGGAACTTCAAAAAACTACTGACATTCTATCTTGGATGGGACAACACAAAAAAGAGTCTCAAATATTGGTGGGTTTTGCTCTCGAAACCGAAAATGAAATTGAAAATGCCGAAGACAAGTTGAAGCGTAAAAACCTAGACATGATTGTTTTAAATAGTTTACGCGATGCGGGTGCAGGTTTCGGGCATTCAACGAACCAAGTAACTATTATAGATGGTAAAACAACAGAAGTCGTTTCCCTACGTTCGAAAGACGAAATCGCAGACATATTAACAAGGAAAATTAGTGGATGAAAAGATTTGGTCCCATCATAATATTTTGTTTATCGCTCTATTCTTTACCACTATTCTCCCAAGAATTGAATTGTAGGGTGAGCATTAATTACCAGCAAATAGGTGGTGCCGACCAGCAGTTCTTCACGAATATGGAGACAACGATTCGGGATTTCATGAACAATAGGCGTTGGACAAACGACGTTTTTCTCGAGCAAGAACGAATCAATTGTAATATTACCATCATACTTGAAAGTAGGCCGAGTACTAATCAATTTGTGGCTAAGGCTCAGATTCAAAGTACACGTCCAATTTACAGTTCAGCCTATAATTCAGTATTGATAAGTTATACCGACCCTGACTGGACCTTTGAGTTTAATGATTTTCAACCGTTAGAATTCAATGAGACCACGCATTTAGGTAATCTAAGCTCGTTATTGGCCTTTTACGCTTATCTTTTTATTGGCTTAGACTATGATTCATATGCGAACTTAGGTGGTACAGAATGGATTCAAAAGGCGCAATTAGTTTTAAATAATGCTCAAAATGCTCCTGAACCAGGTTGGAAACAAAGTCAAAGCTTACGCAATAGATTTTGGTTGATTGATAATTTATTGAATCCGCAATTCAGGCCTTTCCGCGAGTCTTTGTACGATTACCATAGGCTCGGACTTGATAATATGCATAAAATGGAAAAAATGCAGGAAGGTCGACGAGAGGTTACGAAAGCCATAACTAAAATTCATCAGGTGCACAAAGTAAAACCTGGATCAATGGCTTTGCAGATTTACACTGCTGCGAAAATAAATGAATTGGTAGGGCTGTATGGTAAAGCTACTCCTGAAGAAAAAACACAGGTCCTCACGATGTTATCTGAAATAGACCCTTCGAACATTTTACAGTATCAAAAAATTACCCAGCAGCAGTAGTATTTTCGACGGCCGCAATATTCCTTTGTATTACAGATGATTCGAAAACTAGCAATACGGAATTTTGCAATAATACAGGAAAGTGAAATTTATTTTCCTGAAGGTCTTACTGTAATCACGGGTGAAACTGGTGCAGGCAAATCCATATTGTTAGGAGCACTAAATCTTTTATCGGGTTCACGTGCTGATACGGGATTGTTGTTTGATTTAGCAGAAAAGGCGTTGATAGAAGGTTACTTCAAGCCAGATTTACCAGGAGTTATTGATTATCTGAAGTCAGAAGACTTGGAATTATTTGGCGATGAGCTAATAATTCGACGTGAACTTTTACCGAATGGTAAATCAAGGGCATTTATAAACGATCAGCTCGTTAGCCTACAACAGTTAAAGGTCTTAGGCAATTTGCTTTTCGATATTAGCTATCAAAACGACGCTTTAGAACTCAGTACTCGTCAGTTCCAATACACCTTTTTAGATGCCATGGCAAACTCTCTCGATTTGACGAGTGAGTATGCACGTGCTTATCAAGCATGGAAAAAAAATATAGATGCTTTAGAAAAGCTTGAGAACCAACTTTCGTCGTCGGAACGAGAAACTGAATTTTTGAACTATTTATGGAATGAGTTAGCCGCAGCAGAATTTACCGGTGAAGATGAGCTGAATGAATTAGAGCAAGAATTTAATGTGCTCACCAACGCAAACGCGATTCAGTCGGCATTAACTCAGCTTCATTATCAATTATCAGAAAGCGATTTTCCAATTGAATTGCAACTGGGACAGCTTCTGAGCTCGCTCCATCCCTTTCGCGCTATAGATAATCGAATTACTGAAATAATTGAGAGACTAAATGCACTCAAAGAAGAAACGAAGGATTTAGCCAATGAGTCTATTCGATTGAGTGAGGCATTTTATTCGGATGAAGAACGAATAAATCAACTGGAAGTCAGGATTAACTTAATCAACAAACTACTCAAGAAGCATCAAGCTAGTGACCTAAGAACTCTCTTGATGAGGCAAGAGGAAATTGCCGAGAAGTTAAAAATATCGAGTAATTCTAGCGAAGAATTGGAAGCGCTCAGAAAGACTATTGTGGAGCAAAAGGTACTTCTCGAAAAATTAGCCACTCAAATTCATGAGAATCGAACGAACTGTCTTGAAGTCATTGAAAATAGCATTCGTGAATTACTTCCATCCATAGGATTACCACACGCTCGTTTTAAAATTGACTTACAAAAAGCCATCGATCTTGGACAAGCGCCTCAGGTGAAAAATCAGCTTAAATTTTTATTCTCTGCCAATCAAGGTAGTGAAATGCAAGAATTGCATAAGGTTGCTTCTGGAGGCGAACTTTCAAGGCTGATGTTGGCTATTAAGAGCTTACTGCACGATCGTGTAGAATTGCCAACGGCAATTTTTGATGAGATCGACACCGGAATCTCAGGTGAGACGTCATTAAAAATTGGTAATGTATTATCCAAAATGGCTGAAAAGCATCAAATCATCTTGATAACACATCAACCCCAGATTGCAGCTAAGGGCAACAATCACTTATACGTTAGCAAGTCGGTACACGAATCAAAAACGGTTTCCAAGATAAAAGTATTACAGTCTGAAGAGCGAATTCTTGAACTTGCAAAGATGCTTGGTGGAGAAAAGGCCTCAGAAACAGCAATACTACACGCACGCACCTTACTTACTACCTAATAATTCTCTATTTTTGAAACAAACCTACTCTTATGGCAAATAATTTATTAAAGGGAAAAAGAGGAATCATTTTTGGCGCTCTAGACCCTAACTCTATAGCATGGAAGGTAGCAGAACGCGCCTATCAAGAAGGCGCTAGATTTACCCTCACCAATGCCCCAATTGCTTTGCGCATGGGTAAAATCAATGAATTAGCCGCTGCATGTGAAGCAGAAGTGATTGGCGCAGATGCTACTAGTATGGAAGATTTGGAAAATCTTTTTAAAAAATCTGAAGAAGTTTTAGGTGGTAAGTTGGATTTCGTTTTGCACTCTATTGGTATGTCGCCCAATGTCAGAAAAGGCAAACATTATACTGATCTTGATTACGATTTCTATCACAAGACCCTAGATATTTCGGCAATGTCATTTCATAGAGTTATGCATACAGCTATGCGCTTGGATAGTTTATCAGAAGGTGCTTCAGTTCTCGCTCTTTCTTACATTGCCGCTCAACGGGTATTTCCTGACTATAATGACATGGCCGATGCCAAATCGTTATTAGAATCGATTGCACGCAGTTTTGGTTACCACTTAGGTAAAGCAAAAAAAATCCGTGTAAATACCATTTCACAATCTCCTACCCGTACTACTGCTGGCACCGGTGTTAAAGGCTTTGATGCGTTTTTCGATTATGCCGATAAAATGTCGCCATTAGGAAATGCTAGTGCTGAATCATGTGCTGACTACTGTATTGTCTTGTTCAGCGATTTAACCAGGATGGTTACCCTTCAGAATCTGTTCCATGATGGTGGATTCTCTTTTACGGGTGTGAGTCAAGAATTAGTTGAGCAAATGAAGCCCCAAGAGTAAGCGTATGGAAAGGTCCAAAACCATCATTGTTCCGGTAGATTTTTCTGCAAGCACTAGCACTACCATTCAACATGCTGCGCATTTAGCACGTGTAAGTAAAACAGACGTAGTATTGTTGCATGTAATTGAAACGCTCTTCGAGGGTTTTAGTTTAGCGGGGCTCACCATGAAAGAGGATTCAGCCGAACAAAAACTCGTTGAAGCCGTGGAGAACCGACTAAAGACTGTTAGCGCTGAATACAACGAGCAAGGATATCATTTCACATACCGGATTGAATTTGGTAGTGTTCATAAAACCATAGTACGTATTGCGGATGAATTAAATGCCACGTACATCGTAATGGGGGCTCATGGTATTGAAGGTTTCGAAGAATATTTAATAGGAAGTAATTCTTTTAGGGTAGCTGCAACAGCTAATTGCCCGGTGATTACACTTCCTAACGACGAGAACTACACCAAGGGGTATAAAGTAATCGTAATGCCTATCGATACGAGCTTTTATAGTAGACAAAAAGTCAAAACTACTGCTCAGATTGCCAAAGCCTTTAATAGTAAAATATATGTCTTTGGAGTATCTATCGACACTGACCCAGAAGCTCAAAATAAACTCACGGCATTAACGCAACAAGTTGGCGAGTATTTACATGCACATGCCATTACTTATGAAACTAGTATCGAAACCGGAGGGAATATTACCGACAATACCATTCTTTTTTCTAAAGCTGTTAAGGCCGATTTGATTTCCATTATGACCGAACAAGAACCATCGGTAAGAAGTCTTATTATGGGTGAATTTGCTCAGCAAATGATAAATAAATCACCTATACCCGTATTAAGTATTCGTCCTAAAGAAGTAAGTGGACAAATTGACTTCTCTTTATAGCTCAGAACAATTTCTAACCAATCTTTAACCTCCCATGTGGAGGTTTTTTTGTGTTGGGATAGGCGATGGGTTGGTATCAGGAGCGGAAGGGGTATAAAACAAAAAACCCCGACGGTTAGGTCGGGGTTCTGTACCAGGCTGGCAACGATCTACTCTTCCACATTTTACTGCA
>CALRMX020000009.1:0-115019 GCA_943369355.1 Chitinophaga pinensis | reverse complement strand
CAAATCGTGTCAGTATTATTTAATATAAAAATAAACGAACTTTCACCTAAAAGCTTGTTAACCAAAAGAGAATCACAGTTTTTAGTTTGCGAAAATAGAGTCTTTAACTCTCTTCCAGGTATGTTAGCAAGAAAAGATTGAGATTCGCCCTTGATCAAGGTATCATTTAAATAAAAAGAAGTCCTTAGGGGGAAATTTAAACTTCCATTTATCAAATAGCAATTAATGACATGACGGCTTTCGTCAGCCTTCAAAATTATTGGATGTTCACCATTATTCTTGAAAGTACAATAAACAGACAAATTGCAAAATGACTGCCAATTCGAGTCTTTCGAACCGCGAACGACCTCACTTACGATAATTTCATTTATCAAAAAAGATTGGGATTTTTCTTTCCTTTTCAAGTAATTATCACAGGCCATACTAACCAGAATTAAAAAAAGTAAGATCGCATTATTTAGAGTATTCATTATTTATAGTCTTTATATCTTAATTTCATTTGTTGTTTAAAATATTCAGAGGTTCTATTCCAAGTAGGGTGTGAGAATTGAAGATCATAGGCCTTATAGTGATCTTTATCACCAGTTATACGTCCGACACCATGACCAAGATATTCATGTACTCCAATTGCATTTTGAATATTACTGATAGTATTAAATTCAGTAGGGATGTATCCACCGGTCATAAGAATGCTTATCCGGATTTTACCTTGTTTTGTGATATAGGTACTCGCTTCTCCGGTTGCAAAACCATTGTTAGTAGTGTTTTTACTATCTAGGTAGTCATAAGTAGATACTGATCCATTGTACAACTTAGATTTATCTAGTTCTCTCATACTACTAATCACATGATTGAATATTTTTCTCACCGCATCACCACTGAGCTTGGTATCCTGTATTGCTGTGCTTTTTGATTCTAGTGCTTGATCAAGGTTTTTGTGAGTGGTGCCTGCATCTAGAATTTCTTGTCCAAATTCAGATTGAATTTGCTCCCAATCCTTTCTATCTATGATTCTTACGTTGTCAGTAGATTTATTGTCCCTATATAAGAAATTACCTTCTTTATCAAAATAGTCATCAAATTGTCTCCCATCCGGATCCACGAGCATGACAGGATTTAAAGCGCAATAATTATAGGGTGATAAACTCGGATACTTATCACTCAAAGGATCCACACCCAACCACACACTCAGCTCGGGGCTGTAGTAACGTGCGCCGAAGTAACTGTAACCCGTTTCATCAGTCCAAGTTGTTTTCCAATGGTCTTGGCGGATGCAGCGCATTTCCAAATCTTTCTCATTAACGGGAAATACTAACTACCTGAAATAACCCTTGCTGTTTTACTCTTCAGAAATCGTTTCAACATAGGGCTCCAATTCGATGAACTATTTGACCAATACCTCCATTCGAGTATTCATTTCACCGTAACCAACAGCGTGTTGATTTAGAAAAACAGGAAAAAATCTACCATACCCAAATAACTCGTAGTTAGAATATGTACAACTCGATTCCAAATAAACTTTTAACCTGTTAGATATGTATTTTGAATAATCTTCTGCAAATTCTTTACTCCCGTAGAAATAGTGAATTTCAATTCGAAAGAAAAAAGTGCTATCCATATTTAAAAGCTCAATAAGTTTATTTATACCTCCTTCAGGTAGAAATCGTCCGTCAACATGGTTAGGTATATTAAGTATTATTTTGTCATTTTTCTTTATTTTTTCCATTGATACCGGGTATCCAAAATGGATATTTTGAGAATAGACCTTAGTACAAAAGCAATTTATAATAATGGCAAAAATAATTGGCTTCATTTTACGGAGTTTATCGCGTCAATGTGAAAAGCACTTGGATTGCTGATTATTCGTGGCGAGGTATAAGAACCTGAACTTCTCGAATCCAATGTAAAACCCCATTCCACAGTAACAGACCTGTTTCCATTGATTAGAACCGATGATTGTGCACTCCACAATACACTTGTTGTTGCACCTTCATTATAACTTCTCGAAGGCATGTCACTTAAAACTCGTGGATTCCGCTCACCTAACGTTTGAAAATCAAATCTATTTTCCATACTACTTCCTGGAATTTTGATACCAATAGTGTAAGTATCTACATCAGGAATATTTGAGCTGTATGTTTGAAGCCATCCACAAGAACTACTATTATCTGAAGGAATAAACTCCATCTCTATTAAAGGCCCAACTCTCTCTTCTATTGAAAATTCCTTCCACGAATTTAACAACAGCTTACCTTCTCCATTTGGTAAAGTATACGCGTTTGGATTGTCTGAATCACTAACATATGAATACCCAGATTGTCCTGCATAATTTGCGTTAAACTCCTCTTGACTGTTCGTGTTCTCATCCCAAAAAACCGTTCCGTTTCCATCATCAATCCATCCATCCAACATTCCTCTCGGATCAATCCTCATCACTGGATTCCACTGACAGTAATTGTATGCCGAAAGAGAGGGTCTTTCATCACTCATTGGATCCACACCCAACCACACACTCAGCTCGGGGCTGTAGTAGCGTGCGCCGAAGTAGCTGTAACCAGTCTCCGGGTCCTTTTCCTTGGCGGAGAACTTAAAGGGCGAATAGTAGCTGGTGCTGTTTTGCTGCTCGCTGAGGGTTTCGCCGAAGGGCATGTACGCCAGGAATTGTGTCGCATAGCCATTTTGCTCAGTCCAAGTTGTTTTCCAAAGGTCTTCGCGAATGCTGCGCATTTCAGTGGTTATGTACGCTGAAGAACCCAAATGATCGCTGTGGTAAAAGTAGCGTTCGCCGTCGGGTTGGGGGTTGGTGAACCGATAGCTAACATCAAAGCTGTAGGCGTACTCCAGGTTTTGGTCGAGGCCCGCGCAGGAGGCGTTGCGGCTCCATACATTGCGGAGCTGCTGGGCTTTGTTGGTGTAATCGTTGCTATTCTGCAACTGTACGTGATCCGTTAACGGGCTGTAGCTATTCAAATCGTTGTGTTGGTTGAAGCCACCGCCTATTCTGCTCGCAATGCGGCTGCTGCCGTTGTAATAGTGTTTGGTGTACATACCGCTACTCACCGTAATGAGTTCGGAGGGGTAAAGGGTAAAGGCCGAGACCGTAGCAAACGAATTGGGGTAACCATTCACCGTGCTGTACACCACCGTTCCCGAGGCTTTGTGGGTGCGAATGCCACCCGCATCGTACACATAACCCGCCATCTGCTCCTCGTCGGCCGAGAGGAGCATCAGAAAGGAAATTTTTTAAAATCGAATTTCGCAGAAAACAAAAAAAATTCCAGTAACCTAAAAGTAATCCATAAAAGAATCTAATCAAGTTTTATTACCCTTGACTCCCGCTAGAGCTTTAAGAGAGATTCTATTTAAAACAACACCTGAATATAGTAGTATTCCTATTAAAACTATTAAAACAGCGAATACAGTTAGACCTACTTTCGGGGGTTTATCAAACAAATCAAATCTTACAAATTGAGGAACGTAATACGAATATGTAATAGTAAAATTAGACTTGAGGTTAAAATTTGACAATTCACTTTTAGTTTTTAACGTCCGCGCTAACGTAATTTCTTTAAATTTTGACTGATTGAAATAAGAATAGGTAACAACGTTATTTTTCTCATCTATGCTGACAACTTTTGCTTGTGCTTTAAGATTATAAATATGCCAAGTCCAACTTGGATAAAAGTTATTGATTAGGTAGCCTAAAAGCACCAAGAGCAACACAAGAATAATTCTCGCCAGTTTCAATTCGAGTGGAGTATTTATTTCTGTTTTCATATCAATCTTCACCAACTACATCATCCAATTTATTTGAACCTATTTGTGAGAAAGCTTCAGTTCCTACCACTACGTCGAAGTAGCTCTAGCCCGTTTGCTCAGCCGAAGTTGTTCTCCAAAGGTCTTCGCGAATACGGAGCATCACATTCATGATTTGCACACCCAAAAAACCTAGACCTCTGGTTTGGTTGGGTTGCTGGTTTCGACCAGCTCAACCGACGCAACCGATGATTTTAGCAGGCTCAACCCACGCTAGTTAGAGCTTGTGAGGTAACCGGGCACAGCTTCGCCACGTGGGTCACAAAAACCGAATTTAATGCATGTTTTCTGGTCTATCACCAATCCGTCATGGCTCTTAGAAGCTCAAAACTTCACTCTTATATCTTCGAGAAACAAAAATGCATTTAATTCAGCACTTTCACTTTTCACCACTTTATAGTACCAATTGCTCAAATTTTTGAGATGGCTACTTTACATAATTGTGATTTTTGAAGTCAACTCCTCTTTTCTCCAATTCTAAAATAAAATTCCACAAAACTTGGTTTGCTTCTTCGATTTCAGGATTCTCTGATTTTAATACTTCTATAACTTTAGTGTTTCCCAAAATTTTTGCTTTAGTGAAAGTATTTACAACCAAATCTTGAATATAAAACGAAACCCTATGCTTCGAAGGCTCCTGAATTACTGACATAACAGGCGCTGTCAAATCAATATCACAACTATCAATGTAGTATAGAGCTATATCATACTTCATCCCCAATAGTGCTGCCGAAATAGGGCTAACTGCATTAGAATCAAGATTCACCAAAGGATTTGCACCATATCTTATTAAAAGTTTAACCATGTTTAAATCCACTCGACTGGCCTCAATTATAGGAGAAGATGCTGTATAACTACGACCTTTTTCGTCAGTATAATTTTTGTCAAATGCATATTTCGGATCTGCACCCAAACTCAAAAGCAATTCAATATATCTATATTGAATTTCGGCTGAACCAGAACTCCAATTATAATTGCACGCTTCCATTAACACGCTGCTTTTTGAAAAGGGATTAACAAAGTTGGGGTCAGCACCTAGTCTCAAAATTCTGGAAAAAGACTCATAGTTATTTAAATGCAAGGCTAAAGTGAGTACATTATCTCCGGTTATCGGATTTGTTACTTTTAATAAATCATCATTCTCAATTACCAGCTTGTTAATCAAATTCGTATCATTCTCCTTTACAGCTTTTGCCAAATCATAGGCCTTCGTATCCAAAAAAAAGGAAACATACCTATCAGCTTCTTGAGCACAACTACTCGTAACACTAAAAACCAGAAAATAAATGAACGTAAATCTTCTCATTTGAACTATGGATTATTTAATTTATCATATACAACTTTCATTGAATGATTGTGAATTCTTTGCCCAATTCTGGCAAAATCATCTAATGTACCGAATGGTGCAAATGGAATATAATCCGCAGGAAGTGTGACTATTCTCCCTTCCGCTTTCAACCCTATCAATCCTTGATAAAAACTTAACGCTTCTCCATCCACTACAAATGCCGTAATATCCGCTCTTCCGGTATTTAAACCTAAAAAAGCTTTAGTTTTTGAGGAGATTCCTGCAGCATTAAAGGTCACCCCTTTACTTTCAGTTCCTAGAGCATTCGCACTTGCTAATCCTCCCCCAAGAGAATGTCCAGTAAATGACAAACCTGAATATTGTTTAACTAGTTTACGAGCCAAAGAAACTGACTGAAGGTATTGTGGTGCTAACCCATTCATTACCTGCTCTATGTTATTCTTCCAATCTTTGAAAGATGTAAAATCAGTACCAGCGGTGGCAAAAATATATTGTCCCTCCCATTGGCCAGATCCTTTATACAAAGCGCCTTTAAATCCAGTTTTAGGATTTTCATATAGTCCACCAGAAACTACGGTCCAACCATCAACTACTGAACCTTCTTCCGCTTCATAAACATGATTTGCAAGAGTCAAGTAAACCTCAACGGGACACTCAGGGCATTTTCCATCAGGGTCAGTATAGGTTATTGGATTGTTCCATGCGTAAGCATAAGGGCTCTTATCAACTTGATTAGGATGGTCCGCCAATGGATCAAAGCTCAACCACACACTCAGCTCGGGGCTGTAGTAGCGTGCGCCGAAGTAGCTGTAACCTGTCTCCGGGTCCTTTTCCTTTGCCGAGAAGGTAAAGGGCGAATAGTAGCTGGTGCTGTTTTGCTGCTCGCTGAGGGTTTCGCCGAAGGGCATGTACGCTAAAAATTGAGTTGCATAGCCATTCTCAGTAGTTATATAGGCGCTAGACCCCAAATGATCGCTGTGGTAGAAGTAGCGCGCACCGTCGGGTTGGGGGTTGGTCATAGGCTGAGGACTTTTCTTGTTACCAACGTTCAACCCCGCTGGGGTTGGTCATAGGCTGGTACCTTTCCCTGTTATCGACCTTCAACCCCGCTGGGCTTGGGTTGCTGGTTTCGACCAGCTCAACCGACGCAACCGATGACTTTGGCTCCTGGTTTCGACAAGCTCAACCGACGCAACCGATGATTTTAGCAGGCTCAACCCACGCTAGTTAGAGCTTGTGAGGTAACCGGGCGCAGCTTCGCCACGTGAGTCACAGGGAAGTTATTGAAAAACTACGATAGTACAATTTCATTCCGGATTCTGGAAAACTAACCAACCATAAAACTCTTAAAACAGTTGTTTTTTGATGTAGGTTAGCATTGTTATAGGTTTCTAATTCTTACACTAAAAACTTGATGTGAGATTATTAGGGACTTAATAATCAGGATTTAAGCTTCAATAGTTATCCAAATAATATTTCCAATTATTAGGATAAATTTGTTTTATCCGCTCTACTGTCTTAGGATGTTTTTGAATAGATTTATAATCTTGGCCTTGCTTTAGAAACTCTTCAACAATTGCCATTTTTTGTTGGTGTTCTATGGAGCCGATTTCATAAAGCCACTCTTCAAGCAAACTCACTGGGTAATGCGCATGAAGAGTATCAATTATGCTGTCACTACCGAGAATATAATAATAATATGGCTCATCTATCCTGGCCTTTTTTTCTACAATGAGGTAGTATGCAACATCAACTTTATTATGTAAAAGAGCTTTAATTGCAGCCGTATGTCCTAGTTCGGTTTTGTAATTGATGTTAGCACCATGTTCTACTAATAATCTTACCTTCTCCATACCTCGCTGAGTCGCATGCATTAACGGACTTGTTCCACATTTGATTGGGCTTAACACACCTTCATATTTTGGCGAACAATAAGATATGTTCGGATCTGCACCAGCTAAAAGTAATTTTCTTACGTATGTGCCATCCTCATTTGCATACACATCATTCCATGAATGAGCTACTGCATAAAATAAAGCTGTCCCACCAATCTTCGCCACAATATTAACTTCAGCTTTGTTACTTAATAAAAAGTCAACAGCTTTCTCATTTTCTGACAATACACTTCTAATCAATAGTGTGATTCCAAATTTTGGATCTTGGTAATTAATTAAGCTCCTATCTTTCTTAACAATTTCAGTTGCTTCCTTTATATTCTTTCTATCCAGTGCCCTAGCCAAATCCCATGCAGGTGTGCCTTTAAATATTTCTACATCCCGTATTGTACTACCATTTTCTGTCTTCGAGCAACAAAAACTACTACAAAAAATTAAAAGCAAATTCAAAATCATATATTTTTTCATTTCTATGGTGTGATTGAATTATACTTAAGATAATCTTGTAAAGCCTCTATAAAATTACTGTGGTTCACTAGTGGATTCCAGGATTGACGTGGCAAGAATATTAACTCATCAATTGGCTTTGCATTCACAAAAGGGTAAAGCATCGCAACTGGATCCCCTTTCACAACAAACGCTATCATCCTTTCAGTATAATTTTTGGAATCCAAACCGTACGCTTTCAAATTTACCGCTGCAGGATTAAAAAGAAAAGCTGCCCTATTAGTTGCCACTGCGTTGGCGGCAGCTTCGGCGCCTCCTTTAGAATGTCCAACAAAAGTTAAATCTACACCTCTTCCCAGTCTTTCACTAAGTTCTTTAGCATAATCTAGGGACTTCTGAATGTGTTCTGATCCACCAAACGGCTGCTCCAAGTTCTCTAACATAGAGTTTCTATTCCATTCCTCAACACCTGGGATTGTGCCCATATTTACCATTGTGTACTCCATCACACCATCAACCATTCTCGTATAAACACCTGACTTATAACCTAGATTATTAAAATCCCAATGAATTTCTGTCAAAGTCCAGCCCTCTACTACCTGCCCTTTTTTACCAGTATATATATGTGCTGCCATTGCTGCTGCCTGTGAAGGTGTTGGTCTCCTCCCATCAAGATCAACTAAAATTACTGGATTGTTTAAACAGTAATTATACGGCGACCAACTCGGATACTCATCACTCAACGGATCCACACCCAACCACACACTCAGCTCGGGGCTGTAGTAGCGTGCGCCGAAGTAACTGTAACCAGTCTCTATATCTTTCTCTTTGGCTGAAAAGGTAAAGGGCGAATAGTAACTGGTGCTGTTTTGCTGCTCGCTGAGGGTTTCGCCGAAGGGCATGTAAGCTAAGAACTGTGTCGCGTAACCATTCTCTGTGGTAATATACCCGCTTGAGCCCAAATGATCGCTGTGGTAGAAGTAGCGCGCACCGTCGGGTTGGGAATTGGCGAACAGCGGGTTGAGCTCCAAGCTGTAGGCGTACTCCAGGTTTTGGTCGAGGCCCGCACAAGAGGCATTGCGGCTCCATACATTGCGGAGCTGCTGGGCTTTGTTGGTGTAATCGTTACCGTTCTGTAGTTGTACGTGATCCAAGGCCGGGCTATAGTTATTCAAATCGTTATGCTGGTTGAAGCCACCGCCTATTCTGCTCGCAATGCGGCTACTGCCGTTGTAGTAGTGTTTGGTGTACATGCCGCTGCTCACCGTAATGAGCTCGGAAGGGTAAAGGGTAAAGGCCGAGACTGTAGCAAACGAATTGGGGTAACCATTCACCGTGCTGTACACCACCGTGCCCGAAGCTTTGTGGGTGCGCATGCCACCCGCATCGTACACATAACCCGCCATTTGCTCCTCGTCGGCCGAGAGGAGCATGCGGTTTTCCTCGTCCCAGCACATGCGGCGGTGGTTGGGGTAGCCTTTGCTCTTATCTACATGTAAGCTCATATTGCCGTTTAAATCCCATTCGAAATTTAAGGTAGTATTCGATAAATTATCTGTAATGGTTTCGATTTGGTGGGGCTTGGTAGTGTTGAACGAATATTGGTTATTGTAGGTGATATCCTGAAAAGTTCCGTCTACCAATTGAACAGTACTTATCAGATTCTTACCTAAGATATTGCCTGAAGCCGAATAGTTCAAATTTAATTGATATGAACTCGGCCCTCTACTGCCGTTAGCTGTAGCCAAGCGATACATCTCGTCGTACGTATAGGTATGCGAAAATGCGCCCCCGATATTGTCTTTAGCTTGAGCAAGATTATTAATAGAGGTGATATTGCCCACATCATCGTAGGCATAATTCACGTTTAAAAAGGCACTTCCTTGGTGTAAGGCTTTTAAATTAGTCAGTCGCTGCATATTGGTAGAATAGGTATACTCCATTTGGGTACCGTTATCGAACACCTCCTTGAGTTTATTCCCGAACTTATCGTATGTAGCCGAAGTAAGATATTTGTCACCATTGGGCACGCGTATATCCGTTAACTTACCTCCAGCATCGTACGAATAATGTACCTCTTCGCCATCGGGGTATACCAAACGATTGATTCGACCCCAGCTATCGTACTCCCAAAAGCTCGAGAAAGTATAGGCCATGTCGTTCAGGTCGATGAGGGTTGTGGTTTTACGAATTACTTCGCCCATATTGCCGTAGGCAAATTCATGCGCTCCCGAACCGTCTTCGATGCGCTGCACCCTACCGTTCTCGGCTCCCGACTGGCCATATTCGTAATACACATTATTTTCCTGGTTGTTTGGGTATTCTACAGCCATTAACCTGTTGTAATTGTAGGTATAGGTAATGGCTCCACCATTTACAGCTTGTTGGTTCCGTTTACGCTCGATTACGTTGCCCGCAGCATCGTATACCGTTTGATCAATACCCGCATCGGGATGGGTTCGTTTTATCAAACGGCCCGTTTTATCGTAGGCATATTCGGTTTGATGGTTGTCGGGATCGGTAGTGCTGAGTAATTCGTTGATTGGCGAATAACTAAAGCTCGTTATGTTACTTGTACCCCGCATCACACGCACGGTATTACCCGTGATGTCTTTCATCGTTTCAGTGGCCGTGGGTAGTGTATTCGATAACGCATCTTCTACCACATGATTGGCATACACTTTACCCGAAACGTTAACCAATGTGTATGTATTATTTTCCTCGGTATTGTCGGGGAAAATGGTCTTCACCGGGCGGTTCATAAAGTCGTACAAAATTCGAGTCGACCGAACAGCATCGGTATCGCTATACACCTGCAAAGTGTTTGTCGCTCCGATCGTACTGGTGGTTGGATACCATTGATTGGTTACCCTACCCAGTATATCTCGCCTTTGCCATCCCGACATGATCCAACTCAATACGGGTCCAGAACTTGACGACGAAGCCACCATGGCCGTTTTTTTCACTTGTAACTCTTGCCCCAAGCCATCTGTAAAAAGTATGGTCTGTATAGGTGTGTTGGGCGATTGAGGATTATGATGAAGCGTTTTGGCCCAAAAGGTTATTGCCGCTGCATAGGTATAGGGTATATCGTCCCAGTAGGAATATTGTAAGGTATTATTGGCATTCATAACTTCTTTCGGCCCCCTGATAGCCAAAGTCTTTCCGTTGGCATTATACCAATAATCGGTATAATTGCCGTAGGCATCGGTAAACCGAGTGGGCTTACCTAGTCGATAGTTATATAGGAACGAACTCGATAAACCCCAGTAGTCGGTTACCGTTATCGGAAACGTATGGGTAATGGCATCGTATGCATAATTCATTTCGTAACGTTCTCCTTGAGCATTGGGTGGATACACATGCCGTGTAATGTTGCCGTAGGTATCGTAGTAATAATTGTCGGTCGCATAAGTACCGCTACCCGAACTACCCGAGAGCAATACACGCATTTCGGTCATATTGCCTTGACCATCGTACGTGGCCAAGCGTTCGCGTAAAAGGGTCCCAGCTGCGCTCAAAGTTCCTGCCTTCACCTGAATTTTGGTCGGCAGGCCAATTATATAATAAGCCGCCGTTTGGGTATATTCTATCGTTGCTACATAATCGTCGGTAGCATCCAATAAATCGCCATAGTCTTCAAACGCGGTAATCACCCCTTTAGGTCCCCGTTTATAGGTTTTTTTGGTGGCCATAAATAGGGTGGGATGTCCTTCGGTGAGGTAGGTATACTCTTCAGCCAATGCGGGATAATACTCGCCGCAAATTTTTTCCATTTGTGCACCATCTGATAACCGGTGTGGCACATAGTGGTAAGTTTTAATCGCCCAGTATACCGGAGTATTTCCGCTTAGGTTTACGGTAGCTTCGCGGTATTTTAAGCCCGAGAAAAAGATGTCGCTGTTGTGGTACCGCTCACGATTTTGAACCAGAATATTTTGGAATCTCGCATCGTAAACATTGGTATTTACCGAGTCGAAGCCCAAGAAAACACGTTCAAACCGATCGTAATTCGGGTTGTGGTAAGTGAAGGTGAAATTCCTCTCTTTGTTGCCGTCTGCTGCATAGCGGTCGTCGATGACCATGGCCGTAAACAACCAACGTGCATGTGGCATTTTGGAGGTGGTGATCAAAGGCTGATAATCGAACGCCATGGTGGCGCCAGTAACAGTATGTACTTTTTTGAGTTTATTGGTTTTTCCGATTTGGTTGAAATAAACCTTCAATTTACCTTGAGCAGGTTCATCTTCGAGATAATCAACAAATCCATCATTGTTTAAATCAAGAAACCGACCCCTCTCACGACTGAAAACAAAACCACCGCTACCAGAGGCATTGGCACCTACTTTTATTGAAGGAAGAAAAAATATACCTAAAGTTCCTGCTACATGGCCTGAAATAGAGTTGCTCACTGATCTAGGGGTGAAATTATTATCACCCCAGTTTACACCATTTTGCCGTATGAAATTCGTTCCCGTATTTAGGTGCAACACCAAATTTGAAGGTTGATCATCATCAACAGAAAGAACATCGTTAAGTCCATCACCGTTAATATCAACGGTGAAGTTTAATACGTCACTTGTTGAGCGATTCGCATTTATTCCTCCGGCCCAACTCATCTCTCCTTTCTCATAAACACCCATTCTATCAAATCCAACCCCCAAATCAGGCCCAAACGATAACATTTCACTTTTGGATATCGCAGTGTTCAAATTCCAACTCCGATGCATCCCAAATCCATATCCATTATTCAATACAAAAGTATGGTCCTCTTTGACCATATCAGGTAATCCGTCACCATTTACATCTAAAACACCAAAAGCTTCAACATTTTCTCCCCCCATAACCGCTACTGAGGTGTTAATATTCCCTTCACTTCTAACATCTGTTTTGGCAATTCCACTTGATGTTAATACTCTGCTATCACAAATTTCGTCAACCCACACATTTGGACTACCACTTACCGTACCCCCGTATAGATTACTCCGTGTTTCAGAAAAAGTGGTGTTTGATAAAGCAACAGAGCCTCCATCTTCCAATCCTCCTCTTGGGTTCGTAAATTGAATTTCGAACTGTGACAAATTATCCGGGAAACCGTCGCCATTCATATCGAGGTAATCGTTGAGAACAATCCCAGTACCTAGAGATAAACTGCCATTTGCACCTAAATTATTAAGTTGTTTGCTTCCAGCTCCTGCCGACCAAGTGACTGTTTCATTAACAGTTCTTTTTGATAAAGCCTTAGCAGAAGTACTGGTTGTTTTATTAGGGACAGGATTGGTAATCACAATATCTGATAGCTCATTTAAATATTCAGAATTGTGTAATTCTTTCTTTGTTACTCTCCCGTTCGCACCAACCCCCTGCCAACAGTTATTTTTCAGATCTACTTGCATTTTGAAAAAACGAGCGTCAGAAACGGCATCCAAGACAGGGCTGAATTCAGTTTGCATTTCTGTCAACTCCGTTGGAGTACCAGCGTGCAGTGCCCCAGTACCTGATTGAATATCTATTTCTTCATTACCATTATCCCAAGTTGCTACTAGAGTCTCTAAAGACAGATTTAATACACTCAAATCAATTTCATGTATGTTCGAACCGCTATAAACAAATTGCCCCCAACCTCGGTACAGCGTACCATACTTTTTTTCATCTACTGAATATCTCGTGTATAAACTAGCAAAAACAGTAGTTGTTCCATTCCCTGCAACATCAACAAGATTCACAATACCAGTGCTAATGATAGGACTAGCGAAAGAATAACTAAAATGTACTTCTAGTGCCGAAGATAGTACAAGTTCAAATGAAGAAACACCGTTAACAAAATTCACCGCCCCGCCACTACAATCCATCTCCAATTTTCCTAAAAGCTGGTTAGAACTTTTGGCCGTCAAAAATATCTTACCTGAATAAGTAGACGGCACGCTAAGATTTGGAGAAATCGTGTAGTTACCCGCACTTAGATTTAGTGCTTCGGCATTATAAAGAATTTTAGTGTATGGGTTATAGTCTATGGTTGGACGAATAATTATGTCTGTCCATTCAGTACCCGGTGAGGGCAATGTGCCTAATTCAACTGTACTAATGTATTCAATGGTCGCATCCGAAATAATCCCTGAGTAATCTACTTTACTATCGCTATGCAAAACAAACTCTATTTCGTCATCTTCATTAACCAACTGATTAAAAGCATGCGTATAGGAAATTGTCTGACCTGCTGTGAAACTATAACTATGAATTACAAGTCCATTCTTTGTTACTTTAAGTACTGCGTCGTCGGTGAGTGGATCACTTTGAATGTACAAGCTTAAATTGACTTCACCTTCATAGGGCATGGCAACTACCCTTCTTTCGTTGAGTAAAAAATCAGCCTCTGCATCATGTACTATGTAGTCTTTATCATCTACGTCAATTCCAGCCTGCTCCGCATAAACGATCGTCCTTTTCCAATCAACCTCATCATACTCATTGTTACCTTTCGATTTTAAACGAAAGAAAATCCTAGTCCCCTCACCGACTGAGATTGTGGCTTGACTCGAGTAAACTTGTGGCGTAAAATCGGCGGCATTTAAAACACCACTATTAATAATAATGTCTTCTATTTGAATGTCATATTGTACTCCATTCGCGAAGGATCTTTTCCATGAGTCTTGATTGGCTGGTTGTTTCATGGCTATTTCGGAATGTATAATTATATCCCCAGCTCTTGGTGCAATCCATACCGAAACGGCATTTTCATTACCACTCCTATTTTCTCTTTTGGGGTCAATTCTAGGCACATATTCCACTCCCAATGATGGTTTAACGTGACCTGTAAAGTCGTATGAGTTGCAATCGTCAATCGGTAATATGTTATCAACCATTAGCGAAAAATTTCTAACATTTTCCACAGATGTTGGAGAATTGAATAATACCGATCCGTTATCCACTACATCTACAAATCCATCCGCATTGTAATCAACTAAATATCTATTTACCGTTGATATAGTGTTCGAGGTATTGTAGCCAGCATTAACTCCAAGTCCAAAAAACTTAACTTGAGCTTGAATTTTCCAATATTTCTGGTTTGTGACACTTTCACCAAGTCCTGAAAATCCCGACAATAAAATTCCGTCTGGAGCATAATTTAAAATATTACCTGTTCTTAAAATGGGTTGGTAAAAATACTCAGGCCCTGATTTAAATACTCGATCTGGGTAGCCATCGCCGTTAACATCGAACATCCCCACACTTGTTCTATTTTGAGAAATTGACCAACCGCGACCTACACTTATCGAGTTTGCCTTTGAAATAACTTTCTTACCTAATCCTACATATAAGCTTATATCACCTGTAAGGTTGTATCCTCTTGTTTGTGCTAGCGTACCCTTGTTTTGCAGATTTATATCGCCAGGATAAGCTAAATTTTCAAAAAAGTTACGGCTCGGTTTTAGATTTCCACCATTATCCGTAATGCCAGTTAACTGAAACGGTAAATTTCCCTCGATATATCTTCCTCCATCGAAAATCGATGTGGTATTGTTATCAAATTCATAATAGTCGAATTGATGTACTTTTTCGTTTCCAAGTAGTTCCCTTTGATTACCTTGACATATACTAGCTTGCTTAGAAGCAATTTCGTAATCATACGGGATGCTCCCACTTTCAGGGTGTACGTATTCCAGCATATTACAGAGTATGGTTTTTTTGAATGCTCCCTCCCTGTAATGCAAATAGTAGGTTCGGATAGGTTGTTGGTTGTAGTTTACTCTTATGTTCCTAATTAAAATATTCTGCCAAACCGGAAAGCCATAACGCATATCTACTTGTTCGTCAGATCGAATAGGATTGTAACTGGAATGTCCTGGCTCTCCCGACGGAATTCTTATATCGAACAATATTTCGTACTTACCTTCTGCATACGGTTGGGCCTTTCCAGTGTACGTGATACGGGTAGGAAACATATGAATACGTTGTCCCCCATAACTATTGATGTATTGGTATTGTATTAAATTACCTTCTTGGTCTTTTACCTCGGCCAAAGCCCAATAGGCTATTCCTTTATCGCCGGAGAGAATGAATTGAGGATTAGCCGTTTGTTCGTTGTGTCTTCTGCCATAGTAAAACACCTTGCCCGATTTCTCGTGAACTTCCCAGGTATAATTCAACGGGGAATTTCCATAACGAATGATGCGATCAAACCTCCCTTCTACTCTATAACGGAATTCTACCATTCCACTTTGTCTTGGGTTGGTTAAGCTCAATTGGTGTGCTACCACATCCAACTGCTCCCCATTCACCAAATAGGCTTCTGATTCTTCTCCGTCTAGGTACCGCGGTACGCCCCAGCGGGTATCTACCTGGATGTTCGGAAAGTTCATGTTCCAGCCCAAACCAAAATAGCCGTTGCCGCCCGAACTGTTGTAGACCAACTGAAGCGATGGCTCCATGCCGTTGCGGCCTTTGGGCACTTCAATAGGGAACGATAGGTTGAGGTCTCCCTTAGCGTTGGCCGAAGGCGGAGCAATTTGGTTGATGCCTTCCAAGGGATTGGCGGCCGATAGTCCCGAAAACGAAGTAGGCACATGCGCCTGATTGCCGGGCAATTCGGGGGCCTTGATGATGGCGTTGATAAAATCGGTGAAGTGGTCGGTATACGCCCCGGCCCACAGACCACTTTTCTCTAAGCTGTCTTGTGGCAACATGGTCCAGCTCCGCTTTTCTTCATCAAAATAATAGGTGCGAACATGCGCTACGCTAAATCCCTGCGGCACCAAAGCACTGTCGATGCGCAGGCTCAGCCGAATGTTGTCGTTAAACCGAATGTTGTCGGGCAATAAACGGTAGCCGGCTGCTCCGGCAGTTACGTTGATCATGCCCGGCGCGAGTGGCGCCAAATCGTTTTTACGCAGCGCCTGAATCTTCACGTTTACTTCTTCGGTTACCGCCCCAGTTTTAGCAGTGAGGTTTACGTAGCTTCCTTCATACAGCCAGGCAACATCGGGTTTGGCTAATACCGTTTCGGCTGTGGGTATTGCCTGTTGCTGCCGAGCAGCTGCGTTCGTTATGCCAACTGTGGTTAGCTCCCACTGCTCGCTGCTGCCATCGGCCATATTGGCCCGTAATTTTACCGTGCCCTCGCGTTTGTCGAGTTTAGTTTCTACCACATGGTAGCCTTTTTTCAACTCTTTCAATGCGCCAGCCACCCACAGCTGAGCGTCTTGCGCAAGGTATACCCGAAGCACCGCCGTGCTGTCGTATACCGGTATTTCGGCATCCGACACCAAAACACTGCTTTGTGGCGTGGTCGTTTGGGTCAGGCGGATGTTGCGCAGTTCGTAAAAATCGGTCGCTGCCAACCGGTTAAACCGCAATACGTTCTCTCCGCGCTGCAATCTGCTTGGGTGAATGAGTTCGCGCTGTTTTACCCAGCCTGCACGGGTAGCGAAGCGGCTGGCGCCGGTATTCGGCTCGTCGTTCCAGCCACTCGACAATTCGGCTGCGTGTGCGGCACCATACAGCTCGTATTCGAGCACGTAGGTGCTTGCTGCATCGGGCTCGCGCTCGAACATAAATCGTACGGAGTTATCGGCTGGGTGGTCGAAACTTTTTTCCATACGTCCCCCCACCACCACGCTGCTCTTATCGGGAAGCAGCGCCGGCTGTGTGCTGCTGCTGGCGGTAGGTTCGGCCTGGACCCTCAGGGGTGTAGTGGGGAGCTGGGTAGTGTTACTCGATGGCCACCACGAAAAGGCGGTGCCGTTGTCCATACGTTCGCGCTTTACGTGCAAACACGAAACGCCGCCCAACAAGAGTACTGCTGCGAGAAGATGAATCTTCTTCATATCGAAATGCTGTTTTTACTTAGTGATGATTACCTGACGTACGATGCGGTTGCCTGCCGATAGCAAGACAAACATGTATTGCCCCTGACTCAAGTTATGGTGGTGCAAGAGGTAGGCGTTGCTGCCCTGCAATTCGTAGGCATCTACCTTGGCGCCCATGTAATTGTAAATTTCTAAGCGGGTGCTTTCGCCACTGGGTACCGAGATGCGCGAACTCACACTTCCATTGCTCGGCACTGGAAACACCCGTAAATCGGCTTCATCGCGTGCATTGGTGGCGTTCAGGGGGCTTGGTTGGCCCGACTGCTGAGGTGCATTCACCAAAGGCGAGCTGCTGGTATTGGCGGTAAAGTTGTTGCCATTGCCCAAGGCATTGGTTTGGCGCTCGCTAAATGGAAAAACGAAGCTAAAAAAGTCGGCCCCCGAGCTATCGGTATCCCAACGTACGTTGCGGTAATACACCATGCCCGTAGAGTCGGTGCTGTCGGCCGCATGGTAGCTGCCTGCATCCAATTCATTTTTGCGAAGCAACAGCAAGGGGTTGCTGAGTCCGGCGTACTGTCGGGCGTTAAAACGCACATAAAACCGCGCTTGAGCGGCATCAAAGGCACCGTAGGTTTGTATCTTCCATTCGCGATTCAAACGAAACAAGCTCGAATCGAAGGTGATGGCTTCTTGGGTGAGGTCGTACCACATGCGGTTGTTTCTACCCCAGAGCACATAACTCCCCTGCTGCAACGGATCGGCATCGGGGTCGCCTAAAGCAGCATCCAAGCCTAGGCCAACCACATCACCGGCGCTCGACTCCCCGGTGGTTTGGGCCAGTCCACAGAGGGTGTCGGTACCTAAGCCAGCCACATCAAAGTGGTAGGCAGCATTGGCGGTTTTCGACCAAAGGGTATCAGTCAAGGTGGTGTAGTTCCCGTCGTTCAGGGTAATGCCGTATTTGATGGCCAAATACGTTTCGTAATACGGAATGATGGGCGTATGGGTTTTTCGATTGAATACAATTACTTCACCCAACTTGCCCTTGAGGTAGCTGCTGTCGGATTTACCAATCTGGAAAATGCGCTGCGGAGAAGCAGGAATAGGGTGCATGGTAAACACCTTCACCGAGCTTACTACACCATGACCGATGAGCGTATCGGAATAGTTGAGCCGCGTATTGCGCTGCAATACATCGTTATTGGTTACGCCCAAAACCAAATTGGTGTCGGAATAAAATTGATATAAGCCGTGTGCCGTTTGACTGGTATCGGGTTGGTAAGCGATGAGCACTTGCAGGTGACGGCCTTTAAGCCAGTTTACCGGCAGCTTAAAAGTATTGGCAGCACCTTGTACCAACACTACCGGGTTGCCATTCAAGGTACCCGCCGTATACGTTGCCGACGAATCTACTTGAATGGGAGAACGTTTTTCGCCATGTTGCGAAAACAAGAGGTTTGCACCCACCAACGAATCGGGCTTCAGCCATATGTCGGGCACTATATTTTGGGCACAAACGTCAACTCCCAGTAGAAGGGCACAAAGCAGCCCTACGAGTCCTGCAAAGCGGTATTTCATTGCAAAAAGATTTGGCATAAATGTAAAGGCCAGCCCATTAGTCAAAAAACTGCTTATGTTCCGAACATTGGGAATAATTCCTAATTCAGAACTTTTGTCCCGTATTCAGATATTAATTCATATTGGGAAAATTCGGCAGGCAGGCGCGAAATCAATGAAAAACATGCGGTGTTATTGTAAATATTAATTTTTCGTCAATTTTTTTGACGAATTATTAATACTTAATTGACAGATTAAAACAATATTTTAATCCCATTTTAATTTAAAAAGGCGGCGACTTTAGATTTTTCTGACCAAATATTAACAATTCTCAATGATTCCCAATTTGAGAGTTCAGTACGCTCCCCTAAAGCCAGCGCGATTCGCTTCTCCAAAAGAGGTAGGCAACTGTTCTCGAGGTAGATCGCTCCATTTTTAAAGGGTTCTTCCGCGGAACATTTCATTTCTTTTCGAGCAAATCGGTTATTTTCATCTCCTCAATACCTGGCCTCATGGACGCACTGATTAAAAAACTTCAATACACCGCGGGTGTACCGGTGGTGCTGGCGCAGCTGCCGGCCGAACAAGCTGCTTTGCAAAGTTGGTTTGCAGCTAACGCCCCACTGATAACCCCCGAAAGTGGCGCCAAAGCAGGTTTTGCCCTGCTTTTTGTGCGCTCGCAAGCCCAAATCGATCAGTGGGTTCCACAGCTGGCTGCCTGCCTCGAAGGCGATGCGCTCTTTTGGTGTTGCTACCCCAAGAGCAGCAGCAAACGCTATCGCTGCGACTTTAACCGCGATACCGGCTGGGCCATTTTCGGTCAACTGGGCTACGAACCGGTGAGGCAAGTGGCCATCGACGACGATTGGAGCGCCCTGCGCTTCCGCAAAGTAGCCTACATCAAAAAAATCACCCGCAGCAAATCCATGGCCCTCACCGACGAAGCCCGCCAGCGCACCAGCAGCAGCCAATGAAAACCCGATTGGCGCCTACACCCAGTGGCTTCCTTCATCTGGGCAACCTCCTCGTTTTTGCCGCCAGCTGGCGCCACTGCCGGCAGCATGGGGGGCAGCTGCTGCTACGCATCGACGACCTCGATGCCGAACGCAAACGCCCCGAATACCTTGCCGATATCTTCGACAGCCTACAGTGGCTGGGAATTGACTGGGACGAAGGCCCCCAATCGGTGGCTGCCTTCAATCAGCACTGGTCGCAGCACCTGCGCCTACCGCTGTACGCCCAATTGCTCGACGAACTGGTACAGCAAAAGTTGGTATATGCTTGTGGCTGTTCGCGCACCGAACTCCTAGGCACGGGCATCAACACCCGCCAGCACCGCTGCCGAACCCAAAATCTACCGCTCAACACGGCCGGCTGCGCTTGGCGCCTGCGTTTGCCCCTAAAAGCACCCGTACAGTTTACCGATAGCCGCCTGGGAACCTTACAGCTCGATGCTGCCGCCCTGCTGCCCGATCCGGTGGTGCGCCGCAAAGAGGGTTTACCGGCCTACCAAGTGGCATCGCTCGCCGACGATTTGTACTTCGGCATCGATACCGTTTGGCGGGGCGAAGACCTGCTGCCCTCCACCGTACTACAGCTGTGGCTGGCCCAAGTGCTTGAGCGACCTGCCTTTGCCAAAATCCAGTTTACCCATTTGCCGCTCCTGCACGATGCCAACGGACAAAAACTCTCCAAAAGCAAAAACGCCCGGCCTGTGAACGCTGCCCGATTGGCAGGCCAAAAGCCGGACGAATTGTGGTCGGAAATCGACCGATTGCTTAAAAGTCGACAATAATCCCGATGGTTGGCAAACGCGTTCCTGCAGTATTGGGGATAAAATCGGGCAGGTAGCGGCTGTTGTCGTTCGGGTCAACGATGGGTGCGCCTGTGGCCGGATCGAGCTGGGCCACCAATTGCGGCTGTAAGGTGGTAACCTGATTCAGGAGGTTTTGCACGTCGATGTAAAAGTTCAGGGCCCAACGTTCGAAACTCCACTTTTTGTCGATGCGGATGTCGAGCTGCTGGGTAGCGCCATTACGCAAGCTGTTGAGGCGTTGGAAATCGAGTATGCCGCGGTTGTTTTGATCCCATACGTCGCGGCGGAGGGTAAGGTCGCTGAAAGGTGTAGCCGGCCCACCGCCCACATAGCGGTAACGAACACCCACCTCCCAGTTGTTTTTGAAGATTTTACCGCCGGTGAGGGTCAAAATATGGCGGTTGTCCCAAGCCGAGGAGATGTACTGCCCCGTGGCATTCTGGAATTCGCTACGTACCCAGGTATACGCCAAAATGCCGTAAAAGCCTTTGTACAACTTCTGCTGTGCCAAGTACTCAATACCGTAACTGCGGCCGTTGCTGGTACTCACCACGGGCGCGTTGCCAATTACCCCAAAATCGCTACCCAAATTGGCCAAGCTGATGTTTTGGTCGAGCAAAAACGGATACTGGAAGTAGTTTTTGTAAAACACTTCCACGGTCGACTTGAAACTTTTGCGGCTGTAATATTCTACACCGGCCACGAGATGGTCAACGCCTATGTATTTCACCCCGTTGTCGCGGTTCACCAAGCGGCCACTGTTGTCGCGAAAGCCCAGCACGGTGTATGCTGGCAGCTGGTAGTACCTGCCGGTATTGAAGTTCAAGCTCCAGTTACCTGTGAGGGCATAGCTGGCCGAAAAGCGTGGCGAAAACTGCTCGAGGGGGTTGCTCATGCTCGGACCAAAGTCGTTACCGTCGAGGCGAAGACCTGCACTCAAAATAAGCCGCTCGCTGAAAAAGCCGCGGGTAACCGAGCCAAAAATGCCGTAGCGGTTAATGCGCAACTCACTTTCGAAAATACGATCGACCAACGAGTCGCCCACCAGCTCTTTGCTGCGGTTGTTCACATAATACCGTGCCCGGTCGAAGTTTACCCCGTAGTTGATTTTGAAGTTGTTTTCGCTCCGTATCTGGTTTTCGTAGCGGAAGCGGTTTTCGCTCTCCTGACTCAGGTAATCGAGTAGGCGTGGCAAACTCTCGTCGTTGTTCACATGCTTATAGGCCACATTGTTGAGCATATTGCGGCTCAGCACAAACGTATGGAAGCCATTTTTACGGTAGCGCTTATACACCAAGCCGTTGGTGTAATTCCACTGGGTGTTGATGGGCAAATTGGCGAGGATGTAGCGGGCTTCTTTGACCTGCTGACTGTCAACGCCGGGGTTTTGCGCCGGATCGAGGCTCAAGTTCAAGCCGCTGTTTAAGGCAAACTGGTCGATGGCGCCGAGGCCTACAAAGCTTATCTCGTTTTGGTTGTCGATTTTGTACTTCACCTTGGCCTGAAAGCCATTGAAGGTGGGCAGGAAAGGCAGGCCCAAGGCGTTGAACAAAAACTGCAGGTACGAGCGCCGCGCCGACACCACATACGACACTTTTTCGCCAATCGGACCTTCGGCAATCAGGCCAATATCGCTGGCGCCGATTATGCCCCTGAAGGCTGTTTTGTCGGTGCGTGGGTCTTTTTGTTTGAACTCAAACACCGAGCTGAGGGTATTGCCACGGTTGGCAGGGAAGGCACCAGAAAAAAAGTCGACCTCGCGGATCATGTCTACATTGATGATGCCCACCGGTCCTCCCGACGAGCCTTGTGTGGCGAAGTGGTTGATGGTTGGCACTTCCACCCCATCGAGGTAAAAGCGGTTTTCGTTGGGAGCGCCCCCGCGGATGATGATGTCGTTCCGGAAGCTGGCGCCGCTCGACACACCGGGCAGCGACTGTATGGCGCGCGAGATGTCGCGGTTGCCCCCGGGGTTACGTTGTATTTCGGCCACACCGATGGTGCGCAACGAAACGGGACTTTCTTCAACGCGCGTAAAGGCCGAGGCGGTTACTTCTACCGCTTCGAGCTTGCGGGCATCTTCTTCGAGCTCCACATTCACGATGGCTGGGCGGGAATTTTGCACCTGCACCTCAAATACCGTTTGGGTTTTGAAGCCCAAATAGCTCACCTGGAGGTTGTAAAAACCTGGCTTCAGGTTTTTGATGCTGTATTTGCCGTCGATGTCGGTGGTAGATCCCGTGGTGGTGCCTTGCAGCACTACGTTGGCAAAGGGGATGGCTTCGTTGGTGAGTTTATTTTTCACCGTACCGCGGATTTCGCCGCTTTGCGCAAAAGAGAGCGCAGGAAGAATCAAAAAAAGTAAAATGTAGCGCAAGACTAAAAATTTAGGCGTTTTTGGTTGTATACAGCAGCCACCAGGGTAACCAGGGCTGATCGTGATGTTCGTAGTGGTAACCGAAAAAGTAGCAGCTCACGAAGGCGAGCAGGTGGTTTTTCGACTGGCTGCGGGCTTTGTGCACGTTATCGGCGGCATGCTCGCCGCGATGTGGCAAATAGGTGCCGAAATAAAACAGCTGCAGGGTGCTTAGGATACTGGGCACCACGTAGTAGAGGATGAGTTTGTACTCGTCGACCCAAATTTTGGCCACATTAAACAATACGGCCATGCCCACTAACTGCCAAAGGCTCACATAGGTGGTCACAAAACGGAAGTACCACGGCCAGAAGGCCGGCGGGCCATAATCGGGGTCGGCCTCGGTTGCCACATGGCGGTGGTGTTCGTGGTGTTTGGGCAGCAGCACCTTCCAGCGGTTGAGGGCAAACAAGGCCAGCGCTACGGCACCTACGGCATTGTTCACCCGCCTATTGGGCGAAACGGTACCGTGCATGGCATCGTGGGCGGTAATAAAAAGGCCGGTAAACAGATGGGTTTGCACCACTACCCACAACCAGCTGATGGGATCGGTGGTCGAGAGCGGCCGCCACAAAGCAAAGGCGAGGCCAGCGCCCCAAGCGGTAAGCACTGCCAAGGCAATGAGCAGTCCCCAGCGGGCTATGCGTGGATCAGTTTTCAAGGTGACGGGTAATTCGGCTGCTCATGGGGTCGGTGATGGGCAGAAAATAATCTACCAGCTCACCTTGTTCGTTGATGAGGTACTTCTGAAAGTTCCACCAGATGCGGCTCGAGCGTTTGCCGTTGTAGCGGCGTTCGGTGAGCCAGCGCAGCAGCTCGTGTTTGTCGCTGCCCCGGGCGTTGCCCTTATCGAGCATCAAAAAGCTTACGCCGTAGTTACGTTCGCAGAAACTTTTGATCGCCTCCCCTTCGAGCGGCTCCTGACCGCCAAAATCGTTGGTAGGCACGCCTATCACCACCAATTTGTCGCCATACTTTTGGTGCAACTGCTCGAGGGCTTCGAGCTGCGGGGTGAGCCCACATTCGGAGGCGGTATTGACCACCAACACCTTCTTGCCTTTGAAGCTGCTGAAGTCGATGGTTTGCCCTTCGAGGGTGGTGAGTTGGAGCGAATGAAAATCTTTCATTTTTACAGAAGTGGTGGCATTTAGCGAAACGAGACTCAGCCAAGCTATCAACACGAGAAGCAGGAAGGCCAGACCGACTTGTTTGTTCATATCGCAGAATTTCTCATATCAACACGAGCGCTCGGAAAAGGTTTGTGCGCATTGCAAATAAATTTTAATCCGTTGTATTAATGCTACGGTTTCGTGCTAAAGTACATTTTTCTTTTTTTCTCCCTGTCTCTTTGCATTTTTGGAAGATGAAACGATTGCGTAGCTGGCTTTGGCGCCTTTTTTTGGCATTTACCGGATTTACGGTGCTCACCACCCTCGCTTACCGTTGGTTGCCTGTACCCGGTACGCCCCTCATGCTCATCCGCCACTTTCAGCCCGACAAATCGCAAGGCCGCTTCGCTTACACTTGGGTACCGCTTCAAAAAATATCGCCTCAGCTGGTACAGGCCGTGATTGCGAGCGAAGACAATCGTTTTGAACAACACTACGGTTTCGACTTCAAAGCCATGCAGCGGGCTTTCGTCCGCAACCAAAAAGGCACGCGCAAACTTTTGGGCGGCAGCACCATCAGCATGCAAACGGCGAAAAATGTGTACCTCTACACCGGCCGCAATTACCTGCGCAAAGCCCTTGAAGCTTGGTTCACGGTTTGGATTGAGCTGCTTTGGGGCAAAGAGCGCATCATGGAGGTGTATTTGAACGTGATAGAAATGGGGCCGGGCATTTACGGTGCCGAAGCCGCCGCACAGCACTATTTCAAGAAGCCGGCTGCAAAGCTCAACAAACGGGAAGCAGCACTCATCGCTGCCATCCTGCCCTCGCCCATCAAACGTAATCCGGCCAAACCCAGCAGCTACGTGCGTCAGCGGGCCGACAAAATTCAGCGGTTGATGCGCAAGCTGCCGCAACAACAAATCACAGCGACCTCTGCTCAACCTAAAAGTTAATCTTGTCACTTTAGCGTCACAAAGTATCGGGCAGGCCCTCCACCCACCCAAAATGTCGCGAAATGCGTAAATTTAAGCTCTGATCTCGTGTACTTTGATGAAAAAATTACTTGCTGCGCTCGTTTTGAGCCTTACGGTTTTTGTTGGTCGGGCCCAGGAATGTGGCACCGAACCTGCCCCACAATACATACTCGACGCCCTGGAGCGGCTCAACCTTCCCGCCTTGGTGGCAGCACGCACCGAAGACGACACCATCATTTACGTACCCATTCAAATGCACATGATTCGCAGCGATGCCGGTACCGCGGCCTTGAGTGAAGCCGACTTATTTACGGCCATCTGCACCATGAATGTGCGTTATACCGACGCGAAAATTCAGTTTTACATCACCGATCAAATATTTTATTACAACAACTCCACCATCCTCAACGCTTCCGACGGCACCAGCATCAGTTCGCTCATGTCGGCCAACAACAAGCCGTATGTGATGAACATCTACTTCACCAACCTGGGTCAGCGGGGGTTAAACGGCTACGCCTGGTACCCCAATTCGGGTCCCGGCACGGGTGTTCGGCAAGGCGGCGCGGTGATGAGCTACAGCGCGGTGATGAATGGCGCCACGCTTTCGCACGAAACCGGCCACTATTTGTCGCTTCCGCATCCTTTCGATGGCACCTCCAACAATCCGCTGATGGGCGAGCGTGTAACCCGCAACTTCAACGAAACACCCCCGCGCCTGCCTGCCAACTGCTACAATGCCGGCGACCGCTTTTGCGACACCAAGGCCGACAAACGTGGTGCACGCTGGGGTTGTACCTACTCGCCCGCAGCAGGCGATACCGACCTCAACGGCGACTTTTTCTGGCCCGACAGCAGCTTGCTGATGTCGTATGCCGGCGACGCCTGTCGTACACGCCTCACCGACGAGCAGATGGCAGCCTGCCGCTCGACCCTGCAAACGCCCAACGACCGGGGTTACCTCACCTTTTTACGTCGCCCGGTGCAGCCCTCGATCAACAGCGCTCCGGTGCTCACGTTGCCCGCCAATGGCGCCACCGGCCTGCACCCGAACTTCACCACCTTCGCCTGGGATCCGGTTCCGGGCGCTACCATTTACCGCTTGCGGGCGCTATCGAACGGCGTAGTGGTTGATCTCGACACCATCATTCGCGGGGGACAAACCAGCTATTTTCATGGGCACAATAAGCTCAGGCCCAACCGCAGCTACCAGTGGGAAGTAACGGCTTACAACGAAACCGATTTTTGCGGCAACCCTACCAGTACGCGCAGCACTTTCCAAACTACCAATTTCACGGCTACTTCGGTGGATGAAGCTTTTTTTGCCGACCTCCAAGTATTTCCTACCCTGCTCGAACGTAACGGTAGCATTTACCTGCAGGGCGAAAGCCTCAACGGCAAATGGTTGCAGCTGGAATTACGCAACATTACCGGGCAGTTGCTGCTTAATAAAAGCCTCCAACTCGAGGGAGATGCGCATTTCCATACCGAGCTCAACACCAGCGGTGTGTACTACCTGACCATTCGCCACGAAGGCTACCGCATTGTGCGAAAGTTGGTGGTGCAATAGCATGAACGGCTAGCCCCCAAGAAGTACCCAACGAATCGTACGGGAATTCCGTATTCCAAATAAATGGGAAGACACTTGGCAAACCGATTCACGATTCAAATTAGTTGGATTACCCTTAAACGGGAACAGACAGCTGTATGCTGAAAAGCCTTTATCCTGCAGGCAAAGATCGACTTGCGGCCACGCTCCGTACGTTACGCCTCATGCTAGGGCTTCTGCTGCTGGTTGTGAGTTTGGGCTGTACGAGGGAAAAGGTCGTAAGCTCCTGTACCGACGAAACCGGCATCTATACATATGCAGCCTACCCCATTGGCACTGCTATCGATTACGAGGCCTTGCGCAACGATTCGACCTATCGTAAACTAGCCATTCGCCAGTTCAACGGCTTTACACCAGAAAATATATTTAAAGCCGAGTATTTACACCCGGCTGAAAGTGTTTTTCATTGGACGGAAGCAGATAGTTTTGTCAATTTCTGCGTAGCGAACAACAAACGTTTACACGGCCACACGCTCGTTTGGCACAACCAATTGCCTGCTTGGATATCGAATTATGGTGGTACGGCTGCCGAGTGGGAACAACTCTTAAAAGTGCATATACAAACCATCGTATCGCATTTTAACCAAAGTGTTACCGCCTGGGACGTGGTGAATGAAGCTTTTAACGAGGACGGTACCTTAAGAAATAGCATCTGGAAACAAAAAATTGGCCCAGGGTATATCGAAAAAGCCTTTCGTTTTGCGCAAGAAGCCAACCCCCATGCGCTATTGTTTTACAACGACTACAATTTGGAATCGAATCCAGTCAAGCGAAAAGGTGTATTGGCTTTAATGAATACGCTCAGGAGCAGGGGTATACGTGTTCACGGCATTGGTGTTCAAATGCATATCAGCACGACCTATCCCGAACCCTCGCAAATTGCGGAAGCCTTTCAAGAAATAACGAGCAACCACTACCTGCTGCATGTGTCGGAATTCGACATTGCGGTTAACCCACAAGGTAAAACCCTCGCATCGGGAACGTCCTTTTTTAACGTACAAGCGCAGCGTTTGGGCAGCGTGGTATCGCATTACAATCAAGTAGCCAAGCGCTACCAATACGGCATCACCTTTTGGGGCATTAGCGATAAAAACAGTTGGATTCGTAGTTTTTACAATCGACAAGATTATCCACTGCTCTTCGACGATACGTATTTACCCAAACCTGCTTACTGCACCTTAATCCAAACCTTATGAAAAGAGCTTTTTTACCGCTTATCGGTTTGCTTCTATTTAGCTCAGGCTATGGTCAGGTTGCCGTGAGTTATTTCCCTTTTCAAGCTATTTTGTCGGTTTCGACCCCAGTGGATAAACTGGTGTTTATCGATTATAAGCTCGAAACCAACACCTTCTTTTCGAACATGAATATGGAGTTTTCTCCAAAGCTCAACGTGGTACGTCGCGAAAAAGTGAATTATTATAATGGTCTTGGCTGGAACTTCAACCCGATGAATGCCTATTCCAACTTACCCATTAGCAACGGATACTTCGTTGATTTTGGGCTTCGTGCTAAACCATTCGCCCAGCTTAAAAATTTGCAAGTGGTATTTGAACTCTCTCCTTATGTAAACAGCAATTTTACAGGAGGTAATCTCCGAAGTCGGCTCGGAGTTGCTTGGTCATTTTACAACCCAAACGCGAAGAAGTAGCGCTATAAACTAGGATCTAGCTTCATCATTATGAGCATTATCCGCTCGCTTTCGGCCTAACGTAATTTCTTCGGTCGAAAACGGCTGACCGGTGGCAACACCTAAAGCTTACCAATTTTACTTGCTAGCATTTTTTCGTTCCTCACCAAGTTAGAGGCTCTTTGGGAAAGGGTTTAGCTGGACGATTTTTTATTGAGAATGTGCTCAGTGCCCCACTTTTCCATTTCGGCAAGCACGGGTGCCATGCTTTTTCCAAGTTCCGACAACGCGTATTCAACCCTAGGCGGTATTTCTTTGTACTCCATACGAACAATCAATTGGTCTGCCTCAAGCTCCTTGAGTTGGTCGGTTAGCACCTTTCTTGAAATCGAAGGTATTCGTGCTGCTATCTCACCAAAGCGTCGGGTGTCTGACTTCAGACAATATAAAATCGCGGGCTTCCACTTTCCGCCAATAAACTGGAGCATCGCAGTTACCGGGCATTGCAGTTCGGGACCAGGCGACTCTTTAGTTACCATTTTGTTACCACTTAATTTAAAGTTACCCAAAAGTAACCAGTTACCTTTTATTTCTATTATTAGTTACTTCGTGTAACTAAAGTAGTCAAAAAATTTAAAATCAACAAAAAATGATTCTAGTAACAGGAGCAACCGGGCATTTTGGATCAACCAGTATTCATTTTCTCTTACAAAATGGTATTCCCGCAAATCGTATTCGTGCATTTGTCCGTTCGGGCCACGATGCCGAAAATCTCGCTCAGTTAGGTATTGACATCGCTCATGGCGATTACGACGATTATGCATCCATGCTAAGTGCATTAAACGGAGTAGAAAAACTACTGTTCGTTTCTGGGAGTGACCTTGTGAAGCGGCTTTCGCAGCATGAGAACATTGTTCAAGCGGCCAAAGCCGCAGGCGTGAAGCATGTAGTTTATACGAGTTTTCAGCGCAAAAATGAAAGCGAAACATCTCCCTTATGGTTGGTAGCTCAATCGCACATACAAACCGAAAAATGGCTCAAGGAAAGCGGTTTGGGAGTTACCATTTTGAAAAACAACTTATACATGGATTTTTTACCTGGATTTATAGGGGAGTCGGTACTCGATAGCGGTATGATTTATCTGCCAGCAGAATCGGGGAAGGTTGGTGCAGTTTTACGCGCTGAAATGGCCGAGGCCGCTGCAATCATTTTAACTACTTCCGGTCACGAAGGAAAAGAATATCATTTCACCAACAACGAGGCTGTATCGTATGCCGAAATAGCACAAATCATTACCACAGTCAGCGCTAAGACCATTGGCTATACTTCACCAACTGCCGAAGTCTATGAACAAACCCTCCTTGGCTATGGTCTGCCCCCAGAAGCGGTAGGGATATTTTCGAGTTTTGCCGTTGCGCAAGCCCAAGGCGAATTGGATGGTGTTAGCACTGATTTAGAAAGGCTACTGGGCAGGAAACCTGTTGCCGTGAGGGAATTCATCAGCCGTGTGTACGCGCCAAAGTAGTAGGTTGAGCTACGGGCGATGAGCAACTCCCTTTACATGTTTGGCTGGTGGTAAAGGAAAGATGATAAGGGCATTTGTATACACACGGTATGACAAATGCCCTTTTGTTATTCTTGTTTAAATTTTCAGCACCAACCTCCAATACCCCTATTCGTTGTAAACTTCGCGATGAATAGCAAAATGCAACGAATAACCACTATATTCATTGCACAAATTGCAACGAATAAATATGTACATCCATCAACTGCCCGATTGGCCGAATGTGTACTGGCAAACCGAAGAAATCATCAATTTGCTCGGTGAAGTACGGAACTTGCAAGGTCGGTGGATGGGGAAGATAGAATCGTTGGGCTTTGAGTTGCAAAGTGAGGCGCTTCTGGCAACCTTGACCCAAGATGTGGTTAAATCGTCGGAAATTGAAGGAGAGCACTTAAATCTTGAACAGGTACGGTCGTCAATAGCACGTCAGTTAGGTTTAGACATCGCTGGGTTGAGTGGTTCCGACCGACATGTTGACGGTGTGGTGGCGATGCTGCTCGATGCCACCCAACATTGTTTTGTTCCACTTACTGATGAGCGACTTTTTGCATGGCATTCGTGGCTGTTTCCAAGCGAGAGAAGCCGAATTTATACCATTCAGCTTGGGCAATGGCGCTACAACAGTTCCCGCCCCATGCAAGTGGTTTCTGGCACTTTAGGCATGGAAAAAGTTCATTTCGAAGCACCCAACGCTAGCCTAGTAGCCTCTGAAATGGCCCGTTTTCTGGCATGGTTGAATGCCCCTACGCAGCTCGATTTGGTGCTCAAAGCGGCCGTTGCCCATCTTTGGTTTTTGACAATTCACCCTTTTGAGGATGGAAATGGCCGAATCGCCAGGGCCATTACCGATCGGCTGTTGGCACAGTCGGATAAAAGTACACAGCGCTTTTACAGCATGTCGGCGCAAATACGTCTCGAAAGGACGGCCTATTACGACATCCTTGAAAACACCCAAAAAGGAACTTTAGACATAACCAACTGGATGAAATGGTTTCTCAACTGTTTGATAGCGGCAGTTAAGTCATCGGAAGCGTCCTTGAACAGCGTACTGAGCAAAGCGGCCTTTTGGACAGCTCATAGCACCACTACCTTTAACGAAAGACAAACCAAGCTGCTGAATAGGCTATTCGATGGATTTGAAGGGAAGCTTACCTCCACCAAATGGGCTAAACTTGCAAAATGTTCCAAAGACACGGCCATTCGCGACATCAACGATTTAATCGACAAACAAATTTTGCAGAAAGAAGCTGCCGGCGGAAGAAGTACCAGCTACATGTTAATCCCCTCCCTTCCCGCTTCCGCATCACCAAACTCAACCCAATTGGCTTAACTTGTCATCGAATTCGTTAATCGCCAAGTAAAATGAAAAAGTCACTGCTTTTTTCAGCGCTTCTTTTGTGCTTTTCGCTGCATGGAACGGCTCAGACTTTAAATCGGCTGTATATGTGGCCCCCACAGCCCCGAGCCAACGATACCATTTACTTGTTTTCCGACTTTTCTTTTCTGGGTAATTGCAGCTATGGCCTGATAGAATTTTACACTTCACTCACCGATACCACCTTATTTGCCATGCCGCTATTTTGCGGTTATGGCGACTCTACCCCCTGCAGAAGCATCGATACGCTCAAAATTGCACCCCTCGCCGCCGGGCGGTATCGGCTCAAACTGGAATACCACCAAGGAAGTATTTGTCCGTACAGCGGCTTCGACGCTACCCTGCTGCAATACGACAGTGTCTTTCAGGTAGGTTTTGCCGCTTCGCAGCTTGAGCTTACGCAGCCTAAGCTTCGCATTTACCCGAACCCTGCCCGTGAAAGCCTATTTATCGCCCACGAAAACGCTACAGCAATGGGTACCTTAGGGGTAATGGTTCGAAACAGCCTCGGACAGCTCGTGTATCAAGCCACGTTCGATGGAACTTCCATGCACATTGACCTGACACCTTGGCCCAAAAACAGCCTGTACATTGTTTCTCTCATCGACCAAAACCACAAAACGATTGCTGTTGAGCGGGTGCTAGTTGAGTAAAAACCATCCCAACTCCTTATGCCAATAGTTGGTTGAATGATCTGCCGTTGCAGCTTTTTTGCAATAACCCAGAATTTGCAATATTTCTGCAATACGCCCTGTTTCTTGCAAACTTTCGAAACGGCTAGCCCGTCAACGTTTCACAAATCGGCTTTGGTACCAGGTGTCGTTTTGTTTTACACGCAACAAATGCCAGCCTGTCTGCAATTGGTTGATGGCAATGCTGTCGCCGGGTTGCAAACTGCCATCACTTTGTTTGCGCCCCAGGGCATCTAAAATTTCGTAATATGAGGCGGCCTCCTGCGGCAGTTCTACACGCAACAGTTCGCTAGCCGGATTGGGGTACACCTTTAAACTCAGTGGCTCATTTACCGCCACACTGCTGTTGATACCAAACAGCCACAAATACGCCGCTTCGAACTCCCTGCGCCAAAACCATTCGCTATGTTGTCCATCGGCCTTTACCACCAGCTGCACATCGCTGGGTGCCCATCCGTTGGCCTCGAGGGCACCTTTGAGCTGGTTGCAGAGCGGCACCAGGGTGCTGCTTTCGTTGGCACCTGCCAAAATGTAGTAGCGCTGATCGAACTGCTTCCCCGTCGTACTAATTTGACTAAACACCTGGTTACTGAACCAGAGTGAAGGCGAAAAAATGCCCATACGTCCAAATACCTGCTGGTGGGCCACGCCGCCGTATTGCGAGATGAGTCCGCCCATGCTCGAGCCCATGAGCCCCGTGCGGGCGCGGCTGGTGTCGGTACGGTAGCGGCTATCGATATACGGCTTGAGGGTTTGCACGATGAAGTCCATGTACTCATCGCCTTGCCCGCCGCCATACTGGGCATTTACCCAGGGGCTGTATTCGTTGATGCGGCTGGCACCGCCGTTGTCGATGCCCACCACGATGGCGCCAGGATCGCCGGCGGCAAACAGCCTACTCAAGGTTTCGTCGACCTCCCACTCGCCAGCAAAAGCCGTGGCGCTGTTGAAGAGGTTTTGTCCGTCGTGCATGTAGATGACCGGATAACGTGCCGACGAGCTGTCGTAATTGGGTGGCAGGTACAACCAAATGCGGCGCTTGCGGTTGAGCTGCGGCATGTAAAACGTATCGGTGAGGATACGTACTTGGGCGTTGGCCGTTCCGCCGCCACCACCTCCACCACCACCGCTATGCAAATCTTCCCAGCTGGCTACGGTGAGGTTCACACTCGTACCGGTACCGAAGGTAAAGCTGCGGTTGGGGAGCTGTGTGCCGCTGGCGTTGCCTTCGACCGTGGCCCAGCTGCCCCGCGTGAACTTAAACTGTATGGTACCCGTACCGGCGGGCAGGGTGAGGCTGTGGCTGCTGTCGGGCTGGCGGATGAGCTCATGGCTGGCACTTGCCGGATTCCAGCCGTTAAAACTTCCGGCCATGTAAATACGTGCCGTTGGCGGGGTGTACGCCGGAACTTGGGTGATGCGGAAGGTGACCTGCGCCGAGGCGGAGGCAGCGAGCAAGAGCATGCCGCTCAACAAGCAGAAAAATCGATTCATGGCACCAATTTACACAATCGCACGTTCAACAGCGGCAAGACTGTGCAATACAGCGTTAAAATGGCATCTTTGTACTCGCGTGAAACTGCTCGACTGGTATATCATCCGTAAATTTTTAGGCACATTCGTGTATGCCATCGCCATTTTTATAGCGATAGCGGTGGTTTTCGACCTGACCGAAAAAATCGACGGCATGTTACAGCGCCATGCCCCGGCCAACGAAATTGTATTCGATTACTACCTCAACTTCGTCCCCTACTTCGCGAATCTCTTTTCGCCGCTCTTTGTCTTCATCGCGGTTATCTTCTTTACCTCGAAAATGGCAGCGAAAAGCGAGATAGTGGCCATACTCAGCAGCGGCACCACCTATTGGCGCTTTTTGCGTCCCTACTTATTTGCAGCAGCCCTCATCGCCGTGGGCAATTGGTACCTCAGCGGCTGGGTGCTGCCACCCGCCAACAAAAAGCGGATCGATTTCGAGAACAAATACATCCGCGACAAATTCTACTTCAGCAAACGCAACATTCACTTTCAGCTCAAGCCCGGCACACAAGCCTATCTCGAAACGTATAGCAGTCCCGACAGCTCGGGATTTCGTTTCTCGCTCGAGAAATTCATCAACGGCAAACTGCAGAGCAAGCTCATGTGCGACCGCATACAGTGGCAGCCGGCCATACAAAAATGGCGGCTTGAAGGCTGCAGCGAGCGTATCATCCTCGGCGACCTCGACGAAATAGTGCGCAGCATCCCCTACATGGATACCGCCATGGGCTTTACCCCTACCGATTTCGGTAGGCCGCTGGTAGAAGATGCTGCCTTGCTCAACAACCGCGAGCTAAACGAACTCATCGCCCGCGAACGAACCAAAGGCAATGCCCGCATCGAAGCTTACCTCATCGAAAAATACAACCGGGTAAGCATTCCATTTTCGGCCTTTATCCTCACCCTCATCGGCGCATCGTTGTCGTCGCGTAAGGTAAGGGGCGGTATTGGCCTGCAGCTAGGCATTGGGGTGGGCTTGTGTTTTGTGTACATCATGATGATGCGCTTTGCCCTAACCTTCGCCACCAAGGGCAACCTGCCCCCTATTCTGGCGTCGTGGACGCCCAACATACTCTTCGGAACTTTAAGCATCTATTTCTACCGTGTCGCACCCAAATAACCGTAAGGCACTTGCCGAACTTCATTTTGTTGTGTTTATCTGGGGCTTTACCGCCATACTGGGTAAGCTCATCACCCTCGAGGCGTTGCAATTGGTGTGGTACCGCATGGTGGTAGCTGTACTGGTTGTGTATGGATTTACCCGGGTCAAAAAATTATCGCTGAACATTTCGCGCAAAGAACGCATCGGCATGGCGCTCACCGGGCTCATCATCGCGGCGCACTGGGTGACCTTTTACCACGCCATCAAAATTTCGAACGTATCGGTGACCTTGGCCTGTATCTCGAGTGGGGCCTTTTTCGCCAGCATCTTCGAACCGCTATTCTACAAACGTAAGATCATTTGGTACGAGTTGCTTTTGGGCTTGAGCTCGATTGCTGGCCTCTACCTCATCTTTTCGTTCGAAACACAGTATGTTGGCGGAATGATCACGGCCATCGTTTCGGCGGCTTTGTCGGCACTTTTTGCGGTAATCAACGGACAGTACGCGCAAAAACATGCCGCACCAGCGGTAACGGTTTACGAAATGCTGGGGGGTATAGGAGGCTTGAGCCTGTTTATGGCCGCTACCAATAGTTTTGGTCCTGCCATGCAGCTGGGCGAAAACGACGGCCTTTATTTGCTGCTCCTGGCGGTTGTGTGTACGGCCTATCCGTTTATTGCGAGCATACGGCTCATGAAGCACGTTTCGCCCTATACGTTTGTGCTTTCTATCAATATGGAGCCGATTTACGGCATTGTATTGGCCTTTTTTATCTTTGGCGACAGCGAAAAAATGACAGGTCAATTTTATGCGGGCACCCTCATCATTTTGAGCACCTTGTTTGTGAACGCCTTGTTTAAGCAACGTGCCCGTAAACGCGCTCAATTGGCCAGCGAAAAAGCGTAAGGGGATTTACAGCATCCGGCTGCGCTTGAGTAAGTAAGGAAGCAGCACCTGCCGATAGCCTTGGTTGATGTCGGCCTCGATAAATTCAATGCCATACTGACCACATTTGAGCAGCAATTCTTTGCGGTAAGCCGCCGTTGCCTCAGCATAGGCGTCGCGGAATTGTGCCGGGTTAAGCTTGAGTTCCTCGCCGGTTTCCATGTCGACGAAAATATGTGGCCGGTTGTCGTAGCTAAGCTCCAGCTCGTGAGCTTGGTCAACCACGTGGAATAAAATCACTTCGTGTTTGTTGTAGCGCAGATGTTGCAAGGCCTCGTACAACTGCTCGCGGTCGGTACCGGCATCGAACATATCGCTGAAGAGCACCACCAGCGACCGCTTGTGAATGGCTTCGGCGATGGTGTGCAGGGCCTCAACGGCTCGCGTGGGCTGCTGACGGCGTTCGCGGCGAAGCAGCTGCTCCATTTCGTACAGCAACAATTTTTGGTGGGCTACTGAGCCCCGCGCTTTGATCAACTGCTCGAGCTCGTTTCCAAACACCGCCAAACCCACCGCATCGCGCTGCTTGTGCAATAAATGCATGAGGCTCGCCGCCGCCAATAGGCTAAACTGCAGTTTGGAGGCTCCATCTACCGGAAAATACATCGAGGCCGAAGCATCGATGACCAGCTGGCAGCGGAGATTGGTTTCTTCCTCGTAGCGCTTCACGAAGAGCTTCTCGGTGCGGCCATACAATTTCCAGTCGATATTGCGGGTGCTTTCGCCCGTATTGTAGAGGCGATGTTCGCTGAACTCGACCGAAAAACCATGGTAGGGACTTTTGTGCAGCCCGGTGATAAAACCTTCAACGACCTGACGCGCCAGCAGATCGAGGCTGCCGGGCAATGCCAATTGTTCGGGTGAGAGCTGAATTTCGGCCATGTTGCGAATATAACGGAATCAGCGTTCCCATTCGCATAATCGGTGCGCCCAGCGTGCGGCATCGGGCGAAACGACCAGCTTGGGCTGCGTAAGTCGGTCACGGGTGGTGGCCAACCCCAAACGATGGCGCAACCAGCCGCAGCGGTATACCTTGCCTTCGCGAAAACCCAACACATAGGTTTGTGAACCTGCAAGTGTTTCTACCTCAAACGAAATGCGGCCAAAGGCGGGGTACAGCAGCAAACGGGCGCCACAACTATCTACCCACACCCGACTTACGCCTTCCTGCTTTTGTAAATAGTGCACCAAATGCTTGTACGCACGACCAAAATTGGAGTAGCCATATTGGTCTTTACTGCCCCTCCTGTGGCGTTTGAGCTCACGAAACAGTTTCTTTTCAAAGTTTTGCATCTGGCCGGCATACACTTCTTTGCCGAGCTTGGTTTGGGGTTGCCAGGCCTTCACAGGCTTAGCCGGAAGGGTGCTGTACCGCCACAGCTTACCCCTGTTGCCCGCCAAGAGTATTCCTTTTTTGCCCAATGCTTTGGCTACATGCATACCGCCAATTGAGTTGAGCGCAAACCAGTCGAGCCCGCCGTTCCAGCTGATGTCGGTGCCCGAAGGTCCCGTAGCTACCCACAAAAAGGTATCGAGGGGCAGCACACACTCGCGATAGCCCCGCGTTGGGGTTCGCGGCCGCCACCATTGGCCGTATTGGTTGGTGACTACATGGCCGAGCCGCAAACTGTCGATGCGGTAGTCGCCACCTACGATGGCCCACTGGCTATCGGCCGTGAGGGCCACCGAAAAGGCCCCGCGGCTAGGTTCGCCATGAAGTATAAAAGCGCTTAGTGGTGACAAAGTGTCGGGGAAAAGAAGATGTGGCCCACCCAAGGCCGGGTTGGGGATGTCGGTGCGGATGTGTTGCCAGCTCGCCCCGCGGTTGCGGCTGTACCACAAGCGGCTCATGCTTCCTCCGCTCACCACCACCACCGTGCTGTCGCCAGCCACGGCCATGGCGGTGCCACTGGCAGCGAAGGCTGCTTCGCCGGGAGCAAAAATAGGCCGTTGCGCATCGGGTAAACTTTCCCAGCTTCGGCCGCCGTCGGAGGTGCGGAGCAGCACCAGTCGGCCGTTCCGGTCGGGGTCGCCAAACAGCAAGCCCTCGCGGCTGTTCCAAAACGAGATAGCATCGAAAAAGGTGGTGGTATCGGCAGCGCGATAAACTTCCTCCCAGCTTTTGCCACCGTTGGAGGTGTGCAGGATCACCGCAGGCTGCCCCGAAACTGCCGCTACGGCCTCTTCTGCCGAAAAAGCATGCAGGCAACGGAAATCTACCAAATCGCTTAAGGGTTGACTGTTTTGCCAGCTCTGGCCGGCATTGGTGGTACGCCCTAGCCAGCCCTTGCTGCCGCCAAACCACCAATGTTGTTCGTCGATTACCGCCAAAGCCCGAATGCTGGTGGAGGTGCCCACCCACAGGCTGTCTTGCCCCTGCAGTCGGGTATGCACGGCGAGTGCAAGCAAGAGAAGGAGCAGGTAGTTAAACACGACCTTAAGATACAGGAAAAACTACAGCCATGGGGTGGTGTTTCGGCCGTACCCAAAAAAGAAGCAGGAAATAACAAAGCGAGGCCGGCCTTTCGCAAAAGCTAAATAATTGCGCATTTTAGCAGCATGACTTTCTTGCGTGAAATTGCCCGTGAACTGCTAGCCACGCATGGTCAGCAGCTGCATACGGTTGGCTTGGTGTTTCCCAGTCGACGTGCCGGCGTGCACTTTCGGGCGGCCCTGCAGGAAGAGCTGAAACAACCCGCCTTCGCCCCGCGCATCTATACCCTCAACGACTGGATTTACCGGCAAAGCCAGCTCGAGCCCGTTGATCCGGTGCGGCTGCTTTTCCGCTTGTACCGGCATTACCGCGAACTGCTGCCGCAGCGCGACGAAGGCTTCACCAGCTTTAGCAGCTGGGGGCAGGGACTGCTGCGCGACTTTGCCGAAGTTGACAACTATTTGTTGGATGCCGACGACGTTTTTCGATTTCTGAATCAGGAAAAAGCCATCGAATTGTGGCAACCCGACCGAGGCGAGCTGAGCGAATACGAACAGAATTTTCTGAATTTTTACCGCGAGCTGGGCAGCCTCTACCATCGCTTGCGGCAGGAGCTCGAAGCAGAAGGAAAGGTATATCCAGCCTTGGCCGCGCGCTTGTTGGCCGAAAGCATACACCAACACCCTCTACTCAGTGCACAAGAACAATGGTGGTTTTGCGGCTTCAACGCCTTAAACTCGGCCGAAAATCGCATTTTCTCCGTGCTGAGCAAGGCCGGGAAAGCACAAATACGCTGGGATGCCGATAGTTATTATGTAGATCGCGACCAGCACGAAGCCGGCCTGTTTATGCGCCGACACCGCGAAAACGAAGCCCTGTGGGGCAATTACACGCCCCCGCAGCATTGGCTGGAGGCAAAAACGATCGATTTGGTGCAATGTCCGGGAACGGTAGCTCAGGTAAAGGCAGCGGCTGCACAGTTGGCAGACTGGCAAGCTACCGACCCGCAACTCGAACATACCCTCGTGCTCCTGGCCGACGAGCAGTTGCTGGTGCCCATGCTCAACAGTTTGCCAGCCGGCATTGAGCAGGTGAACATCACCATGGGTTACCCTACCCGCCTGGGACAAGCCTCCACCTTGGTAGGGCTGCTGCTCAAACTTTTCGGTAACCGCAGCTTCGATAAAGCAGGGCAACCCATCTATGGTTACCACGAGCTCATGCCGCTGTTGGGACTACCGTTGTTGCAGCGGCGTCAATTTTCGGAGCTGCAAAACGATCTCATCGAAAGCCGCCGCGTGCGCATCCCTTTTGCTGTGCTCGAAGCAGCATTAACCGAGGAGCTACCAGCGCTCGCTTCACTGCTCGGTCATCAAACACTTACCGCTGGCGAATTTCCGGCAGCGGTGGTACCCCTGCTCGAGCAGTTGGCCGACCAAAGCGGAACCGACGCCTTGCAGCAGCAGCTTTGTCTGCAATTGATCAGTCTGCTTCGGCGCATGGAAGGTCTGCTTGCCGATACCGACAGCGGCAACGACTGGGTGCTCCTGCGGCGCTTGTGGCAAAGTTTGAGCAGCCAGGAAACCCTCGACTTTTTGGGCGAGCCGCTCGCAGGTTTGCAGCTGATGGGCTTGCTCGAAACCCGCGCTTTGGATTTCAGGCGCATTTTGATCGTGGGCGCCAACGAAGGCAAACTTCCCGCCCGTGCCGGCGTGGGCAGCATGCTTACCAGTACCGTACGGTTCAACTTTGGCTTGCCGGGCCCACGTGAGCAGGAAGCCGTTATCGCCTACCATTTTTACCGGCTGTTGCAACGTGCCAGCGCGCTGGTGATTTGTTGGAATGCCAGCACCGACGATTTTGGTGCAGGTGAAATTAGCCGCTATCTGCAACAGCTACGTTACGAAGCGCGTGGCTTGCCACAGCTCACGCTCCGCGAGCGTGTATTTCAGCCCGACTTCCGCGCCAACTCGTTGGAGCCATTGAACCTCACCGTGCGCCGCGATGACCGCATTGAGCGGCTGCTGCGGGAGCGCTTGGAACGGGGGCTCGCGCCAACGGCGCTGAGTCAGTACCTCGACTGCAAACTCAAATTTGCCTTTGCACAACTCGAGCGCCTCGAAGAGCCCGACCAGCTGGAGGAGCAGCTCGATGCGCGCAGCATCGGCAATGTGCTGCACCATACCCTCGAAGCCTTTTACGAGCCGCTGCTGGGCCAGCCCTTACAACTTACCCCCTTCTTGGAGCGAAAGCAGCAGCTCTCCACCCTCTTTGAGGAGGCGCTGGCCGAAGAAATGAAAAATGCACCCACCGAAGAAGGCCTCAACCTGCTCATCAGGCGGGTGTGTGAAGATTATCTCGAGCGCTTCTTCGCCGCCGAGCAGCAGCAGCTCGAAGCAGGGCTAGGCAGCCTCGAGCTAGTAGCTAGTGAGCTCGCATGTCGCGAGGCCCTCGATTTTGAAGGCGCCACGGTATACATCAAGGGCACCATCGACCGGGTAGATCGATTGAACGGGCAGCTGCGCATTACCGACTACAAAACCGGGAAATTCGATAGCAAAGAAGTACAGCTCGGCAGCCTCGACGAGCTCGTAAAGCCCGACAACCAAAAGGCGCTACAGCTCATGACCTATGCATGGTTGTACCTCAAAAGTCACCCCGAAGAAACAGATGTGCAATCGGGCATCTGGAGTTTTCGGCAGTTGAACAGCGGCTTAGGAAGTCTCCAGCTGAACGGCAGCAACCGCTTGGGGCGCGATTTGCTTCACGATTTTGAGGCGCTGCTCAAACAATGGATCGCCGAGCTCCTGGATCCTGGTACCGAATTTTCGCAAACCGATGATCCAAAACGTTGCGAAAGGTGTAATTTCCGCTCGGTTTGTCAGCGTTAGCATGCTCCAACGACTCCTATACACCCTGTTTTACGGCAATTTGTGGATAGCCACCGCAGCTGCGGCCACAACCTGGCAAACCACAGTGGTTTTGCAGTTGGAGCCCAATCCAACCCTTTTAGTCTTCGTATTCCTCGCTACGCTTTTCACCTACAATCTCGATCGGTATACCGAACGTTTGGCCTTTGCCGACAGCTACCAAACGCGGCACCGCTGGTTGCACGAACATCGTCGTGAATTGGCCATTTTTACGGTATTGCCCGGCATTGCTTGGGTAGCCTTGAGTTTTCGTTTATCGACCAATGTCGTGCTGTGGCTGCTGCATCTGGGGGTGGTATCGGTCGCCTATTCGCTGCCTTTGTGGAAAAAGGCCGATGGAGAACGATTTGTGTTGCGCAAGGTGGGACTGCTAAAACCTGTTTTTGTCGCGTATGTTTGGGCCGTTGTGGGGGTGCTGTTACCCGTAGTAGATGCTGGATACCCGTTCAACGGGCGTTTGTATGCTGAGCTCTTGAGCCGTTTCGTCTTTGTACTTGCCCTGTGTTTGCCTTTCGACCTGCGCGACGAGCCCATCGACCGCAGCCACGGCATGCGCACTTTGCCCGTATTGCTGGGGCGCAAACCCACCGAATATCTGGCTTATCTGCTGCTTTTGTTGCAACTGGCCCTACTTATTCCGGGTTTACCACCCCTACGTTTGATGGTGCTTGCCCTAAGTTTGGTGTATGCCGCTTGGGCCACACGCTATGCCATCAAAAGTGGGCACGACCTTGCCTTTTCGGCGGGTGTCGACGGCGCACTGGTGCTGCAAGCCCTATTGCTAACACTCGGCGGCTAAAAACACCAACATCGCGGGGAGAAACGTACTTTTGCCCCATGTTTCCTGCTCTCGTCCTCAAAAGCGGCCGCGACCGCTCCATACTAAATCGTCACCCTTGGGTTTTTTCGGGCGCCGTGAAAAGTTGGCCCGAAGCCGCCAATGGCGATATCGTGGCTGTGACCGACAACAACCACCAGTTGCTAGGCTATGGCTTTTTTTCACCGAAAAGCCAGATCTGTTGCCGCATCTTCAGCTTCAACCGGCAGCCTGTGGAGGCCTTCGACGATGCGTTTTGGTACGAGAAAATAGCCCGAGCCAAGACTTTACGAAGCAGCTTGCTCGATCCAGCACGAACCAATTGCTACCGCTTGTTGCATGCCGAAGGCGACTTTTTGCCCGGTGTAATTGCCGATGTGTATGGCGAGGTGGTGGTGATGCAGATCTTGATCAAAGGCACCGAGAACATCTTTCCGGCCATCGAAAAGGCCATTTATCGACTCGGCTATCGCCACATCTACCTCAAACAAAAAGAAAATTCGGGTTTCCTTGAAGCCGTAAGTCTGCCCAAAGGCTGGCGTGGCGAAGCAGTACCCATGCCCATCGATGTGCTCGAAAACGGACTCCGCTTTCAAGTGGATGTAGAGAGTGGACAAAAAACCGGCTTTTTTATCGATCAGCGCGACAACCGCGAGCTCACGCGGCAGTGGTCGGCAGGCAAAACCGTACTCAATGCTTTTAGCTATACCGGCGGCTTTAGTTTGTATGCCCTGGCTGGAGGTGCACGAGAGGTGCATTCGGTAGATATTTCGAAAGATGCCATCGAAAAAGCGAAAGCGTTGGTGGAGCTCAACTTCCCTGGCGCCAACCACCAGGCCATGGCCGAAGATTGTTTCGACTACCTGCGACGCTGCGAAACGCAATACGACCTGATTGTGCTGGACCCACCCGCCTTTGCCAAAAATGCCAAATCGGTCCCGAATGCTGCCCGCGGCTACAAAGACCTGAATTTATTGGCCATGAAAAACCTAAAGCCAGGGGGCTTGCTCTTTACCTACAGCTGTTCGCAAAACATTACGCCTGATTTATTCCGAAAGATCGTGTTTGGGGCAGCCGTAGATGCAGGCCGCGAGGTGCGCATTTTGCGGTTTTTGTCGCAGGCCGACGATCACCCCATCAACATTTACCACCCTGAAGGCGAATACCTCAAAGGACTGTTGCTGCAGGTGGAGTAGGCTATTTTTTGAAGACAAAATAAACCGCCAACACCAAAAAAACGAAGCCGATGAGGTGGTTGGTACGAAGGCTTTCGGTTTTGAACAGCAGGGTCGAAAAAACCACAAAAACCACGAGTGTGATTACCTCCTGAAGCACTTTGAGCTCGAGTAACGAGAAGGGGCCTCCGTTGCCACGATAACCGATGCGGTTGGCCGGAACCTGGAAAAAGTACTCGAACAGCGCGATGCCCCAGCTGATGAACACAATGGCCAGCAGACCCAATTGCTGAAAACCTTTGAGTTCGCTGAACTTGAGGTGCCCGTACCAGGCGAAGGTCATAAAAATGTTCGACAGCAGCAGCAGAACAATGGTGGTGAGGCCTTTCATGCGGTTTTTTTAGTCAAAAGTACACGAACTCCGTCCGAATTGGTGCTAGCGAACAACGAATCCGCTTTCGTGAAGTCGCTAAAAATCGCGACCTTTGCGAAAATTTTGAGGCACAACTATGATTTCGGTATCTAATTTATCGCTCCGCTACGGCAAACGGGTTTTATTCGAAGAAGTAAACCTAAAGTTTACCCACGGCAACTGCTACGGCGTGATTGGAGCCAATGGAGCAGGAAAATCTACCTTTCTCAAAATTTTAAGTGGCGAAATCGACCCCACCAGCGGTCAGGTAAGCATCACCCCCGGCGAGCGTATGGCGGTATTGAAACAAAACCACTACGAGTTCGACGAATATCCGGTGATTGAAACCGTGCTCATGGGCCACAAAGAGCTCTACAGCGTGATGAAAGAAAAGGACGCGATTTACGCCAAGGCCGACTTCAGCGATGCCGACGGACTTCGTGCCGGCGAGCTCGAAAGTAAGTTTGCCGAAATGGACGGCTGGGATGCCGAAAGTAATGCCGCTACCCTACTCAGCAACCTCAACATCGACGAGTCGCTGCACTACAAGTTGGTGAAAGATCTCGACGGTAAACAAAAAGTGCGGGTTTTGCTCGCCCAGGCGCTCTTCGGTAATCCCGACATCCTGCTGCTCGACGAACCTACCAACGACCTCGATCTCGAGACCATCGGCTGGCTCGAAGATTTTTTGGCCGACTACCAGAACACGGCCATTGTGGTATCGCACGACCGTCACTTCCTCGACACCGTTTGTACCCATGTGGTAGATGTTGACTTCGGCAAAATGAACATCTACACCGGTAACTACACCTTCTGGTACGAATCCAGTCAGCTCGCCCTCAAGCAGCGCGCCGAGCAAAACAAAAAGCTCGAAGACAAGGTAAAGGAACTCCAGGAGTTCATCAGCCGCTTCTCGGCCAATGCCTCCAAGTCGAAACAAGCCACCAGCCGTAAAAAAGCCCTCGACAAAATCAATCTCGACGAAATCAAGCCTTCGAATCGGAAATATCCGGCCATCCTGTTCAACAATATGAGCCGCGAAGCAGGCGATCAGATCTTGGAAGTTACCGGCCTGAGCAAAAGTATGGGTGGCGAAAAGTTGTTTTCGAATGTGAGCTTCACCGTAAATAGAGGCGATAAAATTGCCATACTCAGCAAGAACTCTCTGGCGAGCTCGGCACTCTACCGCATTTTGATGGAAGAAGATACCGACTTTGGAGGCAACTTTAAGTGGGGCGTTACCATCAACCGGGCCTATTTACCTGCCGACAACAACGCGTATTTCGAAGGCAAGAAGTTGAACTTGGTCGACTGGTTGCGCGAATATTCAACTGGCGAAAAAGACGAACAGTTTATCCGTGGCTTTTTAGGCAAGATGTTGTTTTCGGGTGAAGAAGTACTCAAAAACTGCAGTGTGTTGTCGGGTGGCGAAAAGATGCGTTGTATGTTCAGCCGCATGATGCTACAACAAGGCAATGTGCTCTTGTTCGATGAGCCCACCAACCACCTCGATTTGGAATCGATCACCGCTCTCAACAACGGTATGAACGACTTCAAAGGCACCATACTCTTCACCACCAGCGACCATACCCTAGCACAAACCGTGGCTACGCGCATCATCGAGCTTACCCCCAACGGGAATCTCGACAAGCTCATGGAATTTGACGACTACATCGCCAGCGAAACCGTAAAGGGGCAGCGCGAAGCACTGCTAAAGGCTTAATCGCGTACCGACTCCAGGCACAAACCCGCTAAAATGGCTTCCATCTTGGTGAGTAGTGCCGCTTGGCTCTCGAGTCCGTAGGCTTGAATCCACGATTCGGGCGCGATGTACTGCAAATGCACCGTTTGTTTGCTACGATACACGCTAATGCGCAGCGGCAATTCGTGGGCAATAGCAGGGTTGGTTTGCATGAGCAAAGTGCCAGCCTTCGGATTACCAAAAACATACACTTTCACCGAGTCGAGCGTGAGGCCCACCGCCGCAGCCTCGAGGCTGTGGTTGTAGGTAGCAAACAGCTTCAAGCCCGCCTGCTGGATGGCTTTTTCAAGTCTGGTGCAAGTGGTGGTGTAGTCGTGCGGACTCACCACTTTTCGCGCCGACTGCGCATGAACTTGAAAGGTAAAGGCCAATAAGCCCATGAGAATTAACTTTTTCATGTTGTTTTTAGTGAATGTAGCGCAAAACTTTTAGCACCTCTGGTGCTTTCGTATATTACCCAAAAAAAACACCATGTTCACTACAGATACATTAGCAGGTAAACATATACTCGTAACCGGAGGAGGCAGCGGATTAGGCCTCTCGATGGCTTCTCACTATGCCGCCCATGGCGCTCAGGTGATTATTTGTGGCCGAAACGAGACCAAGCTGCAAGCCGCCATCGAGCAAATTGGGCACGGAGCGCACTACGAAGTTTGTGATGTTCGCGATTACGAAGCTGTAGCCGCCATGTTTGGCCGGCTTACCAGTAATTTTGGCTTTATCAATGGTTTGGTGAACAATGCCGCAGGCAATTTTTTGGCGGCCAGCGAAGACCTCTCGCCCAACGCCTTCAACGCGGTGATTGACATTGTTTTGAAAGGCACTTTCAACTGCACACAAGCTTTTGGCAAAGCACTCATCGCGGCCAAACAAGGCGGCACGGTGGTGAACATCGTAACTACCTACACCGAAACCGGTTGCGCTTTTGTGCTGCCCAGCGCTTGCGCCAAAGCCGGCGTTTACGCCATGACCAATAGTCTCGCCATGGAGTGGGCTACCTACGGCATTCGGCTCAACGCCATTGCCCCGGGCCCGTTCCCTACCGAAGGTGCTTGGACACGACTTTTACCCGATAAAAGCATCGAAGAGCAGTATATGAAGCGCATTCCCGCGGGCCGCTACGGCAAACACGAGGAACTTGCCTCGCTGGCTACCTTCCTCATGAGCGATATGAGTGGCTACATCACGGGCGAATGCATCACCATCGACGGAGGCGAACGTTTGCAAGCAGGACAGTTCAATATGTTTGCGAACATGCTCCCGCGCGAACAACTCAAAGGATTCTTCCAACTGATGAAGCCAAAAAAATAGGCCCACACGAAGATGAAGCCGTCATTCACTGAGCTTTTCGTATTTTCGGTTAAATGACGGCTTTTTTTCGTTTTACGGTTTTCGTTTTTCTGCTGCTCTGTACGCAGCTACTTCACGCCCAAATTCGGGTGAGCGGTAAGGTGATCAACCAAAAAGGCGAAAATTTAGTTGGAGCACAAATTTTGGTGGCCCCCGCTTCGGGTACTATCACCGATGGCCGGGGTCAATTCACTATTTCGGTGGCTGCCGGTCGGCAACGGATCTCGGTGCACTACCTAGGCTACGAAACCAAGTTAATAACCTTGGTTTTGCAAAACGACACGCAGCTCGTTTGGACCTTGAACGAGTTGGATGTAGAGCTGCGTCAGATTACCATCACAAGCAGCAGGCTGGCACGCGAAACCTTGCGCGACATCAACGCAGTCGACATACTTCCCGCTCGATTTATTCAAAACAGCAATGCCGTACGTGTTTTCGAAGCCATCGACAAAGTGCCCGGCATTACGGTAGTAGATGGACAAATCAATCTCCGCAACGGGAGCGGCTTCAGCTACGGCGCAGGCACCCGCACCTTGTTTGTAGTCGACGATCAGCCGCTCATTACTGCCGACCGCAACGACGTCCGCTGGAATTTTTTGCCCTCAGAAATGATCGATCAGATTGAAGTAAGTAAGGGCGCCAGTTCGGCCATTTATGGTTCGGGGGCCCTCAACGGGGTAATTCACCTGCGTACCTTTTGGCCGCATGGCAAATACGAAACACGCATTCAAACCTATTACCAGCACATTGGTCAACCTGCTGCCGACTATCAGGCCTGGTGGGGACAACGCTCACCTTTTGAGCGCGGGGTAGCCATCGCGCATGGGCAACGCATCGGCAGCGTTGAATTGGTGGCAGGAGTAAATATCATCGATACGCGATCGCATCTTGAAGCAAGCGATCAATACCAAAACCGCTACTCACTCAAAGCTCGTTGGCGGCCCAAAAAAATCAAAGGATTAACGCTGCAATTCAGCGGCAGCTGGATGGAGAGCAGCGAAGCCGATTACATCGTTTGGAACGATGCCGATAGTGGGGCATTTGTACCGCTTCGTTCCACTACCCCTGGCCGATACGACGGCGTTGTACGCATCGAACGTCGACAGTTTCAGCTGTCGCCAGAACTACGCTACTTGACGGCCAAAGGCGCCGAGCATTTCGTGCAGTCGCGCTGGTATCAATTGTCGTTTTTAAACTTTTCACAAAACCTCGTAACCGATTTGTATTCGGTAAACTACCGCTACACACAACCATTAGGGAAGTACTTTCAGCTCGTTTCGGGCATCAATAGGCAGAATTTTGGCGTAACCGATCCCTTGGGCGTAGGCAACCGACAAGGCTATACGCAGGCGGCTTTTGGTCAATTTTTTTACCGCAATGCGCGTTTGTCGGCCGAGCTAGGATTACGCTACGAACAATTTCAGGTGTTCAACTTACCCTTACGACAGGCTCCTTTTGTAAAAGCGGGCGTGAATTATGTGTTGAGCAAAAATTCCTCGCTACGCCTTGCTACGGGTCAAGGGTACCGTTTCCCGTCGCTGGCCGAAATGTATGTGAATAGGCCCAACGACCGATTGAAGATATACCCGAATCCAAGCTTGCGCCCCGAATACGGCTGGACCACCGAAATAGGCTACAAGCACCTCTTCCGGATGGGCGATTGGCAGCTGGCTGCCGACTTTAGCCTGTTTCAGATGGACTTTTACGATGTGGTTGTTTTTCAACTCGACAATTTCCTGCCCGACAGCATCACCAACCCAACACCCATCGATTACATCAACTACATCGGTTTTCAAATGCGTAATTTGAGTCGAGCGAGGATAGGCGGGCTAGAAGCCTCCCTCAGCAGTCAAGGTAGCATTGGGCAAGTAGCTGTACGTATGCTGGCGGGCTACACCTACTCCTATCCCATTGATTTAAATGGTAACGATAGTTTACGTAATCTGGGAAGGTACTGGGGGCGCTTGTTTGGTTCGATGTTCAGAAGCGAACTCAACCAATTCACTGAGCCTGTGCTCAAATACCGCAATCGACATCTCGTAAAATTAGATGTTGAAGCCGAATACAAAGGCTTTTTGGTTGGCGTTGACTATCGCTATTACAGCAAAATTGAAAGCGTAGACAGTTTGTTTTTTGGTTTTATCCCAGGTTTGTGGGATTATCTCAACTCACGCACGGGTAACGAATTTCAATTCAATATGCGCTTGGGTTACAATGCCGGAAAGTACGGGCAAATTACACTCATCGGCAACAACCTGCTCAACCGTTTTTACACCCTACGTTTTGCCCGTGCCGAGCCGCCCCGAAATGTGGTGATTCAATACCGGCTCACCCTTCGTTAGGACGCCTGGCGGTGTTTTACGATGCGTGCCTCAATAAAATAAATGATGCGCTCGGCTATGGCGGTGAGGTAGTCGCCAATCTTTTCCATTTTTCGGATGATGGTGAGCAAATTAATCACATCGAGCGCCTCCGCCTCGGTTTGGGTGCTTACGGCCATGCGGGCCACAGTGTGGTTGGCAGCCAAATTAATGCGGTCGAGCTCGGCCTCCATAGTCAGCACCATCTGGGCACGATCAACCGATTCTTCATCAAGCGCCAATACGGTAGCATCGAGCATGGCGAGAAGGTGGTTGGCCATGGGTGTAAACTCGATCTGGCGCAATTGCGTTTTGGTAAACTCTTTACGGGTTTCGAGTAAGTATTTACCTATGGCATGAGCATTGTCGCTGATGCCTTCTAGATCGGAGATGATTTTATTGGTGGCAAATACAAAGCGAAGATCTCGTGCCACCGGCGAAAACAAAGCAAGTATCTGCTCGCACTTTCTTTCGATGCGCAGATCTAAACTATCTACCTGTTTTTCGCCCAACTCCACGGCCTCAATCAAACTGTGATCGAAGGTCGAAACAGCCTGAAGCACACCAGCCACCTGATCGCGGACCAGTTCGGCCATTTCGAGGGTAGACGACTTTAGTTGATACAGTTCAAGGGAGAGTTGGTTCACAGCTAGAAGTAATGTTCAAAATTACGGGAAAGGCTGCGCTTTAGTGAGTAGAAGATTGTACTTAACAAAAAAACAACACGTGGCACAGCAGCCTATTCAAAACGCCCGGTAATGTAGTTTTGTGTGCTTTCGTTGCTCGGATTGGTAAAAAAAGTTGGTGTATCGCTGTACTCTACCAAGTTGCCCCGGTATAAAAAGGCTGTTTTATCGCTGGTTCTCGAGGCTTGTTGCATATTATGCGTCACAATCACGATGGTATAGCTTTGCTTCAGCTCGTAAATGAGTTCTTCGAGTTTGGCAGTGCTTACCGGGTCGAGCGACGAAGCAGGCTCGTCCATCAAGAGTATGCTCGGCTCCACAGCCAAAGCGCGGGCAATACAAAGCCGTTGTTGTTGGCCACCCGATAAAATCAGGGCTTGTTTGTGCAAGATGTCTTTTACCTCCTCCCACAAAAACACCTGTTTGAGCGTTCTTTCCACCTTTTCTTCGATGAATTTGCGGTGAGTAATCCCTTTGATGCGCAAGCCAAAGGCTACGTTTTCAAAAATCGACTTCGGAAAGGGATTGGGCTTTTGAAACACCATGCCTACCCGTTTGCGTAGGTCGTAAACATCAACCTCGGGCTGGTAAATATCTTTTCCGTCGATGTATACTTCTCCCTCGTGATGCGACTGCGGCACCAACTCATTCATGCGGTTGAGCACCCGCAAAAAGGTGCTTTTCCCGCAACCCGACGGACCAATTAAAGCCGTGACCGTGCGTGGAGCTATCTCCATGTTCACGCGGTTGAGCACCTGATTGTTACCGTAATAAAAACTCAATTCACGGGTTTCGATTTTGTACATCACGATTCAATACGTTTGTGCCAGCGTTCGCGTAGGCGCATGGCGAGTAGATTGAGTAAAAGGGTGAGCACCAGCAATACCAAGATGGCGGCACTGGCATTCACCAAAAAGGCAGCCTGAGGTTTGGTGGCCCAGAAAAAAATCTGAACGGGTAACACCGTAAAATAATCGAAGATCGACGATGGCGAAAACGGCACAAAGGCCACAGCCCCGAGCACCAAAAGAGGTGAAGCTTCGCCTATGGCACGACTCAAACCGAGTAGAACCCCCGAAACGATACCCGGAAATGCCAACGGCAAAAGGTGATAGAGTATGGTTTGAAAGCGCGTGGCTCCCAGCGCATAGGCTGCCTCGGCAACCGTTGCTGGTACCATGCGGACGGCCTCTCGGGTGCTCACAATCACCAGCGGCAAGATGAGCAAACTCAAAGTGAGGCCCGCCGCCAAAATGCTCTCACCCAACTCCATGTCGCGCACAAAAAATTGCAAGCCCAAAAGCCCGTAAATCACCGAAGGTATACCCGCGAGGTTGGTGATGTTTACTTCCATGAGTCGACTCCAACGACCGGGTTTTTGGTACAATTCCAAATAAATACCCGCGGCCACACCCACCGGAAAGCTTAACAACAGGACAAGGCCCATCACCCACAAGGTGCCGGTGAACGCGGGCAAAATACCTGCTTCTTCGGGTATACGGCCGGCATAGCCTGTGAAAAAACCCGCATTCAAGCGCGGGAAACCGGCAAAGGTGATGTACACAAACAGGCCAATGATGAACAACACCACCGAAATGGTAAACAGCAGGCCGTATACAGCAAAACCACCTCGGCGCATCTTATCCATCCATGCATCGAAGCGCTCAAACAGCACAAATAGGTTACCGAAGTTGCGCATCAACTGATGGATTTTTGACGGTTTTTAAATCGCGAACGCAACCAAAAGCTCAGGTTATTGAGCGAAAAGGTGAGCAAAAAGAGGCTCAATCCAACCGCAAAGATGGTTTTGTATTCGATGGAGTCGAGCGAAACGTCGCCCAAGCTCACCTGAATGATGTACGATGAAGCGGTTTGTATGGCTACCGTAGGGTTTAACGTAAGGGCAGGTTGTTGACCAGCAGCGATGGCCACAATCATGGTTTCGCCCAAGGCCCTCGAAAAAGCGAGCAATACCGAGGCCGACACGCCCGAAAAGGCCGCTGGGAGCACTACTTTTAGGGCTACCTGCCAACGCGATGCGCCCATGGCAAAAGCGGCCTCGCGCAGGTTGGCCGGCACCGAGCGCATGCTGTCTTCACTGATGCTGGTAATGATGGGTAAAATCATAAAGCCCATCAACAAGGCCGGCGATAGTGCATTGAACGTTTCGATGCCCGGAAAAAACCACTGCAATACGGGCGTTACAAACACCAAGGCCAAAAAGCCATAAACCACCGTAGGTACTGCCGCCAAAAGATCAAGCGCTGGACGAACCAACTGCCGGAATTCGCGCGGGGCAAATTCGCTGAGGTAGATGGAAATAAAAATACCGATGGGCAAAGCCACCAATAGCGACAATATAGCGGTGAGCAAGGTGGCCGTGAGTAATGGCAATATGCCAAAACGTTGTTCGGCAAACAGCGGTGTCCACTCGGTACCCAAGAAAAAATCGGCCAGCGGAATTTCTCTAAAAAAATCTACCGCATGCCACAGCAATACCGCCACCACGGCGATGGTGATGCCAATGGTAAGCCATGCTGCGAGCTGAAGCAGGCGCTCCGCCAACCATTCTAGCCGTCGGTTCAAGGTTGTCCTCCCGACTTAAATCGTTCGCGCAACGACTTGTATTCGCTGGCGGGCAGCGGTACAAAATGGAGCGCGTCGGCAAAATTCTCGACACGCTTAAAATAATAATGAACAAAAGCGGCCACATTTTCGCGGCGCAAAGAAGCGGAATCTACAAGCAAATATTGCGTACGTCTGAAGGGCTTATAACTACCGTCGGCAATGGTACTATCGGTAGGATAAACCGCTACCGACTCACCAAAACGATCGTCAATCACCGCCAAGGCACGTATTCGGTCGGCATTTTCGAGGTAGTAGCTGTAGCCAAAAAAAGCGAGTCCGTAGGCACTGCCGATAAGTCCTTGCACCACAATGTTGTCGCTTTCGCTCGAGCTGTAGTCGCCGCGGCTCACGCGTGCTTTGCCCATGACCAATTCGGTAAAAAAGTCGTACGTGCCGCTGCTGGTGCCAGCTCCAAAGAGTACCACAGGCTCGTCGGGCCACCCCGCACGCAGCTCGCTCCAAAGAATTTGTCGTCCCTGTGCCTCGGGCGACCACAGCTTGCGCAGTTCGCTCATGCGGATGTCGTTGGCCCAGTCGTTCGCATTGGGCACGGCGATCACCACCCCGTCGTAGGCCACCGGCAAACTCCAGATGGTACGACCGTTTGCTTTACATGCTTCCAACTCGGCCAGCTCAATCGGCCGACTGGCGTTACAAAGGTCGATGTCGCCTCGGCACAGCTTACGTATACCTCCGCCGGTACCCGAGATGCCCACCACCACCTTGTATTGTGGAAACTCGTCGTAAAACTCCTCGGTGATGGCCTCGGTGATGGGAAAAACCGTGCTGCTACCGTCGATTTTCACATAGGAAGCACGGTGTTCGCCACGGTCGTGGCAGGCCGAGAGCCATAAAAGCAGAAGAAATAAGCCTGCACGCATCCTCCAAAAATAAGGAGGTAAAGCCCGAAAAACACGCAGTAAGCTGTTAAGCTTCATTTAATAATTCTGACGTACTTTTGGGGCCGTGATTTATGCAGTAATCGATATCGAAGCAACGGGGAGTAAATATCCGGCCGACCGCATGTTGGAGCTCGCTATTGTGCGCCACGACGGCCGCAGGGTATTGTCGACCTGGAGCTCGTTATTCCGCCCCGGAGTGCCCATTCCCCCGTTTGTGGTGCAGCTTACGGGCATTTCCGAAGAGATGGTGGCCGAGGCTCCACTTTTTGCCGAGAAGGCCCGTGAAATTATTGACGAGCTCCGCAATTGTGTGATTGTGGGGCACGATGTGAGTTTCGACTACAACTTTCTGAAGTTTGAGCTCAACGAAGCCGGCTACGAATTTGAAGCGCACAAACTGTGTACGCTCAAAAAGAGCAGGAAGTATTTGCCCGAGCAGCCCAGCTATTCACTCGGCAAGCTGGCCGAGGGTTTAGGTATTAAAGTCGAAAACCGCCACCGCGCTTTGGGCGATGCCCTGGCTACCGCTGCCGTCTTCGAACTACTGTACCCGCAGCTCGAAGGCTGGGAAGAACATCTCAAACAAAACGAAGGGGTTTCGCTCGAAGAGGTAGCCCGTACCCGCAAGAAGAAATGAAAAAAATAGCCCTCCTCGCACTACTGCTGCTTCAGGTCATGACCCTGCCAGCTCAAGGACCCAAATACGACCCCACAGGCAAGTGGTTGGTACCCGACCCGCGCGACGGCAAACCCTGGCTCATTGTAGAAGTGCTGTACGACGGGCCACAGCTCAAAGCCGTTTTACGTGGCTTTCCCAAAGGTTCTCGTTTCGAAGGCCAAAAAAAGTGCGACTTCTGCCCGTCGGGCGACAAGCGCAAAAACGCACCCATGGCCGGCTTGGTGGTGATGGAAAAGCTGAATGTATTGGGCAATCGGTTTGTGAATGGCGAATACCTCGACCTCGAAAACGGCAGGGTGTACAACTGCAATGTGAGCATTCCCAAACCCGATCAGCTGTGGGTGGAAGTGAGCTACGGCCGCATGTACCGCAAACAGTATTGGAAACGCCTGAAGTAGTGTTTTAAGCAGGTCGGTTGCCAGGCTTTTAACTTGGAAAGAACCGCTTCACTTAAAGACCGTTTTAGACCTCTTTATCCGCTTATAATCAAGCAAAAACACATTATTAGCAGGTCGGTCAAACTTATTTTCCGCTATCTTTGTTGCCTAATTCAGAATAAGTCTAAATACAGACGAAAGCGATGAGCGGAAACGAACAAGACATACTGAATCAATTAACAGCCGACGAATACAAATACGGATTTGTAAGCAATATTGAGCAGGACATCATCGAAAAAGGGCTAAGTGAAGACGTAGTCCGCTTTATTTCAGCGAAAAAAGAAGAGCCAGCATGGCTCACCGAATGGCGGTTGAAAGCCTATCGGCATTGGCTCAAGATGACCGAACCCGATTGGCAAAATGTGAGCTTTCCTCCCATCGACTATCAGGCCATCAGCTATTATGCAGCTCCCAAAGAAGCCGCTAAGCTCAACAGCCTCGACGAGCTCGACCCGGAGATCAAAGCCACCTACGATAAATTGGGCATTCCCCTCGAGGAACAGCTGGCGTTGGCCGGTGTGGCCGTAGATGCCGTGCTCGACTCGGTTTCGGTGATCACCACCTACAAAGAAAAGCTAGCCGAAAAAGGAGTAATCTTCTCTTCAATCAGCGAAGCAGTGCATACCCATCCCGAGTTGGTGAAAAAGTACCTCGGTTCGGTGGTACCGTATACCGACAACTATTTTGCGGCCCTCAACAGTGCTGTTTTTAGCGACGGATCGTTTGTTTTTATCCCCAAAGGCGTACGCTGCCCCATGGAGCTAAGCACCTATTTCCGCATCAACGCTCAGGGCACAGGACAGTTTGAGCGTACCCTCATCGTGGCCGAAGAAGCGGCCTATGTGAGTTATCTCGAAGGCTGCACCGCACCCAAACGCGACGAAAATCAGCTGCATGCCGCCGTGGTGGAGCTGGTGGCGCTCGAAGATGCCGAAATCAAATACAGCACCGTACAAAACTGGTACCCGGGCGACAAAGAAGGCAAGGGAGGTATCTACAATTTCGTCACCAAACGAGGCGTATGCCAAGGCGATCGTGCCAAAATTAGCTGGACCCAAGTGGAGACCGGCTCATCCATTACCTGGAAATACCCCAGCGTAGTACTCAAAGGCAACGATAGCATAGGCGAGTTTTATTCGGTGGCGCTCACCAACAACTACCAGCAAGCCGACACAGGCACCAAGATGATTCACATCGGACGAAACACCAAAAGCCGTATTGTGAGCAAAGGAATAAGTGCCGGTAAAAGTCAAAACTCGTACCGCGGACTCGTTAAAGTGCGTAAAAGTGCTTCTGGGGCGCGGAATTACTCGCAATGCGACTCTCTACTCATGGGCGACCGTTGTGGAGCGCATACCTTCCCGTATTTCGAGATCAACAACAACTCGGCAACCGTCGAGCATGAAGCTACCACCTCTAAGATTGGCGAAGACATCCTGTTTTACTGCAACCAGCGAGGCATCAGTCAAGAAGATGCCGTGGCGCTCATCGTAAACGGTTACGCCAAAGAAGTACTCGACAAATTGCCAATGGAATTTGCTGTAGAAGCCAAAAAGCTACTCGCCATCTCCCTCGAAGGTTCGGTAGGCTAAACGAAAACCCAACGACAAATTCCGGAATCAAACCATCAACAGCTGAAAAACGCAGCACACGAAAACGAAACGAACATTATGCTCAAAATAAACAACCTCAAGGCAAGCATCGACGGCAAACAAATACTCAAAGGCATCAACCTGGAAGTAAATCCCGGCGAAGTGCACGCCATCATGGGGCCCAACGGTTCTGGCAAATCAACATTATCGAGCATCATTGCCGGTAAAGAAGGATATGACGTAAGTGGCGAAGTGAGCTTCAATGGCAAAGATTTGCTCGAGCTTGCACCCGAAGTACGTGCTTGGGAAGGCATCTTTCTCGCATTCCAATACCCAGTCGAAATTCCTGGGGTGAGCATCACCAACTTCATGCGCACCTGCATCAACGAGCAGCGCAAATACCGCGAGCTGCCCGAGCTCGATGCCTCTGGCTTTTTGAAGCTGATGCGCGAGAAGGCCGCTTTGGTCGAACTCGACGAAGCCCTGATGAAACGTTCGGTGAACCAAGGTTTTTCGGGCGGCGAAAAAAAACGGAACGAAATTTTTCAGCTCGCGATGCTTGAGCCTAGCTTGGCCATACTCGACGAAACCGACTCAGGTCTCGATATCGACGCGCTGCGCATCGTAGCGGGAGGCGTAAACAAGTTGCGCAACGAAAACAACGCCTTTTTGGTGATTACGCATTACCAGCGTTTGCTCGATTACATCGTACCCGATTTTGTTCACGTATTGTATAACGGCCGCATCGTGAAGTCGGGCACCAAAGAATTGGCCCTCGAACTCGAAGAAAAAGGTTACGACTGGATCAAAGCCGAAGCCAACGCTACCGTATAATGGAAAATGTACTTACGCCAAGTTTGAACGAACGTTTGCAGCACCACCTTGCTTTGCAAAGTCAAGATGCCCTGCTCCCGCAACGTATGGAAGCGTTAAATAGCTTTGTACGCCTCGGATTGCCGCACCCACGTCTCGAAGACTGGAAATACACCGATTTGACCGAAGTAGCAGCACTCGACCCTTTGGCGGGCACGCCGGTAGTCGACAGCAGCAGCATCGACCTCAACCCTTACCGCATTGAAGGACTCGACGCCATTGAGCTCGTTTTCATCAACGGCCACTACGCGCCGGGACTTTCGCACGAATGGAACCAGGAGCACCAGTTTGCCGGCAGCCTGCAACGCGCCCTGGGCATCATCCCTGAGCCAGTATTGGCGCATTTAGGTCAGTATGCCCGCATCCAACAAGAAGGACTCACAGCGCTCAATGCCGCCCTAACCAACAACGGTTTTGTGGTGTATTCAGGAAAAAACGAAAGCTGGATCAAAACGGTGGTGGTTTACCACATCAGCACCGGCACCCAGGAGCGGGTGTGGGCCAGTACCCGCAACCTCATCGTAGCCGAGGCAGGCAGTCAGCTTACCGTCATCGAAAAGTACATCAGCCTGAGCCCGGTATTCGACAACGACCTGTTGGAAGTGAGCGTAGGCAAAAACGCGCAGCTGCATCACTACAAACTGCAAACCCGTTACGGCGATGCCTGGCACAACGGAACCACCCGTGTGCAACAAGAGCGCGACAGCCGCTACTACAATGCAACCATTAGCTGGAGCGGCGAAAAGGTGCGCAATAATCTGCAAACGGCCCATGCCGGAAAAGGCTGCGAAACGCACTACTACGGACTCTATCTGCTCGATCGAGACAATTTAATTGACAACCACACCCTCATGGACCACGCCGAGCCCAACTGCGAAAGCACCGAGCTCTACAAAGGCATCGTTGGTCCGGAAGGTAAAGCCGTATTCAACGGAAAGATATTGGTGCGACAAGACGCACAAAAAACCAATGCCTACCAGAGCAATGCCAATATTTTGTTGGCCGATACCGGTAGCGTTTTCGCAAAACCCGAATTGGAGATTTTTGCCGACGACGTAAAATGTTCGCACGGCGCAACCACGGGGCAGCTCGACAACAACGAATTATTTTACCTCAAAGCGCGAGGAATACCCGAAGACAAAGCGCGCACCATCCTGCTCACGGCCTTTGCCGGAGAAGTGATCGAGGAGGTGCGCATCGATGCGTTGCGCGACGATTTGATGGCGCAGCTCATGGACGAATTGCACCGCATGCAAATTGAATTCTAACGATGAGTATGGTCGACTGGAGCAGCATTCGCAACGATTTCCCCATTTTGGGCCAGCGTGTTCACGGTAAACCGTTGGTGTATTTCGACAATGCCGCCACCTCGCAAAAGCCCAAGCAGGTACTCGATAGCTTGGTGGATTATTACAGCCGCTACAACAGCAATGTGCACCGCGGCGTGCATCGTTTGAGTCAGCAAGCCACCGACGCCTACGAAGCCACCCGTTTCAAGCTGCAAGCATGGCTCAATGCCCGTGAAGCAGCCGAAATCATCTACACCAAAGGCACTACCGACAGCATCAACTTGGTGGCCTCCAGCTGGGGGCGCAGCAGCCTGCGGTTTGGCGATGAAGTTCTCATCAGCGGACTCGAACATCACGCCAATATTGTGCCTTGGCAGCTCATCTGCGAAGAAAAAGGCGCCGTACTCAAGGTAATACCCGTGCTCGATAACGGCACCCTCGACATGGATGCGTTTTACAGTTTGCTCAGCGAAAAGACCAAAATAGTCGCCGTAAACTGGATCAGCAACGCCCTCGGAACCGTTAATCCCGTGCAGGAAATTATCCATGCAGCGCACGAATACGACATCCCCGTATTGTTGGATGCAGCGCAGGCCGCGGCCCACAGCACCATCGATGTGCAAGCCCTCGACGTGGATTTCCTTGCCTTTTCGGCCCACAAAATGTGTGGACCTACCGGCATCGGCGTGTTGTATGGAAAACGGGAGCTGCTCGACGACATGCCGCCCTACCAAGGAGGTGGCGATATGATAGACCGGGTGACATTCGAAAAAACCACCTTCAATGTGCTCCCGCTGAAGTTCGAGGCAGGAACACCCAACATCGCCGACGTAATTGCCTTTGGCACAGCCCTCGACTACCTCGGCACGCTTGGCATGGAAGCCATCGAAGCCCGCGAAAACAAGCTGCTCGCCTACGCCACCGGCAAGTTGCAGCAGCTCGACGGATTGCGAATTTATGGCACCGCCCCCGAGAAAATTGCCGTGATTTCATTCCTGATAGGCGCAGCACACCCGTACGACATTGGCGTATTGCTCGACCAGCAAGGTATCGCCATACGTACTGGTCACCATTGCACCCAGCCACTCATGGATAGATTTGGACTGCCGGGAACCTGCAGGGCCAGTTTTGCATTCTACAATACCGAGGAGGAGATAGACATATTCGTTGCCGCCTTGCAAAAAATCATCCCAATACTCGCTTAATGCCCGACTTCCGCGAAATACAAGACCAATTGATCGACGACTTCAGCTTCTTGGAGGAGTGGACCGACAAATACGCATATTTAATCGATCTCGGTAAAACCTTAGCGCCCATGCCCGAGGCCGACAAAACCGACCTAAACCTGATTCGCGGCTGCCAAAGTCGCGTTTGGCTAACAGCCGCAATGGTCGACGGTCGTTTGCATTTCGTTGCCGATTCCGATGCCTTTATCTCCAAAGGACTCATCGCGCTGCTGGTAAAAGTGTTTAACGGTCAGCAGCCCGAAACCCTGCTCAACGAAAAATTTGATTTGCTCGAACGGATAGGATTACACGAACATTTGTCGCCCAACCGTTCGAATGGCCTGGCCAATATGTTGAAACAAATGCGGACGTACGCCCACGCCTACCACGCCACTAAAGCCTGAAGCACGATGGAAAATTCGACAGAACGTAGCTTTGTAGAAATTCAGAACGACGCCATAAGCGTTCTTAAAACGATTTACGACCCTGAAATTCCCGTTAATATTTACGAATTGGGGCTGATTTACGAAATTAAAGTATCACCCGGAGGGAATATGGTGGTGGTGATGACCCTCACCTCCCCTGCATGTCCGGTTGCCGGCACGCTTCCCGGAGAAGTTGAAGGCAAACTCAAAGGCATAGCCGGAGTAAACGAAGTCAAAGTAGACCTGACCTTCGATCCGCCGTGGAGCCAGGAATTGATGAGCGAAGAAGCCAAACTAGAGCTTGGCTTTTTGTAGTCAAAAAAATAGACAACGCATGCAGTGCCGGTTGAAACTCAGCCGGCACTTTTTTATTTACAGGTCGAGTAATGAGGCCCTCCACTTGTTCTCAGGAAACCGAAAATTGGCATTTTGCGACAAAGCGTTCGGGAGTCGTCGTGTTGGCACAGCATTCGCAAAGCAGGGTTCGTTCATTTAAACCCAACTTTATGCAACGAATTTTTCTGTTTGCTGCTACCCTTCTGCTGGTAGCCCAAAGCGCAATGGCCATCCAAACCATCGGCCATAATCCATTCAAAGGAAAAAAAATCAATCAGCGAATGCTCGAGAGCATGAGTACCAACCACCGCGCCGGTTTTCTTCAAGGACGTGTGGCGGCTACTACAGCCAACTGGTTCCCCGACTCGGCACGTCAGAGCACCTGGGATGCAGGCTTAATGGCGTATACGCTTCAAGCCAACGTATCGTACCACTACAACAACATGAACATGCCCGACACCATCCGTTACTATTACGACTTTGGTGCCGGTTTGCAATTGGTAGCCATGGAAACCATGGTATGGCTGGCGCCTAACAAGCTCACGCAGTACCTTTACCAAGAAGATGCAGGTGTAGGGCTTGAAGAAGCTTACCGTTTTGAAATGTTGTACGATCAGTACGGCAACGCCCAGTCGCGCATCCACTATGTACCCAGCTTAGGCCAAACGCGTCAAGGCAGGGTGAGCAGCTGGACAGCGGTATTCGGCGATTCGGTGGCCACCACCTACAATGCACAAGGCGTAGTAACAGGTTTCGTATTTAGCATACTCGATATGTTTGGCGGTACCGGCTGGATTACCCTTTCTCGCGGTAGCAACATCAGCTATGCAGCCAACGGCCACCCACAACAGATGACCCTAGAAGACTACGACGCCTTTGGTGGTGGATTTGTCAATCCCGTTTTGTACAGCAATATGAGCTGGGGATTTGGTTTCACTACCTGGTCGGAAGCTTTCGGTCTCACCAATCCATTCGTCAACGACTTTGCCGTACTACCACAAGCCGAGCTGTTTTTGATGCAACCTACCGACTACATCGCCACACAGGGAGGTGCCAACCTGATGCGTTCCGTTTCGACCGTTCAAAACGGCCGTATCCAGCACTTCACCATCGACGCATGGAGTGGCAGCAGCTGGCAAGCCGATCAACGCTTTGCCGTAAGCTACCAAGGCACTCGCATCGCCCAATTCACCGAAATGTTGCCCAATACCACCACCTCAGCATGGGATTCGGTTAACCGAACCTTCTTTAGCTACGACGCACAAGGCAACTTACTCGAAAACCACGAAGCCGGCTACGATGCCAGCAGTGGTTGGGTTATTACCGACGGTGTACGTTATGCTTACACCTTTGCGAATGGAAAACCTGCCTCTGTAGAAGCCATTTTTTGGGATGTAAATACAGGCACTTACGAAAAAGGTCGTTTGATTGAGTACGTTTTTGTACCCGGCAGCACCAATTCAACCCAAAACAACAAAATGCTCGAACTTACCGCTTGGCCAAACCCTACCGAAGGCGACTTAAAGCTACGTTTGGGAGATAAATATCGCGGAGTGGCTGTTCAAGCCCGCGTGATGAACCTCAACGGTCAAATGGTCATGCAGAAGGAACTTTCGGCAGTAGAAACAGAAAACGAGTTTAGCTTAGCACTCCATCAGTTGCCAGCAGGCATGTATTTGGTGCAGTTGACTACCGACCAAGCGCAACAGACCTTGCGCATTGTAAAACGCTAAAAATAAAAAAAGGAGGGCATTGCCCTCCTCGATGTACGGCGAGCTGGTGGAAACACCGGCTCGTTTGTTTTTTAGATATTGCGAAGTTCGGTCATGACCAACTCGAGGTCTTGCACCAACAACGACACCTCCGAGGGAATGCGGTCGAGAGCTTCACCGGCCTTGGCATTTTTTTCAATAAACAACACTCGGCTTTTGAGCTGTTCGGTGCATAGCATGCTGATGGGCGCCTTTATTTTGTGGGCAAGGCTTCCCACTTGGGTCCATTCTTCGTTAGCTGTGGCCTTCTGGAGATTGGCTATTTCATTGACCATTTCTTCGAGAAAGGTCTGAATGATTTCTTTTTGAAAATCGGTATCACCGCCTGAGATCTCATTTAAATAATCGAAGGTGACAAGACTGGAAGAAGACATGTAGGTATGGGTTTAAATCGAATAGATGCAACAAAGATAGAACAGTAGCCTATATCCTCAAACTACGGTATTCCGCTACTCCACGATTAAACCTATATTGCACACAAATGCACGAAGAGTATGCTTAAAAAATCCTATATCAGCGGTATTGGCCATTATGTGCCCGATCATGTAGTGACCAATAACGACCTCGCTGCCCGCATGGAAACCAACGACGAGTGGATCACGGAACGTACGGGCATCAAAGAACGCCGACACGTAGTCCCCGGAAGCGACGATGCTACCTCCACCATGGGCACTAAAGCGGCACGCATCGCCATTGAGCGGGCGGGCCTAACCCCCGACGACATCGACTTTATTGTATTTGCCACCCTAAGCCCCGATTATTACTTCCCAGGACCAGGAGTACAGGTACAAGAACAGCTGGGTTTAAAACGTGAAATTGGCGCTCTCGACATCCGGAACCAATGTTCAGGTTTCGTTTATGGCTTGTCGGTTGCCGACCAATTCATCAAAACAGGCATGTACAAGCACGTTTTGGTGATTGGCTCTGAATTACACAGCGGTGGCCTCGACATGACCACCCGTGGGCGCAATGTGAGCGTGATTTTCGGTGACGGCGCCGGAGCAGTGGTTTTGTCGGTGAGCGACGACGATAGCGGCATTCTTTCTACCCACTTGCATAGCGAAGGCCGTCACGCCAAAGAACTATCGCTGCTGGCGCCTAGTACCCGCGATTGGATACCCAACATCATTAAACGCAACGATCCCGAAGAAATTGACTACTATCCGTATATGAACGGGAACTTCGTTTTCAAACACGCTGTAGTACGTTTTGCCGAAGTGATACAAGAAGCACTCAAAACGAATGGACTTACTCCTTCCGAAATTGACCTCTTGATACCGCACCAAGCCAATTTGCGAATCAGTCAGTTTATCCAGCAACAAATGGGTTTGGCTCCTGAAAAGGTGTACAACAACATCATGCGTTATGGGAATACCACTGCAGCCTCAATTCCAATTGCTTTGAGTGAAGCATGGAGCGAAGGCAAAATCAAAAAAGGCGACCTTGTCCTTTTTGCAGCATTTGGTTCGGGCTTTACCTGGGCCTCTGCCATCATGCGTTGGTAAGCGCCGATGGATCTACCTAAAACACAAAAGCCCCGCTTATGCGAGGCTTTTGTGTTAATGTACCTTCTGCTGATGTTTGATGCGGTCGCGGATTTCGCGGGCCGATAACTTATGTTGAATGGCTTCGTCTACCAAGGTTACCAGCTCTTCGTCGCTAGCAAAGCGCAAGGCCGCCAATTGAGCAATTTGTAGCTGCTGTTCTTTTAAACGAAACGACTTGCCCGTTAATTCAAGATAACGCAAACGCATTTCGAGACGAATAATACGTTTGGTATTGCGGAAAGGCACCTGACGCGATTGCAGGCCAATGAGCAGAATGAGAATGCTGAGCAAACCAAAATAAAGCAGCTCTATTTCGTAGCCTTCGTTGTAGTAAATGACAAGTAAGTACACACAAACCGCAAAAAAGGCCAGCGATAGCGGAAAAATCAACAAGTGAAACAGCGGATGAAAGCGGAAATGCTGCTTGAATATTTTGTGCATAGGGGTGCGATTTCATCACAAACTTACACTTTTTCGAACAAGACGCCCCTACCCCTGAAAAGCAAAAACCCCTGAGGAATATCCCAGGGGTTTCGTTTGATAGAAACTTCGTTTAGCCTATGCTGATTTGGCGAGGACCTTTGTCTTTCGCTTCTTCCTTCTTGGCCAGCATAATTCGCAGAACCCCATCTTCGTAGGCGGCCTCAATGCGTTGGGCATCGATGGAATGTGGCAGATGAAACGCTCTGCTGAAGCTGCTGTATTCAAACTCACGACGTGTGAACTTGCCGTGCGCATCGGTTTCTTCGTGCTGTTCTTTCTTCTCCGAACTAATGGTTAGGGTTTGTTCGTGCAGCTCAATTTTGAAGTCTTCTTTTTTGCGACCGGGAACAGCCAGCTCGAGAGTAAAGCCCTCACTGTTTTCACGGATGTTTACCGCTGGTACGAAAGAAGTGGCGGCGTTGCGTAATAAATCATTCCCGAAAAAAGGGTCGCTATTGAAAAAACGATCAATGAAATCGGGTAAGGTTTGTGGTTTTTGGAATTTAACGAGTGTCATGATTTTAAATTTTTAGGTTTTACTGTTTTCCCCCTCCTTTTCAAGTCGTATACCAAAGTCGTTTTTGCTCCTTTTTTCAGTCATCCTTGCCCAGCTGATGTCATTTTGTCTTATTTTTTACTGATTTTACTGTCATTTTGACGCATAATTAAACGTTTATTACCGGATAATGGCTCGGGGGCATTCGAAATTGCTTCATGCTTCGTGCTTTCACCCTAAACCTGAGTTTGCTGGTGGGGGTATGCTGCCGGTTGCTGGCACAGCCTGCACTTCACCCCCATCCGGCTTACGATTGTAGTGCGCTGTATCAGCAGCCCGATCAACTGGGCAGCATACAACGTATGGTGATTAGTGCCAGTACTGCACACCGTTGGCAGTTAGCAGGGCTGGCCCTCCATCGTTTTGCAACGGCCCTACCGCTGGCGAACGGAACCATTAGCGCTGGCATCGAAGGCACTGCGCACGAATCTTGGCACAGCAACCGCCACCTCCTAGGCTTTGGTATGCCTTTCGGTGCATGGTCGGCAGGCGTGCAGCTGCACCACCAGCGCGACAAAAGCGAGTGGGATACCGACGACTATGTTTCGGCCACGCTCAGTGTAAGTTATGCTTGGTCGAAACGCTGGCAGCTACATCTGGCTAGTCGACATAGCAGTAGCCCTGCTACCGACCTCCAACACGCGGCATTGCCCGCTTACACCCGACTCGGGTTTACCGCGGTAGCCGGCAAAGGTGTGCTCATCAGCGCTACTGTAACCGCCAAGGCCGTACATGAGCCCCAAGTTCAACTCCGGTTGGCGTGGCAAGCCCATCCGAGAATACTCTTACATGGCGATTACCGCAGCGGACTGCCTGAATGGTGGGCAGGTGCCGATCTCCAACTCAAACACTATGGGATACGCGTGCAGTCGGCCGTGCACCCCATTTTAGGCCTTCAATTCACCGCTGGAATATGGTACCAATTTCCAGAGCAGCATTAATTTTTGCCCTATGGCTGGGGCATGTGCCTACGCTTGAAGCTCAGATCGAAAGTGAACTGCTCCCCGAAGCTACGCAAGACCAAGGGCTACAAGAACGTTATACCCAATTGCTCGAAGAGCAACTTTGGGAGAATGTTGGCCCCATCCATCTCAATACTGCTTCCGCCGAAGAATTGTTCGCCCTGCCCGGTATCTCCACATCCCAGTTGCATGCACTGCTCCAACACCGACAGCGGTATGGCGACTTTTTGCACCTGCACGAACTCTTACAATGCGGCATCGATACCGCTACCATCCGCAAGTGGGAACGTTTTGTACGGATTGAATCGAGCATCGAGCGGCCAAAACTGGGCGAAACCACACAAAGTCAGGTGCTCTTGCGCTGGCGAACACCAATAGAAATTCCCGAAGGTTATTCGAATGCGCGAAGACAAGCCAACACAAGTTTTTATGCCGGAAAACCCTGGCATTCTTTACTCCGGCTTGGCCTTAAAGGCAACCGATGGCAGGCTGGCCTAGTTGCCGAGCGAGATGCAGGCGATGTATTTACCCACCTCAGTTGGTCGGCACGCTGGCAAACAGGACCGCTGCAGTTGGTGTTGGGCGACATTCGAATGGGCTGGGGCTACGGACTGCTGCTCAACAACGGCTTTTATGCCGGCATGAGTGCCGATCCGCTCTTGGCCATGCCCTCCAGCTCGAGCTTACGTATGGGGGTGAGCGCCGCCGAGATACATCGTTTGCGAGGTTTGGCAGTGCAATACAAACTCGGTAAATTCCAAACCATTGAGCTCCTGCTCGCAAGGAGTCGACAACATGCCGTGCTAGGCGAGCTCGAAAGTGACGCGAATTGGGTAGAACGTTTAGAACCCTCGGGATACTTTCGCACACCAACCGAACAATTACGCTGGCGCCGATTGGGAGAAAGCTCGGTAGGGCTCGCCTGGAAGTACCGAAAACGAACCACCGAACTAGGCCTAAACAGCCTGTACCAACAATGGGACAATAGTTTCCGGCGCGGCGATCGGCCGGATCAACTTTTTGATTTTAGCGGTAACCGACAACTGCTTGCAGGCATGTACTTCCGAAAATCGTGGGGCACAACCACCTTACTCGGAGAGGCCGTTTTGGCTAAAAATGGAAGCCTCGCCAAACTTGTTGGGCTGCAGCTCCCACTAGCAGCTAGTACAGGCATGCATTTGATGTACCGTAACTACCCGCAAACGTATTTCGCACCCCTAGCGCAAAGTATTACCCAAAGTAGCAGCCTGCAAGGAGAAACAGGATTCACAAGCTCTTTTTGGTGGGATATTCACCGCAAACTTAGGTTCACGGCATTGAGCGACTATTTCCGACGCAGTTGGTTGAGCTTTTCGGCCGACCGACCGGGCGATGGCCACGAAAGTCAGCTACAATTACTTTACACACCGCGCCGCGGACAGCAGCTTCAGATTCGGTACCGCAACCGCAGGGTTGAACGCAACCAAAGTGCGCAACAAGGACTGCAAGAACAGCGGCAGCAGCAACTACGCTTGAGTATACGTTTGGCGATAAGCGAGCAACTTACCCTCATCGGTGGATGTCAGCTTCAGCAACTAAACCAAGAAAACAGCCAAAATTTTGGATTATGGGTAGGATTTCGACATCAAGTCGAAAGGAGTAAGATCCGAATTGCTGCTCAGCATAGTCTATTTCAAGCCCAGGAAGATGCCTTGCCCCTGTATGTGCAGGAAGCCGACTTGCCCTTTAATGCAGCCATGGGCGTGCTGAGTGGGGATGGAGTACGGAGTACTTTGGTTCTTTTACGAAAATTTGGCCGTTTCGAAGCAGGCCTGCGCTGGGCACGAGGCCGACAATTCGATCGTGCCTTTGCCGGCACCGGCCTCGATCGTGTGCCTGTACCTTACCGCAGTGAAATAAAAATACAGCTCCGTTATCAATGGTAGTTTGTAAGCTGTTATCTTTCAAAAATGGATGCACACGTTAAATCGATACTGGCTAAACTCAACTTACTTGTACCGCTCACTCACCTAAAATATATACTGCATCGCTTGCAATTAAGTCGTGCCAATGCGCAGTTCAAAAAAGCACATCCAAATTTTACACTACCTCCCGACTATCTTCTGTACGAATCGTACGGCCTCAATTACCATCATTATTATACCGACGGAAAAGCAACTGCGGCCTTAATTAAAGAGAAAACGCAAGCTTGGTTACCCAACCCGTCATCGCCGGCTATACTCGACTGGGGCTGCGGTCCGGCACGTGTACTACGCCATTTACCTGCGCAATTTCAAGGTGGTCGATTCTTCGGATGCGATTACAACCCCAAAACGGTGAATTGGTTAAAAACTGCATTACCCGAACTTCAAGTCGAAAGCAATCAGCTGCATCCTCCTTTACCATGGGAGGCGAATCAGTTTGATTTGGTTTATGGCATTTCCATTTTTACGCATTTATCGGCATCCGGCCACCAAAATTGGCTGCAAGAAATTCATAGAGTACTCAAACCAGGCGGCATTTTCCTATTCACTACCCATGGAAATGCCTTTTTGCCACGACTCACATCTGCTGAAAAGCAGGAATTTTTAGCAGGGAAATTGGTAGTTCGGGCAAGCGGCCCCGAGGGCCATCGGGTATACGGAGCATTTCACCCCGAAGAAGCCATACGCAAGCTTTTACCACCTTTCGAATGCGTATCGGAGGAATTGCACGCCGAAGGTGGCGCCTTTGAGCAAGACTGGTGGTTGGTTCGGAAAAATCAGTGAATCGAAAAACGCTCGTTACCTAAAAACTTGCGGATGATGGCATGGTGGTGTTTTTCGAGCAGTTCAGCTACAATACCCTCTTTTAGCCCCAAGCCCGAAATGGTGATGCGAGGTACGCCAGCAGCTTTCATCACCGTCATATAAATTTCGGTGGCGGGCAAAATCACATCAGCACGGTCGGGGTTCAAACCCAATTTTTTCACCCGATCGTCGAAACTAAAGCTATTCACGTAATCGTAGGTGGTTTTGAGCAATTTGGGCGTGGCGTATTTGCCTTGTTTGAGGTTCATGAGGTCGAACAGCTTGTTGATATTGCCGCCGGTCCCTATGGCTACCTCTACCCCAAAAGGCTTCACTACGGTTTTCAACCAGCTTTTCATGCCTTCCCACGCTTTTTCGTTCACCTTACCGTCGAGCAAACGAACGGCTCCAATGTCGAACGAGCGGCTGGCAATCTTCTTCTGCCCCTGAAGGATAGAAATTTCGGTGCTTCCACCGCCGACATCCACAAAAAGTAATTTACCGCCTTCTTCAATCAACTCTTGGTGAGCCTTAAAAATTAATTCGGCTTCTTTTTGGCCGCTGATGATATTGATGCGCACGCCCGTTTCAGCAGCAATGCGGTCGCTTACTTCCTTGCCATTGGTGGCTTCACGCATGGCAGAGGTGGCGCAGGCCATATAATCCTCTACATGAAACAACTTCATGAGTATCGAAAACGCCCGCATGAGCTCGGCCAACTCACTGGTTTTTACCTCAGAAATAAATCCTTTGTTGAAAACCTCATCACCTAAACGAATGGGTACACGTACAAATTCCAAGATTTTGATGCGCGTTTGATCGGCACCATCGTGAAAAAAACTACAGATGTAGAGTCGGGCGGCGTTGGAGCCAATATCAATTGCGGCTACGTTCAATGCGGAACTTTTGTGATTTTATGCTTCGGAAATTGGGTTAAATCAACTTCCGATTTGCGCACAAAATAATCGTAAATCGCGTATTGGGCCCGAACAAGTTCTTCACCCTTATCCACTTTTTTGAACTGGTTGGCCAGTGGATCGCTCATCGAACGGGCCTTCACATTATCGGCCAGCTGAATATCAATCATATCGCGTATCTCCTTGCGCAAGTCGGCAGAATATACCGGAAAGGCTATTTCTACACGGTTGCTCAGGTTGCGAGTCATCCAGTCGGCACTCGATAAATAGATTTTCTCGTTACCCTGATTTCCAAAAATGTATACGCGCGAATGCTCCAAGAAGCGGTCGATGATCGAAATCACCTCGATATTTTCGCTCAGCCCCTTAATTCCAGGGATAAGGCAACAAATACCGCGAATGATCAATTTGATTTTCACCCCTGCATTGCTGGCTTCATACAACTTTTGAATCATGTCTGGATCTACCAGACTGTTCATCTTCAAAATCATGTACGCCGGTTTATTCCGCTTGGCGGCGGCCATTTCGCGATCGATGAAGGTTTCGAACTTATTCCGCAACTCATACGGCGCCACCAACAAATGCCGGTAGGCATAGGGCTTGACTCCTCTTTCAAGCGATTTGAACAAACGGGCTACCTCAGCGGTGATACGCTTATCGGCGGTGAATAAGCCATCGTCGCAATAAATTTTGGCGGTAAAACCGTTGTAATTGCCAGTACCAACATGGACATACTGCCGCACACGACCTTTTTCAACACGCGACACCATGCACATTTTACAGTGAACTTTTTGGCCGGGCTGACCAAAAATCACCTTGGCGCCTACTTCTTGAAGTTTTCCTGCCCAGTAAATGTTGGTTTCTTCATCAAAACGCGCCTGAATCTCAACCATGGCAGTAACCTCCTTACCATTCATGACCGCTGTGATGAGCGAGTTGGCCACACTCGATATTTTGGCCACGCGGTAAAGCGTAATGTGAATCGACTTCACCTGCGGGTCGATAGCGGCTTCGCGAAGAAACCGAATCACATAGTCAAAGCTCTGATACGGATGATGCACCATCACGTCTTTTTCGCGCAAGGCATCAAAAATGCGCCGCTGCGACTCCAAAAAAGGCACCGTTGCTTGCGCAATCGGCGCATATTTCAAATGTGTACGCCCCAAATCGGGGAAGTCCATAAAATCACTGAAATTGTGATAACGCCCGCCGGGTATCAAATTCGACTTTTCGAGATCGATGCGGCGGATGAGAAACTGCAATAAATCAAGCGGCATGCTCGAGTCGTAAATAAATCGTACCGGATCGCCCTTTTTCCTGTCTTTGAGGCTTTTGTTTACCTTTTCGAGTATGTTCTCGCTGATGTCGTTATCGATGTCGAGCTCCTGGTCGCGCGTTACCTTGATGGTATAGGCCTCGTAAGTATCGTAGCCAAAAAAGCTGAAAATTTTAGGCAAATTGTGCCGCACCACGTCGTCGAGCAAGATAACGGCATCTTTACCGTCGTCGGTGGGCATGCGAAAAAAGCGGGGGACTACCTTGGTGGGGAGCTCGATGAGGGCGTATTTAAAATCGTCGGGGTCGATGGCATGGTACATCTTAACCGCCAGGTAGATGTAGGCGTCCTTGATGTGCGGTTGAGCTACCGACGACGAAATCATGATGGGCGTCAAAAAAGGAAATATCTGCGTACGAAAAACCAACTTGAGGTGCTCGCTTTGTTGATCGCTCAGCTGATTTTCGTTGAGAATAAATATGCCTTCCTTTTCGAGCAGAGGTGTGATGTCGTCGTGGAAAATACGCTCAAAACGCTGTTGTTGTTTGATGACCGTTTGTTGAATCTGACTTAAAATCAAATCGGGATTAAATTTTAACTTCTCCAAGGCCACACCTTTCAGCAGCAGCAAACGCCGCTGTGAGGCTACCCGCACGCGGAAAAACTCGTCGAGATTCGACGAAAATATGGCGAGGAACTTTATACGTTCCAACAAAGGCACTTCCGGATTTTCGGCTTCCTGCAATACGCGGGCGTTAAAGGCGAGCCAACTTATTTCACGGTTGAGTAACTGAAACTTCAGTCCCTTGATGTTCTTTTTATACAGTATCGCAGGATTATTCCAGCTCATAATTACAAAATGGTTGTGTCGGTTTTAGGAAAGTCGAACCAAAGTACCCTCCCCTGGCGATCGCTGAGCTGATGCCAGCTGCTGATGGCCAATTCAAGTACGACTAGTCCACAGGTGGGCAGGTGGTCGATGCGGAAATCAATGGCTAAACGGTTTACCAACTGCGTGATGCCGGGATTGTGCCCTACCAGCAGCAGCGAACGGTGCTGGTCGGCCGTGGCCTTCACCAAGGTAAGCAACTCCTCGTCGCCAGCCTGGTAAATGTTTGCCACATAGTCGAATCTGCTATCGTTAAAGCCCGTAACCTCGGTGATGGTGTCGAGCGTTTGTCGGGTACGGAGGGCCGGACTACACTTGAACCAATCGATGTCTTCGTTGCGGCCTTTAAGCTTATAGCCCAGCTTGATGGCGTCTTGCTTGCCGCTGTGGGTAAGCACACGTTCGGCATCGGCCTGACCGGTCAGGTCGAAGCCTGCTTTGGCGTGACGCAGCAGATAGAGCTTCTTCATGGGTAGAGTTAACGCTTCACAACAATTTTAATGTGTTATTTTCGCATGTCAAAATGACGTTTGTTAAGCCTGTATGATGAAATTGCCGCTGCTCGTATTCTGTATCCTCCTTGGCCTCCCCACTTTTGCTCAAAAAGTGGTTTTAGCGCATTACAACGTCGAAAATTTGTTCGACACCATCAACGACCCAAAAATCGACGACGAAGAATTTCTGCCCGCAAGTAAAAAAGAATGGTCGTCGGTGCGTTATGCCGCCAAGCTCGACAAGCTTGCGCAAATGATCAGTAGCATGAATAACGGTAAGGGGCCCGACCTACTTGGACTCTGTGAAGTTGAAAATAGAGCCGTGCTAAACGACTTGGTGAAACAAAAGCAGCTTAAAAAATCGGCCTACCAAATTGCGCATTTCGATTCGCCCGATGGGCGCGGCATCGATGTAGCCTTTTTATATCGCAAAAAAAGTCTCAAAAAAGTTACCGCCAGCAGCCACCGTGTGAGCGATCCGGCGCAGGCCGACTGGAATACCCGCGATGTATTGCTGGTTTCGGGTCTATTGACCAACGGAAAGCGGGCCCATTTTATGGTCAACCATTGGCCATCTCGTTTGGGTGGACAAGAAAAAAGCGAACCCAAAAGGAAACTTGCCGCCGCAGTGGTGAAAGCCTTGAGCGATTCGATCCGCAAAGCCGACCCCACCTCAGCGATTTTTGTCCTTGGCGACCTCAACGATTCACCGGTTGACAAAAGTTTGCTGGAAGTACTCGCAACCGACACTACCCCAACCCAAGGCGGCGCACTGTACAATCCGTTTTATGCGTTGGCTGCCACAGGAGAAGGCAGCATCGTTTTTCAAAAAAATTACCAGCTCATTGATCATATCGTGGTATCCACGAATACCCTAACAGCCAATGCCAAGCTGGCCTATGTGCAAGGATCGGCAGCGGTGCACAAGCCCGATTTTGCCCGCGAAACCGAAGAACGTTTCAAAGGAAATCCCTTCCGCACGTATGCGGGCAACAAATATTTGGGCGGTTATAGCGATCATTTCCCGGTGTATATTCAATTGGAACTCCGTAAATGACACAACCCGGACATCACCCTTGGTATCAATCGTGGTTCGACACCCCGTGGTACCACCTGTTGTACCGGCATCGCGACTACAAAGAGGCCGAGCATTTCATCGATTCGATATGTCAGTATTTGGCGATGCCGCTAAATACGGTGATGCTCGATTTGGCCTGTGGCAAAGGCAGGCACTCCATTTATTTAGCACGGAAAGGATACCGTGTGGTCGGACTCGACCTTTCGGCGAGAAATATCACGGAGGCGAGTCAGCATGCCAACGAGCGTTTAAGCTTTGCCGTACACGATATGCGCAAAGTGTGGAAGCCTGCCTACTTTGATGTGGTATTCAACCTATTTACCAGCTTCGGTTACTTCGACGATAAGGCCGACGACGAAGCGGTGATGTGCAGCATACACGAAATGCTTAAACCTGGCGGATTATTTGTGTTCGACTACCTGCATAGCACCCATGTGCAGGAAACGCACATCCCCAGCGAAGTGCAACAGCACGATAACATTCGCTTTTCAATCAGCCGACATATCAATCCCGAATGGATTGTAAAACAAATCGAATTTGAAGCTGGGGGTCAGGCGTACAGTTTTTACGAAAAAGTAAGAAATTATCAACCTGAGGAACTTGCAACTATGTTGCAGCGTTCAGGCTTTGAGATTATACGCAGTTTTGGCAATTACCGGCTCGATCCCCTTTCGGCCGATTCACCGCGCTGCATATTTATTGGCCGGAGAATATGAACGAACTGCTGCAATTCGACCAGGAATTATTTTTTGCCATCAATCAGGGTTGGGCATCTCCCTTACTCGATGTGGTAGCTCCTTGGCTGCGGAATATGTTTTTTTGGGCACCTTTTTATCTATTCCTTGGGAGTTGGTATGTAGTTCGATTTGGCACTAAAGGATGGCTCGTTGTTTTGGCGGTGCTGCTCACTTTTGCCGTCAGCGATATGCTGAGTTCGTCGGTGATAAAACCATTGGTCGAGCGTTTACGTCCCTGCAACGAACCCGAACTGGCTGAATATGTACGACTGCTGGTTGGTTGTGGCGGTGGTTTTTCGTTCACCTCTTCCCACGCGACCAATCATTTTGCATTTGCCGTCTTTAACGGATTGGTTTTATTCCGTTTCTGGAAACCCGCACTTCCCTCTTTGCTCGTTTGGGCTTCGGCCATTTCGCTTTCGCAAGTGTATGTAGGGGTACACTACCCACTCGACATTTTGGGTGGCGCCATTTTAGGGAGCAGCATTGGTCTAGTGGGGGCTTTACTTTTTCATCGTTTGGTTGTTCTCGAAAAATGAGTGTATTTGGTCTGCTTGCGTTGTTTCTAAGTCCCGTTTTGGGTGGTTTGCTGGTGATGCAGCTCAAAAGCGCTTATGCGCGGCAGCTCAAATTTGTGCTTACCTTTTGTGGAGGTTTTTTGTTTTCTACCGCCATTCTGCACCTGCTTCCCGAAGTATTTCGCACCAATCACCATTACGAGGGATTTCTCATCCTCGTGGGCTTTTTCTTCCAAATGTTGCTCGAGAAATTCAGCGAAGGCGTTGAACATGGGCACATACATCTCGACGGTCCTTTAGGCCACGACCATAGCCACCACGACCATACCCACTACCACAAAAAAACGAATACACTTAGCCTGGGTTTGTTATTGAGCTTGAGCATACACTCATTGGTAGAGGGTATTCCCCTCAATGGGACCTTCAAACTCGACCAGCCATTCTGGCAAAATCCGCTACTCATAGGCGTAGTCATCCATAAATTCCCATCGGCTTTTGCTTTAATGACCGTGCTCAAACAAACAGGGCTTTCTACTGTCCGCCTTTGGACCATGTTGCTGGGCTTTGCGCTCATGACCCCGCTGGGTGTAGGTATTGGGTATTTGCTGCTCCAATCCGACAATGGCGTAAACGGCGAGATGTTTCACATTCTTTTGGCATTAGCCACTGGCAGCTTTTTGCAAATAGCCACCACCATCCTTTTTGAAAGCACCACCAACCACCAGTTTAACGTACGCCATGTACTCATGGCCTTTTTGGGTGGCGCATTGGCCTTCATGCACTTGCATTAAGTAAGGCGATTTTACGGTAAGCGAATACCCGCGCAAGGGTATGTTTCTGCACGTCAGGGTAGTGTTGCTTTACAAAAAACAATTTTCGCCATGAAAAGACTACTCTTGCTGAGCCTGTTTGTAGGAATAGGCAGTTCGGTTGCCGCTCAAGCGTTGAGCAAACTTGCCGTGAAAGCGCTGACCAAGAAAAAGTCAGACCTATCCGAAATCAGCGCCACGGTAGGTTACTACCAAAACCTATATCCTGCCGAAACGGGGACCCTCACCGTAAAATACATGAAAAAGAGCTGGAAGGCAGGTGCAGCCTTTGTAGGGATCACTTTACTCAATAAGTCGGGCGTGGGTATTGTGAGTCTCGAAGGCGAAGTTCGTATCGACGGGGTGGTGGTTCCCGAAACAACCCCGGGCTCGTATCTCCTGATGGTAGATGCCAGCGACGCCAAACCACGAACAGTATCCATCAAAAGTGCAAAAGGCCAAGAAGCGAGTTTTACGGTAAAACCCATACCGATTCCGGCCATCAAAAGTATAAATGGCAAAACTGCCGACTTTGAAATCGACCTCAGCAAAGATGTTGAGCTAGAATTGAACCTGAGCGAAGAAGCACGTAAATACCCCATTGCTTTGGCCATGCTCGTGAAAATCCCGATGGGGAAAGACTTCAGTAATTTTCTCCTTGCCAAAGCCAATAACCGCTACACCATTCCCAAAGAAGCTTTACGCAGCAAGCAGATTTCGGGTGGATTTCGTTCGAAAAGTGTGATCAAATTTGAAGGAAAGAACTATTTGCGCGTTGAGTCGTTCGACGAGCAGGTGGTGCGAGGCACTGCTTTTGGAGCTGCTCGCATTGTAAATGGCGCCTACGCTACTGTTCCGGTAAAAGTGCTTGGTAAAGACGAGAGCCACAATGTGATTTATACCACTGGCAAATCGGAGAAAAAACAAGGCGAATTCGAATTCTGGACCGAAAAACCGAATAGCTTTTACGCACCCGATTTAGGTCATTTGAAAAAAGTTGGTTTGGCATCGTTGAGTGTTTCAGGGGTACTTTTCAAACAAACCACCTCTACATCATCAAGCACCAATTATTACACAGGCACCATTACCACCACCACCACCATCACCACCTATGAGTTCCCTGCACTCCCCGACGCTACTTGGAACAACCTGATAGAAACCCTCTACAGCGATCTCGAAAAAACACTCAAAACGCATGGTGTAAGCCTTGAAGGTCCCGACAGAATTGTAAAACACCCCGCCTATCAAGAGTTTTTCAGCGACCCCGACACTTTAACGAAAGTGCTGGTACAAAAAAACTACAAAGGCACCAAACGTTTAAGCCCAACCTCCTTGTCGGAAATAGTGGGTTCGGCAACAAGTACCTATACCATCGACTACCCACATTACAAAATCATGAACGACCTCAACCTTGACGGGTTGGTAGTGGTGAGCCTCGACCTGCGCGTAGGCGACGACGGCAAAAAACATGTGGTGCTGCACCCGGTATTGACCTATCAGGTATTTCACAAACCACCCTATCCTGCATACGGCATGATTACGCCTGCCATTCGGGGAACAATCACCGGTGAAGGCATCTCTTTTTCGAAAAAGGAGCTTAACGATCCGAATTGTCTAAAACGCATTGCGCAAACCGAGCACTTGAATATCATGCTCAAGAAAAGCATCGACAGTGCCGAAGAGGAAGCCAAAACCTTAAAATATTCCGAAATCTGGTCGCTCCTCTGAGCCGAGCCAAAACTCATAACCCACCCCGATAAAAAAGGCGATGCTGTGCATCGCCTTTTTTTATTGCCTAAATCCAAAGGCAGACGAACACCGTATTTCAATCAATGGAATAGAAGCTTGTTTCAAATCTGGAATCGGCGATATCCTTTTAAAACAATTCACTTATTATTTATTAATTTTTGTTAATTACATATTATATGAATATATCATACACTCATTTAAACTCACTATTACTATTTTATTCTCATTCTTAAAAATTAGTACTATTTAATACATTTTTTAATGTTCTTTTTGGCATGATTATTATAAATGCGCACGAATCTAAATTTGAGTCGTAATTCATCGTGTAAGGATGATCAAAAATACAGGCCATGAGACACGCAGTTAAACCCCCGGTATACGACGAAGCTCATGGCATTAGTTTGGCGGGTAAAGCATTTTTCCTTATTGTATTTGTGCTTTGGGTTTTCGCCATCCTACTCGGATTGCAACCCGCCAAAGCCAATTCACCCTATCAACTCGAAGTGCGTCTCGAAAACGAATACTTCGAAGACGGAAGCGCATATTTCGACATCTACTTGCAACAAAAAGGCAGCTCGATCTTATACTTAGGGGTAGCCGATTTCAACTTTAGTGTAGCCGTCGGTAATCAGAGAATTCAAGACATTCGTTTACTCTTTGGCAGCGCTCAATTATTATCGGCCAACGGGCTTCCTGCGAATGCTTACCAACAAAATCTGAGCTGGTTTGAAAAAGACGGCCACTACCGCTTTTCGATAGCTATAGAACCTCCAAACGTAAACTCCGAAGATGATATTTACGACTACGTGGCCGCTATCGACCAGCGAGCCAACTTCCACCGTTTGGGTAGAATTCAGCTGATGGGAATCTCAGAAGGTTTTGAACTGCAGCAGATTCAATTATTGCTCGAACCTGTCCAAAATGCTTCAGTGGCACTTGTGTTTCAACCGTCGAGTGAACTTAAATTACTTCCTTCTGAGCTTTTATTTGCAGTGGCGCCAGCGAATCAAGGTAATCCAATAAGAGCTTTCCAACTTGCACAAATAGGCGACCACGCGCTCATTTCAGCCATAATCCCTTTTGATTACCCCATTCAAAACCTGTACTTCGAAAAATCGTTTGACCAAGCACACTGGCAAATTTTACAAGCCCCGGTAATTAATAAAGGCAACTTACTTGAAGCTTCTGACCATAACATCAAAGAAGGTCGTTTGCTCGAAAATGGCGAAAAAGTCTACTATCGTATGGTAGTAGTGCATGAAAATGGCCAGCAGTACATTTCGGCTGCCAAAGGTTTGGCCATTAGAAATGCGATTGAGATGAACATTTACCCCAACCCTGCTACCGATGTTTTGAACATCCATCTACCACAAGGCGAATTGCAAGACGCTATCGTTGCAATTTACGCTTCCGATGGCCGGTTAGTTTTGGAGCAGGCACTCGAAATGGAGAAACAAATTCTGCTGAATGCGTTTGCACTTGCACAAGGTTATTATCTGGTGAGGGTAGTTGCAGGTGAACTATCTGGTCAAGCCCGATTAATCGTCCAGCACTAGTAAATCGCCTATTTTAAATAGGATACCAGCGGTTTCATTTATATTTAGAAGATGAAGAAGCTGCTTTTGTTATTGGTGGGAAATTTGGCCTTATTCGGGAGTACCTTGGCACAACCCGAAGGTGATTGGTTGGGCTATCTACGTATGGATGCTATAACCATAAAAATCGTATTTCACATTAAATCCGACGGTAGCGGCTACAAAGCAACCATGGACAGTCCCGACCAGGGCGCCCATGGCCTAATTTTCAAGCAGGTAATTTGGAATGCTCCTCGCCTCACCCTGCAAATGCCCGAGATAAGTGGTGTGTATAGTGGCGAACTCAAAGGCGACAGTCTCATCGGGGAGTGGCTACAAGGTAGCGTTATGGTGCCTTTAAACCTTATCCGCGACAATGGTGAGGCTACCGATCCCAATCCACGGCCACAACTCCCTCAAGCCCCTTTCAATTATGTGATTAAGGAAGTAAAGGTAAAAAACCCCGCTAGCAATATCGAATTAGCTGGTACGCTGACCTTACCCAAGGGCAATGGCCCCTTTCCTGCCGTAGTATTGATTTCAGGCTCGGGACCTCAAGACCGTGACGAAAGTTTGTTTGGCCACAAGCCCTTTTGGGTTTTAGCACATGAGCTAACTCGTTCAGGAATTGCAGTGCTTCGTTACGACGATCGAGGTGTAGCAGGATCACAAGGCACCTTTAGAGGTTCAAAAACTTCTGACTTCGTTACTGATGCTAGAAGCATGCTCAATTTTTTGCGTTCTGTTCCCGAAGTAAGCGCTTCTCGAACCGGGGTAATCGGGCATAGTGAAGGTGGTCTTATTGGATGGATACTGGCCCAAGATAGCCTACCGCCTGCTTTTGTGATATCGTTGGCGGGTCCGGGTATCGCAACCGACAGCCTATTGCTTTTACAGAGCAGGTTACTGGGAAGAGATGCAGGTGGGTCGGAAGATCAACTCAATAAAAGTGAAAAGTTGAATCGCAGACTTTATACACTTGTAAAAACCGAATCGGACAGCGTGAAACTGAGGAAGCTCATACAAGAAGAAATAAAAAAATACAAGGCCAGCAATGGCGAAGACCCTAAAAGCACGCGTTCGTTGCAAGAAATGGCCACCTTAACTGGTACATTACTCGACCCGTGGTTCAGGGAATTCATTCAATACGACCCTGTACCGATGCTTAAAAAAATCACAGTACCTGTCTTTGCTGCCAATGGTCAACTAGATCGTCAAGTAACACCAAACGAAAATTTATTGAGTATTTCAGAGAATTTACCTCTTGAAACCTCGATAAAGAGCCGAATACAGAATTATCCAGGCTTAAATCACCTATTCCAAACCGCTCAAACCGGGAACCCAAACGAATACGGCAAACTCCGCGAAACCTTTTCTCCTCAGGTGATGGAAGACATTGCAGACTGGATTTTTAAGACTATCCCATGAGCAAAATACTGGTTTATGGAGCGAATGGCTACACCGGCCGTTTGGTGGTAAAAGCAGCGCTTGAACAAGGGATCAACATTACCTTGGCGGGCAGGTCTGCAAAGGCAATTCAAGATTTAGCGAAAGTGTCGGGCTTTCCGTATGTGGTTTTTGGGGTAGATGAAATCGACAAACTACAGGCTGCCTTAGACAAACACGAAGTTTTACTGAATTGTGCTGGTCCGTTTCCGCGAACAGCTCCCCAACTCATCGCGGGCTGCTTGCGTACCGCTACTCATTACCTGGACATTACCGGTGAAATTGCTCAATTCGAGAAAATACGTATGCAACACGAATATGCAGTGGCAGCGGGAATATGCATGCTCCCTGGAGTCGGATTTGATGTGGTACCTACCGACTGCCTTGCCAAAAAACTCGCCGATCGATTCGAAGATGGTCGAAGTTTAGAGCTAGCCTTTATGAACTTGGGCGGAGGAATATCGCACGGTACCCTCACCACCATGCTAACCAATCTGGGCCATGGCGGCATGGAACGTCGAGATGGCAAACTGGTAAAGGTGTCCTTGGCAAAACATGGGAAAATCATCGATTTTGGTATCAAAAAACGGTTCTGCATTTCTATCCCTTGGGGCGATGTAAGCACTGCAGCGGTAGGAACCACCATACGCGATACTGTAGTGTATTCGGCCGCACCCAAAAAGTACTTCCACTTGCTCAAAGGTCAAGCATTGTTGAATCCTATTTTAAGGAGTTCATTTTTCAAAAATTGGGCGCAAGACAAAATCGACCGGGAGGTATTTGGTCCTACTGCCGAGCAAAACCAGAATGGACGTTCGTTGGTATGGGGGAAACTTAGCGCACCCGACGGTCGCCATATGGAATTGCGATTCGAAGGCCCGGAGTCGTATTGGCTCACAGCCCTTGCTGCTTTACATATCACCCAAAAATGTGTTGAAAATCCGCCTAAACCCGGCTACCACACGCCCGCCACAGCCTTTGGGCCTGATTTGATCACCGAAATCCCAGGTTGCCGCTTCTTTTAGCGTAAAATAGGGAAACGTTAGGCCGCTTGTTTGCGAATAAACAAGGATTGGATAACCAAACCAAAGCCTACCACCGCCAAACAGCCGATTACGTTGTACCATAAAAACGGAACATCGGAATACTTAAAAAGCAGCAAAATGATGACCTCAGCGACGATGGCACTCACAAAAACCGCTTTAGCCCCTACCGATTTTACGAAAAAGGCCACCACAAAAATGCCGAGTATGGTGCCGTATACCAACGACCCCAAAATGTTTACTGCCTCGATTAAGGTACCCAAACGGTTGGCAAACATGGCAAATGCGATGGCATAAAGTCCCCACAACAGCGTACTCCATCGCGATACTTTTACGTAATGCACTTCGTCGGCATCGGTTTTTACCATACGGCGGTAAATATCTACCACGGTGGTGCCGGCTAACGCTTGTAGCTCACTGCTGGTGCTTGACATAGATGCTGAAAATATTACCGAAATAATCAAGCCAATGAGCCCTGCCGGCAAATAATCGAAAACGTAACGAAGGAAGATGTAATTGGTATCGTTGGTATCGGCATCGGCATTGGTTTTTCGTATCCAACCCTTGGCCTCCTCAATGCGCACATCCATATTTTGTTGCAAGCGCAACATTTCTGCTTGTGCCCTGCGTACCGCAACCTCATCCTTACTTTTGGCAGCAGCCGCTAATTGCAAGGCTGCATCTTTACGCACTGCATGCAATTCATTAAACGCTCGTTCGGTTACGGCCAAACTATCGGCGTAAATGCCTTGGCGGGCCTGGTTGAGCACCACCTCATTAAAAAATACGGGAGGTTGAGCGAAGAGATAAAACACAAACACCATGGCACCCACAAACAAAATGGCGAACTGCATGGGAATTTTCACCAACCCATTGAAAATTAGCCCCATCCGACTCTGCGCAATGGTTTGCCCCCCTAGATAACGCGCTACCTGACTTTGGTCGGTGCCGAAGTACGACAGCATTAAAAATGTGCCGCCTATAAGTCCACTCCAGATGGTATAACGGTCGTTGAGGTCGAAAGTAAAATCGATGGCCTCCAGCCGCCCCATTTTCCCCGCCAAGTGCATGGCCTCATTAAAGCCTACCTGCTCGGGCAACATGGCCACCACCAAATAACCTGCAATGGCCATTCCTCCCAAAATAATCGCCATCTGGGTCTTTTGTGTTCTGGCTACTGCTTCGGTGCCTCCGGTAACCGTGTACAAAATCACGATTAAGCCCACCACTAAATTGGTCCAGTAAATATTCCAGCCAAGCAAGGAGCTCAAGATGAGCGAAGGGGCAAAAATGGTGAAGCCAGCTGCTAGTCCACGCTGTGTAAGAAAAAGCAAAGCCGCCAAACTACGCGTGCGCAGGTCGAAACGCTGCTCCAAAAATTCGTAGGCAGTATATACGTTCAAACGATAGTACATGGGTACCGCCGCAATGCTCAGAATGATCATGGCGATAGGCAAACCAAAGTAGAACTGCACAAAACGCATCCCTTCGTTATAGGCCAAACCCGGTGCCGACAAAAATGTAATGGCGCTAGCCTGCGTGGCCATAATGCTCAACCCTATCGTAAACCAGTTCATGCTACGGCTGCGCAAATATGCGTCGATGCCTTGTTGTTGTTTGCTTTTCCAAACGCCATACACCACAATCAACAACTGGGTGAGCACGAGCACCAACCAATCGAGCGTACTCATGACCAAGCCTCCGTAAACCAGCTAAACAAGGCGATTAGCACCACCAAAAAGATGAATAAGGCCCAGTACACCTGACGCCAGCTTTTAACAAAAGCGGGCATCCCTTCGAGCGATTCTTCGTCTTGCCGCTTTTCCATGGCTTAAAATTGAGCCTCCATTAAATTCACCCACAATCGCCAAGCGCCTGGAACCCCTGCTGGCAATTGCCTGAAAAAGCTGAGGCCGGTATACACAAAACAGCCCTTCTCGTAGGCTGCCACCAGGAGAGCACCGTCGGTAGGCTTCTCGCCGGGATCGTTCATGCGCAAGATGGGCACAAAGCTGCTATCCCAACTGCTTGGGAAATAGAGCCCACGTTCCTGAACCCAACCTTCAAAATCGGCCTTGGTTATGGGGTTAGGGTGGTTCAATACCCGATGCTTGCTGGCCAACAGCTCCACTGGAGAAGCTTCATCGGTGATGCGGTCGCGCCCGAGTTTGAGGTTGTACGGAGCCAACTTGGGCGTAAGCAACGACTGGCTGGTGTTGTATTGTACCACCAAGGTGCCTCCGGCGGCTACCCACTGATGCAAAATGGCCTGTTTGTTCGCCAATTCTTGTACGGTATTGTAGGCACGAACACCCAAAACAATGGTTTGGTAGTTGGCGAGCAGCGTTGCACTCAATTTAGCTGGATCCAGTTCGTCAACGCTGTAACCCAACTGCACCAAAGCACTTTTTCCGGCATCGCCAGCCCCTTCGATGTAGCCAATTTTCCGCGCGCTCGTTTTGATATCGAACAACTGTAGCGGTACTTCAGCCGCAGGTAAAAGCACCTGTTGGGGCAAGTGCAGGTAGTTAATACGCTGCAAACCGTACTTCAAGGTATCGCTACCAACTAGCAAATGTGCCGCAAGCCGGCCACTACTCGCATTTTTTCCTGGTCGGAGCCGGATCTGAAAACGTAATTCTTGTCCAGCCTTCAACTGCAGCAGCGTGTCGGCCGTTTGTGCCAGCCAACCTTCGGGTAGCTGCAACTGCAGGCGGCCTGTCACCGCTATTCGTGGACTAATGGTCAGCTCGGCAAGCACCTCCCGGTAACCGAGACTAAAATAATGTGCCTGATCAAACTGCAAGTCGGCCGCTGCCAAAACCTCCACGGGGCGGTATCGCTCGCCTTCGGCTGGGTCGGTCCAGCGGTAATACACCGGCTGCCGCAAGCTAATGGTTTGGCGTTGTTTACCAGCTTCAATGCGCCATTCGGTTTCGAGTATCCAACTAGCAGGATTTTCGGTATGCCCCACCCAACGCGCATCGGGCAAGTCGAAAAAGCCGGCATCTAGTTTTCCTCTCAGCCAAAATGGTGCACTTAGCGGCAATTGTTTATCCACCACAATTCGGGTGTTCCAACTTTTGCTTTCGTGGAGATTCGCCGAGCTACGTTCCTCTGCGTAGTGAACCGTTTCGTAGCGGTAAGGCAGCTGATCAGCGCCTTCAAAACGTAAGGCCTTCACCTCCACTTTGAGCAACTCTACCTGTACGGGTGCTCGTTTAACCCAATTCAATCGGAGTTGTGCTGTATCGCCATGGGTATAGCTGAATTTATCGGCAGTAAACGCGCTCCAGATACCTGCCAATTCTCCCAAAAGTCGTTCAAGTCGGCTTAATGCATCGGTTACCTCCACGGTTCGCGGCAGCTGCATTAGCGCAGTTCGGGCATTCAGCAACTCCGGTAGCATGGCTTCGGGCTTATCGATACTGTAGGCCTTTTCGGCGGCTTGCAGGGCAGCTTGTAAGGCGGCAGTTCCTTTCAGTCGGCTCCAGTCGTCGGTGATGCCGTCGAACATGTTCGCGGTACTATCGCCCGCCAGTAGCTTAAAGTATTCGGTTTCGCGTCCCCGCTGGCGAGCTGAGCCAAAGCCTTGACTTTTGTGCATGGAGCGGCTTTCGGCAGCAATTTCGCCGTAACCGGTGCCCAAAACGGCATTGTAACTGCCTACCTCGAGGGGTAAAAAGCCTGTTTTATCGAAATCTTCCCTGCCAAAGAAAAACCAGCTGGTATTCCAATAAACCCGTTTCACCTGATGCGGCTTCACCCACTTCAGCTGTTCGGGAAATCGTTGGGGATCGGCAGCGGCGGCATAGGCTTCTACGGCCAGCTGGGCCGAGGCGGTATGGTGACCGTGGGTAGGCGACGGCGTTGGATTAAAGCGGGTAATGATAAGATCGGGGCGAAAAAAACGGATAACCCAAACCACATCGGCCAAAAGCGAGTCGCGCTGCCATTTGGTAAAAGTTTCTTCGGGTGTTTTGCTGTAGCCAAAATCGTTCGCGCGCGTGAAATACTGCCTCGCGCCATCTACCCGCCGGGCGGCAAGGAGCTCCTGCGTACGAATGAGCCCGAGGCCTTCGCGTACTTCGGCGCCGATAAGGTTTTGTCCACCATCACCACGAGTTAAACTTAAATAGGCTGTTTCGTACTTACGATCGCCAGCCAACCAGGCCAACATGCGGGTATTTTCATCGTCGGGGTGGGCGGCAATGTACAATACTCTTCCGGTGCGCTGCAACTTACGCACCTCCTCGAGCATCTCGCCCGAACTCAAATTACGTACGGGCCCATAATTGGGTTGGGCAAGCAGTTGGAAAGAGAATGCTATTCCAAAAACAAGCGTGAGATAAAAAAAGCGACAAAAAAATCGTTTCATCTAAAAACAAAAGAGGCTGTAAGATAGCGAAGCCAACCTTCATTTTTAGGCCTTGAGCTCGAGAAACTAGTCGCTTTTATCGGTTGTAAACTTGTTAAACTTTATACCGTTTAGCTTTATTCCCTATTTTGTTCCATACAAAATGACCGGTACCTAACGCAATGAGCCCATGTACGAGTCGACTACCGGAAATTCCAGAACGTACCTTACTGAACTACAATTTTGCCGTTCGCGCGTTTTCCGCTTTTCGTTTGTAACTGGTAGAAGTAAATACCCGCTGGCAAATCGGCCACGTCTATCGTGGTGCTTCGGCTCTGCTTCAACTTTTGGCCATTGAGTGAACTCAATACCCATTCATCCAACTCATCTTCGCCCAGCGCTACATATACTTCTGTGGTGGCCGGATTGGGGTAAACCTTTGCGTGTATACGAGTCGTCGATTCAAATACACTGGAATTAGTCGTTCGAAAGGGATTCAAGACCAGAAAATAGCCATCTGGGCCGAGTAAGGTGCCCGATGAATTCGGGGTGTAATAATAACCGCTTATGAGCAAAAGAGAATCGTCGAAGGCCTGTATGCGTACTGGGACAATAGGCTGATTTGGACGAAAAACCGAGCCTTCTGAAAGCTTTGCACCGGAGTTGTTCATCTTGAGTAAGCCTACTTGCGACGACAATAAGGTAGCAGTTGTAAACTCGTAAGTTGCAGAGATGTAGCCAAGCCAATGATTGCCTTGAAAATCTTTGCCATAACCTTCGCCACTCAAAACATCCATCGTATCCGACAAACCCGTCATAAAATGGTTCAATGGGGTGAGATTTGCTTGCCAATACGATACACTTATTTGCAAGGCTAATTCAAAGTTCATCATTATTGAACGCAAGTCGCGGCCCGGACCAAATACCAAAAAGGTGGAATCGCTTACCAATTGCAATTGAGCCGCTTGCTGTTGAACAATCACGGCCCGCTGCAAAGGGGCTCCTTGCGTAGGGTAAAACGAAATAAACCGAAGGGTATCGGCCTCCAGATTTGTATCGAATAACCCCAGTTGCATAATTTGGTCGGAGCCTACCTTCAGGGTATCGGCGCGTAATACACTGCCAACTACCACATACTTATTTTTTGCTGGTAGATAGAGAAAATCCCCTACTAAAGCAATTTGCCGATTGCCTTGACGGAAAGCTTTCAGCTGTACCGATTGACCGTTCTGGCGTATTTCTATCAAATAGCTGTGCAGCGTAATTCGGTCGATGGCCAATAGACCGATGCCGTTGGGAATTTCTCGGAATTTGATCAAAATCAAATTGGGTAAACTATCAAAGGTAAGCGTATCGATTACGTTCAATTGGTCGTCGAGCAAAATCACTTCTGCCGTACGAACACCCTGAATTTCGCGGTAACCTCCCCAATACACCACCCCATTTTTGTGTTTGAGCAGACTCATATTTCGGTTTTCGGCTACCAAAGAATCTTCCTGCTCCCAAAGTTTGTTGAATTTCAATAGTCGGCTGTTTTGATCGAAGCCAACCATCAACTGTTTAGCGCGATATTCTTGTACCAAATAACTACTGTCGTTCAGTTTATCGGCACTCACAAACCAGTTTATATCCACAGCTGCATGGTTTTGGTACAATTCCTTCACCACCTGAGCTATTAAAAGCTCCGGCAAAAGGATACAGAAAACAAGACTAATAATACGCACGCTCATACTTTAAGAATAAGTCCAATAATCAAGGATTGAACGAGAAATCGATGCGTACAGGGCATAAACTCGATTTTCAAAAATACGAGCCAGGTACATAAAATAAATTCTCTTGTATTGCAATATAGCCGAACTCTTTAAAAAAAAAAGCAAATCCTGCTGATTTAAGTGCGATTCAATCAATAATCGTTTACATACTATGATTTTTTCAAATTCGAAAGCCAAGATCACCTGATGCACTTGGCACAAACAAAAAAAGGAGCGATTACTCGCTCCTTTTTTACATATCTACGGGTTGTTTTATTTTTTCTTGGCGCCTTTAGCTTTGCTCCATTCAGCAATTTTGGCATCGATATCACCTTTGGTCATGTCGTACCAGCTGCTTGGGTTTTCTTCACCTGCTTTTTTGGCAGCTTGAGCTGCTGCCAAAGCTTCGGTTGATTGACCTAATGCCTCGTGTACGCGTGCCTTAGCCCAAAAAGGCATAAAATGTTTGGCATTTAATTCAGTAGCACGATTAGCATAACGTAAGGCATCCTGCAAATTACCGCCATTGGCTACCAAATAATTGGCGGCATTGGCGTGCGGGTACCAATCGCCTGCAGTATTATCGAAATGTTTGTTGATGGCTGCAAATGCCTGGGCCTTGCTGTCTACCGTAACTGGGAACTTAATTTTTACTTTTTCCCATTTCATCACCACATGGGCTTCGTCGGCACTAACATGGTTGATGTAAAAGCCCAAACGTTCTTTGTTTTCGGTGAGCTTTTCGGGACTCACTTCAAAGCGAATAACATCCAATTCTTTTTTGTAGTTGGTAGAACCCCACTGACCGGCATTGGAGTTTAAAATCACCGTCCATTTGTCGGCAGTAGGAATGGTGAAGAGGGCATATTTGCCTGCTTTAACCGCCTGACCAGCTACCATCACGTCGGTGCTGAAGCTGATTTCGGTAGCACTGTTGGCACCTGTACGCCATACTTCGTTGTACGGAACCAGCTTGCCCCAAATGTCGCGACCGGCAACGGCTGGTGAGCTGTACACTACCGATACTTCGGTTAAACCTACGGTATACATGACCGACGCCTTGGGTGAAGGCTGTGGAAGATTGAGCTGGGCGCTGGCCGAAGCAGTTGCCAATACAAAGGCTAGAATCAATAATTTTTTCATCTGAAGGGGATTTGATGTTCCAACAAATATACGGCTTGCAGCTAGCGGTGCAGCCTTGTTGGCATAAAGCCTTCGTTATCCTTTCACTTTCGGAGCTTATTCTGCATTTTCGCTGTATGGAATACATCATCGTTGAACCCCGCTATGAAAAACACATTGCCCTCATTCGGCTCAACCGCCCCAAGGAGCTCAACGCCTTGCACCTGGAACTCATGGCCGAGCTGCGCGATGCCCTCAAAATGCTCGATGCCGACGAAGAAGTACGTGTAATTGTGCTTACCGGCAACGAACGTGCCTTTGCTGCTGGTGCCGACATCAAACAAATGGCCGGCAAAAACGCCATCGATATGTTGAAGATTGACCAGTTTAGCACCTGGGATCAAATAAAAAAGACCAAAAAACCCATCATTGCTGCCGTTTCGGGCTTCGCTTTAGGTGGTGGAAACGAATTGGTGATGCATTGTGATATGGTCATTGCTTCCGAAACAGCCATGTTTGGTCAACCCGAAATCAAAATAGGTGTAATGCCAGGTGCTGGCGGCACACAACGCTTGCCGCGCACCGTTGGCAAAGTAAACGCCATGGAAATGGTACTTACCGGCAAATTTATCTCGGCACAAAGAGCCTATGAATTGGGTTTGGTGAACAAGGTAGTGCCTGTGGAGCTGTACCTCGACGAAGCCGTAAAGCTGGCTCGGGAAATTGCTTTGCAGTCGCCCATCGCTATCCGATTGGCCAAAGAATCGGTACTCAAAGCCTACGAAAGTTCGTTGAGCGAAGGCTTGGAGTTCGAGCGCAAAAACTTCTACCTCCTTTTCGCCACAGACGACCAAAAAGAAGGCATGGCTGCTTTTGTGGAGAAACGCGCACCACAGTTTAAAGGAGCTTAAGCTTACTATTGACTCTTGAATACGCTGTGAAGTAAGTTGAGGGCGATGTCCTCACCAAGCAACTACCGTGCTTAGGGTATTTTATGAATGTGCATAAACTTGGGGAAATACCAAAACCACAATTATGTAGTTTCATAAAACTGAAATAAACTTCCTATGGCTGTACCCGCTTCACAAATGACGCCCGAGATGCTGGAGTTGCTCAAGGTACTTACCCGCCCCGATGCTGCCGAGGAAAAGGTATATCACGGTTTTTTTCCAGCCGAAGATGTAGAATCGTGCCTCGACGTGCCATTAGATTCTTTGAAGTTTCGTTTGCAAACCGACTGCCCACTTTGTCAGCGTAAGAGCCATCACCTTCGTTGGATAAGGTACTCGAGTCCTTCGTCGGCTTGGGAACGTGGCGCCGGTGTGGCAGGTGCCCTCTCGTTATGCGATCATTGCGGCATTCAGGTTCAGTTTATTGCCACGCAAGCTTAACGTACGATTAGCTCGTCCATAAAAATGTAAGCAGCGCCGGGTGCGCCAATGTGTCCGTGCGGCAAAGCACCGTAATGTTTGATACGTACCCGCAAATACCTCAGCTCAACAGACGACTGTAAGCGTTCACCAATCACCGTTGTTTGAGGCATATCATCAAATGGGTTGACTACTGGCTCGAGCAACAACAAGGGCACCCAAATTTTCCCATCCTTACTTCCTTCCACTTCAAAGCGTGTTGGAAATAGAATCCACGAGCGGCTATCTTGTACAAAGCTGCCATACACTTCTTCTACTTTACGCACCTTGCTCAGGTCAACTCGTAAGGTTACATCGGTGCCTTGCCAGCCTACCCAACGGCCTTTACGCCAGTCTTTGTCGCCAGTAAGTCCATCGATGAGCGTTTTTTCGCCCGATGCCCGGTATTCTTTTTTGGGAGGAACCGACCAGCTTAAGCTACGTTTTTCGGGTATGCGGTAAAACGAAGCATAACTCTCGTTGCTTACAAAAGCGGGTACCCGATCGTTGGCGCCGATGGCCAAGTACTGCACTACGCGCAGACGGCTATTTTCTTTGAGCACCAACTTGTTGCTTTTGGCATCCGGGGCAAAACGAGGATCGCTCCCATCGAGTGTATACCGAATTTTTGCGCCAGGTTGAACTTTCCAGCTCACCACCAAACTGTCGTAAAAGCCAGCATCGCTGTAATTCAATATTGGCGACGGCAGCAGCATCGACATTCCGGCACTACGCCAACGGTGTTCTTTGGCTGTTCCCCAAGGTGTAGGCGTACTACTCATCTGCACTTCCAGCCTTCCTCCTTGGCGAATGCTGTCGTGCGGAAGCCATGCAAGCGGCCAAATGCGGCCATTGAGAAGTACTCGTTCAACATAGGCTCCGTTGCCGCGGCGCAGTACTTCAAAATCACGGCCACTGCCAGTACGGATTGCAGCATAGTCTTGAGCCGGTGCCAGCAATACATAATTGGGTTCGCCGGGAGCCACTTGATACAGCCCCAAACTGGCCATCACGTACCAGGCACTCATCTGCCCGCAATCTTCGTTGCCGCTTAAACCGTCGGGCGCATCGCGATAAAGCGTGTCGAGTATGGCGTTCACCAATCGCTGGCTTTTGGCAGGCTTGCCTACGGCATGGTACAAAAAGGCGATATGGTGACTCGGCTCGTTGCCGTGTGCATATTGCCCGATGAGTCCGGTAATGTCGGCCTGATCACGGCCCGTAGTCTTCGAGGGAGCGCTAAAAAGGCTGTCGAGCAAATTCTCCAACCGCTTTTCGCCACCCAAAACACCCATATACCCTTCGAGATCGTGGGGCACATAAAAACTATACTGCCAACTGTTGGCCTCGGTAAAGTGGTTGTTTACTTCCCACGGATCAAACGGCTTCAGGAAGCCGCCATTGGTGCGCGGCCGCATGAGGCCCGTGACCGGATCCAGCACATTGATCCAAGCCGCGCTGCGCTGATAGTATTTCCGTGCCAGCTCGGTGTTGCCCAACCAACTGGCCACCCGACCAATACACCAGTCGTTGTAGGCATATTCCAAGGTCTTCGATACCGACTCGCTTTCGTCTTCTATCTCCAAATAACCCTTGCGGTTGTATACATTTCGTCCATAACGCCCGTCGCCACTGGTGGCTTGCATGGCTTGCAGCAGTTCTTTCACCTGGGCGGTGTCGGCCAAACCTTTCCATACAGCATCGGCAATTACCGAAGCACTGTGGTAGCCAATCATGCACCAGGTTTCGTTGCCGGCCAGCTCCCAAACGGGCAAATGACCGGCTTGTTTGTAGTGCGCTAAAAATGTGGCGAGATAGTCGCGGGTACGTTGCTCGTCGATGAGGCTGTACATCGGATGCGCCGCGCGGTAGGTATCCCACAACGAAAACACGGTGTATTGGGTATGTTGTCGACTTTCGTGCAGCTTGCCGTCGAGCCCGCGGTACCAGCCGTCGGCATCGCTGAAGCGGTTGGGCTGCAGCATGGTATGGTACAGGGCGGTATAAAACTTTCGCAAATGCAAGTCGTTGCCTTCCACACGAATAACCGAAAGCTCCTTGGTCCACGTTTGTTGCGCCTGTGTGCGTGCCTCCTCAAAATCGGCATTGCGTTGTTGATGGTTGAGCCATGCACCCTGCTCGTCTACACCCGAGAGGCTCAACTTGGCACCAACCACCTGACTTTTGGCGGTACGTATCCACACCTCATCGAGCCCTTGCCAATAACTGGCGGTATCGGGAAGCACTTCCCCTTTTGAGGTATACAGTTGAACGGGAGTGGTAAACTCCACCACAAAAAACAAGCGCTGGTCTTTCGCCCATGCAGTACTGTGGCGGTAGCCGGCCAGCGTATTTGCACTGATGCGACGAAAGGCCGAAGCTGTGGTTTTATCGCGGTGGTCGAAACGTAGCACCACCCATTGGCTGTCGGTAGTTGGGTAGGCATATCGATGGTAGCCCGAAAACAATGAGGCGGTAAGCTCGGCACTCAACCCGTTCTTGAAATCAACCCGATAGTAGCCAGGTGAAGCGTGCTCTTGGTCGTGACTAAACTGCGTACGATACGCATATAGCTGTCCGCCTTTGGGCAGCTCGGTGGCCGGCATCAGCAACAAATCGCCGTAGTCGCTCACGCCTGTGCCACTTAAATGGGTATGCGAGAAGCCATAGATGCTACTGTCGTCGTAATGGTAGCCCGAGCAGCCATCCCAGCCATCGAGGCGGGTATCGGGGCTGAGCTGCACCATGCCGTAAGGAACCGTAGCGCCTGGATAGGTATGACCGTGGCCTCCGGTTCCACTAAAAGGGTTTACGTACGACAATATCGACTTCTGGGCTTGCCCATGAGCGCCGATTGATAGTAAAAAAAGCAGCAGCGTAAATACCTTCTTCATTCCCCAAACCTAAGCAATAGGAATGAGGACTGCCACCCTCTGCCTAAAAAACAAAAGCCTCCGGTTGAGGCAGAGGCTTTACAGAGTTTGGAGGTAGTGCTTACTGGTAGCTCAGCTTGATGGGCACGATATACGTTTGTCCGGCCAGCAAAAACACATCGGTTACACGGAGCTGCTGCAACTGACGTTCGATGCTTAAACGAAGCTCGGTGCTGGCATTATACACTTCCATCACCTCAATTTTACCGTCGTCGTTGATTTTGAATTCTACTTCTACACGGGCTTCAAAGCCTACATAGCGGAAGTCTTCTTCCACGCGTATGCTGCGGTTAAGCTGCTTCCACATTTTTTCGATGGCCATTTCCTTTTGGCTGGTAGCGGGTTTTTCGTCGCCATTGGCAGCGAATGTCAGTGTGCTGGTCGACAGCAGGAGGAGGAGGGTGAATAAGGTTTTCATATTCGGATCTAGTTGAGAAGTTGGGTTCTTTGTGTTTATTGACGTTACAAATCTGTGACAAGTTGCATGCTCCTAAAAATCATTCCGAAGGAACCGTCGTATCAGGGTACTGAACTGTCAATTGACAGGTATGAACCGTTATTGTCGCCCGAAAACAAAAAAGCCTTCCCGAGGGAAGGCCTATAGCTACTGCTGAAGTTTAATCAGTATAGTTCAACCGACTTCACCACCTCGTAGCCGAGGTGCTTTTTGAGTATTTCGGCATACACTTCGGTGGCGGTAAAGCCAAAACCCGACTCCATAAACTCGTTTATGGTTAACTGCCATTCGCTGCCCTTAGGTAAGATCATCGCAAAACGCTGTTGATCAAGTGTGGCCACACGGTGAATTTTCAAATTGGCAGGTTTGTCTTTGAGGTAGGCCCAGTAGGTAAGCAAGTCGACATAACCGAAATACTTCCCTTTGTTTTCGGCAACTCTTTCAACCACCTCTTGTGGGCGCTCAACGTAGTTCACGCGCATGGTGGGGTAATGTTTCTTCTTTACTTCCATGAGGTGACGCTCAGCAACCGTTCCTCTGTTCACCACCGCAGTCATCTCGCCAAAGAGTTTGCTCATTTCGTCGTAATTACGCAACGAAGGCACTTCGGTATTCGAGATGAGCAAGGAGATATTTTTGAGGTAGGGCGCCGAAAAGCTCACCTCTTGTTGACGTTCTTTGGTTACCGTAACCGATGCCAAGCCAATTACGGCTCCTTTTCCTCCCTTTACTTCTGCATATACCTTCGCAAAATCGGTATGTGGGAGAAAAACCATCTTCACCTTTTCGTATCCTTTGGTTTCTTTCAGCCATTTGCTGAATTGTTCCATGATATCGATTTCAATTCCCATCAGCTCACCTGCTTCGTTGCGGTAAGCAAATGGATAGTTCTCGAGATAATGAACTACAATTTCTGCCGATTTACCCGAGCCGCTTTCTTGCGCTACTTGAGCACTGGTTGACGCAATGAGCCCAACAAGCAGGCAAAACAATAAACTGAGTTTTTTCATAGTATACATATTGGATTATGACAAAATAGCAAGGCTTGCCCAATTAGGCAAGCGTCAGATAAACATGCCGGCAATGGCGGCGTTGAGCAAACAAGCCGCTGTGCCCCCAATGAGTGCCCGTATGCCCAATTGCGAAAGCATGGTTTTTTTGCCGGGTGCAAGAGCGCCAATGCCGCCAATTTGAATGCCGATGGAGGCAAAATTGGCAAAACCACACAAAGCATAGGTGGCCATGAGAATACTGCGTTGGTCTTGAAACACTGCCGACGCTTTCATACCCGACAAGGTAGAGTAGGCAAAAAACTCGTTCAAGATCGTTTTTTCGCCCAAAAGCTGCCCTATGAGCACCACATCATCGCCCCGTATGCCGATGAGCCAGGCGATAGGCGAAAACAACTGCCCCAATACATATTGCAAACTCAAGCCAGTATATTTTCCACCCGTGCTGCTTACAATGATTTCATTTAAACCGGTAAGTTCGCCGATGATGTTTTGAAAGATATAATTCATCATGGCCATGAGCGCGGTAAATACCAGCAACATAGCCCCTACGTTCACTGCCAAACGTAATCCGTCGCCTGTACCGTTCGAAATCGCTTCGAGCACATTGCTGCCTATCGACTCCTTATTTACCTTCAATTCCTTATCGAACTCCTCGGTTTCGGGCATGAGCAGCTTGGCTGCTAACAACGAGCCGGGCGCGGCCATGATGGAGGCCGACAACAAATGTGTTGCAAAAAGTTGCTGTTGCACAGGGTCGGTTCCACCCAAAAAGCCTACATAGGCTGCCAAAACACCACCAGCGATGGTGGCCATGCCGCCGGTCATCAAGGCTAGCGTTTCCGAGCGGGTCATCCGCTCAATGTAAGGCCGGATAAGCAACGGCGCTTCTGTTTGCCCAAGGAAAACGTTGGCCGAAGCGGCTAAACTTTCGGCACCCGACAGGCGCATCAAACGGTTCATGATCCAGGCAAAAACAAAGACTACCTTCTGTAAAATCCCGAAATAATAGAGCGCAGAAGTAAGTGCAGCAAAAAAGAGAATGGTGGGTAATACCTGAAAAACGAAAATGAATCCAAACGATTCGACATTGTTGACGAGTGAACCGAACAAAAACTCCGAGCCCGACTTCGTAAAACTGAGCAGTACCACAAAAAATCCTGATACTTTTTCGAAGCCCTGTTTTACCAATGGGATACGTATCACCAAAAAGGCGAAGGTGATCTGCAACAGCAACGCCATCCCTATGGTGCGCCAGTTGATCCGTTTTCGGTGTGCCGATAAAAGGAATAAAATCGTCAAAATAGAAACGATGCCGATGAGACCGTTGAGGAGTTGTGCCATATGCTGCAATAAAAAACCCGTTTTGCAACGGGTTGTGAGGTCTAAATTAGGAAAAATCTGTTCATCCGGCTCTTCTGCGATCTATCTCATCACGGATTTTTGCTGCTCGTTCGTAATCCTCATTCCCCAAAGCCTCATCGAGCAGTTTTTCGAGCTCTTCGTCGCTTTTGAGGGCAAAAGGTCCTTTACGTCCTGGACTTGCCGCTTCAACTTCTTCAACGGCTTTCGCTGCAGGTTTAGCATTACCATCATCTTCAAATACCAACCCACCCTCGGCCATGATGTGTTCGAAGGTGTAAATTGGACAGTTGAAACGTATGGCCAAGGCAATAGCATCGCTCGTACGGGCATCCACCTCGCGCACCTCAGCACCACTTCGGCAATGTAAGCGCGCATAAAAGATGCCCTCCTTGAGCTCTACGATCACCACTTCTTCGATTCGGATGTCGAACGATTGAGCGAAATTCCTGAATAAATCATGGGTAAGCGGACGAGCAGGCTTCATCTTTTCAAGCTCAACGGCAATGGCCTGAGCTTCGAAGGCACCGATAATCACGGGTAAACGGCGATTACCAGCCTTTTCACCCAGCACAATGGCAAACGTATTGTTCGATGCCGTACTGTCGCTCAGCGCGATAATTTCGAGCTCTATTTTCTTCATCCGTACAAGCTTTGGCAGCGCGGGATTAATGCGCCGCCTTAAATTTACGGATGGCTTCGTTCAAGCGAGGCACCACATCGAAGGCATCGCCTACAATACCATAATCGGCAATTTTAAAGAAAGGCGCTTCTTTGTCGGTATTAATCGCTACAATCACCTTACTTCCACTTACACCTGCTAGATGTTGGATAGCTCCCGATATCCCAATGGCCACATACAAATTCGGCTTGATGGTGATGCCGGTTTGGCCTACGTGTTCTTCGTGACCACGCCAGTGCAAATCGGATACAGGCTTCGAACAAGCGGTGGCTGCACCTAACAAGCTAGCCATTTCTTCTACCATACCCCAGTTTTCGGGCCCCTTCAAACCACGACCTGCCGACACTACTAATTCCGCTTCGGTGAGTGGAATTTTGCCAGTAACCTTTTTTAATTCAATTGTTTTTGTTTTGAAGTCGGCACCAGCTACAGGATTAGCTAATGTACTTACAGCCGCTGCTTTGTTCAGCTCTACCAATTTATAGCTGTTTGGGGTGAGTGTAATCACCTTTTTGTCGCTATTCAACGTTATATCGGCAAAACCCTTGTTCGAAAATACAGAGCGGCGTACGGTGAGGGTGTTTCCACTGGCCGTAGGTACATCTACTGCACCAGTAGCCAAGGCTGCGCCCAACTTCACGCTCAAACGAGGCGCTAAGGCTTTTCCTGAATAATTATTCGATACAATCACGGTTTTGGCACCACTCTGCTCGGCAGCAGCGGCAATGGCCTTGGCTGCGGCATGGGCTTCAAACTGGTCGAGGCTGGCATCGGTAATGTGAAGCACTTTGTCGGCACCGTAAGTTCCGAGTTGTGTCAACACATCGGCAGCTACGGTTCCTAAAACCACGGCAGTAACTTCGCTGTTGCTCAACTGTGCAACGGCAGCGGCATAACTTACTGCTTCAAAAGTGGCTTTTTTAAAAGTGCCACCGCTATTTTCGGCAAATACGAGTACTGACATATCAGATAATTTTAGCTTCGTTGTGCAAGAGTTCAATGAGGGTTTCGGCTTGGCTGGCGTCGATAAATTTGCAGCCGGCTTTAGCAACAGGTGATTCATAACGACTTACCTCCGTGCGCTTGTCGCTGGTGGAGGGTGCCAGCACCTGCAAAGGTTTAGTTCGTGCCATCATGATGCCGCGCATATTGGGAATACGAGGCTCGGTGAGTTCTTTTTGTGCCGAAACCACGAATGGAGTAGTTACGCTTACAACCTCACGCCCTCCGTCGATGTCGCGCTCGATGGTGGCCACATTGCCTGCGAGACTAATGCTGTTGATCACATTCACCATCGGTAAGTCGAGTAATTCGGCGATCATACCGCCTACTTGTCCACCGTTGTAGTCGATCGACTCGCGGCCTGTGAAAATGATATCGAAGCCTTTGTCTTTGGCATAGGCTGCAATTTCATTGGCAACAAAGAAGGCATCGGTAGGTTCGGCATCGATCCGTACGGCATCGTCGGCACCTACGGCCAGTGCCTTGCGCAAGTTGGCCTCGGTATCGGCGCCACCCACATGGATAACGGTTACCGTACCGCCGCCAGCAGCTTCGTTCAGCTCCAGGGCTTTGGTGAGCGCCAGTTCGTCGTAGGGGTTAATGATAAATTGTACGCCAGCCTTGTTAAAGGCCTTATTGTCGGGCGTAAAGCTGATTTTGGTCGTCGTGTCGGGCACGTTGCTGATGCAGACGAGAATCTTCATATCGCGTTGAAAAAGATTAAATTCGCCCTTGAAGAAAGGGAAAGCGAAGTTACAAGAAAAAGCAATGTCATTGGAACTGAAAAACACACGTTTGCCACAATTGTTCAGCCTGCTTGAACAACAAGGCCCAACTGCATTCATCTGTTACGCCATTGGGCTCGAATACAAAAAGCACCAACAATATGCCGAAGCTTGCGATTGGTTCAAAAAAACCATTCTAATCGATGCCGACGACTTGGCTGCCCACTATCAGCTCGCTCAAGGTTTAGCCGAAAACGGCCATGAAACAGAAGCCCTGACCGTTTATGATCAGGGCATCGCAATTGCTGAAAAGCTGAATGATTTAAAAACTTTGGCCGAACTGAAAAACGCTAGGCTCAATCTCGAACTCGAATTTTAATCGAGTCGGAAAGTCAAGCTGGTTTGTACAAAGGTGTTGGTATTGGTAAACCGAACATCATAATTCGGCCGTCCTTCGAGGAAATAGGGTTGATAAAAGCCGTTCATTCGGTTATGAACCACACTTAAATCAATGCCCATTTTACCCAGGCGCATCCCTGCTCCTCCGCTAAAGTCCATCCTACTCATGTCGGCCCCACCGGTGGGTACATCCTCGCGGTAGGGCGATCCCCACCATGCCCAACCTGCACGGAATGCGAGTGGCCCCCAGATGTATTCTGCCCCTACTCTTACATTGTGACTAGGCTGGAAAGTAGAGCGCACCACCGAGTTTAGGTTGCTTGCCCAAAGGTTCCCGGCATCATCAGCTTCGTTCGTAACGCGCATCCCGCTCAGGTCGAGATAATCGTAGTCAACCGATAGTGTTGCTCGATCCTCGTACAAAAAGGCGATACCTGCTCCTATTTTCCCCGGTTTGCGGAAACGATACGTAAAGGGTAAAAAAAGCGGAGAACTCGCCGAACCAAAAGTAGGCACACTGTCGAAATTGGCTTCGATGCGGGTTTGGTAATCGTCAGCTACGTTAAAGCGTGTAGGTGCTTCAAAGTTGAAACCTATCCGTAACCAGTTAACTGGCTGCACAATCGCTCCAATTTTGAATAAGAAGCCATCGGCCGAAACCGTCTGCTCCTGCCGGAAAAGAAGGTCTTTGAAGTCAAAAATGGTATCGGCGTTGTCGCGCTCGCGGTAATTCGATTCAAAGCTGTACAAACTCGACACTAAACCCAGCGATCCGCCCACGAATAAAAAATTATCATAATTGGCGCCGAAGCTAAAGGCATATTCATTCACACTGCCGCGGCTAATCTGCCGATCACTTTGTGTAACACCACCGTTGGGTATTATCCCCAAAAACAAACTTGAGTCGTTGTTGGGAATCGACGGAAATATGAGTCCTGCTGTACGCGCTAAACCAGCTGTAAAGGGAAAGTCGTTGGGATTAAATGCTACTGGGTTTGAATTAGCTTCGTTGACAAATAAATCTACCAAACTGTGGTCGCGACTCACGCCTTCGTAACTCCGAAAGCCGAAAAAGTCGCCCGTTCGGTTAAGTGTAAATCCGTAGTTGAGCTGCTTTAATTTGCCATTGGCGGGCTTAGAAGCATGTATGTAACCCAATGACCCAATAAATGCATTGGTGCCAAAATCAGATGTTTTGGTACCCCGAAAGGTGCCTGTACTACCTGCGAAATGCAGTCCTGGGCTGATATTTACCGTCGACCTGCGAAAGGTGGCAATACCTGCGGGGTTTACAGTCAACCCACCTGCATCGGCTCCGAGTGCTGTAAATGCTCCCCCCATTGCTGCCATCCGAGCTGTAGGGCTGCTTCGTGTAAGCCCTAACCGAAGCAGATCTATTTCATTTTGCGCATGGAGCAAGCCCGTACCGACAAGCCAGAAGACTCCGATCATCCAAAAATGTCTCATAAACTTAGATTTTAGCGTGGTCTACCTCCACCTGTTCCCGACGGGCGACTGCCCCCGCCACCACTTCCCCCCGTGCTGCCGCCACCACTTCGTCCACCGCCTCCACCACCAGATGGGGTACTTCCCGACCGTGAAGGAGGGTTCCAACTTGGGGTGCTACTGCTGCCTCGGCTTGGTGAACTTGGACGGTCGTAGGTAGATCGTGCCGGTGGTGAATAAGCAGGTGCTTCGCGGCGAGAAGGAGTGCTATTGATTTCCCGCGAAGGTGTTTGGCCGGTTCGAACTGGTCCGGCCGTACCATTTTCCCGCATCACATCACGTTGTATGCGTGTACCCTGTGGACGGGTTACTGGTGTTCCAGCCTGCTGTTGGCGAGAAGGCGCAGCCATTCGGCCATTGGCAGGCGCTGTGGCAACTGAGCGTGTTGCTGGCGTGAAAACCGATCTTGGAGTTCTTGGGCTGGTACTGCCTACCCTGCTGCTTCGAACAGGTTGACGCGGTACAGATGGCCCTGGGATAAAATCGCCTCCACCAGCCCAGCCGTTATTCCAACCTGGTCCCCACCATGGGTTGTTCCAAGGGTTATTCCACGGGCTATACCATGGGTTCCAAAACGGATTAAAAAACGGATCGTAAAATCCCCATGGACTTCCAAATCCAAAACCAACGCCCCAATTACCAAAGCCGTAACCTAGGCTAAGGCTCCAACCGGGCGACATGCTCCAATACGGTGGAAACCAAGGATTGAAAAGCATGTAGCGACGACTTCCCCAGAAGCCACCCAAGCCTACGTCGAAGCCCGGGTCGTACCACATGGGGTCGTTGTATCGGTCTAAATTTCTGTTGTACGTGCGTTGATCCTCTTCGTAATATTCTTCGTTGGGATCGTATTCACGCATTTCGTTGGATGGTGTAGAGCGACGACCGTTGATGTAATCGTCGTAAGTAGATGCCCCACGCGACGTAGGTCGTGAGGGAACTTCATCCAGCTGGCGGTCGGCCGCACCACTCGACACATGGTACAAATCGTCGTCGTAGCGCTGCTGAGCAAAGCGGCTGGTGGTACTGCAAGAGCTTGCGAGTAACAGCATCGTTATGGCGGCAGGAATTAGATTTTTCATCTTTTCTCCGGTTTAATGTCGTGTCATTATCCTAAACGCTGAAATGGGCTATCTTTGTTCTCGGATTACAAAAAAACATTCGTCAATTACCATTCCAAAACGTTCACAATTTCATGGCCAAAGAAATCACACCGCGCAGTCAGGATTATTCTCAGTGGTACAACGATCTGGTAATCAAAGCCGGACTTGCCGATTATTCGGCTGTACGCGGTTGTATGGTGATTAAACCCTATGGTTATGCCATCTGGGAAAACATGCAACGTGCCCTCGACCAAATGTTTAAAGATACAGGACATAGCAATGCATATTTTCCTTTATTTATTCCGAAGTCGTTTTTTAACAAAGAAGCGGCGCATGTTGAAGGTTTTGCGAAAGAGTGTGCTGTAGTAACGCATTACCGTCTAAAAAATGATACGGATGGCAGCATAGTCGTGGACCCTGAAGCCAAATTGGAAGAAGAGTTGATTGTGCGCCCTACCTCGGAAACTATTATTTGGAACACTTACCGCGATTGGATTCAGAGCTATCGCGATCTGCCGCTTTTGATAAATCAGTGGGCCAATGTGGTGCGCTGGGAAATGCGGACTCGTTTGTTCTTACGTACCACCGAATTTTTGTGGCAAGAAGGCCACACCGCCCATGCCACTGCCGAAGAGGCCGTGGAAGAAACCCGCCGTATGTTGGATGTGTATGCGCAATTTGCCGAAAACTGGATGGGCGTACCTGTGGTAAAAGGCGTAAAAACCGCCAATGAGCGTTTCGCAGGCGCTGTTGATACTTACTGCATTGAAGCCCTCATGCAAGATGGCAAAGCGCTGCAGGCGGGAACTTCGCACTTTTTGGGACAGAATTTCGCCAAGGCTTTCGACGTTCAGTTTGCCAATGCCGAAGGAGGACGCGATTATGTATGGGCTACCAGCTGGGGTGTATCTACCCGCTTGATGGGGGCTTTGGTGATGGCACATAGCGACGATGATGGGTTGGTACTTCCTCCAAAATTGGCTCCAATCCAAGTGGTGATTGTACCCATTTACAAAGGCGACGACAGTGTAGCTGCACTGCAAGAAGCCGGCAACAAACTCAAAAAACAATTGGAAGCCCGTGGTATTCGTGTGAAATTCGATGCCGACGACAAAAGCCGCCCAGGTTGGAAGTTTGCTGAATATGAGATGAAAGGTGTACCATTGCGTATTGCCATGGGCATGCGCGATTTGGAAAATGGCACCGTGGAAGTGGCAAGGCGGGATACACGCGAAAAAGAGAGCCTACATACCGCTGATATTGTAGAGAAAGTAGAGCATTTACTCGAACAAATCCAAGCCAACATCTTCCAAAAGGCCCTCGATTATCGTGAAAACATGACGTATTCGGCCAACAATTGGGATGAGTTTAATGCTTTGCTCGAAAAAGGCGGTTTTGTTGCGGCCCACTGGGATGGAAGTAGCGAAACAGAACAAAAAATCAAGGAGCTCACCAAAGCCACCATCCGTTGCATTCCATTGAATAATCCACAAGAAGAAGGAAAATGTGTGCTAACGGGTAATATGTCGAATCAACGCGTGCTTTTTGCTAGAGCGTATTGATTGAAAATTGAGCTAAATAAATAAGCACATACTCTTGATTGCTACGAAGAATGTTATTTCTTTGTAGTAACCTTTGTTTATGCGCTGTATTAAAATCGCACTTTTTCTTCTCTTTCTCAGCATTACCCCTGTTTTTGCCCAATTGAACGTATCAGTAAGTTCGAGCTATGCCTTACGTAGCAGTCCCGACTTGATTGCTTCTACTAGCGAAACTGCGACATCTTTTACTTCTTACACCGAGACGACGTCGCTGCATTCGTTTGGCTCTGGCTTGAGACTAAATCTTGATTTTAGCTATAAATTCAAGAAACCTTTCATCTTAGGACTACAGTCATCCTATCTTCTAGGAAGTGTATTTGAACAAAAAAATATGTCAGCGAACGTGGTAATGAATAGAATCAAATTTCAAGGTCGCTCATTACAATTTATACCTTACCTAGGTTTTGAGTTAAGTTCATTTCGTTTCCCGATTCAATTTGGGGTAGGTCCTGTCATAGCGAACAATCGCATGATTCAAGCTTCTAAATCAGAAGAAATTGTCAATTACGACGCTCTCAAGCTGATCATTTATGGCGGTTGGAATGTTGGTGCATTTGCTTTTGGAAAAATAATCTTTCCGTTTGGAGAGCGGCTTTCCTGCTTTGGAGAAATAAGCATGGTTCAAATGTCGATGGAAACAAAGTCTGGTGAAATAACTGAATACATCCTAAATGGCACGGATCAGACCAGTCAGTTGAGTGAAGAATTTCGCGTTGTAAAATTTAGTAGAACTACAGTTGATCAAACTAATAATCCCGACAACAATACTAATCCTGCTCAACGTTACCCATTTTCAAGTTTAAATTTTGGCCTTGGCCTTAGCTATCGATTCTAAAACTACATACACTTTCTATTTGACCAATGACCCAAAAACGAGAACATATTTTCGACTTATTGCAGCATAAGTCGGGATTAAAACAAGCCATCTATCGCAATACGCTCGACCGCTTTCATGAGCTCAAAAGCATACTCGAAAATATTGAAAACGACCTTGCCCCGCGAATTGCGGCTGTAAATCAGAGTGTGGAGGTGAAATACAATGAAAGAAGTTTGTTCGAAGCTGAATTGAAATTTTCGGGCGATATGCTCTCGTTCAATATGCACACGAACGTATTTTCGTTCGACCACAAACACTTTGTGCATCAAACCCCTTATGTGCAAGCCGATCCAAATCGGGCCTTTTGTGGTAAAATAGACATTTACAATTTCTTAGCAGACAGCTACAAATACAATCGACTCAACGACATCGGTCATCTCATTGGGAGGATTTTCATCAATCATGAAAATCATTTCTTCGTGGAAGGGAAAAAGCAATTGGGTTTCTTGTACAGCGATTTTAGTGGGCAAAGTTTAGGTAAAGATCAGTTATGCGATATCGTAGAAACAGCCATGCTGCACGCTTTGGAGTTCGACTTGATGGTTCCTCCTTTTGAAGCTGTTCAAGAAATTAGTCTGGCCCAAAAGCTATTCGAAAATGGCAATGCCGGTATCACTACAGGTAAACGTTTAGGATTTTCAAACGGCAAGTAATGCTTAGTTCGAAGCAAATCTTTCCCTTATTGCGACTAATTATTGTCCTACTTCTCGTGATTATCCAACAAGGCTACTCGCAAACGGAGAATATTCAAAAAATTATTATCAAAGCCGAAGGTGGAGGTAAGCAGGGCTTTAATGAAATCACCTATACACAAAAAGGCAAAAAAATAACACTTACCACAAAAGGTAAAGGTTTTGCGCGCGTTGATGCAGAGATAAATCATGCAGTGAATCAAGACACGGTATTTGTGAATATATACAAGGAAATTGTAGCCATGATTTCCGAAGGCTACAATAAAAATGTGCTTGTTGACGTGCACTTAAGAAACCATGCTTGGGCAAAGTGGAATTGGAAAGACGAAGGCAACTTTGAAATAGAAATGCGTATTGAAAAACGCAAGTGAGACTCGTGAATAAGAATGACGATTTACTCAGGCAGTCCTAGTAGCATAACTCGTGCAATTGCTGCCAATTGCCCCTAAATACACTTGGTTCTGAACAACTACAGGTTTTAGGCTCTTACCAAGTCGATAAATTGATACTTCAATCCTTCACTCGTTTCTAAAACTTCACTTTTTTCTGTTGCCATCCATTCACTGGTTGGCAACTCCGGAAAAAAAGTATCCCCTTCAAAATCGGCTAACACCCGGGTGAGATATACTTTATCGGTAAATGGTAGGGCCTGGCGGTAAATTTCACCGCCGCCAATGATCATGATTTCTTCTTCAAGAACTCCCATAGCCAAGGCCGCATCCAGTGAGCTTACAACCTCACATCCCGCTAGTTTGTAGCTGCTGTCGCGGGTAATAATTACAAATCTGCGGCCTGGAAGCGGTTTTCCGATGCTTTCAAAGGTTTTACGGCCCATGATGCAAAGCTTGCCCATCGTCAGTGCCTTGAACCTTTTAAGGTCTTCAGGAATACGCCACAACAAGTCGTTATTGCCTCCGATGGTGTTGTTTAAGTCGGCTGCGACAATGATACTAATCACGCTAAGAAGATTATTGAATAGGTACTAAATATTGGCAATTTAAACGGCTACGGGTGCCTTGATGTGTGGATGTGGATCGTAGTTCACCAACTCAAAATCGTCGTATTTAAAATCGAATAGGTTCGTCACATTAGGATTGATCTTCATCTGTGGCAACGGGCGAAAATCGCGGCTCAATTGGAGATTGGCCTGCTCGAGATGATTCAAATACAAGTGAGCATCACCAAAAGTATGGACAAAATCGCCCGGCTGAAGCCCCGTTACCTGTGCTACCATTAAGGTAAGAAGTGCATAGCTGGCAATGTTAAATGGTACACCTAAAAAGATGTCGGCCGAGCGCTGGTACAATTGACAGCTAAGTTTGCCGTCGGCCACGTAAAACTGAAAAAAGGCATGACAAGGAGGCAGCGCCATGTGTTCAATCTCGCCTACATTCCATGCCGACACAATTATCCTGCGTGAATCGGGGTTTTTCTTTAAGGTTTGAATCACTTGACTGATCTGATCGATATGGCGGCCGTTGGCAGTTGGCCAACTGCGCCATTGATAGCCATACACGGGCCCCAATTCGCCCTCTGGAGATGCCCATTCATCCCAAATGCTTACCCCATTTTCTTTCAAATAAGCAATATTGGTTTCACCTTTTAAGAACCACAACAATTCATGAATAATCGACCTCAGGTGTAATTTTTTAGTAGTAACCAAAGGAAAACCCTCTTGTAAATTGAAGCGCATTTGATACCCAAATACACTGATTGTACCTGTTCCAGTTCGGTCTTCTTTCCGTGTGCCATTTTCGAGCACATGGCGCATGAGGTCGTGGTATTGTTTCATAATAAAAGCGTTTTGCAAGGTACTTAAGCGAATCGACTGGTAATCCACAATTTTAGCACGAGCTAGTAAGCTTCTTTAACATCCAATAAGTAGCATGAATTGTTTAGTTTAGCGTTTTCGAATTCACGCACATGAAACAATTCTTTTTTCTTGCTCTCCTTCTGTCTGGATTTTCAATAAGCACGGTGGCTCAGAACACCAAGTCGCCAGCCAAAGCAGCTAGCACGCCGAAAAGTCAGGAGCTCACCTTAAACGAGATTTTTGCCAGTGGCAAATTTGCCAGTAAATCGTTGTACGGAGTAAATCCTTTGAAAGACGGTAAGAGTTACGCTTCTATCGTATATCAACCTGCACAAGCGCTCGTGAAATATGATTTCGCCAGCGGCAAAGCCATCGACACATTAATCAAAAGAGCTTGGCTCACGCCGCAAGACAGCAGCAAGCCCATACGTTTCGGCGGTTATACACCCAATTCCGATGAAAGTATGTTCTTGCTAAGCACCGATGAGGAGCAAATTTACCGTTGGTCGAGCCGCGAGCACAACTTTGTTTTCGATACCCGTACGAAAACACTGAAGGCACTTTCACCCCATGGTAAACAAGCCTACGCCACTTTTTCTCCGGATGGTAAAAAAGTAGCGTTTATGCGCGCCAACAATCTATTCATTATCGATTTGGCGAGCGGTCGTGAAGAACAATTCACTTACGACGGCAAACAAAATGAAATCATCAATGGTGGTACCGATTGGGTCTACGAAGAAGAGTTTGGATTTACCAGAGCCTTTTTCTGGTCGCCCGACAGCAAAAGTATCCTCTTCTACAAGTTCGACGAACGGGAAGTGCCTGAATTTTTAATGCCCATTTACGATCAGCTTTATCCTACCAATTTCAAGTTTAAATACCCTAAAGCCGGTGAGAAAAATGCCAAAGTGAGTTTGCACTTGTACAACACCGAAAATAAAATCACCCGCAAAGTTGAGATTGGAGAAGGCATTGAATACGTTGCCCGTGCTGGCTGGACAAAAGATGTGAATTTTGCCTGGTTTCAGCGTTTGAACCGCCACCAAAACAAGTTGGAATTGGTTTTGGTTGACCAACGCGACATGAGTACGCGGGTAATTCTTACCGAGACAGATATTGCATGGATTGATGTTACCGACGACCTGACATTTCTGGAAGACGGCAAAAAATTCATTTGGAGCAGTGAACGGAATGGATTCAATCATCTTTACCTCTACGATTTAAGCGGAGCCTTATTGGGAGCCATTACCAAAGGCAACTGGGATGTGACGAGTTTTTATGGTGTAGATCAAAAAACCGGTACCGTTTATTTCCAGGCAGCAAGCCCCAACCCTATGTCGCGTGAGTTGTATAAAGTGAAGACCGATGGTAGTGAACTAACCAAAATAAGCAGCAAGGCAGGTAAGAACTCTGCCACCTTTAGTGGAGATTTTTCGCACTACATCAACTACCACACCGATGCAAACAATCCGGTTACCGTAACTATCAACGACCAGAGCGGTGCAGAAGTACGGATGGTGCAGGACAATGCCGATTTGAAGAAAACCCTTGCAGGTTACAAACTCGCCAAAAAAGAGTTCTTCACTTTCACCAACAGTTCTGGTGAGTTGCTCAATGGCTATATGCTCAAGCCTGAAAAAATGGTTGCCAAAAAGAAGTATCCAGTATTGATGTTCGTTTATGGAGGACCAGGAAGTCAAACGGTAGATGAATCGTTTGGTCAGAACTATATGTGGTTTCAGTATTTAGTGCAGCAGGGCTATATCGTGGTATCGGTCGACAACCGTGGCACCGGTTATCGTGGTTCGGCCTTTAAAAAAGTGACCTATCAGCAATTGGGTAAATATGAAACCGAAGACCAGATAGACGCAGCAAAATACCTGGCGAGTTTGGCTTACGTAGATGGTAAGAACATCGCCATATTCGGCTGGAGCTACGGTGGATACATGAGCACTTTGGCCATCACGAAGGGTGCTGATGTATTCAAAGCAGCTGTTGCAGTTGCTCCGGTAATCAACTGGCGTTTTTACGACAGCATATACACCGAACGCTATATGCGTACCCCGCAGGAGAATGCATCGGGCTACGACGATAACAGTCCTTCAACGCATGCCGATAAACTCAAAGGAGGCTATTTGTTGATACACGGTACGGCCGACGACAATGTACACTTCCAGAACAGCATGGTGATGGTCGATAAACTCGTTGCGGCTAACAAACAATTTGAGTTTATGGCCTATCCCGATAAAAACCACGGCATTGGTGGTGGTACTACCCGACTCCAGTTGTTTACCAAAATCACCAACTTCCTCGATAAAGAGCTGAAGTAAGCCAAATCATAATAAAAGGGGGTATTTCGCCAGCGAAATACCCCCTTTTCTATTTAAGTGCATTTTTTACTTTACGTCACCCATCAACTTACGCATTATGGGCGAAATGGCTATGAGTACCACGCCAGCAATCACGGCATAAAGCGCGAATTGTTTGTACCCCTCTGTATAGGAAATGAGTTTATCCATAGCCGTTGCATTTTCGACATCCGAAACGATGCTGGCACCGAACAAACCAGCCACGTATTGCCCATACGCGCTGGCCAAGAACCACATACCCATCATCAAACCTTGTAACCGCGCTGGCGAGAGTTTGGTCATTATCGACAAGCCAATGGGCGAAAGACAAAGTTCACCCAAGGTAACAATGAAGTAGGCCAAGGTGAACACATCGAGAGAAGCTACACCTGCCGCACTGGCAAAAAAGCGGGTTGAGAAAAAGGTGTAAAAAGCGAGGCCCAGAAAAATGAAGCCTAAGCCGAATTTCACTACGGTATTGGGTTCGATTTTCTTTTTCGCCATAGCTATCCACAACAGACCAATAATCGGCGCAAAAATGATCACGAACAACGAATTGGCTGCATTATTCACCCCATTTGGGTCGAGGGTGATGGCCCCAAGTAGTTTGTCGTTAAGATTATTGGCTGCAAACAAGCTGAGCGAGCCGCCTGCTTGTTCAAAGATGGCCCAGAAAATGACCGAGAAAAGAATAAACAGCAGTGCAGCGATGAGCTTTTTGATCTCATCGAGTTTGTGTTTAGTCATTTCGTAAAACAGATATACCAAACTAAATGGGCCAATGATGTACATGAACCAGTCGGTGTAAACGGTATTCGATACCATTTTGATGATAAGTGGCACCGACAAAAGCGCACCGGCGTATACGGCATACTCTAGCCATTTCTTCTTGTTAACAGTCAAAGAAGAATCGGATAGCGCAGCCGTTTCAAATGGCGATAAGCCTATTGGGCCCATCGTTTTACGGGTGAACACAAAAGTGATTAAGCTGATGGTCATCACAACAGCTACCAAGCCGAAGGCCACATTCCATCTGGCCGCTTCGGGAACTAAATCGGCGAGCATATTACCTTTGCCAATGGCGATACACGCATATCCACCTAACAAAGCACCGAGGTTGATGCCCGAATAAAACAGGGAAAAACCTGCATCTCGGCGTGGGTCGCCTGCTTTGTACAATGCGCCCACCATGGTAGAAATATTTGGCTTAAAGAAACCTGTGCCAATCACATTAAAACTTATTCCTAAGAAGAAGAACTTTTGAGGATCGACCGATAAAATTAAACTACCCGTAATCATGAGCAAGCCACCCCAGAAGAGTGATTTGCGAAAGCCTAAGATTTTGTCGGCAAAAAGTCCACCGATGAAGGTAAATGCATACACGAAAGCCTGCGTTGCGCCATATTGCAAATTGGCAGCCTTTTCGTCCATAAAAAGTTGATTCACCATAAAAAAGGTGAGCATGCCGCGCATTCCGTAAAAGCTAAATCGCTCCCACATTTCCGAAAGGAAGAGGTACCAGAGTTGTTTCGGGTATTTACCCTCGAAGTTTTGTATGTTTTCTAATTGCATCGTTGCTAATTTGAATAGCTAAAATGAAAAAAACCCTCGATTAAGCGAGGGTTTGTTATTCATCAATCTCTTTTTATTTCACATTATTTTCACGCATCACGCCGTTGAGCCATTTGAGCATGAGTATCATCACCAAGGCAGCTCCCATTACTAGACCGAAGTTGAGGTAGAAGAAATTTTCTTTTTGCTCTATACCTTCCCAAAGTCCTGAAAGCATCCCCGAGAGCTTATTGCCCACCGAAATGGCCAAAAAGAAACCACCCATCATCAAGGCCGTAATTCGGGGAGGTGACAGTTTTGAAACTAGCGACAAGCCCATGGGAGAAAGGCAAAGCTCCCCAATAGTGATTACACCATACGACGCAAGTAGCCACATAGAGCCTGCTTTTAGACTCAGATTATTGGTTGCTAAAACGGCACCCACCATGACCAATGCCGACAAAGCTGTAATTACCAGTCCTATTGCAATTTTAGAAGGCGTACTCGGTTCACGGTTACGGCGGCGCATTAGGCCAAAGATCCCTACTATCACCGGTGTGAGCACTACTACCCAAAACGGGTTAATAGATTGATACAATTCGGTAGAATACAATTTTAAATCTTGTCCTTGGGCTGGAATTTGATCGGCGGGCAGGGTTGCGAAGTATTTGCGCGACTTTTCAAGCTGGCCAATGCTGCTTCCGTAGGCAGCCTTTGCCTTAAGCTCCTCTGCCGTTACAGCGGGCATACCCTCTTCTTGTGCGCGCATGGCTGCAATTGTAGAATCAAAAGTAGCCTGAGGAGCAGCTACAATCTCGTTATTAACCACAACTTGAGCCATGCCCACCTTATCGGCTACCGCTGCAACCCCTTCCGACATCTGCCTATCGGTATGGTCTTCTGCCCAAACCGTAAGCGCATCGCCATTCTGGTGGAAAATGGCAAAGAAAAGAATGACGCAGGTGAATACCGCCAAAAGGGCTTTGATTGCACGGCTTTCTTTGGCTTCCGATTTAAATGCCAGATACACGAAAAACGCGATTACCGGCAAACAACCTATGATAAAGGCGTCGTTGGTGTCGGTTCCGAGAAAATTTCCTGGGAGCATATACCCTATGATGCCAAAAATGAACATGGGCACTACAGTCATCATTAAGATGCGCGAAGTAGGCATATCACCGTCCTTTACAGGCTTAATCACATCTACATGTTTGATGTGTTTGGTGCCCAATAAAAAGATAACTACGCCAAGTAGCATACCTACTCCAGCTGCGGCAAAGGCATAGCCCCAACCGTAATTGATGCGCATATAGGCAGCAACAAAATTGCAGATGAACGCTCCGATGTTTATTCCCATGTAAAAGATGTTGTAGCCTGCATCTTTTTTGTCCTTCATGTCGTCGTCGCTGTAAAGATTACCGACCAACGTAGAAATATTGGGTTTAAAGAATCCATTTCCCAAAATCACAAATAATAAACCGGCGTAAAATGAGGTTACATCGTGAATAGACAAGAGAAAATAGCCAGTTGCCATCGACAAGCCGCCAAGAATAATCGCTTTGCGGTATCCCAAAATACGGTCGGCAATTAACCCTCCAATAAATGGCGTGAGGTACACTAAACCGAGGTATGTACCATAAATATCCGACTTTTTAATCGCGTCGAAACCCATCCCTCCGTTGTTCCAACCGTCGAGCATGTACAACGAAAATATGCCCAGCATGAGGTAATAGCCGAAACGTTCCCACATTTCGGTAGCAAACAAGTACCAAAGTCCAGTTGGATGTCCTTTTTTCACAGTTTTGTCCATAGGTCAGATTTATATTGAATAGCCGAATATATTAAAAAAGGCCTCAGTAAATTGCTATAATGACCAACTGATAAAACAAAAAGGGCTGCCCCGAAGAGTCAGCCCTAAACCAAACAGAACTTAATAATTAGTTAGAAGGCACGAGTAAGCGGTCGATGATATGGATTACACCATTTATCGCTTGAATATCGGCGGTTTGTACCCGAGCGTTGTTGATGTTGCCCATGCCTGGATTAATGGTGATGACACCACCAGCTACCTGAATGTTCAACGAAGCATTGGTATTCAATGTGGGGACAGTACCACTCGTTACTTGTGACGAACGTACGTTGCCATCAACTGCATGGTACAACAATACATCGGTAAGTTGGGTTGTGGTAAAAGTCGATAAATCTAAGCCGCTCGTAGTGAAAGCGCTATTGAGAGGAGCAAATAAGGTTAATTCATTTGCTGCCATCGGATCGAAAATGAGTGCATCCACTACTCCAGTTGCTACTGCCGCACCTACCACGGTAGAAAGATTAGCGTTAGCGGCGGCCAACGTAGCCATATCGGCTGGGAAAATCACGCTGTCGATTACGTGAATTACTCCGTTATTGGCTTGGATATCGGTGCGCACGACATTCACAGAACCATTGATTTTCACACCAGTACCTTTGTTGATGTACATAGACAATTTGGAAGCTGCAACTGGTCCGTCGGCCAATGTATTAAAATAACCAGTAGTCACCTGAGCGGCTTCAGCTTTTACGCCCAAAACGTGATACAATAATACTTCTTTGAGCTCTTCAACAGTTAATCCTGTGGTCAATAATGCTTCATCGACCCCCGACGCTCTGAAGGCGTTATTGGTTGGTGCAAATACGGTGTAGGTACCAGGATTACTTAAAGTTTCGGCAAGTCCTGCACGTACTACGGCATTTACCAGCCAGGTGAAGCTTGTATCGCCTTAGGCTACTTGTACTATACTTCCAACCGTAGGAGTTACTGGAGTTGGTGTTGTAGTTTCATCTTCGTTACATGCTGTAAACAAGAATGAGGTGGCAACAGCGGCCACAAGGAACAATTTTTTAAACATAGTGGGTTGTTTTTAAATGATAGCAACAACAACCCTCTTCTTGCAACTATGTTTCACCTAGATTTAAAATTTACGTCACATTTTTGTCATATAGGATCATTTTCTATATGTGAAGCCTAAAAAAAAGCCATCCGTCGTTTGACGGATGGCTTAAATTAAGCAGGAGAAGTAAGCTTATTTCCGAATTACCAGCTTACCCGTTTGAATTTGAGTAGCGGTCGTAAGTCGATAACTGTACATGCCTGCCGACCAATCTTCTGTTTTCAACGTATACGACGCTTGGTTATTCCGATTTAATTCCACTTGAGCGATAACTCTGCCAAGCTGGTCGAGGACCTCCAAGGTACCTATGCCTGTGAACTCATTAAACTCGAAGTTTACCTCTGTCGTTGCTGGGTTCGGATAGACGTTGCCAATCAACCGATTATTCAGTGCTAGCTCTTCTAAACTAATGGTCGAATTCACCGTGACACATGCGGTATCGTTCGAACGAACCAGCTCATTTGGAAGACCAGTTGTATTTGCACAAAGGGTAACTATACCTGCAGAAGTCGGAGTCCATGCTACGGTGAAAGTATGTTGCAACGAATCACCAGGCTGTATCGTAGCTGTGATGGAGTTGGTTACGATTGAAGTACCTCCGTTAGCGCGATACTCTACATCGAAACCGCTTACTGCTACGGGACCATAGTTTTTAATCATAACAGTCACCTGAACTGGCTGGCTACCGTTGTGATTGCTATTAGCAACAGGGCTAATAATTCGGCTCACACCAATGTCTGGATTCTGGATTAGAGGGTTTACGTTAACCACGACTGTATCAAATTTGGTACAAACCGAATCAGTGGCAACTAAAATGTAAGAAGTAGTAACTGTTGGTCGAACTACGATAGAATCACCAATACCAATTGTTGTTCCCGTCATATTTCTCCAGCTATAGGTAATTGGTGAACCGTAATACACCCTTCCCACCCAACTTCTAGGCGAGCAGCATACAGTCCAGTTCGTACACATGCCTTCTCCATTAGTAACTGTTAAGTCAGCATTAGAGAGGTTCGTTGAACCAGTGGCATATCTGCTATGGTACTGCAGATAAACACCTACCGTTGCGCCTGCTGGTATCGTAAAACCATTTATTGGCAAGAAGAACGGTGCGGTATTACTTGGTGCTGTGATGTTATAGCTACCTGCAGATATCCAAGCAGCCTGATTTGCTTGAAAACCAGCAACTCCACCGATTCTATAGAATACGTTCACTGTTTGGGCGCCTACATTGTTTGGTAACAAATCAAAACCAGTAATAAACAGTGAACCGCGAACAGCCCTTAAATCAAACATAAAGCCACCTGCACAGTTGGTAGTTGCCGCTAGTGTTGGGTCGCCCAAGAAGCCGCTCGCACCAAACGATACAGCCGATCTCAAAATGGCTGAATCGCCTGCCAAAATGGTGGTATCGTTGCCTGCTGATACTACAATGTAGTCGTCTTTGTAAGTACCTAAATTTACTGCAGTTGAAAAGTTGGCAAGCGAATCTCTAGCTATCACCTGTGCACGTATAGTTCTGGCTGGTGCTGGAGCAGCAGGCAAAGTACCTGTCCATACCCCGTTAGCAGCAGTTCCGGATGTTCTAGTCAACACGATTCGTGGTTGCATAATGCTATCTATCGAATAGCTAATCCAAACCGAATCGATGCCTCTACCCCCGTTATTGTCACGAGCAAATACTGTAACTGCACGTGCTGTAGTTACGCATTGGTCGGTACGCGGTGTGATTTGAACAGAGTCGATGGTTGGCGGGAAGATATCAGGTAAAGCCACTCCATTGAACTCATAAGCCCCCATGTCAGGTGCTGTACCTGTACCACCCGGACGGTTAGCTCCGGTAAAGTCGGTATTAGGCGTACCCAAAGCGGCAATTGCCTGTGCACCTGATTCAATTCCTGTTGTAGTTCCTGCAGGGATATTCAGGTTGGTCAAGGACACATACGGAGGAATTGTTCTTCCAACCGGTGGAACGGAGAGGTTATCGTTGTTCGGATTGCCTACCGACGATACCAGCTTCCAGTCTGCCACCGTGGTGTACGCTACTCCTGTACCTGTTGTACCAATTCTACCTACCGCATTCTGTGCACTGGTATCTACGTGATAGGCATTATTGTTTAAGGTTAGGTTTGCAAAGCTATATCCAGCCAAAACCCAAATAGCATTGTGCAAACTGGCAGCCGTTACCGAAGTAGTCGTGTTTGCAAAAATGTTGTTACGAACATCCCCTGTAACCGCGGCCGCAGCTATACCAAACGCCGCTCCCGAAGAGCCCGTGGTTGTATTGGTGTTGGTTAAGTTGCCATACAAATACACGCTGTTGTAGTGTACCCGATGGGCTAAGCCACCTGCTAAACGAATACCAAATGGGTTGAAAGATTGGCTGGTAGTTGAATAGTTAACTGTACGTATGTCATACATCACGTTGTTGTCGATAACGACCGAATCACCCGACAACACATTGATACCATAAGCACCCCAACCACCTGTATTCAGGTTCTTGATGCCCCATATCAAGTTACGATTAATGCGGTTGTTTCGTAATGCTGTTCCACCCACTTCAATGGCTGCCTGAGTGGTAGCCGTTGAACTTACCAAATTGAAAATTGTGTTTCGGCTGATATTCGCATTCACAATATTCTGTACATCAATACCACGGAATATCACAAAATTGACCGTATCCAACGAACCGATGCTGTTGTTCGTAATTGTAACATTCGAACTCAAATTCGTGGCATTACCGCGTACATAGATGCCATAATATGCTCTTGCTACCGTGATGTTATCTATCGTCAGATTTCTGAGTGAATCGGCTGTACCACTCGTACTTGGCGCCAAACCTTGCGCCATAATGCCAAA
>CALRMX020000008.1:0-122005 GCA_943369355.1 Chitinophaga pinensis | reverse complement strand
CTCTGCCCAGAAATCGACCAAAACGGGCTTATCTGCTTTGAGTACCAGCTCTTCGAAATTGCTGTCGTTTAATTCTAATGCCATTTTATTAGGAAGTTTATTGAAAGTATAAGCTTTTCGATGCCAAGATAGTTCAAAAATCGTTCAAGCATATTTTGAGATTTATGGGTGTACGGCACGAAGCAAATCTGCAACGAAGCTGTCCATACGAGAAAAGGCAAATAGCTTTTTACCCAAATCTTTCAAGGAGGCCCCAAAGTGGTAGCACTCCTGCCTATCAATAATTAAAAAACGATCGTGCGCTCCTGTAAATACATGTAAATCCACTGGTCCATACTGCGTAATAAAAGCAGCGAGTTGTTGTTCGAGCAACGTTGTGCTTCTTTTGGTATAAAGGTGAAGTCTAACTTGTTTTTCTTTCCGCGCGAAAAATTTCAAGCGTTGTTCCATCCACGTAATTATCGAATAGGATGAGCTCCTGCTTTGCTCGACTCACCAATCGCTCAGCAAAAAGTCGTGCATCAAAAACAGCACCTTCGTAAAATATGCCTTGCTCGTGGGGGTCGTAGCCTTTCTCTAACGCTTTAAAAATGCGATCGAACTGCTGATCGGTTTCCATTTGTTTTCTTTCGACCAAAGTCAATCGTTGAAAAATTGCCGCATGACTGACCAAATATTTCCTAATCGCCACAAATGCATCCATAATTTGTATGCTTATCAATACTGCCGTTTCGCTTTTCAATACTGCTGCGAGCATGGCCACACCTTGTTCCGTGAATACATAAGGTGCATATCTCCGGCCACCTTGATGTCCGAAATTTGAGGTCACAAATTGTGACCTCAAATTTCGGACTTCTTCGAAGGATACCTGAAAGCGAAAATGTTCTGGAAAACGCGAAAGGTTTCTTTTTACCGCCTGATTTAGCACCTTGGTTTCTACGCCGAAAAGCAAAGCAAGATCGCTGTCGAGTAGTACTTGATGGCCGCGCAGATGTAAAATGAGGCTCTGTATTTCATCTTGCTTGAGGACTGGAGCGGATTGCATGACTGTAAATTCTTCCCAAACTAAGGAGCGAAAGGCATACTTCCGGCAATGTTTGGCCACATTGCAAGTAGTACAACAAATCATGCGCGGTAATCAAAAATGTTACTCTACGAGCTCAACTGCTAGAGGAAGTTTTTCGAGTGCCTCAAGTAAAGTATTCTGTGGATTCAAGCGTACCTTTTTGGAAGTGAGTTGTACTTGTAGTTTCTCCTGCTCGTCCCACAACTGAATTTGCAGCTTCACCTTACCCGGGTATTCAGCAAATAACGAATCGAGCTGATTCATGAAGCTGCTGTTTACCACCTCGCTGCGGAGCTTAATCACCAGCTGGTTGAAATACTTTTCGCGCGCCTCGGCCAATAATTCCACACCATGGTACTTGATAAAGGAAATTTCTTCGCCTTGTTGGTTAATGAACGACTCAAATTTGGCGCGAATCAAAAGCGCAGTTCCGGCATTCATCAAATGCTTAAAGCGCATAGCAATGTCCCCTTTAAAACGGAGCTTGCGAACTGTATCGTAGTCCTCCACCATGCACACCACGGTTTCGTTATTGGTTTTGGGGTCTTGGAAGTAGGTGACCTCGGTAACCAAACCAGCAAAAACCAGCTCCCTACCGGGCTTCTCTTCCAAGTCGCGTAATCCCACATTACAAAACTTGCTGATGTCGTATTTAAAGGCATCCAGAGGATGCGCAGTGATGAAGATACCCACCACTTCCTTTTCCTTTTTGAGCTTGTCGAGTAGCGACCAAGGTTCGCAAGGGATCATTTCAGGTTCGGGGATGTCGACCACTCCGGCCTCACCAAAGAGCGACGATTGCGCCTGATTTTTTAGCGACTGATAGGCATTGCCAAAGCGGATGGCCTTCTCGAGCAAGTTGGTGCCGTCAACCTCGTGAAACAGCATACGCCGGTTGCCTAAGATGCCAGGAAAACTATCGAAAGCACCGGCATAGCCTAAACTCTCAATAGTTTTTTTATTGGCCTGCCGCAAGTCGATGCGTTTACATACATCAAACACACTCTTGTATGGCCCATTCAGTTTGCGTTCGTTTACGATGGCTTCTACGGCGGCTTCGCCAACCCCCTTCACTCCTCCCAATCCAAAACGTATCTCGCCCTTGGCGTTAACGGTAAAGCGGTAGCTCGACTCGTTGATATCGGGACCTAACACTTGCACGCCCATCCGTCGACATTCTTCCATGAAGAAGGTAACCTTACCAATGTCGTTGAGGTTGTTTGAAAGCACGGCCGCCATGTACTCAGCGGGGTAGTTGGCTTTGAGGTAGGCCGTATGAAACGCCACCACGGCATAGCAGGTCGAGTGCGATTTGTTGAAGGCATATTGCGCAAAGGCTTCCCAGTCGGTCCAAATTTTCTCGAGTTTGTCGGCCGGATGCCCTTTTTCCATGGCTCCCTCCACGAAACTCTTCTTCATCTTGTCGAGCACGTCTTTCTGCTTTTTACCCATGGCTTTACGCAGGGTATCGGCCTGACCTTTCGTAAAGCCCGCAATTTTCTGACTTAACCGCATCACCTGTTCTTGATACACGGTGATGCCATACGTTTCGCCCAAGAATTCTTCCATATCGGGCAAGTCAAATTCTATCTTTTCCTTACCGTGTTTGCGGTTGATGAAGTTGGGAATATACTTCAACGGACCTGGCCGGAACAGGGCGTTCATGGCAATGAGGTCGGCAAAGGTGTCGGGCTGCAGGTCTTTGAGATACTTTTGCATGCCCACTGATTCGTATTGGAATATGCCTACCGTTTCTCCCTTTTGAAAAAGGGCATAGGTTTTCGGATCGTCGAGGGGTATTTCGTCGGGCACAATGCGGATACCGTTGCGGGCTTCGATGATGTCGATGGCATCGTTGATGATGGTGAGGGTACTCAAACCCAAGAAGTCCATCTTTAGCAGTCCGGCACTTTCGGCTACATCGTTATCGTACTGCGTTACCAGCTTTATCTCGGCGTTTTCGGCTGTTTTTACCGGCACTAGATTGGTCAAGTCTTCGGGAGTGATGATTACCCCGCACGCATGGGTGCCTGTATTGCGGATGGCGCCTTCGAGCATAGCCGCCTGCCGCAGCACTTCAGCGGTGAGCCCGCCTCGCTTCATAAACTCGGTGAAGTCGCGGGCCAACTTAAGCTCGTCGCTTTGCAGTTCGTCTTTGGCTTCGTCTATTTTTTCGGGATGAAATACCAAGGTGCGCAGCGGACTTTTGCTAAACGGCTTGGTGCGGGCAATGGCTTCGGGAAATGCCTTGGCAAGTACATCGGCCTCGGCCAACGATAAATTCAGCGTACGCGCGGTATTCCGGATACTCGACTTGGCAGCCATGGTGCCATAGGTCACAATTTGAGCGACCTGATTTTGGCCATATTTCTTAATCACATAGCGCATCACCTTCTCCCGACCTCTATCGTCGAAGTCGATATCAATATCGGGCATGCTGATCCGATCGGGATTCAAAAATCTTTCGAAGAGTAAATCGTACGCAATAGGATCAACATTGGTGATACCCGTACAATAGGCCACTGCCGAGCCCGCTGCTGAGCCCCTACCCGGCCCAACACTTACACCCATTTGCCGAGCCGAGTTGGTGAAATCTTGTACGATGAGGAAATATCCCGGGTAGCCTGTTTTTTTAATGGTAGCCAGTTCAAAGTCGAGTCGCTCACGTATTTCGTCAGTAAGCTCAGGGTAGCGCTTTTTGGCGCCCTCGTAGGTGAGGTGCCGGAGGTAGTCGTCCTCGTCGGCAAAACCTTCGGGTATGTCGAAGCGGGGCAAGAGCACATTGCGCTCAAGCGGATATTCTTCGATTTTATGGGCAATTTCGCGGGTGCAGGCCAATGCTTCGGGCAGGTCGCTGAATAGCGCCGCCATCTCGTCGGTCGACTTAAAATAATACTGATCGTTGGGGAAGCCAAAACGGAACCCCCGGCCCTTGCCAATGGGTACTGACTTCTCTACTCCATCGATGATACACAACAAAATATCGTGGCTTTCCGACTCTTCCTTGCTATTGTAATAGGAATTGTTGGCAGCAAAATACTTCACCCCATATTTGTGTGCCCAGGCCAGTAAAAGCTCGTTAACATGATCCTCCTCGGGCTGACCGTGACGTTGAAGCTCTACATAAAAGTCATCGCCAAACTGCTCATGCCACCAACAAAAAGCTTCTTCGGCCTGATGTTCACCCACATTCAAAATCAGATTAGGGATTTCGCTGCTGATGCTGCCCGTGGTTGCAATCAAATCGCCTTTGTATTGCTGCAACAGCTCCCGGTCGATACGGGGCACATAATACATGCCCTGTATAAACGAAAGCGAGCTCAGCTTCACGAGATTTTGGTAGCCTTGTTTGTTTTTGGCCAGCAAAACCTGTGGATAGCCGTTGTCTTTTTTGCTTTTGTCCTGGTGGTTTTTGGTGAGGTAAAACTCACAGCCAATGATGGGTTTGATGCCATTCTTGAAGGCAGCCTTCACAAAAGCAAAGGCACCGTACATATTGCCGTGGTCGGTCATGGCCACGGCTTCCATGCCGTGTTTTTTGGCCAGCGACACCAAATCTTCGGCCGTTGATACGCCAGGCAATGTGCTGTATTGGGTATGGCAATGCAGGTGAATAAATGCCCCTTCAAAGACCCCTTTGGCGGCCGTTTGGCCCGTATCGGCTGCTGCCGTTTCGGTTTCGGCTTCCTGTTCGGCCATGGGACTGTAGGGCTGAACGTTTAAGCCGATGGCCTCAATAGGTGTGGGATTAGCCACCCGGAAGGCAGTGATTCCGGCTTCATCGAGACCGGCCTGTACCGCGGGCAGAACGCCAAGGCGTATCAATTCGAGGAAACAGCGAGCAGTGGCCTCCACGTCGGCGGCGGCATTGTGGGCTTCACCAAAACCGGTCTGAAATAATTTTTGATGGAGCTCGGTGAGGGTCGGCCACTTGAACTTGCCGCCCTTACCGCCAGGGATTGCACAAAAATCGGTACTCACCTCCTTGGTGTCCAGCGAGGGCAACGCGAGCAGCGTACTTTCCAGCTCTTTACGGAGCAGCTCGGCGCCCACTACTTTCAGGTCGAATTCAATGTTGTGCCCCGCAGTAAAACGCGTATGCTGCAACACCCGATTTAGCTCTTGCAAAACCCAAAGGAGGGGCATGCCTTCCTTTTCGGCCCGCTCGGTAGTGATGCCGTGTACTTGTGCAGCGTTAAACGGTATTTTATAGCCCTCGGGCTTTACGATGTAGTTTTTTACCTCTATCAACTTCCCCTCGGCATCGTGTAGCTGCCACGCAATTTGCACCATACGTGGCCAGTTGTCGAGCGCACTGATGGGAGCATTGTAATCGCGGGGGAGTCCGGTGGTTTCGGTGTCGAAAATGAGGTACATGCAAATAGAAAAAGAGCCGAAACATCAAATTTAGTTCCCGCCGGAATTGGATTAGCGGGGAATTATCAACAGTCCGCCGAAGAAGCTAGTTATCGGCTTCGGGCTTTGCAAATCGGTAGGCAATACCCACACGCGAGTTGCTCCAACCGTAACCAAGCTCTACAAACGCTTCGAAATTTTTTTGGAAAGTGTACCCCACCCCACCAACCGCCGCCCAAGCCAAGGCGCTACTGCTCATCCTGCGGCTAAGCGGGAAAACGGGATTGGTAGATTCGTCGAGGCGCCTGATCAGCAAATACCCCAATTCTAGGGCTCCGTATAATTTGAAGTTGTCGAATTGGTAATAGCGGTAGTCGAATCTCAAAGCGGTCACGTAAAAATCCTGAAGACTTTGCAGGCCAGTGATGGCAACACGCTGATGGAAATACCCACCAATGATGCCGATGGAATAATGAGGATCTAGTTCGATACTCGCCCGCATGCTGCAAGGTACTACCCAATTGGTTTGTTTCTGACTACCTAAGCCCACACTGGCACCCACTTCCAGCGTACCCATCTGCGCCTGAGCAACGTTTGGCATAGCCAACCCTATCACCAAACCGATACCATAACGGGTAAACCGCTTGATGCGTTTCATAATTGAAGTATGCACTGTACGCAACATCCACCACAAGTTACACAATCGATACCATCCATGTATAACTCGTCAATACCAGCCACCAAAAGCAAAAAACCCCGCCTCCAGAATGGAAGCGAGGTTGCCATTTTTAAATTTTTAGCTTAGAACTTGTAAGTCAAGCCTAACTGTAAGTAAGCTATGCCGTAACCAAGTTCAGCAAAAGCGCCAAGGTTGTCGGTGAAGTGGTAACGGCCACCGATAAAACCTGAAAAAGCTATTCCACTCGCACCTGCAGCGATACCGGCTGGAAATAAAGGGTTGGAAGAAGTAACTTCTGCGTTTACGATGTTATAGCCCAACAATAAGCCACCGTAGGTGTCGATATTATCGATTAAATCGAGGTGATAGGCACCACGTGCTCCAATGATAATATTCGTTTGTTTGGTTGTAAAGAAACCAGTTTCTTCCGATTGTGACAAAAAGCCTACATAACCACCAACACTGATGTTATCATTGATTCCGTAGTCTAAAGCGGCACTGATAGGAAGTCCACCACCAAGACCTAGCGTGGTTCCAAGACCCACACCAACGTTCAAGTCCATCTGGCCTTTACCGCCGTACTGCGCGTTTACATTCGACGAAAAGAACGCGAGCATAAGTGCTGCAATTCCGAGGGTTGAGAAGATTTTTTTCATAGTTTTTGAGTTTAAATTGATGTTCAAAGCAAAAAAATAAACTGGACTACAGCAATTAATTGGCAGCAATATACCCTCCACAGGGCATGAAAATACCAAGTTACACGGTGTACTAAAAAATAGAATTGCTGGTAAAACCCTTAGTATTCAAGCAATCACCAAATGTGCATTCGTGGAAAACTTTCAGGCGCTTAACGCTGCTGGAATGCTCTTCCAAATACGCCTAATGGCAAAATAGCACCCGAACGGCCTTGCAAATACAACTCACCGGTTTCTGTTTGCCCAGTAGGATAGTGTGCGTCAAACCAGTTTTTAAGGATCAGCGACGACAGGCCCAATGAGTACGCATTGAGTATGAGTAGATGGCTCTTGGGATCGAGCAATTGCGCCACGTCGTCCATCATCGGCGCGAGCTGGTCTTCAAGCTTCCAGCGTTCGCCATTGGGTCCGAGGCCATAAGCTGGTGGATCTAAAAAGATGGCCTGATACTTTCTTCCCCGCTTCACCTCACGCTGTACAAACTTCCGGGCATCTTCGATGAGCCAGCGGATATCGGTGAGGCCGCTGAGCTCCATATTTTGGCGCGACCAACTCACCACTTGCTTCACCGAGTCGAGGTGAATCACATCGGCGCCAGCCTGGCGCGCTACAAGCGAAGCTCCTCCGGTGTAGGCAAAAAGGTTTAAGACAGCGGGCTTTGGACCCAGCTGCTTGATGTGGCGGTAAATAAATTCCCAGTTATCGGCTTGCTCGGGAAAAATGCCCACATGTTTGAAACCAGTAAGCGCCAACCGAAAGCGGATGTCAATTTGCTCACTTTTATAGCGGATATTCCAGTTTTCGGGTAAGCTCTTTTTCAGCGCCTGCCACTTCCCTGCCGAACTCGACGTTTGTTCGAAACGACCGTGCGCCTGCTTGTTCCACTCTTCCTTACTCCAGCGTGGCGCCCATAACGCTTGCGGCTCGGGACGGATGAGCACCCACTCGCCAAAACGCTCTAATTTTTCGAAATGACCACAGTCGAGCAACTCGTAGTCACGCCAATTGGCTGGATGGTGGGCGGCTATATTCACGCTTCGTTTTTATCGGTAGACTTTTTCTCGGGACGCATTTGCGGGAAAAAGAGTACCTCTTGGATAGAAGCGCTGTTGGTCATGATCATGCTCAAACGGTCGATACCGATACCGATACCAGCCGTGGGTGGCATGCCATACTCTAGGGCGCGTAGGAAATCCTCGTCGAGCACCATGGCTTCTTCGTCGCCCCGTTTGCCAAGCTCAAGCTGTTCTTCGAAGCGAGCACGCTGATCAATGGGGTCGTTAAGCTCGGAGAAGCTATTGGCGACTTCTTTGCCGTTGCAGATCACCTCAAAACGCTCCACCAAACCCGGGCGGTCGCGGTGCTTCTTCGCCAGTGGCGACATCTCCACGGGATAGTCGGTGATGAAAGTGGGCTGTATCAGCTTGGGCTCTACCAGGGCCCCAAAAATCTCGTCGATGAGTTTGGCGCGGCCCATGCTGCGGTCGATGGTAACGCCTAAACTTTTAGCCGTTTCGGCCATGGTAGCTTCGTCCATGGTGCTGATATCTTTGCCGGTAAAGGCCTCAATGGCTTCGTACATGGTGTATCGTTTCCAAGGCCGTGCAAAGTTGATGTCGTTGTCGCCCACACGCACCACGGTCGTGCCGTGTAACTCAAGGGCTATCTTCTCGAGCAACTCTTCGGTCATGTCCATCATCCATTGGTAGTCCTTGTAAGCTACGTACAACTCCACCTGGGTGAACTCAGGGTTGTGGAAACGGCTCATGCCTTCGTTGCGGAAATCTTTCGAAAACTCGTACACCCCGTCGTAGCCCCCTACAATAAGGCGCTTTAGGTACAGCTCGTTGGCGATACGCAGGTACAAGGGCATATCGAGGGTATTGTGGTGCGTTTTAAACGGACGGGCAGCGGCACCGCCATAGATGGGCTGCAGTATGGGGGTTTCTACCTCCAAAAAGCCTAATCCGTTAAAATGCTGACGCATGGTGTTTACCAAACGTGCTCTTTTGATGAAAATGTCGCGGTTTTGTGGGTTCACCACCAGGTCAACATACCGCATGCGGTAACGCTGCTCGGGATCGGTAAAGCCGTCGTATACATGCCCTTCATCGTCGCGCTTTACGATGGGCAGCGGCCTGAGGCTCTTCGATAAAAAGACAAACTCCTTGACATGCACTGAAATTTCGCCCACCTGGGTACGAAATACGTGGCCGCGTACGCCGATGAAGTCGCCAATGTCGCAAAGTTTTTTGAAGACCTCGTTGTATAAACTTTTGTCGTCGCCGGGACAAAGCTCATCGCGATTCAGATAAATCTGAATGCGTCCACCGGCATCCTGCAGCTCGGCAAAAGAAGCCTTACCCATGATACGGCGGCTCATGAGTCGCCCAGCCAAACTTAGCTCGGCCATAAGCTCCGGCTGCTCGTCGGAAAACTGTGCTTTGATGGTGTTGCTGTGGTGACTTACCTTAAACTCGGCTGAAGGATAGGGGTCGATCCCAAATTTCGGTAACTCGCTCAGTGCCTGACGACGTATAATTTCCTGTTCACTCAATCCCGACATGGATAGCTGCTTTTTACGAAGGCGCAAAGATAGCGATTTTGCGGGATAAAACCGCGTAAAACCACTAGCTCAGCAGCAAGGCCAAGGCCTCAGCCACCTTATTTTGAGCGATAAAGTCTTTGGCCAGTTGGTGTAAGTGAAATTCGAACGACTCGGCATCTTGCGCAAAGCGCAGCTCCAATTCGGCACGTTCGGCATACATCCGTGCTGCAGCCACCGCTTCTGCAGTTGGCAGCTGTTGTAGATTACCCAGTCGGCCAAGGTCGTTGCCAGTAAGTACACGACTGTTACGTACGGCGGCTGGCAAAACATCTACCCCTATACCTAAAGTGGTGAGTGGTTTTTCTACCTCAAACAAGCCGGCATTGGCACGACTGTACCAGTCGCCCCCCAAACGGGCTACTTGATCTATCTTAAACGGATCGATGCGGCCGTTGGCATCCAAGAGCGATTCGCGGAGGTGAATACGTACCACCTCACAAATCACCAAGTTGCCAGCGCCACCTTCGGTCCCCATTGGCTTCACCTCCAGCACGCGGCACTCGAGCTGTACCGGCGATTCGCCCACGCGAGGCGGCTTCACCACCTCCGACGGCACCATGGTGAGCCCAGCCTTGGTGAACTCATTCACGCCACGGGCATATTCGGTGCTGGCCAAGGAGGTTTGTTGCACCAAAGCATAATCCACGATATTCACCGTACATTCGGGCAGTTCCAGTACATTTTCGAGACTGTGTTTGGTGGTATTGTCGCGCACACGGCGGGCAGGTGAAAACACCACCACCGGCGGATTGCTGCTGAACAAATTAAAAAACGAGAAGGGACTCAGATTCACCAGCCCCTTGGCATCTTGCGTGGCCACAAAAGCAATGGGCCGCGGGGCAATAGCGCCTTGGAGCACGGCTTGCAGCTGCACGGGACTCAGCTCCAATGGGATCAACGTTTTCATCTCACTTCTTTTTGAGCGCCAGTATCGAAAAATCGTCGGCTTCGCGCACAATCACATTTTCTAAGACGCCAAGTCCGGTAATTTCCATGCGTACCTCATCGCCTTCTTGCAGCCATTGCGGCTGAAAGTTAGGGTCGAGTCGTTTGCCGGTACCGTTGAGCTCCAAGAAGCAACCGGTCCCTACCGTGCCCGAACCGATGACGTCGCCAGGGTAAATGTCAACGCCGTACGCACAGCGCTCAATGATTTCTGCAAAGGTCCAGTCCATATCGGCTACATTGCCTTCCGACACCAAGGTATCGTTGACCCAACACTTCATGCTGAGGTTGTAATTGGCACCGGTATGCCCTGCTTTCGCAGGTACTTTAAACGGCTCCAACTCGTCGGGGGTTACTAGCCAAGGGCCGATTACCGTGCTAAAATCTTTGCCTTTGGCGGGCCCCAAGTTCAAGAGCATCTCTTCCATCTGCAGGGTGCGGGCGCTCATATCGTTCATGATCATGAAACCGGCAATGTAATCGTCGGCTTCGGAGGCACGTACATTACGTCCGTGTTTACCAATGACAATGGCGATTTCCAGTTCGAAATCGAGCTTATCGAAATGATCGGGCATACACGGGATGGGTCCAGGCCCTTGCACTGCATTGTGGTTGGTAAAATAAAATATAGGGTATTGGTCAAACTCGGCTATCATCTCTACGCCACGGTTGCGGCGGGCGGCTTCTACGTGCTGACGGAAAGCATAACCGTCGCGGCAGCTGGTAGGAAAAGGCACCGGTGCCAACAAATCGCCTTCTTCGAGCTTTACCGGGCTGGCGATAAGGGTTTTCTGACGCAAAGCCGTTTCTATACCGCGGGCTGCTTCCATGGCTTCGGTACCGGCATACAGCAAGGCATTCATGCTGTCGGGCAGGTTGGGGTCGATGGCATTTAGGTCGTAAATGGCACCGTCGAGGTACAGCCCCAAGCGGGCATCGGTATCGTGCAAGTAGGAAACGAGTTTCATCCGTGAAATTTTAGTGCAAAAGTAAGGCTTTTCGAGCCGGTTTGTACCGACGCTGGTCTCAGGCGCGGGCGGCGTCTTCGGCTTCGATGGCCGCCACAATCACGGCACAGGCTTGCCTGATTTCGTCCTCGCCAATGGTGAGGGGTGGGGCAATGCGCAACGAACGGTCGTTAAACAAAAACCAGTCGACGATTACTCCGGCGGCCATGCAGCGGTCGATCACAGCCTTGTTGAAGTCGAAACTACCCAAATCGGCAGCGAGCATTAGTCCGCGACCTGTAATACGCAGTATGCGCTTATGGCGCAGCAGCTGTCGGAAGAGCTCCGATTTAGCCTCTACCCCATCGGTGAGCCGTTCGTGCAACAACACATCCAACACGGCACTGGCTGCTGCGGCACAAACAGGATTGCCGCCGAAGGTGGTAATATGACCCAAAATAGGGTTGTTCTTGAGGCTACTCATTACCGCCGATGAGGCAATGAAGGCGCCGATAGGCAAACCGCCGCCGAGGCCTTTGGCGAGGGTGACTATATCGGGGACGATGCCGGCATGCTCAAAGCCAAACATCTTCCCGGTGCGACCCATACCGCTCTGGATTTCGTCGACAAGCAGCAGCGCGCCTACTTCGGTGCAGCGTGCCCGCAGCTGCTGCATCCAGGCCACGCAAGGAGTTTGGTAGCCGGCTTCACCCTGCACCGACTCAACCACCACCACGGCGGTACGTCGGTCGATACGCTCAAGTTGAGCGCTGACGTTGTAGTCGAGCACCTCCACATCGGGCAGTAATGGCCTGAATGCGTGTTTGAAGGCTTCGTTACCCATCACCGACAAGGCCCCATGCGTGCTGCCATGGTAGGTATCGCGAAAAGTCACCATGCGGGTCCGTCCTGTATGGCGTTTGGCTAATTTGAGTGCCCCTTCGATGGCCTCGGTGCCGCTATTGGTGAGGTATACATTGTCGAGGGGTGCTGGCAATACACTCACCAGCTTGCGAGCAAGCTCTACTTGCGGGTGCTGCACGTATTCGCCATACACCATGAGGTGCATGTAGGTGTCTACTTGCTGGTGGATGGCTGCTACCACCTTGGGGTGCCGGTGACCCACATTGCTCACGCCGATGCCCGAAATCAGATCGAGGTAACGTTTGCCATCGCGGTCGGTGAGGTACAGTCCTTCGGCATGCACAATTTCGAGTGCCAGTGGGAAGTCGGAGGTTTGGGCAAGGTGCCGGAAAAAGAGCTGACGCTGACTGAGCATGTCGCAAAAATAAGCGGACTTTGGCGGTAGCCACAAAAAAAGAATGCTCGCCTCCCGGCAAGCATTCAACCCAACTAGACCCTAAGCGAAACGCTTCGGATGCTATCTTCCAGGGCCCGGTCGAGCAGGACGATTGTCTTGCAGACTGCGGAGCACCTCTTTTTGAAATCTTTTTTCGGCGGCGTATAATTTCGCCACCTTCTTTATCGGCAACACCCTTTTGAATTCGGGGTAGTATTTTTTCTCGATGTCAACCTCCTGCTGACGAAGTGCGAGATATTGCTCTATCGACTGTTCAATTTCGCGATCGTTTAATTGATCGAAATTTTTTCTGGCGTCGTTCAAATCACGCATGAGCTTACGGCGATGTTCTTCGCGTTCGGCTTCGTACTTGTTGTATACTGGCCAGAATTTTTGGGCTTCCTCTTCGGTAAGGTCGAGCTCACGGGTGATGAAGGCAATTTTGGCACTCTTCACCTGCGCTAGGCGCCCGCCGGCTTGTGACCAGGCCGAAAAATAGCCTAGGAGCAAAAAAAGGAGAAGTAATTGTTTTTTCATAATTCTGACATTAATATTTCAAGGTCGGCCGATTCTAAATAGGCTGCTGCATCTTCGTCGTTCATCCAACTGGCTGGCAGCTCGATGGGGGTACGGTCGTCGCTGGCGAGCAGCAGGCTTACGGCGTCGGTATGTAAGAGCAGGTATTCGGTTTTTTCGTCGGCAGCGGCTGCAGCCAGTGCCGCCGCGGGCGATACCGACTGTTGGTACCAGAACAAGGCCACCACCAGCATGATTGCTGCGGCCATCGGAAGTGCCAACCGAGGCAACCAGCGCCCGATCAGGCCTCCTTGCGGGCTAGCCTCGGCTTCGAGCCGGCGCAGCATGCGGCCTTCGAAATTTTCGAAGTAACCGTAGGGTGCCTGGTAGGGCAGTCCGTGGCGTTGGTCGTGGTTAAAAGTGTTCATCGGTTGCATTGACGATTATAGTAGCTATAGGTTTAATGTTCACTCAAAAAGCTTTCAATTTTTTTGACGGCATGGTGGTACGAGGCTTTGAGTGCCCCCACAGAGGTGCCCACTACGTCAGAAATTTCCTCGTAGCTCATGTCGTCGTAATACTTCATGTTGAATACCAGCCGCTGCTTATCGGGTAAACGTAGCACGGCTTGTTGGAGTTTGTACTCGATTTGATCACCATCGGGCGAAGCGGTGGCTTGCAGCTTACCGAGCAGCTCGTCGCTGATATCGCCTATGGGTAAAAATAAGCGGCGGCGCTTGTGGTTCAGGAAGCTGATGCATTCGTTGGTGGCGATACGGTACAGCCAGGTGTAGAGGCCCGCTTCTTCGCGGAAATTCTCGAGGCCCTTCCAGGCTTTGATGAACGTATTCTGCAGCAGATCGTCGGTTTCGTCGTGATCGACCACCATCTTGCGGATATGCCAGTACAGCCGTTCCTTGTAGTGGCGCATCAATAAAACAAAAGCCTCGTTGCGTGTACTGCTTTGGCGGTACAGGGCAAGAATTCGCAAATCGATTTCGCGGGGAGGCTGTTTTTCCAAGTGCGTTGGGCTGTTGAGCGCAAGATAGACGGCAAACCACGCTGCGGGTTTAATGCCGCTGAAAATTTTTTATATTTGGGTGCGTCAACTAATTACTCATACTGCTTCGTTCTAAGGATTTCTAGCCACCAACCCCTAAAACCGCACGGTGATGATGGCACCTGAACTTACAGTAAACTCTTTCTCGAGCGAGAAAACTGCCCGCGTTGAATTCTTCGACCGAAATACCACCTTGTAATTGCCCGGTTGTAATACAACTGTCTCGGTAAGTGTGGCTGGATTGAGGTCGTGTACCTTTACCAAGCGGGGACCGTCGGTACTGAATATGCTGCCATAACCTTCGGTATTGCTGGCTACATTCACCAAACCTGGCTGCGGTATTTGAAGCCTGACGGTTTCGCCCTGCCGAATTTCGACGGCGCTAAAACGGGTAATGGGTGTGGTCAGTATTTCGAGCTCGTAGCTGCCCGTGAGGTACTTCTTTACAGTATTAAAATCTTGCGTGCCAATGTACGCTCCACTCTTGCTGTCGCGCACCGAAGCTTTGAGGTTGCGGTAACCTGTAACGCCATTCACCACCAGTTCTAAACCGCCCATGGGGGTATGTAGGCTTACCACATTGTGCTTGCCGGCCTGCAACCGCACGCCTGCTTTACGTACCTCCGGATTGCTGTGCACCACAATGTCGTAGCTGTTGGCAGGATCGATGAGCAGGGTGTCGCTCAGCTTGCGGCTGTTTAGGGTATGAATAAAGTTATACCGTTCAATGCCCAACTCGCTGTCGTAGAGGGTAACGGCAACATTACTTTCGGTAGGCAGCATAAACTGATCGGTGAGATTGAGCTGCAAGGTGGTACTGTTGAGGGCCTGTGCTACCACCAGGTCGAGGGCCTGCTTGAAGGCTACTTCCTGCTCGGCATCGAAGTAGGTTCCGACGCAGTTAAAGGCTTGCTTCATGCTGAGGTCGAGGCCCAGCCCAATGATGAAGGGCTTGAGGAAAATATGCTGCTTTTGGAGTTGATAACTCACCTGACAGGGATCGCCATCACAGCTTTCCTGCCCGTCGGTAATGAGGATGAGGATATTACGGCTAAAGGGATCTTTGGGAAAGTCGAAAGCGGCCTGCGACATGCTGTAGGCGATGGGCGTATTGCCGAGGGGCTTGATATTTTTGAGCTTTTGCTGGATGCGCCCAAAACTACTGGGGGCAAAAGGCACTTCAAGGCGGGTGTCTTTGCAGTCGCGCTCGCCGCGTTCGGTCTGGTGTCCGTATACCCGCAGGGCTACTTCGAGGCGCGGCTTACCTTCAAGGCTGTCCATGAGGTCGGTGAGGAGCCGCCTGGCTACATTCCAGCGGGAGTTGTTTTGCCAGGTGCCGAGCATTGAGCCCGAAGCGTCGAGCAAGAAGAGGATACGGGTAGTGACCTGGGGATCGTCGTCGCGGGGGGTGGTCGTGCGTGGGGCCTGGGCCTGCACGGCCGTAGCGGCGAGCGAGCTTAGCACCAAAAGTAGCAGGATGCGCATGGGCCTATAACGTAAAAGTTGTTGCATTATGACGCTTGTAGGGAAAGGCGCGGGTCGGGAGTCATCGTTTGCTCGTGGAAAAGGCCGGCGGTGAAGCGGAAATGGGCGGCCATGGCTACCATGCCGGCATTGTCGGTACAATAGCGTAAAGCTGGGATGAAGGTCGTCCAGCCTTCTTGGCCGGCCATTTCAGCAAGCGCGGCGCGCAGGCCGCTGTTGGCGGCCACACCGCCGGCAATGGCGATCTGCTTCAGCCCGCTCTGGCGGGCTGCCAGCCGTAATTTACTGAGGAGATAGCGTACCAGGGTATGCTGTACCGAGGCACAGAGGTCGTGGAGGTGCTGGGCGATGAAGTCGGGGTTTTTGCGGGTTTCGGCCTCGAGGAAGTACAGCACCGCGGTTTTGAGTCCGCTGAAACTGTAGTCGAGCCCCGGCAACTGTGGGTCGGCGAAGTGAAAAAGCTGTGGGTTGCCTTGCGCTGCCAGCTTGTCGAGCACCGGCCCGGCGGGATAGGGCAGCCCGAGCAGCTTGCCGATTTTGTCGAAGGCCTCGCCGGCGGCATCATCGCGCGTTTGCCCCAGCAGCTGGAAGTCGATTGCGCTATTCACCTGCACCAGCTGGGTATGTCCGCCCGAAACGGTGAGGCATAAAAACGGAAACACCGGCCGCGGTGGATCGATGAAGTGCGCCAGGATGTGCGCCTGCATGTGGTTCACACCGATGAGGGGTTTGCCAAGGCTGAGTGCCAGCCCCTTGGCGAAGCTGCTGCCCACGAGCAGCGCTCCCATGAGTCCTGGTCCGCGGGTGACGGCTACGGCGTCGAGCTGCTGCTTGTCGATTCCCGCCTCGCGGAGCGCGGCATCTACTACTGGCACGATATGCTCCTGATGGGCACGTGAGGCCAGCTCGGGCACCACCCCTCCGTATTGGGCATGTACCTCCTGCCCAGCAACAACATAACTGCGTAGTTCGCCGTTTTGTATCACAGCAGCGCCGGTATCGTCGCAGCTCGACTCAATGGCCAGAATCGTGGGAAAGGACATGATTTTTGCGGTTTTCAGGGCCAAGTTCGCTATTTTGCAGCAAAAAAAAGAAAGCCAGACCGTTTGCGCACCTTCGGCCGATATCTGGGCCTCGCCCTTAAGTATCCCTTCCGACTCCTGTCGGGGGCTGTGCTCACGCTGTTTACCCTGCTGCTGCTGGGACTCAACCCCACGGTGCAGGACTTTGCTGGCGACCGGCTCGCCGCCCTCCTCAGCCAGCGGCTGCGTACGGTGGTGCAGCTCGACGGGCTGCTGCTACGCACCAATGGCGAGCTGCTGCTGACCGGATTTTATCTCGAAGATCACTATGGCGACACCTTGCTGTATGCCGAGCAGCTGCGCTTGCGCATCCGCCTGAGGCCACTCGCGCGCCAGCAGATACACTTCTCGCAGCTCACCCTCGAAGGCCTGCAGCTGCGGCTGGTACGCCGCGACTACGAGTCGGACTTCAACTTCGCCTTCTTGCTGCCCGTGAGCGATGCAGAAACGCAGGTAGATAGCGTGCTGCGACTGCCCGAGCTAACCCTCGACCGCCTCCGCCTCCGCAATACCCACCTGGTGTTGCACGACTACCACCAAGCCCAAACGCCGGGGCAGTTTAATCCTGCCCACCTCGACCTGCGGGAGTTGGCCTTGGACCTGAATGAACTTAGCCTCGGCCCCGACTCGAGCAGTCTGCGCTTGAACGCCCTCCGCTTCCGTGAACACCAAGGGCTTGCCCTCGAGCAGCTATCGCTCCGCCTCACCCGCCAGCCCGATCGCTTGCGGCTCGACAGCTTACAGCTGCTCACCCGCCACAGTCAGTTGCTGGGCCGGCTGCAGTTTGACTACGGCCGCGAAGCCGACCTATTGGAGTTCAGCAAACGTGTGCGGCTCACCGCAGAGCTCGACCGCCTGCGTGCCGACCCAGAGGAATTGTTGTACCTCACCGGCAACCCCTATCTCCCCGAAGCTACCCTATACCTCCGCGGCACCATTGCCGGACGCATAGGCAACCTACGTTCACGTCGACTTGAGTTGCGGATGGGACAAAACTACCTGCGCGGTGAGGTGAACATAACCGGACTTCCCGACGCCCAAAATGCCCTCTACGACCTGCAGTTGACCGATGCTTACTTCGACCGCGAGGAGATAGAGGCCGCCTTGCCGTGGCTGGAGCTACCACAGCAGTTCGATGGCCTCGACTTTGTGCAGCTGCAGGCCGAAGGCTTTGGCTACCCCGGTGATTTTGTCGCCAGCGGCCTGTTCACCACCAATCTTGGCAGTCTGGTGAGCGACCTCAACTTAAAAATCAACCCCAAGACCACCACCTTCAGCGGCTCGTTGCAGGCCGAACAGCTGAACTTGCAGCAGCTTACGGGCGATGAACGGCTGGGTCAGGTGAGCTTCAATTTTGAACTTGCCGGCAGCGGCACCAGCCTGGCTACGCTCGAAAGTCAGTTGAATGGTACGGTGAGTGCCCTGGACTATCAGGGTTACCGCTACCGTGCCCTTGAATTCAGCGGGTATTACGACCGTGGGCAGTTTAGCGGTAAGATGAGCTCGCTCGACAGCAATGCTTTGCTCGACTTTTTCGGTGTGGCCGACCTGAACGGGCAGCGGCCCTTCTACAATTTTGTGGCCGAAATCGAACATCTCGACTTGTATGCATTACGCTTGAGCAGCGATACCATGGTACTTCATGGCAATGTGGAGATCTGCCTCGAAGGCACGAACGAAGACAATGTAACCGGAGAGCTGAGCTTCCGCGAGCTCGATATGTCGCTCAACGGTAGGCAGCTGCAGCTACCCTCCATTGAGCTGCGTGCCGAGCTGCTCGACGATAGCAGCCGACGGCTTTCGGCTGTGGCACCCTTCGGTGAAGCTACCATGCAGGGTCGTTTCCGTTTGCAGGAGATGAGCCACAGCTTCGGACGTTTTTTCGAGTATTACCTCCATCGCGAGCAAGCCAATGCCATGCCGCTGGTGGAGCAGAATTTCCAGCTGAATGTAGCCTTGCACGACGCCCAGCCTGTGGCCGATTTCCTTTACCCCGGCCGCTACCAACTCGACAGCCTCGAAGGTTACCTGATTTTCGACGCCGCCAGTCAGCGTAGTGACCTGTCGTTCACCCTGCCCGAGTTCCGTGCTGACTCGTTGCGACTCACCGGGCTCAACTTAATTGGCACGAGCGATACCAGCACCATGTCGCTCGATTTGTATGTGGATTCGATGTTCCGCAACAGCCGATTTGTACTTCACGAGCTGAGTAGCGAGCAAACCCTTGGACACGACAGCCTGCAGTTCGACCTGAAAGCTACTGGCGACAGCAGTTACAACCGCCTGGCCATTGCCGGCTATCTCGATGCCCGTCGCGACAGTCTGCAAATCGGCTTCCGCCCGTCGTTTGTAGAGCTGTATGGCAACCGTTGGGTGCTGGAGCAGCGCGGCGAGATCTGGCTGCGCGACAGCAGCCTACGCATCGACGATTTCGGTTTCCGGCAAGCCAAGCAGCTCATTTCACTTTCGGGCGTGGTGAGCAGCAGCCGCAGCGACAGCATATACATGACCCTAAGCGATGTTGATTTACAACAACTCAACCCCATCCTCAAGGCTTACAAAACCTCACTCGAAGGTTTCGCCAACATCAATTTGCGGTCGAGTTCGGTACTTCGCAAGCCCGCTGTATTTGGGAACATCCAACTCGATGAGTTTGTGCTCGACGGTCAGCCTATCGGCAATGTAGAGATGCGTAGCGACTATAGTACGGAGTTGAACCGGGCCAATGTAGCTGCCACCGTGGTGAATGCCGACGATACGTTGGCTCAAATCAGCGGCTACCTCGCCTCCCTCGACGACGAACAGGACATTTTGCTGGATGTACGTTTAGCCCGTTCACCCATTGGAGCACTTGAAAAGATTTTGCGTCCGGCTTTCGACGATGTGAGTGGGCTTGCCACTGCAGCCTTGCGGCTCGAAGGCAAATTGAGTGGGCCGGTACTCACCGGTTATGCCGACCTCGAAAAAGCCCGCATGCGGGTGGATTTCCTGAACCAATATTACAACGTCAACAAACGTATTCTTTTCACCGAAAACAGTATCGATTTCAATCGCGCGGTGCTTACCGACGATGCTGGTGGTAGTGGCTTCATTAGCGGTAAAATTTTACACGAACGCTTCCGTCGTACTCGTCTCGACCTGCGCTTAGACGCCAATAATTTGTTGGTGCTGAATACCCCCGCCACCTACGACGCCGACTATTTCGGCACCGGCCGGCTGAGTGGTTATGCTACCTTCCGCGGGCCTATTGATTTGGTTGCCATCAACGTGGTGGCCACGGCTGAGGCAGGCACGAACTTCAGCATTCCTCTCGACGAAGAAGGTAGTCGTAGCGAAACCGACTTCATCGTATTTGTGAATAAGAAGGACACTGTACGCAAGGCTGCTCCTATTGAAAACTTAGAGCTCACGGGTGTTGATTTTACCATGAACATCACGGTAACACCGGTGGCTGATTTGAACATCATCTTCGACCGGCAAACCGGCGACATCATCAAAGGTAAAGGCAACGGCAATATTGAGCTGAAGGTTAACCCACAGGGCGACATCACCATGTTTGGCAATTTTGTGTTCAACAACGGTGACTATACCTTTACCCTTGCCAACATTGCCAATAAAAAATTCCGTATCGCCCCTGGCTCAGTGATACGCTGGAGTGGCGACCCCTACGACGCACAGCTCGACGTGAATGCCGTGTACCGGCAACGGGCTTCGGTAAGTCCGCTTTTGCCTCCGTCGGTTTTGCAAGCCAACCAAGAAAATCTGAATCAGTATTACAATATCGACGCCTACCTCCGTTTGGCGGGGTCGTTACTACTGCCCGACATCAGTTTCCAGCTGAAAGTACCCGCCATTAACCAAAACAACCCGCTGCTGGTATCGGCCCTCAACAACCTCAACAATGATGAGCAACGCCTCAACAACCAGGTGATTGCCCTATTGGTAGCAGGGCAGTTTATCCCTGAAGGTGACGCCATTGGTGGTGGCTTTGCGGCCAGCGGTAGTGTAAATACGGTTACCGAATTACTTGGCAACCAATTGTCGAGTTTGCTTTCACCCCTGCTCGGCGATAATATCAATGTAGGTTTGAATTACCGCAACTCGAACCTGGCCAATCAGCTCACCGGTGGTGCTGGTGCCACCACTCCCGAACCGGGTATAGGCGATGTGAACCTGGCTGTAAATACAACCTTATTCGATAACCGGGTATTGATAGACGGAAACATAGGAAACCAAACTTCACGTACTGCCGCTACCCAGGCTCCGGGTGCAGAAGTCACCATTGAATACCTAGTGAATCCCGACGGCTCGCTACGCATCAAGGGTTTTAACCGCCTCGACGACCGCATAATTTTTAGCCGCGACACCAACTACCGCCAGGGCATCGGCTTGTCGTACACCCGCAACTACAACAGCAGCAACGAGCTCAAAGCAGGCGCTACCCGGTGGGTGCAGGATCGTATTATCCGACGAATTCCTTGGGCTCCCGACCAGTGGAAGGGCGACTTTTGATTAGCCTTTGAGGATGTCGTGACCCATCTTATCGCGTTTGGTGATGAGGTACGACTTATTGTGTTTGTTGGCTTTGATTTCGATGGCCACCCGCTCTACTATTTCTAACCCATACCCCATGAGGCCTGCGCGTTTGGTGGGGTTGTTCGACATCAACTTCATCTTACGAACGCCCAGATCGCGTAAAATTTGCGCCCCAATTCCGTAGTCGCGCTCATCCATTTTAAAGCCGAGGGCCAAATTGGCCTGCACGGTGTCCATGCCTTGCTCCTGAAGTTTGTAGGCTTTAAGCTTATTGAGCAAGCCAATGCCCCTGCCTTCCTGGTTCATGTACACGATCACCCCTTTCCCAGCTTCTTCTACCATGCGCATGGCTTCCTGCAACTGTTCGCCGCAATCGCAGCGACAGGAGCCAAAAATATCGCCGGTCATGCAGCTCGAGTGAACGCGGACCAGCACTGGCTCTTCTTCGTTCCAGCTGCCTTTGATTAAGGCGAGGTGTTCTTGGTCGTTGTTGGTTTGTTTGAAAGCCACCAATTGAAAGTCGCCGTAATGGGTCGGCATTTCTACCGCTATTTCGCGGCGGATGAGGCTTTCTTTGGCAAGTCGGTATTCGATAAGGTCTTTGATGGATACCAGCTTCATTTGGAAACGTTCGGCTACCTTTTTTAAATCGGGCAAACGTGCCATTGAGCCATCCTCATTCATGATTTCACAAATCACCCCCACCGCTGGGAAGCCTGCCAGTCGGGCAAAGTCGATGGCTGCTTCGGTATGTCCTGAGCGGCGGAGCACACCGCCGCGACGTGCTTTGAGTGGGAAGATGTGTCCAGGTTTACCAAAGTCTTCCGGCTTAGTAGCTGGGTCTACCAAGGCCTGAATGGTCATGGCGCGGTCGTAAGCCGAGATGCCGGTGGTGCAGCCTTTGCCGATGAGGTCGATGCTGATGGTAAACGGTGTTTCGTGCAGGGTGGTGTTTTTACCCACCATGAGGTCGAGACCCAGCTCTTCGCAGCGGTCTTCGATGATGGGTGCGCAAATGAGTCCGCGGCCGTGGGTAGCCATAAAATTGATCATCTCGGGGGTTACCGACGAGGCGGCGGCGAGAAAATCGCCTTCGTTTTCGCGGTCTTCATCATCGACCACGATGATAATTTTTCCTTGACGGATGTCTTCAATCGCCGATTCGATGGAGTCGAGACGTATATCTTCCATAGTTATGTACTCAAATTGCCGCGCAAAGATACAAATTAAGCTACGGTCGTATAATTTAGCCGCAAAACTGGCGTTAAGCCTTCAACCAAACCAACCTACTTTGCCTGCGATGGCAAATTTCTCAACACATACCCAACCGTTTAAGTTTAATTCGGAACGCATTGCGTACGGATTTCTTACAATTTTTATCGCCGCCATTCCCTTGTCGAAGGCCGTTGCGAGCGTGGCGGAGGTGTTGGTCATCATCAGTTGGTTCATCGGTTTTTCTGATCCCGTTATCCGCAACCGCCGCTTCGACACCCTCAAAAGTTCGGCCTATATCTTTTTATTTCCTGCCTTGCTGCTCATGTATTTTGTGGGCCTCACATATACCACCGATATGCGCGAGGGTTGGTCGGAGATTAACATGAAGCACTATTTCTTCACCCTGCCCATCTTATTGGGTACGCTGCGCATGACGCGCGACGAGTGGCGCTGGCTATTGCTAGCTTTTGGTCTTGCCAATGTAGCCGTGGCCGTGAGTGTTTTTTACATCACCGCCGCTGAGCTCGATTTTTTGAAGGGCACGCCCAAAATCCCGAGTGCCTTTGAGCAGCGGCCGCGGGCAAGTTTATTTTTGTGTTTCAGCTTCTTCATTTTTATCGAATACCTGGTGGTGAAATGGCGGGAGCTCTCGAACGAAGCCCGCACCACGCTGCTCATTTTTGCCGGCATGGTGCTTACGGCACTCATCCTCATGAAGGGGCGCATTGGTCAGCTCGGCTTTGTAGTGCTCATTCCCGCCTTTGTGATGTTGTATGTACCCATCCGTCGACATAGGTGGTGGTATTACCTTGGCGCGGGTTTTTTCATGGTGGCCATTGGCGCTTTCATGTACTTTAGTTTCGACAGCGTACGGCAGCCATTCGACGAGGCGGTAAACGAATTCCGCGAAAGTCAGTTGGGCTACCCCAGCTCTGAGCCTACCTATTCGAGCATCGGTCAGCGTATCGCCTTTTACCAAGAATACTGGCCGCTGCTGCGCGAAAATTTATGGCTGGGGGTAGGTACAGGCGACCTGGTCGCCGAGGGCAAGCCGCTTTTTGAAGACCAACAATACCACATCCCTTTCAACAAACCCCACAATCAGTTTTTAGAAACTGCCATCAAGTTTGGTGTATTGGGACTATTTTATTTTGTTGCCTTGTGGTTTCTGGCGCTCAAGCAGGTATTTCCTGGCTCTCGGCGCTTGGCGCGACTTTTTAATTTGCTGTTGTTTTTGAGTATGCTCAGCGACTCTACCCTCGGTACACAGGCCGGTATCACCTTCTTCATGGCCTTCAACGCTTTGTTTTTGGTAAGGCCCGACGAGCCCCTATTGGTACAAGGCGACACCCAGTCGCAGCCCAACCTTCCCGAAAAAAAAGCCATCTCCCTGAACTAAAGCCGGCGGCTGCGCCTTGAATAGGCATGACAGTACTCACCAACCGCCTCGCCTCGCAGCCCAGTCTTTACCTGCGTCAACATGCTAACAACCCCGTTGCTTGGCAGCCGTGGGACGAGCAGAGTTTGCAGCTGGCCCGCAACGAGCAGCGCCTGCTGGTAATTAGCATCGGCTATGCTGCCTGTCATTGGTGCCACGTGATGGAACACGAATCGTTCGACGATGCGCAGGTAGCGGCCGTGATGAATGCTCATTTTGTACCGATCAAGATCGACCGCGAGACACGCCCCGACCTCGATGCCGTATATATGGACGCCCTCCAATTGATGAACGGCCAAGGTGGCTGGCCCCTCAACGTCATCGCACTTCCCGACGGCCGCCCCGTGTATGGCGGCACCTACTTCCGCAAAAACCAATGGCTGGCCGTGCTCGAGCAGCTCGCTACCATGTGGCAAAACGAGCGAAGCCGCATGGAAGATTATGCCGGCAAGATGCAGGAAGGCCTCGAAAGCATGAACCAACTTGTTGTCGGCTCCGAGCAGAACTTCCGCCAAGAAGATGCTGCCCGTTCGCTCGTCGCCTTCCGCGGTCGCCTCGATGCGGTGTATGGCGCACTCAGCGGTGCTCCCAAATTCCCCATGCCGCCCATGCTGCGCTATCTGCTCGACCAAGCGGTACGGAGTAACGACGTTCCTTTGCTGGATCAGCTTGTGCTCACGGCCGACCGCATGGCTGGAGGAGGCATTTACGACAACCTGGGCGGTGGCTTTTGCCGGTATAGCGTCGACGACCAATGGCGGGTGCCACATTTCGAGAAGATGTTGTACGACAATGGTCAACTGCTTAGCTTTTATGCCGAATTGTACCGTGCCACCGGTAAGCAGCACTACCGCAGGCTGCTCTACGAAATCGACCGCTGGTGCCGCGCTGCCTTGCTTCAAGCCGAGGGAGCCTATGGCGCTGCCTGGGATGCCGATAGCGAAGGAGAAGAAGGGAAATATTACGTTTGGACACTTTACGAGCTCCAACAGCTACTCGATGAACAGGAGCTGACGCTGGCCCGGCGGCTTTTTGACCTCGACGATGCCGCACGCTGGGAAGGCCCATTGCTTGTGCTGCAATGGAACGAAGCGGAATACGCCGCACAACCTAAACAAGCCGACGCCCTGCGTCAAAAGCTCGAAAGCGTTCGAAGCCAGCGCGAAGAGCCTGCCCGCGACCGCAAAATGTTGCTGGGATGGAACGCCTTACAACTCGAAGGCCTTTGTGAAGCCTATGCCGCCACTAGCGACAACCACTTCCTCGACGAAGCCCTTCGTTTGGCTCAGGTACTCGAAAGCTTTCGGGTGAATGGGCTGTGGATGCGTGTAAACTACGGCGGAGAGCTCAGTCAGCCTGCCTTTAGCGAAGACCTCGCCTACCTGGGTCGATCGTTTTTCCGCTTGTACGAAGTGAGCGGTAGCAGCCGCTGGTTGAAGCAGGCCCAGGCCCTCGCCGATGAGCTCTTGACGCGTTTTGCTGACGACGAAAGCGGCTTGTTGGCTTGGTCGGCCCAGGAACTGGAACTTCCGCTCCCTAAAAAATATGAGCTCGCCGACAATGTTCAACCTTCGGCCAATAGCGTATTTGCGCGGCTGCTCGGGCAGCTTGCCGAGCTCACCCTTGACATGCGCTACCACGATCATCGGGAGCAGATGTGGGCATTGGCGCAGCCGCATCTCGACAAATACGCCCATTTTCATGGAGGATGGATGCAGTTGGGTCTCGAACAAGCCTACGGTCGCAAGGCGCTTACCATCACTGGGAGTAGTGCCCACGAAGTACATCGCGAACTACTCACGCAGTACCGCCCCGACCGCCTTTTGCTTGTGCACGACGGTGAAGGCGAAGCCCCAGCGCTTTTTGCAGGTCGAATGAGCACCGCACAGCTACGTATAGATGCGTGCAGCCATGGCAGTTGTGCACTGCCCGTTTACCGCGTAGAAGATTTGGATTAGGCCGAGAGGTGTAGGTTGGCTTGATAGCGCACCGCTGCCAGCTCATCGAGGAAGGCAGGACGATCTTCGAGGGCGTTGCCCACCACCACCACGTCGGCACCGGCGCGAAACGCTGCAGCCGCAGCATGTCCTTCGCGTATGCCGCCACCCACGATCATGGGCAGTTTCACCGACTTACGCACCGCTTGGATCACCGCCTCGTCAATTGGCCGCTGAGCGCCACTGCCTGCATCCATGTAGATGAGGCGCAAACCTAACATTTCGCCGGCCATGGCCGTGCAGGCCGCAATTTCGGGTTTATCGGCAGGGATAGGGGTGGTGTTGGAGATGTACGAAACGGTAGTGGCTCTCCCACCATCAATGAGCATGTAGCCCGTAGGTAAAATTTGTATGCCCGACTCCCGCAGCAGCGGCGCGGCAATGACATGTGCCCCAATCAGAAATTCAGGATTACGACCTGAGATGAGGGAAAGCAACAAGATACCATCGGCTTTTTCGCTGATTTGAGTAACACCACCTGGAAAAAGTAGGGTGGGTATATCGGATTCCTCACGTAAAACCGAGAGCACCTGATCGAGGCGGTTGGTGGTCATGAGGCTACCGCCTACAAAAAAATAATCGGCTTGTAATTTTTGTGCGCTGCGTGCCAGCTGTACTAGTCCGCGTTCACCAGCTTTATCGGGATCGATAAGGACAGCAAGCTGTTTCCGGCCTGCCAGCTGATGTTGTTCGAGTTGTGTGAGAAGCGCGGAATTCATGCGGATGCAATAAGCTAAGGCGCTAAAATAAGACTTCGCCGAAACAAATTAGGTGCATTTGTATTAAAATTGACAAAACATACACTAAAACACGGTTCCGGATTGTTTTTGGAATGGCTATTTTTATCGTCCCGATGAGCAGGCAACTCCTTTTTTGCATCGCATTTCTTTTTTCGACCTCAGCACTGCTGCAGGGGCAGTCGCTGCAGTGGATGCCGTTCAACAGCAGCTACAAAGGGTCGTTTCAGCACAAGGTATTGGGAGCCGATCGTTCAGGCTATTATGTATACACTTCGTCGGGCCGTGAGCGCGCCATCGAGAAGTTTAGCTATACGGGCAATCCGTTGTATTCGCACAAAATCCCCCTCGAGGACCGCAACATTGAGATCGAAGATCTGGTGGTGAACAAAAACGAGGCGGTTGTTTTTTTCTCGATTTATTCGGGCACACTCCGCAAACATGGCCTCTTTTACATGGTGCTGCCACATGCCGGCGAGGCGGGCACGCCCACCGTTCTTTACGATCAGGACGACATAAGCGGCAGGTCGCGCTCAAACTTCAAAATTGTAGCCAAGGACGATTTGAGCGGCTACAGCATGGTGCATGTGAACGAAAGCGCCTCTGAAAACATGGCGCTCGACATCCGATTTGCCGATGCCGCCATGCGGGTGGAGCAACAAACCCGATTGTTTTTGCCCCTCGACAAACAACGTTACGAGCTGCGCAAGCTCATGCACGACCCGCAAAATAATCTGCTGCTTTGGCTGCAGGTAACCGACAAAGAAAAGCGCACCAACGACCCCACTAAATTTTACTACAAGCTGCTGTACATCAACCGCAGCACCCTCGCTTTACAGGAGGCCACCTTGCGCGACACCGTATTTTTCTTCAACTCGGTGCAGCCGGTAGTTGATTATGCGAATAACAAGGTGCGTGTGAGTGGCTTTTTTTCGGAGCGCGACCGCTACCAGATGGCTGGCGCCTTACATGCCACCCTATCGCTCAACCCCTTGCAGCTCGACAGCATCGGTTTTTCGCGTTTCGACCTCGAGTTTAAATCGCGCTTACAAGGTTCGCGTAGTGCAAAACGCGAAAAAGAGCTGGCCGACTATTTTATCCGCGATTTGGCTGTACGCTCAGATGGCGGCACCCTCTTGGTGGCCGAGTCGAATTACGAAACCACCCAAACCTATGTGCAATACAGCCAAGGTTTTCCGGTATATCGCGAGATCATCTACTACCATTACGACGAGATTGTAGTGCTTTCGATGAACCCCGACGGCACCATCGACTGGCGACAAATCATCCCGAAGGCCCAGGTCACCACACAACCGAGCCCGTATACCTCTTTTGTGTCGTTTGTCACCGACAAACACCTCAATTTGGTGTACAACGAAGAAGGGCGAAGCAAAAATGCGGTGCTTTTGTATCGTATCAACAACCAGGGCGATGTATTACCCCGTGTGATTTTGAGTCCCGAATCGGACGATGCGGCCATTTTACAACCCGATGCCGCCGTGGTTACGCCTACCACCTTGCTCATTCCGGCTGTGAAGCGGAAGAAAAAAGGCATCTTCCGCCTTACCTTTGAGCTCCTATGATCTCGGCCTTATTCCGTACCAACAATACGCTGCTCACCACAGTAGCCCTTGTGCTGCTGGGCCTGCTGCTGACGTTGGCCGGCACCATGACCAGCTTGCCGTATATGCCCGGCTTGGAAGCCGACTTTGTGCAAGGTTGGCTCCGCAGCTGGCCGCAATGGCTGCAGTGGGTGGTAAGTTTCCTCGCTTTAGTGGTTCCTGCTTGGCTGCTTAATTTGTTGTTTACCGATATGAAGTTGGGCCGCGAAGCCCACGGTTGGTTCGGGTTGGCCTATTTGCTCATTGCCGGCAGCGTAACCGAATGGCTGAGCTTTCACCCTGCGGTGCTCTGCACGCCTTTGTTTGCCTACATCCTCCGCAATTTGATGATCGTAAGCAGCAGTCCCCGCCAACTGCAACTGGTATTCGATGCGGGTTTTTTGGCCTCCTTGTGCTTTTTATTGTACCAGCCCGCTGCGGTATTGTTTCCTGCCACCTTGCTGGGCATCATCCTCGGGGGCGTTTTTCGCTTGCGTGCCCTGTTGGTGTGGCTGCTCGGTTATGCCACCCCGCTGTATTTGTTGGCAGGAGGTCTTTATTTGACTGGCCATTTGGAGTTGTTGCAAGGGTGGTTCGACTTCGATTTGTTGTTTACCTACAGCCTCCGCGAGCTTAGCGACCCGCAGAAATTACTAGCAGCCCTCGGCTTAAGCATGTTGTTTTTTGGTTTGCTCATGAGTTTCACCTCGGTGAACATGAAAACCAATGCCCTGCGCAATACGCAGCGTATGTTTCTCATTTTGCTGGGGAGTGCCTTGGTCGCCGTGCTGCTCATGCCGGGCGACAGCTGGTACATTGCCAGTTTGTTCATCCCCATTGGAGCATTTTTTCTGGGAAGATTTTTGGAGTCGGTGCGGCCGGTATTTCTGCTCGACCTGCTCTTGCTGGTGTGGGCAGGTGTTTTGGTTTGGAGCCTCGGAATTTTCTGAGCCTTTGCCGGATTTTTTTCTGAAATTTGCCCAAAATCATCCCTATGAAATTCGGTGTAGTTGTTTTTCCCGGCTCCAATTGCGATCGTGACACCCTTTATGCATTTGGCACCCTGCTAGGTGCCGAAACGGTGGCGCTCTGGCACAAAGACACCGATTTGAAGGGCGTTGATTTTGTGATTTTACCGGGAGGTTTTTCGTATGGCGACTACCTCCGTTCGGGTGCCATTGCCCGTTTTTCGCCCATCATGGATGCGGTGAGCAGGCACGCCGAACGCGGTGGCTATGTGATGGGCATATGTAATGGTTTCCAGATTTTATGCGAAGCCAAACTGGTGCCGGGCGTTTTGCTTCACAATAGCGAGCGGAAGTTTATCTCCAAAAACGTTTACATCAAGGCCGCCACCACCAATAGCCTGATTACTCAAGGGCTCCATACTACCGAGGCCTTACAAATCCCTATTGCACACGGCGAAGGCAACTATTTCCTGCATGCCGACGAGCTCAAGGCCCTCGAGGACCGCGACCAGGTACTGTTTCGTTACTGCGATGCCAACGGGGAGCTTACCGAAGCGGCCAACCCCAACGGATCGTTGAATCACATTGCCGGGGTAACCAATACAGGCCGCAACGTATTTGGCATGATGCCCCACCCCGAACGTGCTGCCGACCCTATTTTGGGCAATACCGATGGCATGAAAATATTGGAGTCGATACTGCAAACGGTGGCTTAAGGCTCAGGCCGGTACCAATCGGCACAAATGAGCAAGGCACACTTCGTTGTCCGAAGCCACGACTTCATGTTTACAATTCCAGGTGGGGATGCACAATCTGGTGTAAAAAAGCGATTTTAGCTCTTCTTATGCATCACCTCATCCGGCCTCCTGTGAATAAACTACATTTTTTTTGCACTTCGCTCTTTGCTTTTGTGCTCTTGTCCTTACTGTCGAGCGCCCAAACCGAGTCCCTGCTCCGCTTCGAAAACGGCCAGTCGCAGCCGGTGGAAGCCTTCGGCACGGCCGACAGTTGGTTGAAGGAGCAGCTGTGGGTAGAGTCGACCTTCGATTCCGACGGCGACGGCAAGCCCGACCGCATCCACATCTACCTCACCCGACCCGCCATCACCGACAGCCTTCCCATCCGCTTGCCGGTGATCCTTTCGGCCAGTCCGTATTACGGCCTCAGCATTTGGGCGCTGCTCGGTTTTACCGACGACCGCCTCAACTGGAAGGTAAAACACGAGTTGGGTGCTGCACCACGCAAAAAACGCCCGCACCCTCGCCGTAAAACCCGAACCAAATACCCGCTTTTTGCCTCGAGCATGGATCAAACCTGGATTCCACGCGGCTATGTGATGGTGTATGCCTCATCGCCCGGCACCGGCTTGTCGGACGGCGCGCCCACCGTGGGCGGCGAAAACGAGTCGCTAGGCCCCAAAGCGGTCATCGACTGGTTGTGTGGCCGTGCCAAAGCGTACGACAAACGCGTGGGTGGCACTGAAGTGAAAGCCTTCTGGAGCAGCGGCAAGGTAGGCATGACCGGCACCTCGTACGACGGCACCCTGTGTATTGCCGCTGCCACCACGGGCGTAGCCGGACTCGAGGCCATCATACCTGTAGCGCCTGTCACTTCTTTTTACCACTACTACCGATCGAACGGACTAGTACGTTCACCCGGCGGTTATTTGGGTGAAGACATGGACGTATTGTACGACCTCATCAATACGGGCGACAAAAAGAAGCGCAAGCGCAACAATGCCGAAGTGCGCGACGGCCTGCTTGCCAAAGCGCAAGATCGCAAAACCGGCGATTTTAATGCGTTTTGGGCCAGCCGCGATTATGTGAGTAAGATTGGCTCGATGAAATGTGCCATGCTCATGGCCCATGGCTTTAACGATTGGAATGTGATGCCGGAGCATAGTTTCCGCTTCTATGAGGCCGCCAAGGAGCAAGGTTTGCCCGTGCAGTTGTTCTACCACCAAAGTGGCCACGGAGGCGATCCTCCCATGGAGATGATGAACCGCTGGTTTACCCGCTACCTACACGGCATAGAAAACGGCGTAGAGAACGACCCACCCGTGCGCATCGTACGCGAGGGCGAGAAAAAGCCGACGGCTTATACCGCCTTTCCCGACCCGGCAGCGCAAGCCGTAACCTTTTATTTGCATGCCGATGCCGGCTTACGCACTACACCGCCGGTGGCGCCATCAAGTCCGCTGAGCTTTACCGACCATGCGCGAAAAGACTATTTGACCTTGCTGGAAGATAAAAATGCCAAACATCGCCTGCTTTTTACCACCGAGCCGTTAGACCATGATCTACGTATTTCGGGCACCACAACCGTGAAGCTGCGCATGGCCTCGAGCAAACCGGCTGCAAACTTATCGGTATACCTGGTCGCATTGCCGTTAACCGAGGGTAAAGACGTGCCGATATACGACCATCTGATTACCCGCGGCTGGGGCGATCCTCAAAACCACCAGTCGCTGACGAATGGAACGCCGCTGCAAGCTGGCGAATACTATACGCTGAGCTTTTCGCTCAACCCCGACGATCAGGTGATTCCCAAGGGTAAACGTTTGGGGCTGTTGGTGTTTTCGAGCGATAAGGAATTCACCATTCAGCCCAAACCAGGCACAGTGCTCACGGTTGATCTAAATGCCAGCAGCATTACCATTCCCGTGGTAGGCGGCTATCCGTTGCGCTAAGTGAGAAAAGAAACCGACTTAGGGGTAGCCTTACGAAGCGAATAAGCGCTGGGTGAACAAACGCGCGGCTTCGTAGGGATTGCAGCGGGATGACGCCACATCTAGTTCGAGTTGGTGATAGAAGCTCTCCAGTTCGGGTTTACTGCTGCGTACCAGCTCGAGCTGGTATTGGATGTGCTCATTGAATTGCAAAACAGCCTGTTCGCGACGCCTTTGTTCGAAGTAGCCATTGGGTCGGGTGAGGTCGACATATCGCCCGATGGTTTGCCAAACTTCGGCTATTCCCTCTTCCTGCAAAGCCGAAGCCAGCAGCACTTCGGCTGTCCAACCGCCGGGATGTGCCGGAAAAAGGTGTAACGCATTGCGGTATTCGGCTGCTGCCCTCCGCGCATGTTGGAGGTTGTCGCCCTCGGCCTTGTTGATCACCAGCAGGTCGGCCATTTCCATAATGCCTCGTTTGATGCCTTGCAGTTCGTCGCCAGCACCGGCCAACATGAGGAGCATAAAAAAGTCGACCAACGCCGCTACCGAAGTCTCGCTTTGGCCAACGCCCACGGTTTCGATCAGGATAATTTCGTAGCCTGCGGCTTCGCAGAGGATCATGGCTTCCCAACTGGCACGAGCCACACCGCCGAGGGTATCGCCCGCTGCCGAGGGCCGTATGAATGCTGCCTCGTCCTGCGAGAGTCGCTCCATACGGGTTTTGTCGCCCAATATGCTGCCACCCGTTCGTGCCGAGCTAGGATCTACGGCCAACACCGCCACCCGTTTGCCTTCGGCCGTGAGTAGGCTCCCAAAAGTATCGATGAACGTACTTTTTCCCACACCAGGTACGCCGGTGATGCCAATACGCAAGGTATTGCCACTGTACGGCATAGCGAGGGCCAACAACTCGGCAGCGGCCTCTTGATGTTTGGGCGCACGGCTTTCTACCAGGGTAATGGCACGTGCTAAGGCTGCGCGGTTTTGTTGGCGCAGCTGCTCAAACAATTCTTTGGGGTGGGGCACTTGCATGAACAAACTTACGGATTTGTGGCCCAGAGTAGTCCGGGTAATCGTTCTTCTGCATTAGCTAGCATTCGACTGTTCGGTGGTTCAGCCAACCAAAGTAAAAAGTAGCTGCTGTCGGGCAAAGGTTGATTTATGGGTAAATATTTCACCTCTCTCTTCAATAGATAACGAAAATAGTGTACGTCAAAACCTGAAGCATAACAAACAGCTGTATCGGGCAGCGATGTTTTTATTTGCCCAGGGATTCCTACTTCCAACAATCGGCGATCGGTCAGCCCCCATCCATGCTTATAAACCTCTTGTATAGGTCGCATTAGCTGTACAAAACTTAAAAGCAGCGCTACGGTAAGAGTTACCCTCAACCAAACTTTAATCATTCCATTCCATAAAATAAATATCGAGCTGATAATGGGCACTAATAGTGGCGAAAGGAGCCTAGAGTCGAGTGGAATCATTCGGTCGACACTTGACTTGGCCAACAGCAGGAAAGCCACATAAACCAAAGCGCCTACTAGTTGAGGCCAAATTTCCAGTAATAGTTTTTTTCTTTGCAATAGCTGACTTATAACCAACGCTAAAACGACAAAACTAAGTCCAGACCAAAACAATACTGTTTTAAACGCATCTAATACAGCATAACCCCCTACCCAATTCCAAAACAAAGTCTGTGAGCTTAATTCTTGGGCTAGCAGGGAATTTCTGAGTGACCAAAGGACAAATGGAAGCAAACTAAAAAACGAAAACGGCAATATCCATTTCCACGAAAAACCTCTTTTTTGTAAAATGAAAAAGCCGAAATAAGGCAACATGAAAAGCCCCGCAAACCGCACGAGTACTGAAAGTCCTAACAGTACGACTGCCCCAAGAAACCAGCTACGTTGATTGGTATCGAACCAGTTTTTTAGCGCTAGAGCCACAACTAACAAAAGGGTTAAGAACAGAGGTTCCGACCAAATATGTAAATGGATACTGAAAAAAGGAAAACTTAAACCGAGAATAGCCGTAAAGCCGATGGTGCTTTTTTGGTCAATTCCATGTGCAAGACAAAGCCGTAAGGCCAAGAGTAAATTAGTGAAGAGTAGCAAGTACATGACACTTTTCGCCATAATACCAACACTCAACTTGCTCAGAAACGACAAGAAGGCGAGCAAAGCTGATAAACCAGGCGCATAATACGTATCGTGCTGTAAAGCTCCATAGTATTCATTACTGAAACGACCTAAATCTCGAATCGATTCGGCTCCATTCATGTAAAAAAGCGAATCGTGCGTAACTGCTGGACCAAACCTATCCACCACCATAAAAAAACAGGTGATTACCAAAGGAAGCCAAAAGTGGTAGAGAGCGTTAACCGCCCACTTCATTCTTCAGCTTTTCCAATATGTCGAGCGCAGCTTGCGCAATGACGGTACCGGGACCAAAGATGCCAGCAACTCCTGCCTTGTATAAAAAGTCGTAGTCTTGCTGCGGAATCACACCGCCAGCCACGACTAAGATATCGGGGCGACCGAGTTTAGCGAGCTCCTCCAACAGTTGCGGTACCAGCGTTTTGTGGCCGGCTGCCAGCGATGAGGCACCCACGATATGTACGTCGTTCTCGACTGCCTGACGGGCGGTTTCGGCTGGGGTTTGGAACAATGGGCCAATGTCAACATCAAAGCCGAGGTCGGCAAAAGAGGTGGCGATGACCTTTGCTCCGCGGTCGTGACCATCCTGCCCCATCTTGGCGATGAGTATGCGCGGGCGGCGGCCTTCTTCTTTGGCAAAGGCTTCTACGGCTTCGCGGGCCTGTTTGAAGGTTTCGTCCATACGAATTTCGTTCGAATATACACCTGAAATGGCACGTATGGTGGCTTTGTAACGGCCATATACCAACTCTAGGGCATCGGAAATTTCGCCGAGGGTAGCGCGCAGCCGAGCAGCTTCTACGGCCAAGGCCAATAAGTTACCGCTTTCACTGCGGGCAGCTTCGGTGAGCGCCGCTAGGGCTTTTTGCACAGCTGCTTGATCACGGTTGGCTTTAAGCTTGTTGAGACGCGCTATCTGCGAATCGCGCACGGCAGCATTGTCAACTTCCAGTATCTCAATATCGGTTTCACGGCCACTGTTGTAGCGGTTTACACCAACAATAATGTCTTTTCCACCGTCGATGCGCGCCTGCTTACGTGCGGCTGCCTCTTCGATGCGCATTTTCGGTAGACCGGTTTCGATGGCTTTGGCCATACCCCCCAACTCCTCAATTTCCTGGAGATGCGCCCACGCTTTTTTCACCAGCTCGTCGGTGAGGGCCTCAACATAATAGCTGCCACCCCACGGGTCGACCACCTTGGTGATATTGGTTTCGTCTTGCAGATACAACTGCGTATTGCGGGCAATACGTGCGCTGAAATCGGTAGGTAGCGCAATGGCTTCGTCGAGGGCATTGGTATGCAGCGACTGCGTATGGCCCAATGCTGCGGCCAGCGCTTCGATGCATGTACGGGCAACATTGTTAAACGGATCTTGCTCGGTGAGGCTCCAACCCGAGGTTTGGCAGTGGGTGCGTAGCGCCAGCGACTTATTGCTTTTGGGCGAAAACTGCTCTACCAAACGCGCCCACAACAAACGGCCTGCTCTTAGTTTGGCAATCTCCATGAAGTGATTCATGCCAATGGCCCAGAAAAACGACAAACGAGGTGCAAAAGCGTCGATATCGAGCCCTGCTGCCAAACCGGTACGGATATACTCTAAGCCATCGGCGAGGGTATACGCCAGCTCCAAATCGGCGGTGGCGCCGGCCTCTTGCATGTGGTAACCCGAAATGCTAATGCTGTTGAATCGAGGCATCTTCTCGGCGGTATAGGCAAAAATATCGGCAATGATGCGCATCGAAGGCCCTGGAGGGTAGATGTAGGTATTGCGCACCATAAACTCTTTGAGGATATCGTTTTGGATGGTGCCACTCAGCTGCTCGGCGGGTACGCCCTGCTCTTCGGCGGCAACAATGTAAAACGCCATCACCGGCAATACTGCCCCGTTCATGGTCATCGATACACTCATCTCACCCAGCGGTATCTGGTCGAACAATATCTTCATGTCCTCCACGCTGTCGATGGCCACGCCTGCTTTCCCTACGTCGCCCACCACACGGGGGTGGTCGGAGTCGTAGCCGCGGTGGGTGGCCAAGTCGAAGGCGACCGAAAGTCCCTTTTGCCCCGATGCCAGATTGCGGCGGTAAAAGGCATTGCTGGCTTCTGCGGTGCTAAAACCTGCATACTGCCGGATGGTCCACGGCCGTTTGGTGTACATCGACGCGTACGGTCCGCGCAAAAAAGGCGGCAAGCCGGCGCCAAAACCCAGCTGCGGCAGCTCCGCCAGGTCGTCGGCGGTATAGCTACTCTTGAGCGGAAGCTTTTCGGCGGTTTGCCAACTTTCTACCTTTTCGGCGTCGAAGTAGTCCTGCTCGGGGGCTACACGGTAGTGCAGCTTGCTGAAATCGGGTTTAATGCGGCTCATATCGACAGGATTTTTTGGAACGACTGCAAAGTTTCCAGCAAATTGGCTTTCACGTGAATGAAGTGTTGTATGCCTTGCTGGCGATAGTTTTCGATCTCGTCTTTCGGGTAACCGGCTAGCACCAGCTGGGTTTTACCGCTCAGTCCCTGACAAAAATCGGTCACCAGCGCGGGATATTCGTCATCGCTGCTGCAGAGCACCACAATGTCGGCGCCGCTGGCCAGGGCTGCGGTCGTGCCTTCCTCGATGCTGGCAAAGCCGTTGTTTTCGATGAGCTCGTAGCCTGCGCAACCAAAAAAGTTGCTGGCAAAGGTTGCCCGCGCCAACCGCATGGCTAAGTCGCCTATCGGCAACAAAAACACTTTGGGAAGGCGAATAGCAGCGGCGGTTTGTGCTCGCAGCTCCTCAAAGGCACCCGAAAGGCGGAAGCTGTCGTCGGCATGGCGCTCAATGCCGGCATGGCGGGTGTCGGGGTATTGATTCACGCCCACTACCGTCTTGCGTCGGGTGGCCACCAACTGCTCGAGCTGCGCACGGTGCGCTAGTACTTCTTGCATCAGCCAGCCACTTTGCGTGGCGGCCTCAAAGCCACCTTTTGCTTCGATACGCTGAAAGAAGGCCCAAGCTTGCTCGCTAAGCTGGTCGGTGAGGCTTTCGAGGTAGTAGCTACCGGCGGCAGGGTCAACTACCTTGTCGAGATACGCTTCGTTTTTCAGAAGCAGTTGTATGTTGCGGCTAAGTTCGGCGCCGAAAGCGCTACCGCCATTTACCGCCTGATCGAAGGGATGCAATTCCAGTCCATGCACGCCGCCGAGTGCTGCCGACATGGCAGCCGTGGTGAGCCGTAGCAGATTGGTATGCGGGTCGATGGCGCTGAGCATGGGCGTACTGCTAACCGCCAAAACGTTAGCGGCGGCGGTACAGCTGTGCGAAGGTTGGTAGGCATTTACCAAGCCGGCCCACAACTGACGAAAGGCCCGGAATTTCACCAGCTCGGCGAAATAGTCGGTGCCGGTCGACAGTTCGAACTGCAGGGCGGGGGTGGCCTCGTCGATGTGCAGGCCGTCGTCGAGCAAACGACCGAGGTAGGCATTGCCGAGGGCCAAAGCGATGCCGAGCTCCTGCACCAAACTGGCACCTTGCTCGCGGTAGCGGGCTACACGCACACTCAACGGCAGAAAGCCGGGGAGTTCACGTTGGTAGGTGCGCACCAACTCTCCTAGCGGTAGTGTGCGGCTCGTTTTGCCAAAAGCGGTATCACCCAAAGGGTCGTAGCCTGTTGCTCCGCGTAAGGCGATGCTGGGCAGCTCGAGGGTTTCCGACCAGGCTTTGAGCCAACCGGCAAGGGTTACCGGGTCGGCATGGCGAAAGATTAAGATAAGGTATTGCGGTAGCAGCTCGTGGGTGAGCTTGCCAAAGGTAACGGCATCGGCCACAGGCCCTTCAAAGATGAGCCCTTCGGCACCCTGCATGAGGGCATGCAAGGCCTCGCGGTTGGCAGCTTCGGGTTCGAGGGTACTGAGGCGTTCAAAAATGACCCAGTCGTTGTGGTTGGCACGCAAGCCACGACGATAAGGTCGGTCGCCGGGCAAATGCTGCAAGCTTTCCGGGTTCAGGTCTTCGCGGCTGTAGTAAGGTTCGAGCGCCAGACCATCTTCGGTGCGGGTATGCAACTTTTCGGCAGTTTCGCCCTTCAATTCCTTGCTCACCGCGGCTTCCCAGTCGGCTTTGGTTACCGGCTGAAATCGGGAAAATAAGTCCATGGATTTTTCTCCGTTTTGGAGTGACGAAGATACGGAATAATGGATAAAAAGGTAACTTATTTGGAGGTGGAAGTATGCTGCGAAAAAGCGAAATTGCAGCCGTGAAACCTTTGCTTGTCCTGCTACTCCTGCTGCTGTCGGTGCCTACCCATGGCCAACGCGCCCTGCTGGTGGAGCGTGCTACCGAATACGACGAGCGCGCGCTGGTGGCCGACGAGCTGCGGCACGACCACCAGCTGGCATTGGCACTCACCGACTCGGCCCTGCGCCTGTGGATTGCCCTCGACGACAAGCTCGAGACGGCGCGGCTGCTGCAGTATCGTGCATATCTCGCCAGCCGCTTAGGCCGCACTGCCGAAGCGTTGGGTGATGTACAGGAGTCGCTGCGGCTGTATGCCGAAAAAAAGGCACGCTATGGTGTGCCTGCGGGCTGGTTTGTACTTGGCCGCATCTACCTGCATAGCGGCAATACCGACTCAGCCGTTTACTATACCCGCAAGGCGGTGCTCGAATGGCAACGCAACAAACAATACCAGCGCTTATTTGCCGGCTATAACCAACTCTGTTACCTGCTGCTGCAGCGCAACGAGCTCGACGAGGTAGAAAAATACCTGCAGCAAGCTCAGCAGCTCTTCGAGCGGCAGTCGCCACGCTGGCACGACCGACTCGACTATTATTTTTTGAGCGAACAGTTTTACAGCACGCTCAAACAATGGGACAAGGCCGACGAATACCGGCGCCTGTACCAAACCCTACGAGCAAGCTTGCAAGCCGACGGCATCGAAGCGCGGGGCTACATCACCGGCCTGAAGTAAGCGATTCGGCAAAACTGCGCTCACGCAGCGGCCAACTGAACAAAAAGCGGCTTCCCGCCCCTACTTTCGAATCGAGCAGGATGCTGCCGCCTTTCTCTTCTACGATTTTTTTCACGATCGAAAGCCCCACACCGGTGCTGTCTTTAACGTCGCGAGCTTGCAGCGTTTGGAAAATACGGAAGATACGCTCGTGGTAAAGCGGATCGATGCCCGGTCCGTTATCAGCGACTTCAAAAGCCAGGCGATCGGTACCGTCGTGTTGCCAACGTACTTCTACCCGCTTATGGTCTTTGTCGCCATGTTTGATGCCGTTGCTTACCAAATTGGAAATCACCTGAAAAAGAGCCAGTTTTTCGGTAAAAAGGGTAAGTTGCGGACCGCTACACGTTAACTCAACACCTGCTTGGTGCTGGAAATCGGCAAAAACATCCTCCACAAAATCGGGCAGGGTAACATTTTCGAGGGTGGCGCGGGTTCGGCCAGCACGGCTGTATGCCAAAATGCCGTCGATGAGCTTTTCGAGACGCAACACCCTGCCGCGCAGCAGCTCAAAATTGCGCCGCGTTTCGTCTTTGAGGTGCGCGTCGAGGTCTTCCTCGATCCATTCACTCAGGTTGTTGATGGCCCTCAAGGGCGACTTCAAGTCGTGGCTTACCACATAGGCAAACTGATCGAGCTCCTTGATGGAGGCCTCCAGCTCGCGGGTGTAGGCAGCCAGCTTACGTTCATTATCGACCCGATCGCTGATGTCGCTGATGAAGGCCAGCACATAGCCTACGCCTTCTTGTTCGTGGTATTTTACCGAGGCCTCTACAGGGAAAGTAGTGCCGTCGGCACGTTTGTGCATGCCCTGAATGAGCAACCTGCCCTTCTCGCGCAGCTCCTGCACATGGGCTTCCCAGATGCCGGCCTGCTCAAAGATGGCTTCGGTCATGCTCACATGTTGCCCGACCAACTCCTCGGCGCTGCGGCCCAATCGGCGACAGCTTTCTTTGTTCAAAAATACCAGCACCCCATCTTCGCGGGCCACCTGCACGGCCTCCGACGATTCGTCGAGCCATACCACCAGCTGGCGGATACGGTCGTCTTGTTTGCGGCGCTCGGTGATTTCGTTTTCTACGGCAATAAATCCGAGGTGGTTGCCCTGATCGTCGAATACCGGATCGATGAACACCTCTAACCAGTATGGCTTGCCTTGTTTGTTGTAGTTGAGGATTTCGCCGTGAAACGATTCCTGCCGGTTGAAATGCGCCCGCATGGTGGCGGTCATGGCACGATCGGTATCGGGGCCTTGTAAAAAGCTGCCGGGCTTGCGGCCATACACCTCCTCGCGGCTGTAACCGGTAATGTCGACAAAAGCCTGGTTCACCCAGCTGATGCGCGCCTCGGTATCGGTAATCACCACGATGTTTTTGGTTTTTTCTACGACCAGTCCCAGCCGCGATAACTCCAGCTGTGCGAGGTACTGATCGTGCACATCGGCGAGGGTGCCGCTAAAACCGGTGAGGGTGCCGTCGGCTTCGAACCTCGCCTGCAGCGACAGCTGGCAGTAGCGGCGCTGGCCGTCGCCGCGTTCAATGTGGATTACCCGCTTGAGCTCAGCACGGCTGCCTTGCATCAACTCTTCCCAATCGTGACGGTCGTGGGCGTCGAGCAGCTGACTGCCAAAACGCATGCCCAAACACTTTTCGACCGTATAGCCGGTGAGTTTCTCCCAGGCGGTACTCAGATATACGATGCAGCCGCTGCGGTCGAGCTGGATGAGGGCTTCGCTGATGCTGTCGACCACCTCGCCCAGCCTACGCAAGGCTTCGTTGGCTTTCACCGTTTGGTCTTTGGCGATACGCTCGAGCTCGCGGTTGGCACGTACCAACTCCCGTGAACTTTGCTCCATGATGTTTTCGGAATGGGCAATATCGCTCTCAAACTCGAGGTAGGCCTGGTTTACCGACTTCAAAAAATCGGCTACCACGGGGTCGTGAGGGCCCCCATCGGCAAAAAATCGTTTCATCTGGCGCCGCAGCAGCCGATGGTAGTGTTCGGTATCGTCGTTCATTCCGAAAGCGTGGTGATCGTCATGGTTTGGTTGTGGAGGGCGCAGTTGGCCGACTCGGCCGAAGGCGCCAGCTCGCCGTACGAATAAAAGCCGGTGATGGCGGGTTTGCCCAACATGGCACTCACCACCTCCACTTCTTCTTCTACCAGCTGCTTGAGCACCAGCTTACGGCCCACACACGACACCAGCAGCGCCAGCTCGGTAGTGCTTCCGCTTTGTTGCGCCGCAAATTCGGCGGCACCAGCAGCGCCATCGATCAAACGGTCGACATTCGACTTCATCAATCGTACATAACTGCCCTGCGGGATGTCGCCGGCAAAGGTAAGGCTTTGCTCACGGTCGTCGATGGCCAAGATGGTACGCACCACCGGTGGTTCGTTTTCGCTGGCGCGCATGCTGAGTGGAAACAGCAGCCCACTGGCGGGCAGCTCAGCGGCTTTGTCGCCAAGGAAGGAGCGGTACAGCTCGAGTGCGGGCTGGCCATCGATTTCGTAGAGGATGTTGTTGGTAGAGCGGGTCACAAGGCGGTCGACTCCAAAGGTATTCCACCCGCCCTTGGAGCCGTAGCCTACGCGGAGGTTGGAGCCATATAAGCCCACGGCCACAATGTGTGCACTTTCGGGGCCACTGGTGGGACTTATTACCACCGTTTCGCCAAATGCTGTGCCGTCGCCGGCGAGTCCACCCGTTACCGTTACCCCACGAGGCAATACGGCATCCATGCCTTGCACGAGGGCGGTGCCGTTCACCCGCAGGCCTTCGCTGAAGACGAGGATATGGCGGAGTCCATCGCTGGGAAGAGCCCCCGCGAGGGTGCGACCCGCCGCCTCGCTATCGCCGGCAAGGTCGTCGAGGTCTACCTCGGTCCACTGCAGGCTGGCGCTTTCAAAGCGTATGGCCGTGAGGGCGATGCTGTCGTCGGTTACCTGCTCGCCGAGGATTTCGCCCGAGGTGGAGCAGCCCGTGATGCAAGCGGTGGGGTAGGTTTGTCGCAGTGCGGCGAAGATTCCGCTGCTGCTGAGCAGCTCGCGTGAACCAAAAAGCAACAGCAGCGCAGGTTCGAAAGGCAGGGGACCGGCGGCTTGTCCGGCACGGAGGAGTTGCTGATGGATGTGCATAACGCGACCGTTTTTCGGGTGAAAGAGGTTGTCAGCTGCAAGCTACAAAAGTTCGCCGTAAAGGCTCAAGGCAATTGTTTATTTTGCAGCATGAACTACCTCGCCCATCTGTATTTGTCGGGCAACGACCCTGAGCTGCGGCTCGGCAACTTCATCGCCGACCACCTCAAGGGCGTGTCGCCACAGCAGTACAGTGCCGGCGTGCAGCGCGGCATACGCTTGCACCATGCCATCGACCGGTTTACCGATACCCACGCCGTAGTGGGTGAGAGCAAGCGCCGCCTCCAGCCCCTTTTCCGCAAATATGCCCCGGTGATCGTCGATATTTTTTACGACCACTATCTGGCGCAACGTTGGGCGCAGTACCACCCCGAGCCGCTGGCCCAGTATGCCGCAGGCATCTACCGCGAGATGCAAGCGCAAGAAGAGCTGCTGCCCGAACGTGCCCGCGGCATGCTGCCCTTTATGGTGCGGCACGACTGGCTCACCAACTACGCCAAGCTCGAGGGCATACAGCGGGTGATGAACGGCATGAGCCGCCGCAGCCGCTTCGATAGCGGCATGGAGCGTGCCCCCAGTCTGCTCGCCGAGCACCACCACGCCTTTGGTGAGGAGTTCGACCGCTTTTTTCCTGAGCTACAAGCCGAAGTAAAACACTTTATTCAACACCACCCTTGACCAAAAGCTACCCCCTCCTGCTGTTGCTGCTCACGTTGAGCCTGTGCAGCCAGGCGCAAAATCCGCTCACTACCCCCTACGAAGCCGGCAACGGCAACCAAAGTGCCAGCCATGCCGAAGCCATACAGTGGTACCGGCAGCTCGACCAACGGCATGGCAGCGTACGCCTCGACTCGGTGGGACCAACCGATAGCGGGCTGCCGCTACACCTGGTAGTGCTTGATGCCGACCAGGAGTTCGACCCCGCAGCAGCACGCCGACGCGGGAAGTCGGTACTGTTCATTCTCAACGGCATACACCCCGGAGAGCCCGAAGGCATCGACGCCTCCATGCTGCTGGCCCGTGAGCTGGTAAGCAGCCCCGCCGGTCAGCGCCAGCTGCAATCGATGGTAGTGTGTATTGTGCCGGTGTTTAATGTAGATGGCAGCTTGCGGCGCAACAGCCACAGCCGCGCCAATCAAAATGGCCCCGAGGCCTACGGCTTCCGCGGCAATGCCCGCAACCTCGACCTCAACCGCGACTTCACCAAACTCGACAGCCGCAATACCCGCTCGTTGGTGGGAGCATTACGCCGCTGGGATCCCGACCTGTTTTTCGATACACATACCACCAACGGTGCCGACTACCAACACGTGATGACCCTCATCGAAAGTCAGAAAGACAAGATGCACCCCGCCGTGGCGCAGCTGATGACCAGCACGCTCACCCCCGCCTTTTATGCCGGCATGGCCAAACAAGGTTTCCCGATGAGCCCTTATGTAAATACCGAACACGAGCTACCCGACTCGGGCCTGCTGGGCTTTTTGGAGACCCCGCGGTACAGCACCGGCTACACCACCCTTCTGCACTGTGCCGGCTATGTGCTCGAGACCCATATGCTCAAAGCCTTCCAGCCGCGGGTAGAAGCCACCCTGGCGATGTTGCGCCTCGGCAGCAGCTGGCTCGCCCAAAACGGCAAGCAGCTGCAGCAGGCACGCAAGCAAGCACGCGCAGCCGATGCCACCCAGCGCTGGTACCCGCTGCAGTGGCAGCTCGACCGCAGTGTAGCCGACACCATTGACTTTATGGGCTACCGGGCTGCCTGGAAGAAGAGCGAGGTGCATGGCGGCGAACGTTTGTACTACGACCGCCAGCAGCCGTGGCAGGCGAAGCTGCATTACCACAACCGCTACCGGGCTACCGACTCGGTCGAAAAACCAGCAGCCTACGTGATTCCAGGTGCCTGGGCCGAAATCATCGAGCGGCTCGACTGGAACCGCATACCCTATTGGCGCATGCGCTCCGACAGCATGGTCACCGCCAGCGTGTACACCATTACCGACTACCAAAGCAGTCGCCGACCCTACGAAGGGCACTATTTGCATTACGGCATTCGCACCCGCAGCGACACCCAGCAGCTGCAGCTCCGCGCCGGCGATGTGGTGGTACGTACCGGCACCGGTCACGACCGGTTGGTGGTAGAACTCCTAGAACCCCTCGCCGTAGATAGCTACCTGGCTTGGGGCTTTTTTGATGCCAGTCTACAGCAGAAGGAGTACTTCAGCGCCTACGTCTTCGAAGACAGCGCCGCCGAGCTGCTGCGCAACGACCCACTACTGCGGCAGCGCTTTGAACAATGGCGCAGTGCGCAGTCGCAACCGCCCAGTGCCGCCGCCCAGCTCGACTGGCTGTACCGCCACAGCAAGTATTACGAAGGCACGGCCAACCAATATCCCGTAGTTCGACTCTTGCGATGAACCGGAGTAGTGCCCACCCACGGCTATTGCTGCAGCTTTTTGCCATTGCCCTTATTGCTGGCTTGGGTGCAGCTATTTTTTTGCTGGGCCTCGAGGCTGTCGGTCATTGGCGCAGCCAGCAGCCGTGGCTCCTGCTGAGTTTGCCCTTGTTGGGCATGCTTAGCGTGTGGCTGTACAGTCGTTATGGCGGCGATTCCGACCGAGGGAATGCCCTGTTGTTCGACAGTTGGCACGGTCGGCTGCGGCGTGTGCCGCCCGTATTGGGTCCATTGGTGGTTGTAGGCAGTTGGCTCACCCATTTGGGGGGCGGCTCGGCCGGGCGCGAAGGCACGGCCGTGCAGCTGGGCGCAGCGGTAGCCGCCCAGCTGGGCCGCGGTGAGCAGCCGCGCGCGGAGCGCAGGCTGCTGCTCACTGCAGGCATAGCCGCCGGGTTTGCAGGGGTATTTGGCACCCCGTGGGCCGCCGCGCTATTTGCCCTCGAGCTCATGCGTGGCCCACGGCTCGAGCTGCTGCAGCTGGCAGGCGTTACCGCCGCCGCGTGGCTGGCCCACGGGGTGGTGCTCAGCACACCCGTACAGCACAGTGCCTATGTGGTGAATGCCCCGCTGCCCTCCCCCGAAGGCTACCTTTGGCTGGCCGCAGCTGCCGTAAGTTTTGGACTTGCCGCCCGTTTTTTTGTGTTTAGCAGTCATGGCATCCATCAGCTGTTCAGGCGTTGGCTCCCCAACCCGTTCTGGCGCATCGCCTTGGTGGGGAGTGTGCTGGCTGGCTTGTTGATGCAGCCCTTCTTCGCGCCTTATGCCGGTTTGGGCCTCGACGGCATCAGCGACGCTTTTCGGCAGACCGCCGAGCCCTTGGCCTTCCTGCTCAAAAGTTTGTTTACGAGCGTTACCCTCGCCGCCGGCTACAAAGGCGGTGAAGTAACGCCCCTATTTTTTATCGGGTCACAGCTGGGGAGCACACTCAGTCATTGGCTGCCGTTGCCCGTGAGTCTGCTCGCCGCCATGGGGCTGGTGAGCGTATTTGCTGGCGCCACCCACAGCCCACTGAGTTGTTGGGTGATGGGCATGGAACTTTTTGGGGTTGAATACTGCTCGCCGCTGGCGCTATCGGTCATCCTTGCGTATCTTGTCTCGGGTAGCCGAAGCATTTACACCAATCGACCGCGGAGTCGCTGGCAGCGTTGGCTGCAGTACCGAAGGCTCAAAAAACCCACGACATGACCCAAGAAACCTACCTCGGCAAAGCAGCAGTAGTGGCCCTCGACCGTGCTAGCTGGCGGGAGTGGCTCAGCAACCATCATGAGGAAGCCACGGGCTGCTGGCTGGTGCTGTTTCGCAAGAGCAGTGGCCTCGCCAGCCTCGACTACGACCAGGCCGTGGAGGAAGCTTTATGTTTTGGCTGGATCGACAGCAAGCCCAACAAACGCGACGCGCAAAGCTCCTACCTCTACTTTGCACCCCGCAAAGCAGGCAGCAACTGGAGCAAGCTTAACCGCGACCGCATTGCCAAGCTCGAAGCCGAGGGCCGAATGGCGCCTGCCGGTGCTCGGGTGCTAGCCGCCGCCCGTACCGATGGCAGCTGGCTCGCCCTCGAGAAGGCCGAAAATGGTGTGTGCCCCCCCGAGATGGTCGCCCTGCTCGATGCCAATGCCGATGCCCGCCGCCATTGGGATGCCTTTAGTGTGGCGGTGAAGCGCGCCACCCTCGAATGGATTTATGCCGCCAAAACCGATACAACCCGCCAAAAACGTATCGAAGAAACGGTGCGCCTCGCTGCTGAAAACAAAAAAGCCAACCAATACTCCCCCAAATGAAAAACGAATATCCACTTCCTGCACTGCTGAGCACCCCCGAGGGCAATCGGCTGTTTGCCCAGCGGGTAGCGCAGCTCACGGCTAGCAGTCAGCGGCAGTGGGGCACCATGGAGGTGCATCAGATGCTTGCCCATTGTCTCGTTCCCCTCGAGCTGGCACTAGGTCTGCGGCAGGTAAAGGTAAATCCGCTCGTGGCCCTCTTTGCTCCGCTAGTACGGCCCATGTTCATCAATACCAAGGCCTTTCGCCGGAATTTGCCTACCGACCCAAGTCTCGTGGTGCGTAAACATCCCGATTTCGAAGAAAAACGATTACGTTTGTTGGAGCACATCAACACCCTCGGCCGGAGCGGGCAAGCAGGCTACAGCACTGCCCCCCATCCGCTGTTCGGACGCTTAACTCCCGAACAATGGGATTTGCTGCAAACCAAACATCTCGACCACCACTTACGACAATTTGGCGTATGAACACAAAAAAAACCATCGTCCTCCTCTTCACGCTGCTCCTGTTGCAGCTGCACAGCGGTGCGCAGCAGATTGTGCTGGGCCGCATTACCGACCCACAAGGCAACGGCATCGCCTTTGCCTCGATAGGTGTTGGCAACACCATGCGCGGGGTACTCACCGATAGTTTGGGACAGTTTGCCTGGCGTATCGGCCCCATGAAGCCCGAACAGCGTATACGCGTTTCGGCTATCGGCTACGGCCTCCGCAGCTTCACCGCCGACGAGTTTGCCGCTCGCTTCAACGGCAACGACACCCTGCAACTCGAGCCACTACCAGCTGCTGAGCCCCTCACCGCTGGCGCCAGCGGCAAAGTACGCACCTTGGGCGAGCCCCCTCGCCTGCCCGAAAAAACCTACCGCCTCAATACCGGTCTGCAAAGCGCCGAGGTGGGCATGGTGATTAAAGGTCCGGAGAAGCCGTATCGCATCAACAAACTCACCATCCACGTCAGCGAGCTCAAAGGCACCAACGTGGTGGTACGGGTGAACTTCTACAAATACACCGAAGGCAAGGTAGGCGCACGTTTGCACCAACAAAATTTGTATCTCGAGCTGTTGGGTACAGGACCAGCAGTCATCGATTTGAACGACTATGAAATGGTGCACAGCGGCGAAGTGCTGGTAACCGTTGAGCAGATTCAGAAACCTTCTACCAACAACATCGTCCTGCAAGTGAATGACAAAAAGGGAGATGTTTGGCTCAAAGACGGCCCTCAAAACCGCTGGGTAGAGCTATTTAACCCCAAAAACAAAACCGACATCAAACGCTTCGCACCCTGCTACGAACTCACGATAAGCTACTGATGGCTATTCCTGGGATAAATAAAATGCTGTTAGCGGTCTGTTTGACGGCAACAGGTGCACCCGCCTTGGCGCAAACAGCCCCCTACGACTCGGCTTATGCCGCCAGTTTGGGTGCCGACGAATTCGGCATGCGGCCCTATGTGATGGCCTTCCTAAAAAAAGGACCGAACCGCCCGGCCGACCCCAAAGTGCGTGCCGAGCTGCAGCGTGGCCACATGGCCAATATTGCACGTTTGGCAGAGGCCGGTACACTCATCGTTGCAGGGCCCTTTCTCGATACCGGAGAGTTGCGAGGCATCTACATCTTTAAGGTAAAAACCATCGAAGAAGCTAGGCAGCTCACCGAAACCGACCCCGCCATACAAGCAGGATCGCTGGTGATGGAACTCAAACCTTGGTACGGCTCGGCCGCTTTGCTCGAAACCAACCGCATACATAACCGCATTGCTCGCAAGCAACCCTAAACATGAATCAGCTTACACCAAATCCAACATCCGCTACCACGAATCACGCCTTATTGGTGCTCTGTTTTTTGCTAATTTTTGTAGGTACTGGCTGTAAAAGTTTTACGCAGGGCCCCTACAAGTCCATGCAGCAAGATGCCGTAAGCAATAGGCAGGTAGAAAACTACCTCCGTGAACAGGAAGTAGGCGGTGTGCATGCGTTTAGCCTCGACAGTGTCGCCCTCCAACGGCTGCAGGCCCGTTTGGCCGTGGGCACGCCTGAGTTACTGCTTTTCGACTTAAACGGACAAGCCCTGCGCTGGCAAAATCCGGCCCTGGCGCCCACCAAACGTTTGAAAAAACTGATGCGCGGCGGTGCTGCCGCGGTTACTGCAGGCACCGATAGCAGCTTGGCCAACTTCGCCTACTGGGAAAAAGCCATGCATCAGCTCAGCGGTAAACCAGGCAATGTACCCGGGCAAGGTGAAGATACCGATCAGTACCTACTCGTGCTTTTTAGCATACAGAGCACCAAAGCTGCTAACGAAACGGTGTTGGTTTTGCACAAACTCTTGAGCGAAAACCCCATGGAACGTACGCGTATTTTTTGGGTGAATACCGACAAACAGTTGTGGTGGACGGGCAACAGACTCCAGCGCGAACCTTAGGATTAAAGCCCGCTGTAAGGCGCGCGCAGCGATTTACGGTCGATTTTTCCCGATGCCAACCGGGGTAGCTCGTGCACCACAAAAACGGCATTGGGCGCCCAACCTAAGGGCATATGCGTTTTGAAGCACAATAAACTACGTACCCTTTCGTCTTCGGTAGGCGCGCCGCCTTCGACCCACAAAGCCGCTGTTTCACCAAAACGTGGGTGCGGCATGCTGCCCACCGCCAAAGGCAGCCCCCGCATCCAGTCGAAACAGTCGTCGGTGGGGATGAGCTCGTGTATGCGGCTTTCTATCTCTTCGAGGGCTACCTTGATGCCAGCGCTGTTGATCACCAAATCGTAGCGCCCCCGCCACAAAAAGCGGTCGGCGGCCAGCAAGGTCACCATATCGTTCGACTGCACCCAGCTGTGGTCGGTGGCAGGACCGGTGATGCGCAGGCACGAACGTTCATCTACCGCGAGGCGAATGCCGGGTAGGGCACGATAACCCTCGTCGGGTTGGGGGCCATTGAGCCGCCGCAGCGCAATGTGGCTCACCGTTTCGGTCATGCCAAACCCTTGGTACACCGGAACCGACTGCGCCAATACCCCCTGCTTGAGCTGCGGCGGCAAGTCGGCACCGCCTAGCAACAGCTTCCCAAATCGATGCAGTTGTTGTTGCTCCAGCAGCTTCTCGAGCTGTAGCGGCACCAGCACGGCAAAGTCGAAGTGACTGGTAGGATCTACCCACTCGAGGGGGTTATTGGATGGCGGCACCAGCCGCAACTGCAAGCCACTGAGCCAGGCACGTACCACCATCATCTTGCCGGCGATAAAACGTACCGACAACGGCAACAAAGCCGTTTGGCCCGCCTCAAAGTGGAAGTACGCGGCGGTGGCGGTGGCGCTGGTCAGCAGTTGACGGCGGCTCAGGAGTATGGTTTTGGGCGGACCGGTACTGCCCGACGTTTGCGCTGCGATGGTGGTAACCGTGGGGTCGAACCACTGCTGCAAGAAGTCGCGCAACGGCTGTTGCTCGGTTTCGGGCAGAGGTGCCAGCGCAGCTTCAAGGGCAGCACTGCCGTGCAGCAGCTCGTGCTGACTCAACCGTTGACCATTCAGCTGCAGTGGGTTCATAGGTTGTCGCGAAAATGACTGAGCTCCCATGCGTTTTGCGGGCGATAATGCAAATAGCCACCCTCGGTAACCAATGGACAAGCAAAATTATTGGTGTATAGACTCCCTGTGCCCAGCCCTTGCGGCAGCGTATTGCCCAAAGTAGCGGTCCATTGCGCAATAGCGTTGAGGCCGATGTTCGATTCTAGGGCCGAAGTCACCCACCAGCCTATCCCACGGGCTTCGGCGGCAGCTATCCAACTTTCGCTGGCGGCGAAACCTCCGAGCAAAGTAGGCTTCAGCACGATAAATGGGGGCTTGAGGGCATCGAGCAGGGCTCCTGCATCGGTTTCGCTGTGGCCGATGAGCTCCTCGTCGAGGGCTACGGGTACAGGACTATTCGCTGCCAGCGAGGCCATGGCTTCGTGCTGCCCTGCCGCTATGGGCTGCTCGATGCTGTGGATGTGTAAGGGCGCCAATTGATCGAGCTTCTCGCGCGCTTCGGCGGGCGACCAAGCTCCGTTGGCATCTACCCGTAGGGTGAGCTCATCGACCGGGAAACGTGCCCGTATATCGTCGAGCAAGCGAAGCTCCTGGCCAAAATCTATCGCGCCAACCTTCATCTTGAGGGTGGTGTAGCCGTCGAGTAACTTATCGGCGAGCTGACGTTCCATAAAACGAAGGTCGCCCATCCAGATGAGGCCGTTGATGGGCACGGCTTGTAACCCCTGCGTGAAAGCCGAAGGGTACAGCAACCGTCGGCCACCGCCGGCGAGGTCGCGCAGGGCCATCTCAAAGCCAAAACGTATGCTGGGGTAGTCGTGTATACTTTCGTGAAAAACAGCCTCCTCGCCGGCATTAAACTGCTCGCATAGCCGCAGCAGCCTCGTGCCAAAGTCGGGGCGGTCGTCGTAGCTGAGGCCCGGCAGCGGTCCGCATTCCCCCAGGCCTTCCGTCCCCTGGGCGTCGGTCACCCGCAGCATCCAGCTTATTTTGCTGTGTAAGGTACCTCGTGAGGTGCCGGCAGGCTGTTTAAACTGCAAACGATACGGAAAAGCGGTGGCCTGCAGGCCCGAAAAGTTGTTCACGAGAATGGATAAAAAACGATTGCCAAGAGTACTATCAACGCAGTACGTAGGGCGGTTTGTTTGAGAAAAGGATCGTAATCGGCTGCTTCTTTCACCCGCAGTACCGCCAAAAGGGTTTGTAACTGCATGAGGCTGCCAAAGGCCGAGGCAAAAAACAAACCTTTGTAGCCGTGGTAGAGGGCATACAACAGCAGCGCTGCGAGCGATACCAACACCAGCACGGCATGGTAACGGCGAGCACCCTGTGCGCCTAAACGAACGGCCAAGGTACGCTTGCCTGCCCTGAGGTCAGAAGCTAGGTCGCGCATATTGTTGAGGTTGAGCACCGCAACTGCAAGTCCGCCCATGCCCACGGCGGGGGCCAACAAAGCCAGCTGTATGCTGCCGGCATGCAGGTAGTAACTTCCCAAAACGGCGGTAAAGCCAAAAAAGAGCAACACGCTAAGATCTCCTAAGCCGGCATAACCGTAGGGTTTGTCGCCTGCGGTATAGGTAATCGCTGCGGCTATCGACACCAGGCCTAACGCCAGAAAGCCCAGCCAACTGCTCCAGTCGGCGCCGGCAAGGCCTACATACAATAAAGCCACGCCGCTGGCTAGCGACAAGCCACCCAATACATACATGGCCACTTTCATGCTTTCACGACTGATTTTACCGCTGGCCACCATACGTTCGGGACCTACCCGCCCCGCCAGGTCGGCGCCATTGACGGCATCGCCATAGTCGTTGGCCAAATTGCTGAGCAGCTGCAGCAGGGTGGCTGTACTCAAGGCCAGCAGGCTCACGCCCATTTTGTGGGTACCGTGATAGAGGGCCAACACGCTGCCCATGCCGATGCACGACAGCGCCAAGGGCAGGGTACGTAAACGAAAAGCATGTATCCAGGAGTTGAGAGCAGCCATAAGCGAAGCGCCACGGCAAACCGCAGCGTGGGTAAAATTACGGATTCGACCGCACATTCGGGCTCACCGCAGCAGCACGAAGCTGCCCGAGCTTTGGCGGGGGCCCAAACCTTCGCGGTAGTAGCTCAGCTGGTACACATAGTTGCCCGGTGGCGCCGGCTTGCCGCCAATGGTGCCGTCCCAGCTTTGGTCGAGCTGGGTGCTGCTGTACACCAGCTCGCCCCAGCGGTTGTACACCAGCAACCTAAAGTCGCGCAGCGCACAGCGGGTTACGATGGCGTAACGCTCGTTGAGGCCGTCGCCATTCGGACTAAAGGCCGTGGGGGCATACAAGGTGCAGGCGCAATCTTCGGTGGTCAAGTTTAGCTGTGCGCTGCCTGTACCACACTCGTTGGTAGCTACCACTTCGTAGCTTCCCGCTTCGCTCAATAAGCGGATGCGCTCGCTGCTGCCGTCGCTCCACAGGTAAGTGGTACGCGGGTCGTCGTCGAGGGCGATACGTAGCAGCTGACCCTCGCAGATGCTTGTATCGGCGGGGAGCTGGGGCTGGGGCGGGGTGCGCTCCCACACCTGTATGCTCCACGGAAAGGTACCGCAGCTGTTCTCCAGCAGCAAGATGTGGGTGCCGCCTCCCTGCACCTGTCGTGCTGAGGTATCGCCATCGCTCCACCGCCAGCGGTAGTCACCAGCCTGCGGGGCCAGCACCAGCACATCGCCCACACATACGCTCGTATCGGCCGGGAGGCCGTGTTGCGGTGGCTCCTGCGCCCGTAGCACAAAACTGTCGCGGCGGGTGTAGCACGCATTGCTGCTCTCCAGCCAGTAGCTGCCGCCGACCGCAAAACTTTTTAGCCTACTCGTATCGCCATCGCTCCAACGGTAGCTAAGCCCTGCAGGCAAGGTAAATGCAACACTACCCCCAGCACAAAATACCGTATCGGTAACCGGAGCTGCGGGTGGTAACCCTAAAATGTCAACCGTATACCGCAGCGTATCCCAACGGTTGCAGTACTCGGCATAAGCCGTAACCGTATACCTGCCGGGGGTAACATAACGGTGGTACGGACTGGTATCGGTGCTGCTGTTTATCGCAGCGTTTGGATCGCCAAAATCCCATTGTACCGACCGTAAATTATCGTAATCGTTCAAATCAAAACGCGTGGTATCGCCCAAACAAAAACCCGTGGCGCTGATCCCAAAACGATTCGGCAAATAAAAATGACCCGGAAAGCGGGGGAATTGATATGTGTAAGGACCACCAGAAAAGAAAGGTTGGTGAAATAAAATGGTATCGGTTACCCGACAAGCCGGATAGTCGAGATCAGGCGCTTCTATCCGACCTAGGTGATACGCTCCACTGCCATTCGATACCCGTAGGTACAATTTACCGTCGGGCGATGGCTGCACAAAATCAAAATCGTGATTGACCCCCGAAAAAGTCACCGCACTGTTGTAAATCGAATCGGGCTGCCAGTGGTCGAGTTTTAGTTGAGTAATGCCCGGCATGGGCAAAGTACCCTGGGTATAGGGATGCCGCAACTTGACATATAACCGCCGCCCATTGGGCGAAAATTCCATGGTCAAAGCCGTACTGGCATCCGCTCGCAACCGCGTGACGAATAAGGTCAGCTGATTTGACAACAAACCTGTTTGTCCGTTAAAATCAAATAAATGAAAATCAGGCTGAATGTTATTGGTTTTCATAGCAATTCGGTCTCCATTTGGAGAGGGATAAAATCTACCCCATTGACCGTGCCATGGATTTCCTGCCATCGGCAAGGCAAAAAACTGTCGGTGCTGCCAAAAAATGCCGTTTTCTTTGATTAGGTAAGCCTCTATACTTTGCCGGTGCGAATTGTAATTGAGTAGCCAATACCACCTTTTATTGGCATGCCGAATGAGCGTAAAACCCGCATTGGTAGAATCGGCCAAAACGTTGTATTTCGAAACCACACGCCCCAAACCACCGTTAGCTCGGCTATTTACCACAGCGTACTCCAGTTGGGTATACGCCATTTGGTTGAGCGAAGTGGGGAAAGTACTACAGCTGAATACATAATGTAACGAATCGGTACCCGGTATACGCACTGTAGCATAGTTTGCACTCGACACCGAAGGGTGAGACGTAAAGCCTAATGTTATTGAATCACCGTTTTCCATAATGGTATGGTTGCGGTTATGAAGGTGTCCTTGCCAAAAATAAAATAACAAATTGCCTTCACAATCGGAAGCTATAATTGGCTCACCTGCAACACCTGCTGTGCTGAACTGATGATTCGCACTTAGCCCACCATTCACGAAACGAAATATCCCAAAATCACCTACCAAAAGGTTCGCTGTTTCACCTTGGCCGATAGCCAAGGTGAAACAGCTGAATAACATCCCTATGGCAAGTACATACCTCACTGTACTACCACTACTTTTTGTAAACTGCGTTCGCCGTCATAGGCTGTTAACTGGATTTGATAAATTCCTGGAGCTGGTAGAGCAAACATTAACTCACCAGCTGTTTTGTTTGGTGCCATTTCTTGCACCAATTTACCAGCTAAATCATATATCCCAATTTTTTGGATGTCTTTTGAACTACGCACTTTAAATTCTCCATTCGATGGATTGGGAAAAACAGCCAAATTCCACTTCTGGTTTTCTTGGGCTGCTGCCAAGTCTTCTGGTCTACCTTTACGAATAAAGGGAGAACCCGGCATGGCTGCCAATTTGATGATGATCTCAGAAGTATTGGGCTGATAGAATGCAAAAACTAAGTTACCACCATCGCAGCCTGAGGACACCACATTTTGATTTTGTGTGGTAAGATATGCTTCACCGGTAACTAGATAATCTGACCACAATGCACGTGCAACTACATTGTATACAGAAGTTGGAGCACATGGGCTGGGGTTAGTTATTGTACCTACCAGATTCCCCGTGTTTGGTAAAGTAGCTACTGTCAACACCTCATCTAATCCAAGAATACGAATACCTGATTGATCATGCCAATTCCAACTGTTGTACACCAAATCTCCAGCGTAAACACTCACAGGCTTTATATTCGGATCGAATCGCAAATCGGCATTCATATTCGACCATGCACCTACACCATTTGCATTAATTATGTCGTGCGACCATGGAAACGGAGTACTGTATATACTAACTGGAGAACAACCAGGCGCACCAGGATTGCTATAACTCTCAAATTTATACGTAGATGACCCTATAAAGTTTTCACCGGAAGGAGATAATACTTCGTAAGTCACATTACAATCGAAACTCGTCACCCGACCAAACTGAAACTTAGGTGCGCTGATGCGCGGGAAGTTAACATCGGCAAAAGCCACTGGTGGAACCATAGTTTCATTCACGCAAATGTTCGTAGGATTACCACCCACAATATTCACGTACGCGTCTTGGCGTACCACAATTTCATTGGCAGCACCATTCAGTTGTTTGTAAGTAAATGAAATCACTTTATTATCGTAGCCCATGGCTACATCGGGCTGTGTACCTGCTAAGGAATACCCCGTGCAAAAAGAGTTTACATCATAAAATGGAGCAATGAATAACAACGGGTTTTGTATTTCAGATGTAGCTATAATTGCTCCTTGATCTTCCCAAACAACTACCACTTCATCATTGGTTAAATGGTAGTCTATATTAGGGTACTCCGCTGTTTGTGAATTATACAACTGCGCCATAGGAGGCATTGCAAATATTGGGTCTTGGTAAGTCAAACTAGGGGTTATAAATGCAAGTGAAGGATCCAATTCCCATCGTTCAGCCCAAATCCCATCCATTAAAGAACCACCTCCACTCAATTTGTAGACCACATATATGTCTTGATTTGAGCCATAGTTCCAAACCACATCGGGATCGGTAATGGTAAAACCTTGTTGTGCACCGTACAACAAATGGCAGTCTTCCTGACCAGTAGCATGGTTATAAAATACAATGGATGGTCTGTCACCATCTACCACAACCACCTGCCAATCACCCAAAACCGAAGTGCCTGAATTTTCTACTCCAGTACTTTGGCAGCTGCCGATGGTAATATCGGGAGTTACGGGATTAATAAATTGCGCCTGAGCCGTAAAACTGGCTACAACTACCATTAAACCCGTGAAAACAAGTTTAAGCTGAGCAAAAACTGTGTGTGTGTGTGTGTTAAACCCACATTCGACTGAAATGCTTTGATTTTCATGACGTTAAAATTTAAAATGAAATTCAACTTACACATTCCACTTTATATTCCAATGCAGGACACATTAATTTAACACTACTTTCTTACTGCAATGTAACAAAATATACGTTTATAGCAAGCACTACACGAAATTTTAATCTCACCGCAGCAGCGCCGAGCGGGGCTTCGGCACAAAACCGCCAAAGGCCGCTATCTTTGTCGCCGATGATCTCCTATACCGAACACCTGCTCCCCAACGGCCTGCGGCTGCTGGTGCACGAAAACAACGATACCCAACTTGCAGCCGTAAACCTACTCTACGATGTGGGGGCACGCGACGAAGACGAAGGCCGCACCGGCTTCGCTCACCTCTTTGAACACCTCATGTTTGGCGGCTCGGCCCACATTCCCGATTACGATGCGGTTACCCAACGCATCGGCGCCGAAAACAACGCATTTACCAATAACGATATCACCAACTATTACCTCAGCTTTCCGGCCAACAATCTCGAGACGGCCTTTTGGCTCGAAAGCGACCGCATGTTCCGGCTCGATTTCAGCGAACGCAGCCTCGAAGTGCAGCGCCAGGTGGTGGTAGAAGAGTTCAAACAACGTTACCTCAACCAGCCCTATGGCGATGTGTGGCTGAAACTCCGTCCACTGGTGTACCAGGTGCACCCCTACCGCTGGGCCACCATCGGGCAGGATGTAGCCCAAATAGAGGGTGCTCAGCTGCACGAAGTGGAGGCCTTCTTTTACAAACACTACCGCCCCGACAATGCCATACTGTCGGTTGCGGGTCGCGTAAACACGGCCGAGGTGGTACGTTTGGCCGAAAAATGGTTTGGCCCCATCCCCGCAGGGGGTCGCCCGCCGCGGCAGTTGCCTACCGAGCCCGAGCAGCTGCAGCCCCGGGAGCTGCACCTTGAAGCCGACGTACCGGTGAATGCCTTTTACCGCGTTTACCCCATGCCGGCACGCCGCGACAAGGCCTACGCGGCCTGCGACTTGCTGAGCGATGTGCTCTCGCGGGGGAAGTCGGCACGCCTCTACCGCCGTTTGGTGAAAGAACGCCAGCTGTGTAGCAGCGTGAATGCCTACATCACGGGCGACCAAGACCCGGGCATGTTTGTGATTACCGGTCAGCTCGTAAAAGGCATTACACACGCCGAAGCCCTGGCCGCCGTTGAGGAGCTGCTCGACGAGCTGAAGCAAGAAATGTTGTCGACCGAGGCCATCGAAAAGCTCCACAACAATGTAGTTTCTACCCTCACCTTTGCCGAAACGCAGGTGCTGAATGTGGCCATGAACCTGGGCTATTACGCCTTGTTGGGCGATGCCAGTCAGCTCAACCGCGAGGCCGACCATTACCGTAGCATCGACGCCACCGCCTTGCAGCAGCAAGCCCGTCAACTTTTTGTAGCCCACCGTGCCAACACCCTTTACTACCATGCCCGATAACGTCCTCAACCGAGCTGTAGCCCCCCAGCAGCAAGCCTTTGTAGGCTTCACCATACGCCAACCCGAGCAACACCTACTGGCCGATGTGCCCGTTTTTGTGCTCGAAGCAGGCATGCAGGAGGTGCTGCGCATCGATTTGGTTTTTGCCGCCGGTGCCTGGCACGAAGCCCAACCGCTGGTGAGCGGACTCACTAACCGTATGTTGCAAGAAGGCAGCCGTGCCCGCAGTGGCGCTGCCATCGCCGACTTTTTCGATTTCCATGGAGCCTACCTGAGTTACGAAGCCACCGCCGACCGCAGTGGGGTGAGTTTGTATTGCCTGAGCCACCATGCCACGCAGTTGCTGCCCACCTTTTTTGAGCTGGTATTTGAGCCCGCCTTTCCCGCCCACGAATTGGCCACCACGGTCCGTAACCAAAAGCAGCAGCTGTCGGTAGAGCTGGGTAAAGTATCGTTTTTGGCTCGAAGGGCCTTTGCCGAAGCTCTGTTTGGCACCGAGCACCCCTACGGCCGCCAGAGCAACGAAGTCCGCTACGACGCCCTACAACCCAGCTGGCTGGAACAGTTCCATGCGCAGCAGTACACCCGTGAACGGCTCAGTGTGAGCGTGAGCGGCAGAGGAGCAAGCTCCCTGCTACCCCAACTGGCCCAGCTGCTCGAAAAGGTGCCAGCCGGCAAGGCAGCAGCCGAGCCCGTGTACTCCGCAAATAGCCGTTTGGGCCAGGTGCACGTCGCCAAACCCGACGCCCTACAGCACGCCCTGCGTATTGGCCGTCGCTGTATCGACAAGCGCCATCCCGACTATCATGGCCTCAAAGTGCTTAACACCCTCCTGGGCGGCTATTTTGGCTCACGCCTCATGAGCAACCTACGAGAAGACAAAGGCTTTACCTACGGGGTAGGCTCGGCCGTGCTCAGCTACGAGCGTGATGCCGTATGGACCATCGCCACAGAAGTAGGTGCCGACGTAAGTGCCTCCGCTTTGACCGAAATTTACGAAGAGATGGAGCGCCTCCGCCGTGAACCTGTAGGCTATGAGGAGCTTGAATTGGTACGCCAATACCTGCAAGGCGTGTACATGAGCAGCTTCGACGGCGCCTTCGCCCTCGCCGACCGCTTCCGCGATGTGTACCACTTTGGCCTCGATAGCAGCTACTACACCCAGTATCTCCACACCGTGCAGCACATCACCCCCGAGCAACTTCAAGCCCTCGCCCAGCAATACCTCAATCCGGCCGACTTCGTTACCATCATCGCCGGCGGCTAGGGCTGAAATTACCTTTTCTAATGGTCTTTCATTTTTAGCAAAATCTGACGGACCATTTCTCATTTTCGGTAAAAAAGCCTCACCTTCGTAGTACTGCCCAATTGTATGTCGTTCGAAATCCGCCTCACGCACTTCGAAGGTCCATTCGACCTGCTTCTCTTTTTTATTGAGCGCGACGAATTGGACATTTACGACATTCCTATCGCCAAAATCACCGACGATTTCCTGAACTACATCCATCAGATGCAGGAATTGAATATTGAGCTGGCGAGTGAGTTTATCCTGGTCGCCGCAACACTCATGCGCATCAAGGCCAAGATGTTGCTGCCGCGCAAGGAAGTAGACCTCCAGGGCAATGAAATCGACCCTCGTCAAGATTTGGTAGAAAGGCTGCTCGAGTACAAACGGTATAAAGGCGTACTGGCCACGATGTCGTCGCTGGAGAGCGAACAGCTGCAGCGCGAGAAGCGTGGCCATACAGCACTCGAACTTGCCCAGTTGCAGCAGGAGCTCGGCGCCGAGCAGGAGTTGTTGTCGCTAGATTTGTACGGACTCTTGAAGGCCTTCCAAAAGGTGATGAGTCGCTTCGAAGAGCGCGAAAACGCCCCCAAACACGTGGTGGTCCCTTATCCCTATACTATTGAAGCCCAGCGCAATTATTTGCTGGAGCTGATCGCCACCCGCAAAAAGGTAGCCTTCAACGAAGTATTCACGGGCTTTCCCGACAAGATGAAGGCCATTTTTACCTTTTTGGCCCTACTCGAGCTGTTGCAACTGCAACAACTCGACATTAAAATTGGCGAAGGCTTCAACAACTTTTTCCTGCTCCCTAAAAAGGCCTTCAATTGATGGAAAATTTCTTCTCCGCCACCTTTTTACCCTTTACTCTCATCGTGATCATGATGGGCGTAGGATTATCGCTCACCTTTCAGAGTTTCCGGAACATCCTCTTTTATCCTCGCGCCATCAGCATTGGTTTGATAGCGCAGATGGTTTTGCTACCACTGCTCGCCTTTGTCATTGCCGATTATAGCAGTATGGACCCTGTTTACAAGGTAGGTTTGGTGTTGGTTGCCGCCTGCCCGGGAGGTGCATCGGCCGGACTGCTCAACCATCTCTTGCGTGGCAATGTAGCCCTAAGCATTTCGCTGACAAGCGTAAACAGCTTCATTACCCTCGCCACCATCCCACTCATTACCAATTTTGCGCTGGAGCGGTATATGGGTACCGAGGCCGCTTTCAGCTTGCCACTGGGACATACCGTGCGCGAAATTGCACTCATGACTCTGCTTCCCGCTTTTATTGGCGTGCTCATCCGGCACTATCGCCCACGTTTTGCACTGGCCGCCGAGAAGCCCCTCAAGTACATCATGCCCACCTTGCTCGCCATCGCATTTGTGGGCATTATCTTTTTCGAACAAAAATCGGGTAGCGACGCCACCCACACCTTTGTCGACCTCATCTTGCCCAATTTATGGCTTAACCTCGGCGGCATGTTTGGCGGTTATCTGCTGGGGCTGCTGTTTCGGTTGGGACCTACCTCACGCATGACCATCAGCATAGAAGTAGGCTTACAAAACAGCTCCCTCGCCATTTTTGTGGCCACCACCCTGCTGCATGCCCCGCAGATGGCCTTGGTAGCCGTGGTGTACGGCAGCTTTACCTTTGTAACTGCCGTAGCCTTTGGTTTGGGCATGTATCGCCTCAACCGCTGGTTGCGGATACGCTTAAAACGGCTACGCGCATGAGTGGCACCCTCTACCTCATTCCCCTGCCCTTGGCTCCCGCAACGGCTCTAGAAACCCTACCGGCCAGCATCACGCCACTCGTACAGCGGCTGCAGTACTTCATTGTAGAGAGCGAGAAGGTGAGCCGCCGCTTCCTCAAGGAGCTCGACCGCAACATCGACATCAACATACGGCGTTTCGGTTTGCTCAACGAGCACACCCCGGCCAGCGAAGTCCGCCAGCTGCTGCAGCCTGCTCTCGATGGCCACGACATCGGCCTGATGAGTGATGCTGGCTGTCCGGGCATCGCCGACCCAGGTGCTGCCGCCGTAGCCCATGCCCATCGGTTGGGCATAGCGGTGCAGCCCCTGAGCGGACCGTCGTCGATTGTACTCACCCTCATGGGTAGCGGCTTCAACGGTCAGCGATTTGCCTTTCACGGCTACTTGCCCGTAGCCACACACGAGCGCGAGCGGGCCTTGCGCGAGCTCGAAGCCGAATCGCGTCGCCGCAACATGACACAACTGTTTATCGAAACCCCCTACCGCAACCGTCAGCTCCTCGATACGCTCCTGAAAGTGGGCCATCCCGACACCCAATTGTGCATCGGCGCCGGCCTCACTGCCGCCGACCAGCTGCTCGAAACGCGCAGCATCAAAGCATGGAAAATGGCCATTCCCGAGCTCAACAAACGACCTGCGGTATTTGCCATTTATTGTGGCTAGCCAACTAGCCCACCGGCCACCTATTTCCCTTATTTTTGCAGCTCAAACTTCCACTATGCTCACGATTGGAATACTTGTTCTCGGTTTTGTTCTTTTAATTCTTGGCTCTGAATGGCTCGTAAGAGGAGCCTCGGCGCTAGCCAAGTCGTACAATGTGCCCGATATCGTTATTGGACTTACCATTGTGAGTTTCGGCACCTCTATGCCCGAGCTTTTGGTGAGCATGTTGGCCGCCATTCAAGGCAATTCCGACATCGCTATCGGCAATGTGTTGGGATCAAACATCGCCAATATCCTCCTCATTTTGGGTGTTTCGGCCATGATTTATCCCTTACGGGTGAAAAGAAAAACCACTTGGATTGAAGTACCTATTTCTTTATTTGCGGCCGTATTGCTGGGCTTGTTAGCACACTTCGGTTTCGAAAGTTTGCCTGGAGCCCCAAAAATTGGTCGTGGCGACGGAGCCATACTCCTCATCGGTTTTGCCGGTTTTATGTGGTATATCTTTGATCTGGTAAAAAAGGAGAAGACCGCCGCCGACGAACACTTTGTAGCCATGCCCTTATGGAAGTCGAGTCTGCTAATCTTGGGGGGAATCGCCATCATGGGACTAGGCGGCAAGTGGTGTGTTGACAATGCCGTGATCTTGGCTCGCAGCTGGGGTGTGAGTGAGGCACTCATCGGCCTCACCATCGTAGCGGTGGGCACTTCGCTGCCCGAATTTGCCACCTCGGCCATGGCTGCTTGGAAAAAAGAAACCGACATTGCCGTAGGGAATGTAGTGGGTTCCAACATCTTCAATATTTTATGGATACTCGGTGCCAGCGCCGTGATTTCACCCATGCCTTTCCGCGACGAAATCAACTTCGACTTTGCGATGACCATCGGTGCCAGCCTGTTGCTGTTTCTGTTCATGTTTGTAGGCAAGCGTCATGAGTTGGGTCGCTGGAAAGGTGCCCTGATGGTACTGGTTTATGTAGCCTACGTAGTTTACCTGATTCAACGCGGCTAATGCTCCAGGCAGGGCCTTTGCTCCAAACCATCGACGACCCTGCCCAGCTGCGGCAGCTTCGTCGGAACCAGCTTCCCCAGCTGGCGGAGGAGCTGCGGCACTTCCTGCTCGATGCAGTATCGCGTTACGGTGGGCATCTGGGTGCCAGCCTTGGTACGGTAGAACTTACACTGGCCTTGCACTACAGCTTTAACACCCCGCACGATCGCCTCATTTGGGATGTGGGCCATCAGGCCTACGGACACAAGGTGCTCACCGGTCGCCGCGATAGCTTTCGCACCAACCGCCAGCTCGACGGCATCAGTGGCTTCCCTGTGCGCCAGGAGAGCCCCTACGATGCCTTTGGCACCGGTCATGCCAGCACCAGCATCGGCGCCGCCTTGGGCATGGCCCTCGCCGCCCGCAGCATAGCGCCGCAGCGCCACCACATCGCCCTCATCGGCGATGGCGCCCTCACCGGTGGCATGGCCTTCGAGGCACTGAACCAAGCCGCCACCGAAAACGTAAACCTGCTGGTGGTGGTGAACGACAATGCCATGAGCATCGACCCAAATGTGGGCGGCTTGCTGCGGCAGCTCGAACAGCTGCGTACGGGCAGCCACCAGGGCCCCAACTGGTTCGAAAACCTGGGGCTGAACTACAGCGGACCCATCGACGGCCACGACACCGATGCCCTGCTCGATGCCTTTGCCAACTACCGTCGTGTTGGCGGTGTTGCCGTTTTGCACGTGGTAACCGTAAAGGGCAAGGGTTACCCCCAAGCCGAAAGCGATCAGGTGCGCTGGCATGCCCCCGGCCTATTCGATAAACTCAGTGGCAACTTACACCCGGTAAAGCCGGCTCCAGGACCCAAATACCAAGATGTTTTTGGCCAAACGCTGCTCGAGCTCGCCGAAATAGCACCCAAGCTGTTTGCCATCACCCCCGCCATGCCCAGTGGTTCGGGATTGGTGGCGTTTATGGAGAAATACCCCGAGCGGAGCCGCGATGTGGGCATAGCCGAACAGCATGCCGTTACCTTGGCCGCAGGTTTTGCCGCCGAAGGCTGGAAGCCCTACTGCGCCATTTATTCTACCTTCTTGCAGCGTGCCTACGACCAACTCATCCACGATGTGGCACTACAGCAGCTGCCCGTGGTGTTTTGTATCGACCGTGCCGGCCTCGTAGGAGCCGACGGTGCCACCCACCACGGCGCCTTTGATTTGGCCTATTTGCGCTGTATACCCCATATGGTGGTGGCCGCTCCCCGCAACGAAAGGGAGCTCCGCAATATGTTGTATACCGCGCTGTTTCACAACGGCCCCATGGCCATACGCTACCCCCGAGGCAACGGCAACGACCCCGCTTGGCAGCAAGACTTCGAACAGCTTGAATTAGGACGTGGCGTTTGGCTCAAACAAGGCAAACATACCCTGGTGCTCAGCGTAGGTACCATGGCCGATACCGTGCAGGAAGCTTTGCAAGGAAGCCCTTATGCACATGCCGATTTGCGCTATGTGAAGCCCCTCGACGAGGAGTTGCTCCAGGCCGCACGCAGCTTTGCGCGGGTGGTGGTGGTAGAAGACGGCTGCATCTCGGGTGGCGCCGGCAGTGCCGTAGGCGAATGGTTGCTGGCGCACAACTACCCGGGCCGTTTCCTGAGTTTGGGCCTACCCGATCGTTTTGTGCCCCATGCTTCTACCCAGGAGTTGTATCAGCAGCTCGGATTGGATGTGGAGGGAATAAGAAGGTCACTGGAAGAATAACGCTAAAGTTCATTTTCCATTGGACTTATTTTTCTTGTTTCTTGATAGGATTTTGTCTGTTATCGAAAAAAGAGATAATAATTATCTTATCAGATTTCAGCCGATATAAAATCCTTATTTGAGAGGTAAGCAGGTAGCCACGGATATCTTTATGTTCTACACCCCCTAAAAGCGGGTAACTACTCAAAACTTTGAACGAGTCATTAGTTTTTTGGATAAAAGAGGATGCCGTTTTTTCTCCCCACTCCTGTTTTAAATAAGTAATTATTTTATCGAATTCCGCAGCTGCTTTTGGGGTAACGAATACCTGTATCAATATTGACTCATCAGTTTATTCCAAGCAATAAGCTTTTCGTCATCGTCGCCTTGTTGGTACGAAACATGGAGCTCCGCTTTTTGGCTTTCCGTAAGACTTTCCCAAAACGCACTGGTATCGGCTTCCTTTTGTAGATGCAAAAGGTTGTAGGCCATACGCAATAACTCTTCGTTTTCGGTTTGATCAACCAATCGATGAAGATTTGTTTTTAAAGCAGTATTTGCCATGTGCTAATCTTTATATGCACAATTTAATACAATTGTTAAGTCGATGCAAGCATCAAATACACCGAGCGGAATAGATTACTTTTTACTTTACTTAAATCCATGGAATTTCATCTGAAGCTCACACCAGATTTTTCCTAAAAAATTCGTTCAAATTCAACATGAATAAATCAGATGTTAAACCTTGACAGGCAAAATTTCCATGCTGTTTTTTATGTAAATCAGCTGCAAGCTTTAACCACCTGCAGCTTTGTACAATGTAGTGTAAATCGTATTTTTCGGAAAAAGCAAGCTATGGCGCGTGCTCCTTTCCAAATCGACCCTCGGCTCGGCAAGCGCGGGGAGGTGGCCACAAGGCTCGATAATCTCACCGATGCCGTTTTTGGTATCGCCATCACCTTGCTCATCTTCAGTCAGGCCAACCCCAACTCGTTTGGCGACCTGCTCCGATTTACCAAAACACTGCCGGCTTTTCTGATCAGCATTGGCTTTTTGATGTTGATCTGGACCGAACACCGGAAGTTTAGCCAGGTGTATGGTTTGTACGACACTAGCCTGTTGTGGCTCAACACCCTCTTTTTGGCCATGGTGATTTTTTATGTGTACCCGCTGCGTTTTCTAACGCTGTTTCTTACGCATATGCTTTTCGACTTGGGACTAGACCTCAACATTCGGTTCAGCGACGTACCGCATTTGATGATGTATTACGGCCTGATGGCCTTTGCCTTGTATTTTTTGCTGTTTTTGTTCTATCACCGCGCCCTCAAAATGGCCGACACCTTGGATTTGAGCGAATACGAGCGCTTTTACACCCGTGAACAGCGCTTTAAGATGGTCCTTATGTTTAGTGTACCCCTTTTATCGGTAGCTGTTAGCGCAATTTTGGCTCCGTGGTCGTCGTTTTTGGCCGGCATACTGTCGGGGGTCACCTACTTCATTTACACGCCCTTGATGTTTTGGTGGGGCAAACGACACGAGCGACTTTCGGCTAAATTTTGAATGGGTCGTTGCTGCATTTTGGGTGCACCTTGCGCTCACATCAAATCAACTTTGAAGGCCAAAACTCCTGGTTTGAGGAAGGCTCTTTCGACGGCATTTTGCCGTAAAAAGCACCTCATTTCCCTTTAAGCCATTTAACTTACAAGTTTTTTTCGTACATTTCTACATGATCGTCCTACTGCGGTTCGCTACAGTATAACTATCAAATCAATGTCGGAACAAAGGTCATTAGAAAACGAACGTTTAGCAGCTTTTCAGCTGCTTGACCGAATGAATCAAGCGGTGCTCATGCTCGACGGCGAGGGTAAAGTAGTGCAGCTTAATCTGGTAGCGTCGAAGTTCGAAGACCAAAACAACGGTTGGCTCGAAAAAAGCATAGGCCTGCTATTTTTCCAACGAACTCATGAGGTTTCGTTTCCCGAAATTTTGGCCGAAGGCCGCACGGCTGAGCAAGAATACTGCTGGATTACCGACACCAAAAAATTGGGTAAAGTAGAACACCGGGCCTTTCCACATGGTAACGGTTATTTGTGGACGTTTCGGAAACTTGAGCCGCTCGAACACCAGCTCAAAGTAAAAAGCGAATACATCCGTCAGCTGGAAGAAAGCGCTGCCTTGGCCAAGGTAGGTTCGTGGGAAGTCGACTTCCAGCACGGCACGCTACATTGGTCGAAGGAGGCCCGCAGAATCCACGGGTTTACCGACGAACCCACACCCTCGCCGGCCGAAGCACTCAACTTTTTTATCGATGCACACGCCCGCGACTTGCTGAATGCCGAAACCCAACGTATCACTACCCAAGGTGGGAACTACGAGATAGAAGCCCGTTTGAAGCCCAAAAATGGTCCTACACTGTGGGTTCGCATCAAGGCCGAAGCGCATGTGACCAACGGCATCTGTACGGCAATGAATGGATTCATTCAGGACATTGAAGAGCACAAAAAATTTGAACAAACCATAATCGAAACCAAAACCCGGCTCGAACGTGTGCTCGAAAGCACCGAAGTAGGGGCGTGGGAATGGAACCTACAAACGGGAGATTGTACGTTCAACGACCGTTGGGCCGCCATGTTGGGTTACACCTTGGCCGAACTTGAGCCTTTACACATCAACACCTGGCTGAACCTATTGAACCCCCTCGATAAACCCGTAGCCGAAGAAACCCTGCAATCCTATATGGCTGGAAAAACCGAGTCGTACAAGGTCGAGTTTCGGATGAAGCATAAAGAGGGCCACTGGGTGTGGATACAAGACGAAGGCAAGATTTTCAGCTACGACGATGCTGGTAAGCCCTTGCTCATGTACGGCACGCACCGCGACATTAGTGCAGAGAAAAAAATACTCAAAGAGCTTCAAGAAAGCCAAAACCGCTCGCAGATCATTGCCGAGAATCTCGAGGAAATGTTCTGGCTAATGAACGCTAAAGGTGACAAGTTGCTGTATATGAATCCGGCATATACCAACTTCTTTGGCCTCCCTTTGGAACAACTCTACAGCCAACCAGACCTATCCCTAAGTTCAGTCCACCCCGACGATCTCGATCGGGTGCTTCAAGTATACCCACACTATCTCGAAACAGGAGTTTTTGAAGAGTCGTTTCGGGTAATTCATACCAATGGTCAAATATTTTGGATCAAAGCGAAAATCAGACCCATTTACGATGCCGATCAACAACTGATTTACCGAGTAGGGACCGCACAAGATATTACAGAAATTCAGGAACATATTGCGGCTTTACAGGCCTCGAACCGACAAGTGGCAAGTACCAATGCGCGTTTGGCTGAAGCACAAAAAGTGGCGCGTTTAGGTTTCCGGGAAATCAATCACCTCTCCGAATCGAGCTGGTGGTCGGATGAACTGTGTGATTTGGTTGAAGTCGACAAAAACGACAAAAACATTAGCCCTCAGGACTATTTAAAGCTCATTCACCCCGACGATCGGGAGGCGGTGGGCGAAATCATGAAGAAACATTTGGAAGGCGATGTACCCTACGACCTGGGTTATCGTTTGCTCACTGCTTCGGGCAAGGTGTATTTTGTTCGTGAGCGTTGCGAAACCTCCTACAATGTCGAAGGTAAGGCAGTGCGAAGTTTAGCCGTTATTGCCGACCTCACCGCCTTAAGAACCGCGCAAGAAAAAGAGCAAGAGATTGCAAGCATCCACCACGACCTGCTGAATCAAGTTGCCGATGCATTCTTCATGTGCGATATGGAAGGTAAGTTTTTGGAAGTAAACAACGAAAGCTGCTCCATGCTCGGCTATACCCGAGAAGAGTTGCTTTCGATGCAGCTCAACGACATCGATACCGATTACGATATAGCGAAGGCGAACAAGCTGTGGCACAGCTTCAAAAGTGGCGACACCCATACCTTCACCACTACACACAAACACAAAAATGGCCACGCTATACCTGTAGAAATACGGTTTGGCATTACCGCGCGAGAAGGGCAACGTGTGGTATTGGGCCTAGCGCGTGACATTAGCAGCAGGCTCGAAAGGGATGCTGTTTTAGAACAGAGTCAAGCCCGCTTTAAGACACTACTAGAATCGGCACCCATCGGTTTAGGCGTATTACAACCACCCGACACTGCCATTTTCGTCAATCAACAATTTACCGAACTCACGGGCTATACCATCGACGACACATCGAGCTTTTCGAAATGGTGGGAGTTGTTGTACCCCAACCCCAGCTACCGTGCTGAAGTGCAAGCACAATGGGAAGCGGCGTTATCGCAAACACCACCCGGAGAACAAGTGCCGCCTTTGGTTTGTGATGTGCAAACCAAGACTGGCGTAACCAAACAAATGCAGATTAGCGCCGTGGTGGTTGGCAACGAAATCATCATTGCCTTTGTAGACTTATCGGATCTGATTCAAGCGCGCAAAGAAGCCGAAAAACAAGAGAACTTCATCCGTTTGGTAATGGACAGCTTACCCATAGGCATAGCCGTAAATACCATAGAGCCCGTTGCGTTCAAGTATATGAACGACAACTTCCCGTACTACTATGGCGTAACGCGCGACGACCTCAAGGAGCCCGACAATTTCTGGGAAGCTGTATATCCCAATAAGCAAGAACGGGAGGAGATGCAAAAACGAATACTGGAAGACGTAAAATCGGGTAGACCCGAACGGATGCGCTGGAACAATGTTGCCATCAATAGATCGGGCGAAAAAACACGGTACATCAATGCTTCCAATACGTTTATCCCCGACCAAGGTTACCAAATATCCACCGTAGTGGATGTGAGCGAAAGTGTTTACGCAGCACAAAAATTACAGCAATCGAACGAACAGATCCGCAAACTGTCGCAAGCGGTGGAGCAGAGCACCGCGAGCATCGTGATTACCGATTTGGACGGCAATATCGAATACATAAACCCCGCCTTTACCACCATCACTGGTTATACGTTGGACGAGGTAAGCGGTAAAAACCCGCGTATCTTAACCACGGGTCGAAAATCAAAGGAAGAATACAAACTCCTGTGGGACACCATCAAATCGGGTCAGGTTTGGCAAGGAGAGTTTTACAACAAGCGCAAAGACGGCTCCTTTTATTGGGAAGCGGCTTCTATCTCTCCCATTCGCGACGAAAAAGGAATAATCACCCACTTTTTGGCTGTAAAAGAAGACATATCCCTACGTAAAAAGTACGAGGAAGAACTGCAAAAAAGCGAAGAAAAGTATCGCTTACTAGCCGAAAATGCGACCGACGTCATCTGGATCATGAACTTAAATCAGCGGCGATTCACCTATGTGAGCCCTGCCGTGAATCAGTTGATTGGTCATACCGTTGAACAAACCTTAACCATGAACTTCGAAACCATGATGAGCGAAGAGTCGTACGTACGGGCGCAGGAGCTCATCGAAAAATCGGTGATAAATTTTCAGGCCAATCCAACCGAACCGGTAACTGGCCGCATAGAAATACAACAATACAAAGCCGACGGTAGCTTGATTTGGGTAGAACTATCGATGCGCATGTATTTGAATGGAGATGGTGAGCTTGAAGTTATAGGTGTTACCCGCGACATTGCCCAGCGCAAGGAGATAGAAGCGCTGCAACTGCAAAAAGCTGCCGCGCTGCACGATAGCGAACAACGTTTTAGGGCCTTATTTAGCAACAACGCCTCGCCCATGTATCTGTTCGACCGCATCGACGGGCACATTGTTGATGTAAACCCAGCCGCAGAATTATTTTATGGTTGGAATAAAAAAGACTTTCTCAAGTTAAGGGTACAAGACATCAACCTATACCCCGAAGAGGTAGCACAACGGGTGGAGCAGTTAAGCCGCGATGAACGCTTCCGCTTCGAAACCACCCACCTCAAAGCTGATGGCAGTCGTTGCGACGTTGAAATATTTAGCAGCAGCATCATTATTGGCGGTCAGCATCTTATACACGGCATTGTGCACGACATCAGCAAGCGCAACGAATACTTCGATGCACTCATCGCACAAAACAAAATCCTCAAAGAAATTGCCCGTGTACAATCGCATGAGGTGAGAGCTCCACTGGCGCGGCTTATGGCTTTGATTATGTTGCTCGAGGATGAATCGTTCACCTTCGACCCCAATGCCGACGGCTTGCAAAGCGACAAAGAGGTGCTGAAAGAAATCCTCAATTCGGCCTACGAGCTCGACGACATTATCCGCAGCATCTCCGAAAAAACCATGTCGGTCCACCATGAAGCTATTCGGATTGCCCATTAACACATTACGCTAATTTAACATCCGATTTGTCGACTATTTGGTTAATTCGCAGTATGCGTATCCTATTTCTCTTGCTTATTAGCACCAGCACATTTGCACAAACGGCCAATAACCAGCATACTCCCGAAGAAAAAGCCGTACTAGCCACTGTGCAGGCCTTGTTCGATACCATGCGCGACCGCGATACTACCGCTGCCGCAGCCCTGTTGCTACCCGACGGCATGAACTTCGTTGCCATCGACGGGCGCGACAGTTTGATGCGTTGGCCCAATGCTGCCTTTGTAGATCAGCTCAAGCAGCCTGGCGTACAGGCACGTGAACGCATGTGGGATGCCGAGGTACGGGTTCGGGGCAAAATCGCGCAGGTGTGGGCGCCCTACGATTTATATGTGAATGGAAGTTTTCGCCATTGCGGCATCGATGCTTTTACGCTCATTTTTGAAAACAACCGCTGGCGCATAATAGGCGCCGCTTTCACCGTCGAAAAAAAGGATTGCCCTCCTGGCCGTCCTGAGTGAATCAATTTACCTTTGTACTCTACTATATTTGTCGCATGAAAGGTAGTGTACGCAACTGGTTATTGCCATTTGTGGGAGTTCTTTTGCTCCTTGCAGTACCGTCGTTCATCAGCTTACCAGCACATTCGTTCGCAACGGAATCCACCTTACTCGAACAGGAATGTCATTTAACGGCAGCTTCAACCATCCAAAATGAGCCTTGTTTAAAGCTCATACGTGAAAGTTCGAACTCAAGTTTTACCTCCTTTTCCTCATCGGCAGTTATCCAAAGTGCAGTTTCATTCAAGTTCGCTGCATTTTTACATCTCAAGCATATCCAACGCTCGCCTGCTTTACACTACGTTCAAAGCAGCCTTTACCTAAATTACTGCAACCTGAGGTTATAGACGTCGATAGCTTCTCTTCCATTTCTGTCCACGTTTAACTCAATTTTATGTTGCTTATATCAACCAAGCGACGTCCCAATGGTCTATTCAAATGCTATTTGGGAATCGCATCCATAGTACTTGCATGTAGTACACCAGTCCATGCTCAAATACCAGTAAAACTTCCAGGAAATGCACAAACTGGCACCTTAAGTTTGAACGCATATGCCGATTTCGGCTATGCCGTTGGCCCCCAGCGGAAGCATACATTTTACAATTACATCACCGGTGATACGGCTACCGAGCACGGTCGCCGCGACTACACCAGCTATCCTTTGTACGTCAATCAGTTTTCTTTATCCCTTGCCTATATTCAGGCACAATACGAGATTAAAGATCAGTTTCGATTACGATTTGCACTTCAAACGGGTCACATCCCCGACGCACTTTATTATGCCGAGCATCCATCTCTGCGTTATGTACGTGAAGCTGCAGTCATGTACCATTTCGATACCAAATGGTCGCTTGAAGCCGGAATTTTCCCATCGTATTTTGGTTCGGAAGTGCCGCTCAACAAAGAAAATTTACACGCTACACGAGGCTATATCGCCGACTATGCACCCGATTACGAGGCTGGCATTCGAATACATCGCCGTATCAACGAAACCAACACCCTCTCCTTGATGATTTTAAGTGGTTGGCAAGAAATCAGGGACGCCAACGGCAAAAAAGCCTTGGCTATTTCGTGGGGACTTAACAAACCTGGCGTAATAAATGGTAACTGGAACGTGTACTTAGGCGACGAAAGGCAGCTAGGTGCATCGGCCGCGCGCTGGCGCATGTACCACAACATTTACTATCGGCTGTATATGGGCAAGCGATGGTTGATCTTGCCTGCACTTGACCTGGTATTTCAAGAAAAACTGCGTGCAGCCGACACCAAGCTAGGGTCGGCCGGCTACAACTACGTTCTAGGAGCAGCGCTTTCGGCCAGGTACGCCCTTACCGAAAAGTACGGTATAGCAGGACGATACGACTATGTGGGCAACAAGGCCGACATCGTGGAAGAGCTCAAAACGGGCAGCCCAAATGGCTGGCAATCGCATTCGGGCACGCTTACTTTTGAGTACCTACCCATGCCGCAACTTACTTTCAGGACTGAGTTTAGGTATGGCACCAACAAAGACGCTGTTTTTAGAAACGCTAACAATTTACCTACGCGTGTAGATTGGTATGGAATAGCCACCGCTGCATTCCATTTTTAAAAGAATTCTTCCTCATCGCCCCAGTCAATCGTTTGGGCATGTAAATTAGCAACATGCTCAAACGTTTTCTGGCCGAGGATATCGCCAATACAGGTATGCTGCTCATAGCGGCATTGGGTTGTTTACTACACGTGGCAGCTTTGCTCGGTTGGGTGAATCCCGATTATTTACAGGGTGGCAGAAGCACCCCACAAAACTTCATGCAACTCGAAACCGGAGCACTCACCATCAATGTGGTGATTTTACTGGCCGTACTTTGGCGCGCCGGTCGATTACCGCGGCCTATGCCCACACGAGCAGCCAAGTTGATTTTTGGTTTACTCGCCTTGTTATTTTGCTTGAATACATTTGGCAATTTGTTTGCAAAAACCTGGGTGGAAACCTTGGTTTTTACGCCGCTCACTGCGCTTAGTGCCCTTTGGAGCTTCCGGTTGAGTGGGTTATTTCAACGTTAACGAAATAATAAAGTGCAACTTTTTTGGGTTTGGTGTTGTTTCTCCCCATTGTATGAAAAAGTCCCTAACCCGTATCCTTCTCCTTGCAGCAGCTTTGCCTTTAGTGGCTTATGGCGTTTTAGGTGTATTGTTTCTCGACCCAACGCCTTCAATCGTTCTTACCCGCGACTTATTGCAAAGCGGTGTTGACATTGAACAAGCTGGTTTAAGCCATGGAGAGCCGGGCTCGTTCAAGGCCGTTCTTCGTATCCCTGCAGTAAATAAACAACCATTTGTAGATACGCTCATCGGCGAAATGATTGAGTTTGGCTATGGCGACAGCGTCATGCAGCTCCGTGCTGGTGTAACCAATCACGGCACTTCGCTCATTCAATTATTTAAAGGGAACCAGTTGTTGGTGACCGAAGAAGCCCCCTTGCTCAAAAAGTTGCCGAAAAACAAAGATTTTAAAGTAGAGATCAATTTCTACGACCAAAACAATCGGAAATTCGAAGGTGAAGCCCGTGTAGAACTGCGTATTTACACAGGAAGTGGTTTTTTTGGTGATTTAGGCAGCCAACAACTCGACCTCACACCTTATGGCGACTTCAGCGGACACAAACATTTGCATGCCTACCGAACCCCCGAAGGCAGCAAAATGGAAGTTTGGAAAGACTGGGCCAGCGCAGATTAGAACTAATTTCTATCTTTGATGTTTAAACATCAAAAAGGAAGTTATGTCAACCCGCTCCATCGAACATATTTTTTCGCCCGCTCAACCACATATGGTCGGCGACGGCTTTAAGGTCCACAATTACATCCCATCGCGCATAGGCGGTTTCGAGCGCATGGACCCCTTTCTGATGCTCGACTACAACGCACCATGGCAGGTACCGGCAGGTAAGCGCCCGCTGGGTGTGGATGTTCACCCACACCGTGGCTTCGAAACTGTAACCATTGCCTACCAAGGCCGAGTAGCTCACCACGACAGTGCTGGCAATAGCGGAGTGATTGGCGAAGGTGAGGTACAATGGATGACGGCAGCCTCAGGCGTTTTGCACAAAGAATACCACGAAGAAGAATTCACCCGCACAGGCGGCACCTTTCAGATGGTGCAGCTTTGGGTAAATCTACCGGCGAAATACAAAATGTCGCCACCCAAATACCAAGGCATCACCCGCGATCAAATTGCTCACTACCAGCTGCCCTCAGGTATGGGTGTTCTCGAACTCATTGCCGGTAGTTATGCAGGCGTTCAGGGACCAGCAAGCACATTTAGTCCGGTTACCTTGATCAATGCTAAGCTGAAAGCTGGCGGAACGGCCGAATTCGATTTTCCGTCCCACTACAATACCGCGGTCGTGATTATTTCAGGCACGTTTAACGTGAATGGTAGGGAAGCTCGTGCCAACGATTTTGTATTGCTCAAAAACGACGGTACACAGTTTACCCTCGAAGCCATCGAAGCAGGAATTGCACTGGTCATGAGCGGTGAACCTTTACGCGAACCCATCGCTGCCCACGGTCCTTTTGTGATGAACACACGCCAGCAGCTTATCGAAGCCTTCAACGACTTTCAAGCAGGTAAATTCGGCACCTTGGTGTAAGGCCTCGATAAACCCGCTTGCCAAAGAATAAAGGTTGTTAGGTTATAAACTTTAAACAACCGCATCGGTCGTTGCTCAGCACGCATTTCTTAGAACAACCGATGAATACGCGCTACCATGTCGGTAAATTGTTTAATTTACAACATCCAAAATCGTATGAAAAAGCTTGTTCTATTAGCACTATTCGGTGTTTTCACCGCTTGCGGCACCAAAATTCCCGAACCCACCCCTGAAGTAGCCAATGCTTCGAAAGTTGAACTTGCGACGCTAGTAGCCGGCAAAGGATTATACACACAGCATTGTGGCAGCTGCCATCCCCACAAAAAGGTGAGTGCATTTAGCAGTAGCCAATGGGAAACCATCTTGCCGAAAATGGTTAACAAAACCAATAAAAAATACCCCGGCTCGTTGAACAACGACCAAAAGGAACAAGTACGCCAATACGTACTTGCCTTTGCGAAACAACCCAAATAACCTGATCATGTCGCGCAAACTATTGCGTATTGCTGTCGTTTACGGGCTGGTGCTCTTAACCACAGCCCTGAGTTGCTGCAGGGTGCCACCGGTACGACTCGAGCAAGCCACCCGCTGGCAGCTTGTGCCCGCAGCCAACCGGGAGATAAACTTGGCCAGCGACAGTTACACCCAATTGGAGACTTTTCATCTGGTTATCTTTTTTGGCTACACCCAAGGTATGGCAGCTCGCCCTTGGTCGCCCATACCCTCGGCTCATGCGGTGAGCTGCCCCGACCCGGAAATTATCAACGAACTCAGCGAGCAGGTGCTTACGCTCGACACGGCCTTTCAGCTCAACGGCCGTTGGCTGCCAGCCAATACCAACATCATTGCCTTACTCGAAAAAAACGAAGGTGGACGTTACAGCCTAAGCACTACAAGCCCATTTGAAGTGGATCCACATCTCCGATTAACCTTCGAAGCTGCGCAAAACAGTATTCGCTTTCCGGTTGGAAATCGCAAGTTCCAATTCTATTGCCGCACCAGTCACGGGGTGTTCAGTAATTTGGAAATTCCGTTCACGATCCGCTGAGGGTATATCCTTCAGTAAACGATGCTCCGAGTTCGTCGTTGGGTCGTTGAACTGCAATCTTTTTTAGGAAGAGACAGCTTGTTTTCGTCCTTTATGTAACCCGAGTTACACAGTGCTTCAGTAAGATTATCGAACTTCACCTCATGTTGAAGCCCCTATTGCTCCTGGCATTGCTCCTGTGGGGCAGTTTGCTGCTTGCCCAGCCGTCATTTCCATACCGCATTCAACTCGATCCGGTCCCCATAACTGGCTTGAATGGACTCCATTCCTACGCTTTTGCACAGCATCAAGGCGATTGGCTGTTCATCGGAGGACGACTCGACGGTATCCACGCCCGTCAGCCCTTTAATGCCTTTCCGGCCAGCATGAACAATACGTTCATGCGTGTACTCAACCCCTCCTCAGGCCAAAGTTGGTCGATGTCGGTCGATAGTCTGCCGGTAGCGCTTCGCGAGCAATTTCAGTCGACCAACCTGAACTACTACCAACATGGCGATAGCCTGGTATTGGTAGGTGGTTACGGCTATTCGCCCACTGCTGCCGACCACATCACCCATCCGCGTCTTACCATGGTGAGCGTATCGGGCCTCATTGGTGCAATAAAAAACAATCGTTCGCCTAACCCGTATGTGCTCACCCTCAACGATGCGCGTTTTGCTGTAACCGGCGGTCAGCTTGGAAAGCTAGGAGAAAATTACGTGCTCGTTGGAGGCCACCGATTTGATGGACGTTATAACCCCATGAATGGCCCTTCGTTTACACAAACGTATACCAACGAAATCCGTCGTTTTGCCATTCACCAGAACAGCGGACAGCTAAACGTGCTGAACTACCAGGCCCAAAACGACCTGCAGCACCTGCACCGTCGCGACTTCAATTTAGTACCTCAACGATTTGCCGATGGCCGCATGGGCTATATGCTCAGCACGGGCGTGTTCCAGCAAGCTGCCGACCTCCCGTTTTTGTACAATATCGATATCGATGCTGTAGGCTATCGCCCGCGTATGGCATTCCAGCAGCTACTGAGCCATTACCACAGTGCCCACCTCTCGTTTTTCGACAGTACCAGCAGCCACAACCATACGATTTTCTTCGGCGGCATGGCGCAATATTTTTATCAGAACGACTCATTGGTTCAAGACAATCGGGTACCTTTTGTCAATACCATAAGCCGTGTAACGCGCGATCAAAACGACAGCTTGTTTGAGGCTACGCTGCCGATAACCCTGCCGGCCTTACTTGGCGCCAGCGCCGAATTTATCCCCAACGAAGCCCTTAATTTCACCCCCAGCGAACTGCTTTTGCTCGGCAGCAGCAGTGCCGACACCCTACTCGTAGGACATATCTATGGGGGACTCAGCAGTCCGAGCCCCAACCCGTTCAGTTTCAACCAAACTTCTTCCACCACTGCTGCCAGCAGCTTGTATGCTGTTCGTTTAATACGCAACCAAGCGCTCGCCTTAACACCACTGCAACAAAACTTGCCCACCTACGATTTTAAGGTGTATCCTAATCCCGTGAAAAGGAAGTTTACTGTAGAATTTACGCTCGAGAAAATTGTTCCTGTCCGTTTCCAAATCACCGACACAACAGGGAAAATGATACTCAAAGGCAGTTTCGAAGCCCACGAAACCGGCTTGAATGAAGCCGAAGTAGAACTCCCCGACGGCACTCGCGGCACCTTACTCATGAGCCTAGTCTTCGACAAATCGCAGGTAGTTACCAAACGCATCCAAACCCGCTAATCCTATTCCCTCAAGCACGAGCCGACAAGCTTATCTTGAAACGACTCTCGGATTTCATCCCCGTGATTTTATACACTTGGAAGTTGAAAATAATTTTAGATAATAATATCCTCTTTTAAGGGTAATTAATTAATTTGGCGGTGACGCCCGAAAGGGCATCTCAATCCCAAAAGTATGACTGCTACAAGCCTTCAACTCCCGAAAGATTACGCCGATAGCGTAAGCAACAAAGCCCTCAAAAACTGGGTAGCCGAAATGGTGGCCCTGTGCAAACCCGATCAAGTGTACTGGTGTAATGGCTCCGACGAAGAGTACGCACTCATGTGTGAACGCCTCGTTGCCGCAGGCACGTTCATCCGCCTGAATCCAGAAAAACGCCCCAATAGTTTCGCTTGTTTCAGCGACCCGAGCGACGTAGCTCGTGTAGAAGACCGCACTTACATTTGTAGTCGCCGCAAAGAAGACGCCGGTCCCACCAACAACTGGATGGACCCGAGCGAAATGAAAGCCACCCTCAATCCATTGCTCGATGGCTGTATGCGCGGCCGCACCATGTTTGTGCTCCCGTTTTGTATGGGTCCGCTTGGCAGCGATATTTCTCAAATAGGTGTTGAAATCACCGACTCCGAATATGTGGTCACCAACATGAAAATCATGACCCGCATGGGTCGCAAGGTGCTCGACTACATCGACGACAATTTTGTTCGCGCATTTCATACGGTAGGTGCGCCGCTCGAGCCCGGTCAGCAAGATGCCAAATGGCCATGCAACCCAACGACGAAGTACATTGTGCACTACCCTGAAGAACGTAGCATTGTGAGTTATGGCTCAGGCTACGGCGGAAATGCCCTGCTCGGCAAAAAGTGCTTCGCATTGCGTATCGCTTCGGTGATGGCACGTGAAGAAGGCTGGCTCGCCGAGCACATGCTTATTCTGGGAGCCGAAAGTCCGCAAGGCGACAAAACCTATGTAGCCGCTGCCTTCCCGAGTGCCTGCGGCAAGACCAATTTCGCCATGCTTATTCCACCCAAGGAGATGGAAGGCTGGAAAATTACCACCGTCGGTGACGACATTGCTTGGATCAAGCCGGGTAAAGACGGTAAGTTGTATGCCATCAATCCCGAAGCCGGTTATTTTGGTGTGGCACCGGGTACCAACGAAAAGACCAACCCCAATGCCATGGCCTCCATTCGGGCCAATACCATCTTCACCAATGTGGGCGTAACGCCCGATGGCGATGTATGGTGGGAAGGCATGAGCAAAGAAGTGCCAGCGGGCATCACCAACTGGAAAGGCAAACTGCACGATCCGGCTGGCACCGACCCCGTAGCGCACCCCAATGCCCGCTTTACCGCACCGGCAGCGCAATGCCCAAGCCTCGACCCCGCCTGGGAAGATCCCAATGGCGTTCAAATCTGCGCCTTTATTTTCGGCGGTCGCCGTTCGAGCACTGTACCGTTGGTGTACCAAAGTGCCAACTGGAACTTTGGCGTTTACGCCGCATCTACCATCGGCTCAGAGATGACCGCCGCCGCCTTTGGCGTGCTGGGGCAGGTTCGTCGCGACCCGTTTGCCATGTTACCCTTCTGCGGCTACCACATGGCCGACTACTTCAACCACTGGATGCAGTTTGGCCGCAAGCTGCCGAATCCGCCGCGGATATTTGTGGTAAACTGGTTTAGGAAAGACAAAGACGGCAATTTCTTGTGGCCAGGCTTTGGCGACAATATGCGCGTGCTCGAATGGGTGATTGGTCGCGTACGTGGCCGTACCGGTGCTGTCGAAAGTCCTGTAGGTTGGATGCCTACCTACGACGACATCAATTGGAAGGGACTGAATTTTAGTCGTGAACAATTCGAGGAGATCATGCATGTTGACCGTGAAATGTGGAAGCAAGAGGTGCTGAGTCACGAGGAGCTCTTCGGCAAGATGTACGACAAGCTCCCGAAAGAGTACATTTTCATGCGGGAGCTACTGCTCTCGAGTTTGTGGCGCTCACCCGAAAAGTGGGGTCTCGCCGCCGAACGTGTTTAAAATAGCGTATTCCGCAAAACCGGCTTCTTTACAGGGCCGGTTTTTTTGTGTGCAATAAAATCGGTAGTTGCCGTTGGTACGCTTGGGTGTCTTCATCGGGATGCCAATAGAAGTTTTGGCTTTCGCATTGCGAAAAGTAAAGGCTAGAGCCAAAGGCCGTGAGCCTATATCGTTGAAATAATTTATTACTCGCTAATCAAATTGGCAAAACTGCTGTTGTAGGAACTAACCCTCATCCTACGCTTTTGCCCGATACGCTCGTTCGCCCATCTTCCCCTACCCGTTACGACTACATTTTCGTAGGCACGGGCGCGTCGGCGGCTTTGCTGTTGTTGCAACTCGAGCATCGGGGACTGCTGGCGGATAAAAAGGTGTTGTTGATAGACCGCGACATACAAGCGCCAGCCGAAAAAACCTTTTGTTTTTGGGCCGAAAGTCAAGAAAACATCGTGCTATCATTACAGCCGCTGCTTGCCCATTCGTGGTCGATTTTGCAGCTGCCCGACGGAAGGTTACAATCGCTAGAACCGCTCAAGTACTACCAACTCAACAGCAGCAGTTTGTTGGCTGAAGTACGTACGCTGGCTCAAAAGTATGGGTGGCCCTGGATGGAAGCCCAGGTTGAGCGCATTTACAGCGACGATCAAGGGGGTCGTATACGCTGCGGTGAAGAAACCTTCGTTGCAACTTGGGTATTTGATTCACGTACACCTCAGTTTTTACCCAAAGTAGCAGGTGAAATACACCTTTTTCAAAGTTTTATCGGTTGGACGGTTCGTTTCGAGCAAGCTTTGTCGCAGCCCGCGGCCATGCGGCTGATGGATTTTGACGTGCCCCAACAAGGACATACCCAATTCATGTATGTGCTTCCGTTCGATGAACATACCACCTTGGTTGAACTCACCCGTTTTGGATCGAGCTTGGTAGAAACCGCTGCCACCGAAGAAATCCTCGATGCCTACATCCAACAGCACTTTGGCAACTATACACGCCTGAGTGACGAAAGTGGCTGCATACCCATGAGCAATGGCCGCATCGATCTAGCGTTGCAAAAAGGAGTGATTCCCCTCGGTGCCCGCAACTACAACATCAAGCCCAGCACGGGTTATGCCTTCAAAAATATGTTCCAACAGGCTGTGGGCATAGCCGAGCTGCTTGCCGACGAGCCAACTGTGGCAGCCTCGCTCGACCAGCTCAAGCAGGGGCCGAAAAATAGCCGATATGGCTTCTACGACGGCCTGTTGCTGCACATACTCGAAAACAAACCTGAGCTGGGGAAGCCCATCTTCGAACAATTGTTCCGCTTAACTCCAGCCAAAGACGTATTTCGGTTTCTCGAAGAAAAAAGCAGCTTGCAAGAAGACATTCGCCTATTTAGCCGTTTGCCCTGGCTTCCATTTTTACAGGCCTTAGCCTCTCAATGGAGCCAAAAAACACTGGTTCGTCCCCTAGGCTTGCTGCTGCTTACGCTGGTTTTTGGGTTACTTGAATTCAGCAACGGTGTACAAAATACCGTGGCCTATACCCTCTTGGCAGCGGGCATGCTGTGGGTAGGATTTCCGCACGGCGCTGTCGATCATTTGCTCAGACTACCGAGTACGAAACAACTCCAGCTACCTACCTTTGTTCTGAGTTATTTGGGTCAAGCGGCTTTGGTGGCTGTGGTTTGGCTGTTTTTCCCTTCGGTAGCGCTCGTTGTCTTTTTGCTGTATTCGGCCTGGCATTTTGGTGAAGCCGACGGCTTGTTGTGGGGACTTTCTAAATCCTTGTCGTTTGTTTGGGGGAGCTCATTGCTCCTGTACCTTTTGAGCAGCCATACGACCGAAACCAACCTCATCTTAGCACAAATCGGCACCTTTCCATGGCTCGTGGAAATATCGGCTTGGGCCATGACGCCATGGATCGTTTATGCCGTGTATACACGTAAATACAGCTTGTTGCTTACCACCTTTTGGCTGATGCTGGCCAGCGGCTTACCGCTTCTCGTTGCTTTTGGCCTTTACTTTATCGGTCAGCATAGCCTCACGGGTTGGCAGCACCTTCGGGAGCGGCTCCAGCTCACCAGTCGACAACTTTGGCTGCAGGCTTTGCCATTTCACCTCGGCGCTTGGGTATTGCTACTCGGGTTTTACTTCTTATGGCCCGAAGCCGATACCTTCGCGGGTCTATCGCGTTGGGGGCTATTTTTCATCTTTTTATCGTGTATCAGCTTTCCGCACGTACTGGCCATGCACGCCTTGTACAAAAGCACCCAAATCGGCACCAACGATTAGCACTTCGTTAGTGTAGGCTACCTTCACTCCAAATTGGCGGAGAAAAAAACAGCTTTACACTCCCCTTTTGTAGGAGGTTGATCCAAAAGATGAAGCATTTGGCCTTCTTCCAGAGTGAAATTGCCCCATGGGCGACTAGCTCAAGCTGTTGATTCAACCATCCTATTCAGTCCTTTTGAACACCGAATCAAAGCAACTATCTCATTAATTTTTTTAATGGAAGTGGCGTTAAGACTTATTTTGATTGAAACATGCGTACCAGTACGCAGTGAACTCTCCTAAATTGCGTGCAGCAGGGTAGGTTTTGCCAAATCCAGAACATCGTCCTTTGACAAAAACTAGCTCATGAAAAATTTCCTCTTTCTTGCACTCCTTAGCAGTGCACTAGGATTCACCGCTTGCGAAAAAGAAGCTGTAACCCCCGACCCTGTTCCTACTAACCCAACAACCAATAATCCTGGTGAAAACAAATGGACTGTTGAAGGAATCACCTATACCAATACAGGCAGTAGCGCTGTTTGGAATGGTGGTGGGACTACCTGGGGATTGATGGGCAACGGTAGCAACGATTCTCTGGAGGCCTTTCAACTGTGGTTTAAAACCAATACGCCGCGTACCGGCACGTACAACATCATTCCCTTTCTTTCACTGTTTAGCACTACCGACTCAAACGCAGTTGCCATCTCGATATCAATCGTCAACCGCGGTTGGCAGTCGGCCACAAACAACGGTACCGTTGCCGTTGTCAATACCAATGGAGTTGTTTCTGCTACTGTAACCAACATTCCGGTGAAACGTACTACCGACACCACCAACACCATAGTGAGCGGCAACCTTACTTATCGCCCTTAAGTCCTTCAAAAGTCACGGAGCCAGTCTGTTTTCAGGCTGGCTTTTTTTTATCAGCCAATAGTCGCACCCAATTATGTAGTGCCAAAAGCCATGAAGCATTTTCACCCTATCTTGCATAGACCAAACAGTACTTATGGCACTTTTGCAAATACATCCGAAACTACCCATGCGTGATAAAGCCGTGACGCGTCGATTTTATACCGAAAATTTGGGTTTCACCGATGTAGGTGCCGCCGATTACCCCGGTTATTTGCTGTTGGCCAAAGACGGTATTGAGTTGCATTTTTTTGAGCATACCACCCTCAATCCCCTAGAAAACTACGGTCAGGTGTACCTCCGTTGCGATGATGTAGATGCCTTGTATGCAGCATGGAGCACGCGTGGTGTGAATATTCCTGACGGAGGCAAACTCGAAACCAAAAGCTGGCTACAGCGGGAGTTTTCGGTGCTTGACCCTGACCACAACCTGCTCACAGTAGGGCAGGCAGTGAAATTTTAGCACTAACTAACCCGCAATTTCCCGAAATTAACCCTATGATTCGTCTCGATCCTGCCGTAGATGTTTTTATGGCCGACGGTTGCGGCCGTTGTGCATTGGGCGGCACGCCACGCTGTAAGGTCAACCGTTGGCGTGACTTGCTCGAGCAGCTTCGCGATTATATGCTGGCAGCCGGATTCACCGAAACCCGCAAATGGGGAGTACCCTGTTATATGCACGATGGCCACAACGTAGCGGTTTTAGGGCTTACGAAAGACAGCTGCAGCATTGGCTTTTTTAAGGGCGTACTGCTTGCCGACCCGAATGCGCTGCTCGAAAAACCTGGCGATGATTCCCAAACCACCCGCTTGATTCGTTTCCGCAGCCAGGACGATCTCGACCGAGCAGCCCCACATTTAGCAGCTTACCTCGAAAATGCTAAAGCACGTGCTGGCGATAAGGTGGAATTCAAACGTGATCACAGCCACGATTATCCCGAAGAGCTGAAAGAACGGATGGAAGAATTTCCTGACTTAAAACTGGCCTTCGAGGCGCTTACTCCAGGCAGGCAGCGTGGCTATCTGCTGCATTTTAAGTCGGCCAAACAAGCCGCCACACGTTATGCCCGCATCGACAAAAGCATCGATCTGATCATGGCCGGCAAAGGTATTGATGAGGAATATCGCGATAGAAACCGCGCGAAAGGCTAAAAAGGCCGGAAAAAAGTAAAAGTACAATCGTTTTCAAGCGTTAAATCTTTTATGCAACATTGTTGCATTAGAAAGATAAACACTAAATTGCGGTCCAATTAGAAACTGCAATTGTGAACACCCATAAACTTCCCGTAACCGTACTGAGTGGCTTTTTAGGTGCCGGTAAAACTACCCTGCTCAATCATATACTTCACAACAAAGCGGGGCTCAAAGTAGCAGTAATTGTGAACGACATGAGCGAAGTAAATGTGGATGCCCGCTTGGTTGCCGAGCAAAACGTGCTTTCGCGCACGGAAGAAAAGCTCGTAGAAATGAGCAACGGATGTATTTGTTGTACGCTGCGCGAAGATTTGATGGTGGAAGTAGAAAAACTCGCTTCTGAAGGGCGGTTCGATTATTTGCTCATCGAAAGCACGGGCATCAGCGAGCCTGTTCCCGTAGCACAAACGTTCTCATTTGTCGATGAAGAAAAGGGCATCGATCTTTCCAGATTCAGCTACATCGATACCATGGTTACGGTGGTAGACTGCTTCAACTTCTTCAACGACTTTGGCACCAACGAATTACTCCGCGACCGCGCACTTACCGATATGGAAGGCGACTACCGCACCATTGTGAATTTGCTGACCGATCAAATAGAGTTTGCCAACGTGATCATCCTCAACAAAACCGACCTCGTAGATACCCAAACAGTAGGTTTACTCAAGGCAGCGCTAACCAAGCTCAACCCTGGTGCGCGCATCATCAGCTCGGAATTTGGCCGAGTAGACCCGTCGGAAATATTGAACACTCAACTCTTCGACTTTGAGGAGGCTCAAAATTCGGCCGGCTGGCAAAAGGAACTCGCCAATGAAGCACATACCCCCGAAACCGAAGCATACGGCATCTCTTCTTTTGTATTTCGCGACCAACGACCTTTTCATCCAGGCAGATGGTGTAAATTCCTTAACGAGGAATATCCCGAGGGTGTAATTCGTGCCAAAGGTTTATTTTGGATGGCCTCGAGGCCAAACGACGCGATTAACTTTTCGCAAGCGGGTGGTTCATCACGTATTGAGAAAGCTGGCGTATGGTGGGCAAGTATGCCCTTTTCTGATCGCATTCGTTATGCCGCTTTTGTAGAGAACAAAGACTATATCGAAGGACGCTGGAGTAAACACTGGGGCGACAGGACCAATGAATTGGTATTTATTGGTCAGGAGCTCGATCAAGTAACCATGGTAGCCCAACTCGAACACTGTTTGTTGAATGAAGCCGAAATAGGGCTTTACCAGCAAGGTCAGTCGTTTGAAGACCCATTTCCGCTAGAGATTTAAGGCCACTCTGGTCATTCCGTGGCACTTCGATTGGCAGGAATTCGAAGCTTTTTTTTGCTTCGGCCCAAAAGCACACCAACTATTTCTATTTTTCGGTCGCTAATTGTGGTATATGCCTGAAAGTCGTTTTTCCTTCGTACGCTGGGAGTTCATCTCCCGTAATTTCCGTCGCTTTGGGTTCGAATTCCTCTCCATATTTATCGCGGTAGTTTCGGCCTTTGCCTTGAACAATTGGAATACGAACCGGCGAGATGCCCAAGCCGAACAAAAAATATTGGCCGAAATAGAAAGTGGCATCAAAAAAGACCGAGAAGACATAGAAGGCAACATAAAAGGTCATGAAAATGGGATAAGTGCAACTCATTTTTTCAGAAGATTGCTGGATGGAGTGCCCATAGCCAACGACTCCATTTGGTGGCACTACCACAATCTTACACGCGACTTTATTTTGTTGCAAAACGTATCGGGCTATGAAACGCTCAAATCCAAGGGACTTGAATTGATTCAGGATGACAGCCTTCGCAACTTAATCATCAGCTTATACGAATACGATTATCGGGGCATGAAAGATCTGGAAGAAAGCTACGACGAGATGCAATTTTTTGAACACTACTTCCAACCTTTCAATCAAGCATTGAGTCCTTATTTTCATTTCAACGAGGCCGGCAAAATCGACAGTATTCAACAGCCTTTGCCCATTGACGAAGCCCATAAAAAAGCCTTGTTGGTTTACCTCTATAAAATCCAGAATGCACGCAAGTTCATGGTAATTGGTTACGACGAAACCTTGGAAAAACTCAACCGACTCGAATTTAAAATAGCCGAATACAAAGCATCTCGGCAGTAGTTTAATTTTTATCAATACTTTTTTATTGTTTATCAATAATTTTTTATTGATGTTTGCATAAAGTATTTCTCTATGCGTACCTATTCTACTTTCATCCTTTGGCTGGTTAAGCTGTTCTTTTGGATCATTTTTATTGGCCTGTGCATTAAAACCGGTGCCCTAATGGTGAGCACTGGCGTGAGTTTGTTCGTAAATCCCGCGGCCACTGCCGATTTATACATGGGGCTCGACCTTTCGGCCGTTTGGGAACGCTCCCAACAAGTTTTCATCTTGTATTCGAGTACCTATATTTTGCTCCATGCACTTCAAGCTTACATCGGCTACCTCATCGTGAGCATCACCTTGAAGCTTCGATCCGATCGGCCTTTCAGCAACGACATTGCGCTGACCATCGAAAAAATTAGTCAAACCAGTCTTATTGCAGGAATCACCGCCATCTTCGGTCACGGTATCAGCCAATGGCTATTACAACAAAACATCACTACACCTGTTGAATGGGCCTATGCCGAAATTTTGTTCTTCGGTGGGGTGGTGTATTTTATTGCCGAAGTATTTCGCAGAGGGGTGTTGTTGCAGGAAGAAAACGAGCTAACTGTTTAATCATGGCCATAATTGTGAACCTCGACGTGATGATGGCTAAACGAAAGATGTCGTTGAACGAACTATCGAGCAAGGTAGATATCACCCTCTCCAATCTTTCGATACTCAAAACCGGGAAAGCCAAGGCCATACGTTTCAGCACGCTCGAAGCGTTATGCGCTGCCCTCGATTGCCAGCCAGCCGACCTGCTCGAATATTCAGCAGATGCGTCCCAAGATGCACTACAAGTTGAGGGTTAGTTTGACTTAAGCGCTGTAAATTGCAGCATGGAAAACAGCGCCGAGTACGTGCTTGCCTGGGAACAGTTTCCGCAGCGCACCTTCGATAAAATACGCTATGCCGATACCGATAGGCAGGGTCATGTAAACAACGCCTGCTTCGCCACCTATCTCGAAACGGGTCGCGTGGAGTTTTTGTACGACCCCAAAAACGAACTGCTTGAACCCGCATCGAGTTTCGTGATTGCCTCGCTCCAGCTACAGCTAGTGGCTGAGTTGCACTGGCCGGGCACGGTAGAAATTGGCACAGGCATTCGTAGCATTGGCAACAGCTCCCTCAAACTGTATCAGCAGCTTTTTCAAGCTGGTAAACTGGTGGCCAAAGCCGAAACGGTAATTGTACAAGTAAGTGCCGCCACGGGCAAGGGTTTGCCTTTCTCGGCTACGGCCCGGCAGCAGCTGCAGGCCTTCATAATCGCGCTATAAAGTACCAAATAGAACCCACTCCGAAGCGAAGGCTGTTAAAGGTTGGTGGTCTATCGGGATATGACCAAGCGGCTATTGAAGACTCCCAATTTGGATTGTACACGAACCACATAAATACCCGCAGGTAAAGCATGCACTTGCAATTCTGCTACATCGGTTTGCGGCTGTAACTGCATTACTTCGGCACCGTTCATGTAGAAGACCCTAACATCCTCCATCACGGCCCCATGACCGTTTATTCGTACAAGCTCTTTTGCCGGATTGGGATATAGGCTAAATTGATTTTCAGGTACGCGGATGATGCTGCTTGTCAGACCCGTACGAACAAACCATGCGCTGTATGTTGAGGTGGAGCTAACGCTGGTCCTGCTCACTTGCGCTACAACTTTCCAATACAACTGTATGCTATCACCTAAATTAACCCCAGCCGCGGCTAAAAGCGAATCGAATTGCACGACCGAGAAGCTTACTTGAGGTGATAAGCCAAGACTATCGGAAGCCCCCACATACAGCGAATTTGTAAAATTGGGCGAAGTAGCTAGCTCAATAACATATTGTACGTTAGAAGGGGCTGGACTCACCGCCCTTTGCCAACTAAATTGCATCGGATTGGAAGGGTTACCACCCAATAAAATTCGCGTTTGGTTTATAGGGCTTAGTAAATCAAAAGCCTGTATTTGGGCACTACGTACGAGCCAGAAGGTCCTTCCACTATCACACCATCTACCCACCGAATCGATGGAAGTTTTAGCAATAGTGCCCCATGCAACTTGAACACTATCTCCGGGCAATACAGCACCTAATGAATCTAAAATATGGTCAAAATAACCCATGGTAAGGGTCAATGTAGTATCGGGAGCCTGAACCCGAAGTACCGGAGCCTCTACAATTGGGTTCCCAGGAATACTCAAACTCAGGTATAACCAAGTGTAGTAAATCGCATTTTCGGAAGTTGTCCATACAAAACGTACCGAACTCAAACTACCGGGTGCTGTATAAAATAAAGTGTCGTTAATGGGCGCAAGCAACCGAAATGGGCCTAATGTATTCAGTTGGGCGTAAAGTATATTACAGGAAAAGATTAGCGCTGCCAATACTGCAACTACTTTCGATTTATTCATCTTGTAGGTATTGTTTTCACATGCAATGTAACGAGTAAATACCATTCCAACAAATACGTATCGTTCAAAACCTAATTGCATTGAACATCCAAAAAATGCAATTAACACATACTAAAAAGACCCCCGACCTATGGCCGGGGGTCTTTCCATTGAAGCAGTATGCGATTAGCGTACCACCAATAAGCGTTTTGCAAACTGTCCGTTGCGTGTGCTGCCACGTACTATGTAGCTGCCAGCGTTCAGTTGGTTCAGGTCGAGTACAACTTCGGTAGCTGCAACCGACAATCGCAGTTTTTCAGCTCCAAGTAAATCGTAAACGGCTATCGATTCAAGTTCGCCAGCATCGCTTCGCAAGGTGAGCTGGTCGCTAGCCGGGTTTGGATACATGAGGATAGCATTTGCGCTGAGTTGCTCCACCGAAGTGGTAAGGCCTATGCGGATAAGCTTCAAGGTGAATGCACTTACTGCATTGCGACTGCTTACACCACTCGTTGCTGTTACCGTCCATTGCAAGGTAAGGCTATCGCCAATGGCTACACCCACGCCAGCAAGTACGGTGTCGAGTGCGCCTGCTGTGAGGCTCAAACGAGCATTTGCTCCTGCATTGTCGGCAATAAGTTGTAATGCCGGATTCGTAAAGTTTCCTGCTGGATCGGCCAACCAACGGTAACGTATTGGTGCAGCTGCAGGGCTACTGCTGCTCTCCCAGCTAATGGTAACCGGAGTAGATGCAGGTCCACGCACTTCGAGACGTGTGTTGTTGGCTGGGGTAAGGAGGTTGAATGCCGACAATTGAGCACTTCGTACCAATTTGATGTTGAAAGGCGCATCTGCTAGACGGTTTACACTGCCATTGATGGCGCGAACGCTCCAGATGAGTTGTGCCGAGTCGCCAGGTGCTACTGCTAAGAGGTTCAGCAAGGAGTCAACCGAACGATTCAACAGTACCAAAACGGTATCGGTGCCGTTATTACGCGAGGGCAAAGTGAGCATCGGATTACTGAAGTTACCTCCGGGCTGGTCGACTACCCATTCGTAAGTTGCAGCATTCGAAGAACTTCTCCAGCTTACATTAATCGCAGTGTTGTTTCCTGGTTCAGTAACCAAACGTGTATTGGTGGCTGGAGCGATTAAGCTGAAGCTGCCCAATTGAATTTGTTGGCGTACCAATTTAAGGTTGAACGAAGCTGCTAAAGTGCTATCAGCGCCATTGTTGTAGAAAGCTTTCACCGTCCACTTGGTTTGGATACTATCACCGCGCTGTACACCCAACGATGCTAAGAGGGTATCGATGCGGTTGTTTGCGAGGGTAAGTACAGTGTCGGTACCGTTGTTGTTCGAAAGCAAATTCACTAAACCTGGGGCAAATGTACCTGTTGGTAGGTCGAGCGACCACTTATAACTCTGTGCATTTATTGCCGGCCTCCATGTAATGTTCACCGGGGCAACATTGGTTGGAGAAGTCACCAAACGGCTGTTGTTGGCTGGTGCAAGTAAGGTTGCAAAGTCGAATGGCACCAATCCTTCGTTACGACGGCTCAGGTTTTGGATGCGGAAGTCGTTGGCTGCTGCCGTTTCGGCGATGCCGTACGGACTAGCGGCAGGGTATCTGGCCAACATATATTCGGCAAAGGCATCCTGCTCCGAACCCGGTACTGTAAAGGTTGCCGTGCCCGGGGTGGTAATCATCGTGTCGAGGTCTCTGCGTGTGCTGGCGTATGGTGCAAACGGATAACCGTCACCACCTCCGGCCAAGAAGTTCAAAGTCACCAGCTTGTAGGTGCGTGTGCTATCGCCTTGGTAGCGGCCCTGACGAACTAAGGTGTCGAGGCGGTTGTTCACCGAGTCGATCAACACTACCGAACGTATCCGGCTGCCTACTGGCTGCGTAGGGTCAAAGCTGAAGGCCAAGCCACCCACCTGCGGGAAGCGACCCGGCGTTGCTCCCGGTACCGATTCGGCTACACCATGCTCCAACAGGGCTTTGATACCCGTAACCGGTATGGTCAATAAGCTCAAACGGTTGTTGAAGCGCAACGAGTTCTCAATGTCGAGCTGGCTGATGTCGCCGGCCTGCTTGTTCGCTGCTGGGTTGGCTGCTGTAGGACCAAGCGTTACGTTACTGCCTACGGCATTCACCGTACCCATCGCCTGACGTATGCCGCCTCCGTTTTTCAACGAGATGGTCACCGTTGGATCTACCCGCCGAGCCATCCATAAGTTGGCATCGGCAGTGAGGTTGCCTAAATTGGTTTCTTCGGTACGTGTAAACTCTCTGCGACCTTCCAAGAACACACTCGCTTTACCAAACACATTGCCGTCTTTGGCTACAATCACCGCCTGAACGGCATCGGTGAGGGCTTTCACGCGGGTACCCTTGGTGCCCGGCGCAAAGGCTGCTGCATAGTTGCCCCATACACGCGCTACGCCTGCCGAGTCGGTGGCATAGGCACCGTTGATGGCGGGGTTCAACAAGGTGGTGTCAATCACGCCAAGGCTGTCGAACTGCAGTACCAAACGGCCTACATAACGGTATTCACTGGATGTGTTCACAATCAATAGCGGCTTGCTGTCGGCACTTACTGTGCGTATTGGATACGTGCCTGCTGCCTGATCGCCTGCACGCAGTACGTCGTTGCCGTCGGCAAGCAGCGTGTGCGAGCCACCTGCAATGATTACGTCAACACCTGTGAGCAATGGCGCCAAGGCTTGCTCTAAACTCAACTGCTGCAAGTGCGACAGTACGATGATTTTGTTGATGCCCTGACCGATGCGTAAGCTGTCGATCACCGGCTGAAGGATGGCTGCCAAGGCGGGCATGTCGTTCACCGTAGGCCCTACCACCGTGGTAGCTCCTGGTGAGCTGATCGAGGCCAACACCTGGGTGGTGGCACCTACGATACCGATGCGCTGGCCGCCACGCTCAATCACTGCCGAGCGTGCAATGCCTTTCTTCTGGTTGTTCGCTGTGATGTTCGCCGGGGTACGGAAGGCCGTGTCGCGCTGTCCGTCGGCAGTAACCAAGTAGGCCAGGTTCGCGTCGTTGTTGAAGTTCAGGTTCGCACTCAGGTAAGGGAACTGGGCGCCAATCCAACGTTTGTCGGCTCCGCTGCTGCGGATGTCTACACCTATCATGCTGTTGAGCTCGCCGGTACCCAAGTCGAACTCGTGGTTACCAAATACCGAGGCATTAAAGCCTATCAAGTTCAGGATGGTGATGTCGGGGCGACCAATCGCTGCTCGTACCGCATGGGTGCCTGGGTAGAAGCTGCTCACCGCTGTGCGCAATGGCGTTTGTAATGATGGATCTTCACCAGCACTCAAAAACGGACTTGGAATGAAGTTGTCGCCACTCGATAATACCAAGGTATTCGGATAGGTGCCTTCCAAAGTATCAATCACCGCGGCAAAGTTCGGCGCGTCTTTTGGCGCATCTAAACCACCTTCCATATCCGAAGCATGGAGGATTTGTAGTTTGTAATTGTTGTTCACCAACTCGCGGTTGAACTGCAACTGAATGATGCTCAACGTTCCACTGATTTCGTTGGCTACCACCAGGTAAGGTGTGCCGTTCGGACTTTGCTGCGGAGCAATGTAAATCATGGTCTCCGGGCCACGGTCGCCACTTACGCTGGTCGCCGATCGTGGGTTCAAATAACCGTTAAAGATCGGGTTGTTGGGGTTGGTAATGTCGTATGCCATTACCCCACCGATGCGCTCCAAGCCGATAAAGGCAAAAGTGCGATCGCCCATTTTGGCCAAGGTAAGACCTTCGGGTTCAGGACCTTTCGAGCGGCTACGGTTTTTACGGGTATTGCTTTCGTGGTCGGCATTGAAGAGCGCGCCGAAAGTTGGGTCGAGCTGGGTGATGACTTCTATTTGGTTCTTGCTATCCCATACCAAAGCACCGGTTTGGGCATTCCAGATGCTAAACGATCGTGAACCTACGCTGATAACATCGTCGAAGTCGCCATCGCCATTGCTATCGCCATTTTGGTTGGTGATGCGCAAACGACCAATGGCGTGGTTTTCTTTGAGCATGGCGGCATGTGGGAAGCGTGCAGAATCCATAGCTACGGCGCCAACCGTGGTGCGCTCGTTCAAGGCTTGGTATTCGCGCTCATCGCCTTCGTTGGCGGTAACCAGATACGTGGTGCCATTCACCGTATACTGACCAATGGCATCGGGCATGAAAAACATCTTGGTGGGCCAATTCACCAGCAATACTTCCGGAATATTGTCGGAAGCGTCGAAGCCATTACCGGGCTGGCTGTTGTCTTTCAAGCCCATCGGACGAATTGCCGTGACGGTGTTGTTCAATAAATTAATTTCGGCTATGCTGTTGTTTTCTTGAAGCGTAACCCAAGCTTTGCTGTTATCCGATGCTACCGTGATGTACTCGGGTTCGAGATTTTGCGAGAGTGTACCAATATTGGAGCCCTTGCGCACGCCGGCAGCAACCAAGGCTGCTTCTTGTGCATTGAAGGAAGTGAAGTCTACCGTAGTCACATCCGACTGGGTGATGTTGGTATCAGACATATTGATGATGCTCACCGAACCTTCGGGATCTACGCTGAAGGTGGTATTGGGTTGACCTTCGTTGGCTACCAACAAACGGTTGCCGTCGGGGCTGAACGTAAGCATGTCGGGCAGTGAACCTACCGTAACCTGAGCCTTGAAGTTGCCCAAGGTGTCGAAGAAAATTACCTGGCCTGGGAGTTGTTCGTTGGCATTCGGACTGCCTACGGCCACCAATCCTGGCTTCACGGCGATGCTCGTAATGCCACCATACGGCGCCATCGATACCGAACGTACGGTCACGGGCGCTGCTGGATTGCTGAAATTGATGATGTCGAAGCGGTTTTCGATAGCGCTGGTCGTAAACAAACGGCGACTGATTGGGTCGTAAACCACTACTTCGGTTGTTGAACCGGTTGGTGACGGGTCGAAACTGGTCACCAAACTCATGCTTACCGCCGAGTCGCGTGCCGGTATGCGGCGGTCGTTGTCGCGCAGGTAAACGGTGAAATAATTTGGCCCTTGCAACTGCATGCCGTTGAGGCTATCGATTTGGAAGAGGATAAACTCATCGTCTTCAGCTTGCTGGTCGTCAACAACCGGGATGTTCACCTGCACGCTGGTTTGGCCAGCGGCAATGTTGATGCGCTGACTCATGAAGCTGTAATCGGCCGACGATGCCGTGCTTTGTGGGCTTATTCGTAAGAAGAAGCTGCTCTGTGCAGGGAACTGAAGCTGCAACGGCAAATTGAAACTTCCGGCGTTTTCGTCAACTACACGGTAGCGACCGTCGAAGCTCAAAGTGGTATTGTAGCTAAAGTTGAAGTTGAAAGCCGAGAACATGGCAATGCTATCGGTATTCATCACGCTATCGATGCGTAAGGTATACGCCTGGCCATTCACAAAACCAGGACTGTAGGTTAAGATAACAGTATCGGCCAAGGCTCCATTTTGAGTCATGGTAGCTGATACCAACCCGCTGATTTGGCTGTAACGTGCCAAGGTGGTAGCCGACGCCTGTAGCATGGGCTGATTATAAATTACTCGGATCTGCGTAGTGTTCATCACATGTACAGCAGTTACCGAAGGTGGACCGGCAAATGCCCAACTAGGCCATGTTTGTGCTGCTGTTCCTGAACCGGATACTACCCATTTGGCAGGATTGAGTATGCTATCGCGTACATTGGCACCTGTTTGTGGTCCATTGTAAAACGCGTTTACCGAAAGTCCGCTGACATTGCCCGGAGCGGTGCTCAAGTTGATCGAACTCACGCCATCGGTTAATCCTGTAGGCAGCTTGCTCGAGCTTCCGCTACAGCTGGTGTTGTTGGTGAGCCATAAATTCGCGCTCAAAGCGGTAATAAAGGTAGGATTGGTATGGGTGCCGGCATATACAATCACTTGGTCACCACTTGAACTCAAGCCGAAGGTGCTACCGGTTACAGTGCCTACATTGGCTGTTCCGTCGTCGGTACCAATAACGATCACTGTACCACGAGCTACACCACTTGCTGGAGCCGTCCAAGTAATTCCACCAGGGCATTGGGCAGGTGTATTGTCGGTAAACTTAGCATCGGTAAGTTGGATGAGTGTGCCGGGAAGTATGTTCACCCGGGTAAGTAAGGCAATGGCATCGGGTGTGGAAGTGGCGTTCATGCGGTAGGCTACCGGCACTAAATCGCCTGCCTGAAATACGGTCTGCAAGGCAATGGTCGTAAAGTTGATTTGATTGCCTGCGGCGAGTAGGTTGCCTGCCAAGTCGCTGAGGAGACCTGCGCGTATACGCAGCTGATACTGGGTGTTGTTCATCAAAGCAGTAGGTACCACCGTTAAGGTATCGCCACTCAACTGTGTGCTAAAAGCTACTGGCGTATTGGCCGGTAGTTGTACCAGCTGAAGTACCGTATCAGCCATGGCCGTGGTAAGATTTGCTCCACCCACCAACTTCATGGCTTCGCTGAAAATGATGCGGGGACGAAGATTTAGCGATTGATTAGTGCTATTGTTGGCGAGCGAAAAGCTCGCTGTTGGCGGGAAAGTATCGTTGCCGCCAATCGGGCTGCCTTCGAGCGTGAAGTTGTCGAAACGGTTGTTTCCAACTGTACTTCCGCCACCAGCCGCAAAAGAAATGCGGATTTTGAAGTTGGCGTTGTTGTTTACCGCAGTAATGCTGCTAAAATTGAGGGTCTGTAAGGTCGGGTTACCGTCAACTGGAGCCACACTATCCAACAATTGGAAGTTTGTTCCGTTGGTGCTATAGTGAATGTACTGCGTACCAGCACCCGAGCCCGAACGACGTGTGGCGTATTTAACTACCACATTGTTGAAACCAGCGGTAGACATGGCAAACTCCAACTGACCGCCTATCGGATCGTTGAAACGAAGGTGCGTGCCAGCCACATCTCCATTTCTTGCATTGGGGTTGGTGACATCAAATCCCTGAGCAGTATTGCTCGTAATTTGAATGGCGCTGATACCCCCCGTGATGTGGGTAATGGTGCCACTTCCTAGCTGGGGAGCTAGCAGCGTACTCAGCGTGCTAGAGTTGTTGAAGTTCCAATAATGCACCAACTGCTGGGCATTACTGAGCTGTACCAACAGGAGGGCAACAGCCAGCAACATGAATCGTAAACTTGGTATACGCATAACAAACGGTTGAAACCACAAAAGTCACCCCCGTACATTACGGCATACTTAAGCAGGTGTAAACTCACTGTTTCCTGCCGTTATCGATTCATCAACTGGTAGTAAAGCGAATGTTAACCGGCATGCTGCATACCGCTACATCGAAGTAAAGCTGGCCCTAATTCACCACCAGGCGCTTAACGGCCTTTTGCTGTTGCTGCTGAATTTCCACCAAATAAATTCCCTTGGCTAAACCCTCGGTGGGCAGCATCGTACGGGCTTCGGTAATTGTTCCTGTTTGTAGGCTCCTTCCTTGTATGTCGCGTAAAGTCCAATTCCCAGCTTTGGCTATTGAGGCGTTTAACTCGAGCCAAACCGATGCTGCTTGGGCTGGATTGGGATACAGGCTAAAATTCAATTTGGGTTCTTCGGTACTGTTCACTAAAACCAAACTTTGGGCTACCATCACCCAGCGCGGATTGTTCACGCTGGCGCCAGGCACGGTAAGCGTGGTATCAACCGTGCTCGCGGTATCGCTGCGGAAGGAAATGGTACCGGTACTTTTCACCGCCCAAGTCATCCGCGAACCGATGAAGTCGCCAAGGCCGTTCACACTGCTACCCGTACTCAACTGCATACGATTCCGAAGCTGGGATACTCCCAAAATGGTTCTGCTCAAGGAGTAGCTGCCCGGACCGGCACCAGCGGTTTTGTGCATCCAGCCCGGACTGCTAAACCCGCCGGATAGACTGGAATATGAATAAAATTCGAATTCTGTCGCCAAACTATCGGGGTAGCCGTTGCCGGTAAGCGCAAACTGAGGCTGAAAAATTTGGGATCCTTGACTGTTGGTCGCGCTCACGTATGGCGCTGTCCAGATATAACCAGGCCCAGGTTGTAGCGCATTCCAGTCGGCTATAAAACGAGGACTAAAATCGAAGGTAATGTACGGCACGGTGGCAATAAATTGCACTACATCGGTTGCCGGGAAATAACGTGCTAAAAAGCAACGATAACCGGTATTGGGCGCAGGCGTGAGCGGCGTAGGCAGCTGATTGAGTGCGCCAAAGTCGTCGATAGTACCTGTAAACAAGATTGCACCCGGCACAAAAGGGTCAAACTTCGCGTCGCTAACGGTTCGAGCCCCTGGCCACTGCTTTTCCCAAAGTAAATTGCCGTTGGTTGCATCGAAGGCAGCCAGCCAACCCGAAACATCGTTGTACAAACCGCTACCCAGCAGTTGTGAACTGTCGCCATTGTAGCTCAGTTGCGTAAAGTAGTTGTTTTGAGCCGCTGGTCGCTTCCACACCCAACGCACAAATCCTGTTTGTCCATCTACCGCCATCAAAAAGGGGTCGAGCGCCAGTGGCTCAAATCCAATGAGGGTATCGTTGGGCAAATAAGTAGTGTCCATAAAACCGCCGGTGATGAAGAAATCGGCATAAAAATCGGAGGCCACTGCGCTCATTACCCTTACTTTGCCGGGGAAATTGAGCTTCACTCGAGGCGATTGAAAGTTGATGGGCTGGTTCTGCGGGTAAAAACGCAACCTAAGGTTGCCGGTTTTAGGGGTGGTAAGGCTTCCCTCGGGCTGACTGGCCACCATTAAATCGAGCTGACCGCTGGAGATGACTGTTGGCTCGAAGCCTAAAGTGTCGTAATCGAGCAGTTCGTATTGGGCTTTTAAAAACTGGCCCTGAGCTTTGCTGAGCAAAAGTAGCCCGGCGAGTAAGGTAAGGATAAAACAGCGCATGCGATGAGTTGGGAGTTAAAGGTGAACGAAAGGGTTTTAATCGCTGAAAACAGCACACTTTTCAATAGAAACTTTTTTAGCCCTCTCGGTTGTAACTATCTTGGCGCATGATTTTTTCATATAGGAAAAGGTTTAACGTGTGGACTTTGTTTTTAGGTCTGCTCCTTTTTTTTCATTTTCCCGTTGCCAGCAGCGCACAAGACTCGAGCGAAACGCGCCTTATTGCCTTTGTAGACGGCTTTTTCCGCCTCAATGCACCTACTTCGGGTAGGGGTGGTGGACAAACGTTTTTGTACAATCACGATAGCGAGGCACGGCCAGCCCTTAACCTTGTTTTGCTGGGCATTGAACATCGAACGAGCCGTTGGCGCACTGCTTTGAAGTTACAGGCGGGCACCTATGTAAACGACAATTACAGCGACGAGTTGCCGGCATTGCGCCCCATCCACGAAGCAAGAATCGGTTATGCGTTGACTATAAAGTCGAACCTATGGCTCGACGCCGGCCTATTTGCCTCGCACATTGGTTTCGAAAGTGCGATAAGTGCCGACAATGCCACCTTGAGCCGTTCTCTGCTCGCCGAAAATTCGCCTTATTACGAAACTGGTTTACGTCTGCAATATGTACCCAACGACAAGCTAGAAACCAACCTACTGCTCCTCACCGGTTGGCAAAGTATTTTACCCGTAAGCGGCAGCACGCTTCCGGCCTTGGGCACTCAACTCTTGTACAAAAAAGGCGACTGGCTTGTGAACTGGAGCAGTTTTACCGGAACATTATATCCCGACAGTACTCGGCGGCTTCGATTTTTTCAGAATGTATATGCACAGCGCAACTGGCGAGATGTACTTCAATTTACCTTGGGTTTTGACATTGGGGCCGAGCAAACCCAAAAAGGAGCCACCAACTACCAATGGTGGTATAGCCCGGTTCTGCTCATTCGTTACCAAACTACCACACGCTGGAAGTATTGTCTTCGGGGCGAGTGGTACCAAGATCGGCATGCTTCGATGATTGCTTCCCCTTCGGGCGTTGGCTTTTCTACCTTTGGCTGGTCGTTCAATGCCGATTACCAGGCAGCAAATAACGTACTCGTACGGGCCGAACTTCGGCAATTGCGCAGCGATGGTGCCGATTTTATACGCGCATCGGGCTTTTCCAATCACCAATTTAGCTTGCTGGCTTCTGTTTCTTGGAGGATAAATCGAAGCATTTGACCACAAAAATGCTGTCAAGTATTATCGACTTCAATTCTTTTATGTAGTATTGAGTCATGAGAATCTTAGCATTTATTTTCATCAGTTTGGTTTGTGCGAAAGTGCAAGCTCAGCCAAAATTGGGTTCTTTCCTGGTTTCGGGCAGTTATGGCTACTATTTAGGCGATTCACATTTACCGAAAATTTACAACCAAGAGCTCTTCAATACGCACTCGATGGACATTCGATTGGGTGCCTATGTTACCGACCACACGATTTTACAACTCTACTTTACCCAAGAGTATATTGTCCCAAAAGCCATTAATGATCCATTTGGCGTTTTAATTGACCAAAGAGATCAATTTCGTTTTCGGGATACTGGCTTTGGTTTTATGTTTCGCCCAAACACGCCAGTAACCAAGTGGATGCATTTTGGAATCGATATAGGACCCACGTATTGGCGCAGAGTACATGTTGAAAGTGAAAAAGAAGTCTTATCTGGTGCCTCGCTTCAACTGAGCCCGGTAGTTTCCTTTTACCTCAGCAATAAATTAGGTATTGATCTCCGTTTTATTCGCATACATGCTTCCTCTTCGTTTACTGAAAGAGCAGATGGTTATTTTTCTTCAGTAGGTGGAAATAGTCGCTTTTTTGCTTTGATTCAACCTTGGACAACGAGTATATCCTTAAGTTGGTACCCAACTGCCAAATCCAAAAAATAAACAAGCATTTGGTGAAATAACATTCTGCACCTATTTTCAGCCGTTGTTGAACCCAAACGACTATGGAAAACGTGCAAGAACCTCTTCAGCCTACCGAAAACCAAGCCAATTCACCGACCTATCGGTTGTCGTACGCTGGCGAAGGATGGGAATTTTTTAAAGTGCTTATCGTTAACTGGCTACTAACCGTGGTGACTGTTGGCTTGTACTATCCTTGGGCCAAAGCTCGGCAACTGCAATACCTCTACGGTCATACGCGGCTCAATAAAGAACCCTTCACCTTTCACGGCACGGGCAAGGAAATGTTTATGGGTTTTATCAAGGCCATCCTTCTTTTGGGAGGACTGTATGGTCTCTTCTTTTTCTTTCTTACCAATCAAGCTTCGGTATTAGCATTACTGCTTTTTTATGCTGTCTTCCTGAGTCTAATTCCCATTGCCATCCACGGCAGTTACCGTTACCGCATGTCGCGCACCAGTTGGCGAGGCATCCGTTTCGGTTATCGCGGTAGCCGTTCGGAGTTGTTTCGTAACTTCTGGAGTTGGGTGTTTCTAACGGTTATTACCTTCGGCCTATACGCTCCGTTTCTCACCAATAATTTGCGTATTTACATCTGGGACCACGTTCGCTTCGGTAATCTTCGCTTCGAATTTAACGGGAGCGGAAGTAGGTATTTTATCTTGTTTTTGGGTGGCTACATACTCACCATCTTCACGTTGGGTATTTACAGCTTTTGGTGGATTAAAAACCTTTTCAACTTTTACGTGAACAATATGGAAATTGTCGATCCCGACTTTAACCGTATCAAACTCCGTTCTACCGCAACTGCTGGCAGCTTTTTCGAGCTCCTTGTCATTAATTTCTTGCTTACTGTACTTACTTTGGGCTTAGCTTATCCTTGGGTAGTTAACCGCAGCATGGCGTTTATGGCCTTTCACATTCGGCCAGAGGGCAATATTGATCTCGACCAACTTGTTCAAAGCGAAGAAAACTACCGCGACGCTACGGCCGACGATATTGGTGATTTACTCGACATCGACTTTATCATCTGATGAATACCATACCGGCCTCTTACTTCGATGGTAAAACGGCACGTCGACAGCAGGTTGCGCTGTACGCCGAAGGCGACCTCTTGGTATTTACCGATGCCGAAGGGCAAGAACACCGTTGGGGTAGCCTGCTCTTACAAAGTGAACGGAAAAAAGGCTGGCTTGAACTACGACTGAAAAGCAACCCCGCAGCTTATTTGGCCATAGAAGGCGAACAAAATTTAGCCCTTTTTGATGCGCAGCTGGGTATTCGTTTACACAAAGGGCTCTACAGCCGTTTGCTCGAAGCCAATGTGCGTACCTGGACTACTTTAGCAGTCGTATTTTTAGGGCTATCGGTTGCCAGCTATTTTTATGTATTGCCGGTTTTGGCCGAATCGGCGGCCTTACTTATCCCAGAATCGTTCGATGAGGAAATTGGCAATAGGGTAATGGCCGAAATTTACGAGACCGAGGTAGTAAATGATAGCCTCACCACTTTGTTGAACGATTTCGCTGCAACCCTTGAGCTTCAGCATAAATCGCTTGAATTCCACGTGGTAGAAAGCGATGAATTTAACGCCTTTGCCTTACCCAGCGGCGATATAGTGGTTTACGACAAGCTGCTAAAGAAAATGGAAACACCCGAGCAGTTAGCAGCCTTACTTGGCCACGAGGCGGCACATGTAACACATCGCCATGGGATACGTTCGCTCACCCGAAGTTTGGCCGGATACCTCTTTGTATCGGCCGTTTTCAGCGATGCGAGTGGCGTTATGGCCATCTTAGCCGACAATGCGCATACCCTCCAGAGTTTGTCTTATTCAAGGGCATTCGAAAGTCAGGCCGACGATGAAAGCCTTCGCATACTCGAGAAAAATAAGCTTAGCGCAAAAGGCATGGAAGATCTTTTCGCTCTTTTCGAAAAAGAAGAGAAAATAAGCATCCCCGCCATGCTTAGCTCGCACCCCATGAGCAAAAGCCGCAAAGAGAAGGCGATAAAAAAGCGGAAAACTGAGCAAAACCACTTACAACCAGCTGCTGCTACTGAACTAAAGTTCCGCATGCTTCTGGCTGCACTAGATTCGTAATGCTGCAAACAATTGGTTAATTTCAACCATGGAAAAGCCCCTCTACTTGATTCTACTTACGGTTTTGTTGCTTTTAGCAGCCTTCGATTTAGCTATCTTATTGCTGGTGAACAAACTACCTGTAGGACTTCAAGTTTTGGCAGCCTTGAGTGGTGTAGTGGTTTTGTTCGTATTTTTTGTGACCCTCCGACGCTACCGCCAGCTTTTTGAGTAGTTGCTGGCTGCCTGCGCCTCCCTATTTTGTACTTTCACCCTATGGATTCGCCAGCAAAATCGGCATTGATTGCTCCCATATTGCACGGTCGGCACATCGTGCTGCGGCCTCTCAGTATCAACGATGCCGAAGCCGTATACCGCTTGCGTTCTCAAGCCGAAGTGATGGAATTTATCCATCGGCCCATGGCTAGTTCGCTGCACGAAGCCCGTGAATTAATTCTGAGCAATTTACTCGATATGGAATTGGGCGATAGTTTAGTTTGGGCGTTATGCCAGCCGAACGACGATGAACTCATCGGGATGGTCGGCTTTTGGCGTTTGCAGCTGCAACACCATAAAGGCGAAATCGGGTATTTACTTGATCCGAGGTTCAAAGGTCGCGGTTATGCCTCAGAAGCGGTACAACTCGTGCTTCAACACGTTTTTATAACCTTAGGATGGAATAAAGTAGAAGCCGACATCCTCCCCCAAAATCACGCTTCGATACGTGTGGTGGAGAAAGCCGGCTTCAAACAAGAGTTGCTGCTGCGCGATCACGAATACTGGGAAGGCCAATTTTACGATCAGGCTTGGTATGGGCTCACCCGCAGCGACTACCTCAAATCGCTAGCGTAGCTGTATGTTAAAAGGTAAGGTGTAAATCACAGGAACTGCCCTCCCCCGCTGTTTGCCGGGCGTCCAGCGTTTCATGGCTTTTACCGACTTGATCACGGCTGCATCCAGCCCTTCACTCAATCCACGTAAAATCTTCACTTGCTCTACCTGCCCCTCGCGATTTACCACAAACGAAACATACACTACCCCCTGAATGCCCATATCCCGTTCGAGGGCAGGGTAGCGAAAAGCATTGCCTAAGTCGCGGAACAAGGCGGCTTCACCTCCAGGATATTCGGGCATGTCTTCAACAGTAATAAAGGGTTCATCGGCATCCGTCTCGTCGTCGAGGGGTAAGCTAACAGTACCAGTACCTTGCGCGCTTGGATCTGGAGTAGGTTCTACCACCGGGTCGGCCGACGGCTCTGGAGAGGGTTCGGTCGCAACGGTATTCACGATAGTCGGTTTTGGAAGTGCTTTTTGTTGCGCCCGGTTTTGTACCGTAGTCGGAATATCGATTACCTCCACGTCTGGCGAAGTTTCTCCTTCAAATTCAGGCAAGATTACATCGCCGGGGCTGGCCCAGCGGAAGGCAGTGAGCGTGGTAGCCAAACTCAGGGCGAGGCCCAAGAGCAAAAACAGGCTGCGGTCGTAACGATAGCTTGGTTTCATAGCAGGAATTTTATACGCCTTCAACGCAGGCAATATTCGTTTTCTGCTGCCCCGCCGAAAAGCTGACATTCTGCTGATACGTTAACAATTCGGTTAAGCTGCTCGTTGATCGGCATTTTGCACCACAACCAACGGAAGCGGCAAGCGTATGAGGGTATACTCTGGATCGTTAAACCAACTTTGCTCTTGAAGCAACGTCCAGTCAATACTACCCGTTAGGTAAGCACCCTCGGTGCCTTCGTACCTACTGAATATGGTGCGAAAGGAGGTACTATCGGGCTTTTTACCCGAAGCATAACCCAACCAAATGGCCAATTCGAAATCGGTCGACAATTGAGGTCGTCCGCTCCAACGCAGCTTTTTATATTCGTAGCGATAGCCGTAGGTAAGTGCTGAAAGATCACTCAGAACAGCCGAAGCAGTGGGGTGTGCACCCGCCCCTTTTCCGAGGAAAAATTGCCTGTCGGCGAAACAACTCTGCATTACAAGCCCATTAAACTCGCGCTTCACTCCGGCCAGCTCATGGCTTTGCTCCACAAAAGCAGGCCAAACGGCTGCCGCAACGGTATCGCCCTGTCGTCGCGCCTCTGCCAGTAACCGCAACTGTAAGCCCTTCTCCTTGGCGTATCGCCACGCCATCGGGGAAAGTTGCGTAATTCCTCTGCACGGAATTTCGTTGGGCGACGCCACCACCCCAAAGGCATGGGCAAGTAAAAGCACCAACTTATTCGCGGCATCGGCTCCACTGAGGTCGATCTGAGGATTGCTTTCGGCAAAACCTGCCGCTTGCGCTGCACATAGCGCCTCTTGAAAATTAAGCTGCCCATCTTCCATACTACTGAGCATGTAGTTGGTACTACCATTCACTATTCCTTCGACTGATTCCAAAAGGTCGTTGTCATAGTATTCCTCCAAATTCCGAATAACCGGTATACTCGCACAGCTGGCTGCCTCATAGAGCAGTGCTGCACCCGTTTGTTGCTGCAAGGCACGCAATTCTTCGAAGTGATCGGCAACCATTTTTTTATTGGCCGTTACAACCGACTTACCTGCCAGCAGTGCTTTCCGCACCAACTCCCAGGCGGCCTCTGCATCGTCGATGAGCTCAACGATTATTTCAATGTTTGGATCATCTATCAACTCATCGGCCGAGTAAGTGAAAAAATGTGCCGGCAAACGGCGCGGTTTCGCTGGGTTCTTCACACAAATGCGGGCAATGTGGGTACGAAGACCAGGACTCTGGTGCAAAACCTCCCAGAGTCCCTGTCCTACACAGCCAAAACCAATGAGCCCAATGGTAAGTGACTTACGACTCATAACGGCAAGGCACTTTTACAGCTCAACTCTTCGCTCGACACCTTCGCCAAGGCAAATGCATCGGCCAAGTCGGCAATCAAATCATGTGCATCTTCAAGGCCAACCGAAAGGCGAACGAGGCTGTCGGCCACACCAGCGGCTCTTCTCTTTGCTGCTGGAATACTTTTATGCGTCATACGGGCAGGGTGGCAAAGTAAACTTTTCGCCCCTCCTAAGCTTTCGGCCAACTTAAACAGCCGCGTTGCAGTAACAAATTGAACAGCAGCCTCTTCCGTATCGTCGACCAAACTAAAGCTCACCACACCGCCAAAATGCCGTTGTTGCTTTACGGCGATATGGTGATTACGATGACTCGCCAAACCAGGGTAATACACAGCCTTCACTTCGGGGCGGGTTTGTAACCAACGAGCGATAAGCAGTGCGCTATCGCTATGTTGTTTTATCCGTAAAGGCAGCGTTTCGATACCGCGTATCACCAAAAAACTATCGAATGGAGCTAGAATACCGCCTGAAGCATTTTGAATAAACTTGAGTTGTGTAGCCAAATTTTCATTGGCGGCCACCACCAAACCCGCGATTAGGTCGCTATGGCCACCCAAGTATTTCGTAGCACTATGGATGACCAAATCTGCGCCCAACAACAAGGGCTGTTGTATGACCGGAGAAGCGAACGTATTATCGACACAGAGCAACACCCCTGCCTCGTGGGCAATGGTGGCAATTCGAGCGATATCGCTCACCTTCAAGGTAGGATTGGAGGGAGACTCAAGCCAAATCAGGCGGGTGTTGGGGCCAATGGCAGCGGCCACTGCTTCGGCATCGGCGGTATCGACATACCTGATTTTGATGCCAAATCGATTATAAACTTGGGTAAACAAGCGAAAAGCCCCTCCGTATAAATCGTCGATGGCTAGAATTTCATCGCCTGAGCTCAACAGCTTCACCACAGAGTCGATAGCAGCAAGACCACTGGCAAAAGCAAAGCCGCTGTGACCACCTTCGAGTTGTGCGATTAGTTGCTCAAGTACCTGTCGTGTGGGGTTGTTCGAACGAGCGTAGTCGAAGCCCCGGTGTTCGCCGGGAGCCTCTTGAACAAAGGTAGAAGTTTGGTAAATGGGAACCGAGATGGAGCCCGTGAGTGCATCTACAGGGATGCTGTTCAGGATTTGGGTGTTTATGTTCATGACGTTTTTGGTTTAAACGTCTGAGCACGCACTCATCAATTATTTGTACCGAAAGCGTTTAAACGAAAAACGCCTTCGATAAGTCGAAAGCGCATCACATCTGCAGCTGTGTGTCTTCTCCTTATCTTCCCTCCCCTTTCGGTTCGGCAGGAATTGGCACCTTGCTATTGCCGGTTGCCAGAGCTTCATCGGGCCTGTCCCTCTGCTCTTCTTGATAAGTTATGTGCGTCAGAAACGCACTGCAAAGGTAGAACTACAATTTTCAAATCTCCAAATCAATTGAATAAAAAATTCCATGTCAGCTCACTAAAAATGGCCTAGAATCACGAAAAAGAGGATTTTCTGCGGTTAATATTTTTTCATTGTCAAAATTTATGTTGCGCATGCAACATTATAAAAGAGCTGAACCGACAATCAACGCAAACTAGCCGTTTCAATCAGCTATGGGCCGAAAACACGACCATGGGTTAAGCGCGTAAGTACTTTACCTAAGGCAGGAAATGCACCCACAGATCGAAACAACAAAGTGGCAGGAACCACCTTGCCAAAAGTACCTTGCAAACGATAACTCACCGAGGTGCGCAGTTCAAAATGTGCACGCCACAGTTGATCGTAACGTGCTGCTAAGCTTTCAAAATCGCTCGCCGAACGCCCGTACTTTTCCCAGCATTGGTGTAATAGCCAGGCGGCATGCAGCGCCATGCTCATGCCGTTGCCCGCCAAAGGAGCGATACTTCCCGCGGCATCGCCAAGCAACAAAACCCCTTCATGCACTCTTGTTTTCGGCAAAAAACTGAGTTGTGAAATGCTCAACGGCTCACCCCAACTAGGTGTAAGCGGTGCGAGCATCTCGTCGAGATGTCGATTTTCGTTGCGCAGCTGCTGCTCCAATTGGGGAATACCGCCAGCCGACTTCAACCGCTCACTCGCTACCATATAGCAAAAACAAACTTGGTCGTCTTCTACCCGAGACATGCCTCCGTAACCACCCCGAAAAGTATGTAAGGTGATTAAATCGGCCGGTAAAGGGCCGTGATAATGCCATTTTACCCCTACATAATTACGGTTTTGCGGTGGCTGCTTGTGCAGCGATGTTCTCCGTCCCCAGCTACCTACCACCCAAAAAGAGGTAAACAGACCAGAATTGGTTTCAACCTGGTAGTTTCCAGATTTACCGCTGATTTTGGTCACTTTGGTGCCCTCCAACAGTTCTACCCCAGCGGCTTTTGCTCGTTGAGCCAAACTACCGTCGAGCTTATGTCGACTCAATCCGAAGCCCCCCAAGGGTAAATTGAGTTCGAGCGCATAGTTGGGCACCGTTAATTTCAGACGTTGTATATCGGGTAAGGCCCAATCGGTCAGCGGCAAACCCAGATGTTGCAAAAAGGCATGACTTTCGTAGCTGATGTACTCGCCACACACCTTGTGCGCTGGATAATGTTTTTGTTCGCAAAGCAATACGCGTTGACCCGCTTTTGCCTCCAAAATGGCCAACGCCAAGCCTGCCAATCCACCGCCAATAACAATTAAATCGTATTTCATTCGACACTTCCTTTTGGCCACACGCAGAGCTGATGACGAAACATACGTCGGTAGCGCAGCGTGTAGTTGAGTTGCGGAATACCTGCCAACAAACGGTTCCAGTCGGCTTCAACAAACGAACGTTCTACGCTCAATGGTGCATCGTTACGCACCAGATACGAAGCTCCTGGCCATAGGCGGGTGATGAGTGCGATACTCCAGCGCGCAAAACGGTGGCGTTCTAAATCGTTCACGATGAGGCCGTGACCTGCTTGCACAATTTCCTGAATGAAAGCTGCAATCTCTTTGTCGGAAAAGTGATGGAAAAAGAGGGAAGCGTGAAAAAGAACACCGGGTGGTCGACTATGCAAAGCCTCCCTGAAATCGCCAACCACCCAGCTTATCTCCGGCCGATGATGATGTTGTTGGGCGTAGGCAATACAATCGGCCTTTAAATCCCAACCTTCGAGGGTTATTCCTTGGGGTACTTGTGCTGCCAAACGTTGCAGGGTGTCGCCGCCGCCGGTACCTATGTCGATGAGGGTATGAAATACAAAATGCTGTTGCATCTCGGCCAAAGCCAGCTCCGAAATGCGGTAGCCTCCCAGCCAGCGATTCACCAGGGCCAACTCCGCTAAATTCCGGTGAAGAGCCTCCACGGGCAGGTTTTCTTGGTCGAGCAACTCGCTGTGCCCCGAGCGATAGGGATAGTGCCAAAAGCTCATGCTGTAGGATTGAGAGGTATTGCGTACGCCATTTCTACCGACAATCCCGGACCAAAAGCGGCTAAAATCGTGGGGTTATGGGCTAATTCACCCTGATTTAGAATTTTCTGCAGCACAAAAAGCACCGAAGCCGACGACATATTGCCGAACTCACGCAACACTCCACGAGAAGGCGCCAGCTGCTCTTCGGTTAATCCCAATTCACGTCCCAATTGATCGAGTATGGTTTTGCCCCCGGGATGCAAGGCCCAGTTCCAACGCTGATCGGGAGCTTGTTGCCACTTTGCACCGGCCGATTGTAGCACGGTACCGATGTGGGTCGACAAAAGCTGAGGCACATAGCTGCTCAAACGCATCGCAAAACTGGCCTCACTCAAGGCCCAGCTCATATCTTCTTCTCCGCTGGACAACAACTCTGTATAATAATCTTTAAACTCAAGCAAGGGAGATTCAAAATCGGCTTTACCAGTCAGGTAAACCGCCGCCGAGCCGTCGCCAAAAAGCAAATTGGCCAGTAAGGCATCGTCGTGTAAAGCATCTTGATAGTGTAAGCTGCACAGCTCGGTGCATACCACCAATACGCGTGCAGCTGGCTCGGCAGCACAGATGTAATGGGCCGTGCGCAAAGCATGCAAGGCAGCATGGCAACCCATGAAGTTCACCGTATGCCGAAACACATTTGCCGGTAGTTGAAGCGCCCGCAACAAGCTCATTTCAAGTCCAGGTGCCGACAAACCCGTGCACGACGTATAAACAAGATGTGTAGGAGCACCAAAACGACTCACAAGTCGGGCGGCTGCCTTCACCGAAAGGTGCAACGCTAAATCGGCATACAACGCCATACGTTCGGCTATCCCTGCCCGAAAAGGCGCCCCGATTCGGTAGTACAAAAGGGCCTCGTAGGGCGACTGATAGTCGGGTAATGCCGCGTATCGGGTTTCGATGCCACTTTTTTCGACCAGCCAGCGCAATTTGCGCAGCAATCGTGTATCGGCCTTCGACTGATCGGCAACAAAACGTTCGAAATCCTGCTTGCCAATAGCGAAATCGGGCACTGCCGTATTTATACCGAGAAGGAAACTCATAAACCCAGGCCTCCTGCAACCAATAAGGCCACGTTTAACGAAGAGGAGGCTATGGCATTCATGCGCATGGCATTGCTAAAATTGGCATCGAGCGCGTCGCGTTTTACGCTGCGCCACCAGCTAAAAAACCACCAGAGGGTGGGAAGTAAAGCAACTACCAGGAGGAGCAACAAGCCCATCCTGTCGGCATTCCAAAGCGGCCAGAGTAAAAATGGCCCAGCAGCACCAAAGACAAATGCGCTAAAACGAAAAGTACCTTGCACCCCCAACCATGCACTAAAACTCAATACCCCGTCGGCTTTGTCGGCCGCATGCTGATACACCTGCGTGAGCGGATAGGTACCGGCCAGCACCAGCGCCGATGCCAAATACCAGGCTCCCGGCGCCCCAAGCTGCCGAAATTCGAAAGCGTTCTCGGGAAGATACGCGGCACAAAGCAGCATGACCCAGGGACCTTGAAAAAGGACCACCGTAAGGAAACCAGCAATTGGATATTTCTTTAAACGCAAGGGACGCCAACTGTATGCCCGCGAAGCTAAAATGTAAATGGCGATGCCCGCCGCCAGCGGTTGCCACCACCAAAAAGCCAGCGCGACGGCGGCAAAATCAAATGCCAAGCTCCACCACCGCAACGAAGCCGGTGCTTTAGGTGGATTGGCCATGCCGCCTATGGGCCCTTCATCGCGATCTTGGAGACTGTTAAAGGCATTGCTGCTCGGATATACCAGCAGATGCAGCAAAAAAGCCAACTGCAAACTGCGCTCCCAAGAAGCATCGGGCACCATGATCCACCCCATTAAAAATGCGGGCAACAAAAACCACGAAAAAGGAAAACGTAAATGCCGAAAAACAGGATGTTGCCAGAAAAAAAAGGGGTGCATGGGAACAATTTACGCTACACGAACTGAATCATCAAACAATACCTCACAAAATTGACTTTTGCCACCTGCGATAAGTCATTAACGCCTGCCAGGTTTGCCGTAAGCCAGCACCTTTTGCTCCCCTATCAAGGTTGCGACAGGCTACCACCCACATCATCCGCTGGAAGCGTAAGTGCTCCAACAAGCCACGCAACCACCACGAAGCAGGGTCGTATACATGGGCGGGCTCCGAATTGGCGCCGTTTATTTCCAACACCTTGATTTTACTCGCCACCGTAAGCAAGTCGGGCTGCTCCACCATCACATCAAGTCGACCATAGTCAAAACCATCCAACCCGGCCAGCAGCTCGTTAATGGCCAATTCCATAGCTGGCGAAAGCTGAGCACGTGCGTCTAAAAAAGTGGCGCCACGGCTATGGTTGCCCGAAAAATGAAGTGGGAACCACTCCCCCACGCCAAGTACTTTTCGCCCCGTTGCTGCATCTATTTCCGGCCAAAACGATTTAAACCGACGTGCTCTCGGATGTTGATGCAGCAATTCCTCTAGCCGACTTACCCCATCCCCCACCACACCGAGTGGCAGCTTCCAGGTAAGCGAGTGAATGCGAAAATTGCCAGCTGCTTCGCGCACCACAAAAACACCGAATTCGAAGCTGAAATGGACAAATTCTTGAATCAAGTAGTCCCCAAACGGCGCTTTATGCCAATAGGCCAACCAAGCTTCGTGATCGACAATTTTACTCACCAACCTGCCCCGCTCCCCCGTATTGGGTTTCAAGATAACAGGATACGAAAAGCCCATGGGCAACTCAGGTATCGCTGAGTCAAACTGGATAAAATGCGACCTGGGCGTATTATACGCCTTTAACCGATTCAACAAATCGTCTTTCGGTGAATCGAACATGCCGCCCCAAGCAAGCGCAGGATTCGCACGTACAAACCAGTTTATGTTTCCCTTTATCAAGCCCAATAGCGCTCCTTGAAGAAGTGCTGGTATATGCCAAAGTCTATCGGGCCAAAACTCAGAGGCGCGCAGTACGCCACTTCGCCTTCGATCAAAAAAGGAGAAGTCCGTGTTCTTCATGAGCGAGTAGGTCAAAGTAGCGGATACGGGCTTCTGCCGGCGACCAAAATAAAGAGGTGATGCTGGTGGTACGCACCTTACCTCGATCCATGCGCAGGTCGAGCTCGGGATTTCCTACGCCCGCAGTCGCATGAAAATCGAAGATTTCATCTTGCTGGGGTGCATGGCCCACCCGATCAAGCCAAGTATGAAACCAACCAGAGCGAAGTGCGGCCTGGTCGGCATTGTACAAGGTAGCCGACTGCCACCAGCTGGGGCTTTGGGGATCGATTTGTTTGAGATGCGGCTGCTGTCCGTCCCAACGTAGTTCGTGCAGGTGTACACCGTTGGTTGGGTGCTCAATGACCACCAACGTAAAAGGTTCCATTCCGTCGAATTCGGAATTCGCTAAAAACTCCGCGAACGATGTCGCTTGCAGCAGTTCGGGTACGATTACCCCACGGCTACGACGATAAGGTGGCCGATGCTCGTGTTTGACGAAAGCACCATTTAGTAGGCAGGCCGTAGTTTGTAGATTGGTGCCAAACCAACTTCCACCCGTTCCTTTATCGGAAGGGCCGTACCAAACCTTGCCTTCTTGCCCCAGCTTGGTGGGTGCTGCTGCCGGCCGCAAGGGAGTTTCGTCGCGGTTGCTGGTAAATACAAAACCGCCTGATGCCTGCGCGAAAAAACTTACTGTGCACATAGTTGCCTCTGCTTTTGCGTGGAATATGCAACGCCAAAATCTGGAGGAAATATAAGCTGTGGAAAGGCAGAAAAAGCCCCTACCCGAATTAAAGCTAAATGATGTACCATATGCTCGTAGGCATAAAACAGCTCCCGTCGCAGCGAACTTTGTGCAGGTAACGCATCTGAAAATATGTCGGCATCTAGCTGCAGCTCCCGGTCGTTGCAGCTGGTAGATACATGACGTGCGAGAAGATCGAGCACATCTAAGGCCGATTGTATGGATGTTTCAAGGCCTGGTGTGCGCTTGCGCTCATCGTAATTCACCACCGGTGTCTCCTCCAGCAGTTGCTGGTAAAATTCCAAAATGTGTCGGGTATGTTTGCCAACACTGCCCCCGAAAAAACAAGGATGTTGGAGTTGGTAAGCGTTATCGTCGAGTTGCAGCAATAGGTCGCGCAGCTGTTGAAACGTGAGCAAGGTTTGAAAAGTAAGCGTATTCATTTCTTCTTTCGTAAGTCCAGTTCGATGTTTGCCACCACCTTGTCCGACATGATCAGCGAGGCACCTCCTACACTAAAATCACGTCGGTTGAGCTCAAAGCTGCAGCTAAATGCAGCCCGCTCTCCGGTAGTTTTGAATACATACGGCACCGCAATGGTTTTGGTTTTCCCGCGGATGATGATGGCGAAACGTGCTGTTTTTTCGTCGGCACTCAGCAACTGCATCCGGAGTTCGGGATACCTTTTGGCATCGAAATAGTCGGCCCCCTGCAAGTGCCGATCGCGTAAACCGATGCCGGTAGCTATACTTTTCACCTTGGCCACACCGGTAATTAAAACAGGCACTTTGCCTGCTACATCGGTCACAAACTGACCTTCTACTTCATCGAATTTGCCATTCACCGTGAGGCCGGCATTGTCGATGGTAAAACTCACTCGAACAGCGGTGGCTTCCCAGGCGATTTGTTTAGGTTGACTGATGGTATTGACGCTCAGCACAAGGCAAGCGCTGAGGAACAGAACAATTTTCATTAAAAACGGTATTGAAGTCCGAGCATAAAAAACGTGCTCTTACGCCTAAAACGGTCGTTAGCATCGTTTAAATTTTGGGTGGTGGTGAATTCGGTAAACAAATAGGTCATCCCCGTTTGGATCTGCCAGTTTTCGTTCACCTGATAACGCAAACTAAAATTAGAGTTTAAGCTGCCACGGTCGTTATCGCCTACCAACAAAACGTTTAAAGCAGTTGGACTGCCTTTTTGCACCCCATTAAACGAAGCGTCTTCGGTACTGGTAAATACACCACTGCGTTCGGCGCCGAAGCTTGCACCAAGCACATCGATGTCGAAAGTAACCGCCCATTTGGGCAAAAACTGGTAGCCCAGCTGTATATACGCATTGAAGCTATTCACCGAACTGCTGCCTAGCACTAGTGTATCGAGCTTGTCTTTCGTGGTCAAGGCGGCTGGTGCTGTGGCGTAGTTTACGTTGCTGCCGCGGAAGTGGGTATAACGTAAGCCGTAGCCCAACAGCAACCGTTGTTTTTTACCCAGTTGATGCATTCGGCCACCATCGAGGCTGGCAGTAAATTCGTTGGCGGCAAAGCCTGTACTTAAACGTGCTGTGGTAGCCGTTTGCGACCAAACCGTGCTGCTAAAAAGCAGTAGAAATCCGGCTAAAACGATTTTTTTCATAAATGTGCGTGAGGTGGGTTTTACGTATTGGATGGGTTTGCGATGCATTCGCAGCCTATGAGTCGCGAATACCGACCACTACTGACAGCGCGAGTAGAATTTTTTTTGACAGATTTTGCTGTTTGCCTTTTCTGCCGCTTCTTTAGGGCCGAATGCGAAGCAAACCGACTCAAATAGAAGCCTGGCTTGACCAACACGGCGATGCGCTGTATCAGTATGCCCTCCTCAAAACCAGCGACCCGCAAATTGCTGCCGATTTGGTTCAAGATACCTTTGAGGCGGTTATCCGCAGCAGCAGTAACTTTCAAGGGAAAAGCAAGGTGCGCTCGTGGCTCATCGGGATACTAAGGCATAAAATTACCGACTACTACCGCCGCAAGTACAAAGAATCGGGTGGCTATACGACCGACGACGATCACTTTTCGACAACCATTTTTTCGGCAGAGGGGTATTGGCAGGCGCATAGCACACCTCAGCCTGTCGTAGAAGCGGAGCGTAATTTGTTGGATAATCCGGCTTTTTTAAAAGTGCTTGCGTTATGCCTCGACAAATTACCGGGCGTTTGGAAGATGGTGCTCGAAGGGAAATACCTCAACGAAAAAGAAACCGGGCAACTTTGTCAGGAGTTGAATATCAGCACGACTAACTTCTGGCAAATCAATCACCGGGCTAAATTGAGTATGCAGCAATGTTTACAGGCGGCCTGGTTTAGGAGCGAAAGTCATGAATAGTCGTTTTTTTCAGATGAATTGTCAACAAGCCACCGTGCTCGTTGAACGCAAACTAGCCAGCGGCATTTCGCTTTGGGATAGCTTACGTTTGCGCTGGCACCAACGGCTTTGCGCCGTTTGCAAAAACTATGAGGACCAAAGTGCGCTCATTGAAAAGTGGCTTCAGCAAAGCGAAAAACCCGTTTTCAAACTCCCGGCAGAGACCAAAGCCATGGTGAAGAAAAAAATCGCTAGGAACCCCTAGCATTTAACCTTGCCTCGCGATGCACTTCCAAAAACCAAATACCCTGAGAATAGTTAGATAAACAGTCCTAAAGTCTTTATCGTGAGGGCCTTGGAACTATGAACGATTTATTCACCCGTTTTCACTATTTTCGATAGTTATTCCTCAAACACATATGCGACAAATCTTACTCTACCTGCTACTTTTTTGCGGCAGTTTCGCCACAGCAACGGCTGGCACACCCCTGCCCCCCTTGTCGTTTCAGGGTGGTACCGTAGCTACTCCGGCCATGCAAGCAGGCGAATGGGCCGCCGCTTGGCAACAGCTACCCAACTTTGAAGGACGGAAGTACTTTTTAGTACGTTTCGACCATCTTTTGAAGCAGCAGGAATACGATGCCTTGAGCAAGAGTGGTTTGATTTTCGAAAGCTACATTCCGCAACAAGCGTATTTTGTATCCACACCCGCCACGTGGTCGGTTGAAGCGTTAAACAACAAAGGCATCGTGTATTTGTCGGCCATTCCGGCAGTAGCCAAGCTCGATGCCCCGTTGGTAAACGACGATCCGTTTCGCCCCTTAGAACGTCGTGGCACGAAGGTTTTGGTGAGTATTTTGCCCTTTCCGGGTGTTGCCCTCCAGCGGCTGAATCAGGAATTGTGGAGCAAATTCGACTTCCAACCCGAAAAAAACCGGTATAGCGATCACCTCGTTACCGCCTGGATTGAGACAGCAGCCTTACAACAGCTGGCCGCACATCCCGCCATTCAATTCATCGAGCCAGCGGCCCCTCTTGGTGAGCCCGAAGACCGCGAAGGTCGGTCGTTGCACCGCAGCTTTGCCATCGACAACCTGGCCTCAGGGGGTCGCCGTTACAACGGTCAGGGCATCGTGATGGGCATCGCCGACGACGGAGCGATTGGTCCGCATATCGACTTCAAAGGTCGCCTCACCCAATACACCACCAATTTCTCAGCCTCAAATACCCATGGCGACATGGTGGCAGGTATCGCTTTAGGAGCCGCCAACCTCAACCCCACCCGTTCGGGTATGGCGCCAGGCACCTACCTCCACATGTACAGTATTTCTAGCTATCCCCATGTGGTATCGGCACCCGCCAACTTTACCAACTTAGGCACTACCATTACTTCAACCTCCTACAGTCAAGGTAATGGTGGTGTTTATACTGCCGATGCAGCAACTATCGACGACCAAATCCGAAATACACCTGTGCTCATGCACGTTTTCTCGGCAGGCAATGCAGGAACTTCCGACCACGGCTATGGCGCTGGCGCGGGTTGGGGCAACATTACAGGAGGCTACAAAGCTGCCAAAAACGTGATGGCGGTTGCCAATTTGCGCAATACCGATCAACTCGAAAACTCGAGTAGTCGTGGCCCTGCGCGCGACGGCCGCATCAAACCCGATATCGCCGCCAATGGTTACAACCAAATGTCGACCGGACCCAACAACACCTATTTGGTCGGTGGAGGTACTTCGGCGGCTTCTCCGGGTATTGCAGGCATTTATGCCCAGCTGAGTCATGCCTACAAAGCACTCAACAACGACAGCGTTCCACCTTCTGCCTTGATTAAGGCCGTGATGCTGAACACTGCTGAAGATTTGGGCAATCCGGGCCCTGACTTCCGCTTCGGCTGGGGACGGGTGAATGCCTTGCGTGCTGTGCAAACACTGGAGCAAAACAGATACGTTACAGGCGTTTTAGCACAAGGCGATAGCGCATCCCACAGCATTGAGTTGCCCGCCAATGTGAAAGAATTCCGCGTGATGGTGTATTGGGCCGATAAAGCCGGTGCTGCCAATGCAACCCGGGCATTGGTGAACAATCTCGACCTGCGTTTAATCGCTCCGGGCGGTACAACTTGGCTACCCTGGGTACTCAATCCGGCTCCCAACGCCACCGCCTTGAATACCAATGCCATTCGGAGTGTGGATACCTTAAACAACGCTGAACAAGTCACCTTAACTAATCCCGCAGCTGGAAGTTACACGGTGCGCGTAGCTGGAACCGCCGTACCGGTGGGTCCTCAACGGTATTGGGTAGTGTACGAATGGTATACCGAAACCATCACGGTAACCTATCCTATGGGAGGTGAAGGTTTTGTGCCCGGTGAAACTGAACTCATCCGCTGGGATGCAGTGGGCGTTGGCGGTACGTTTACAGTGCAATACAGTACTAACAACGGCAGCAGCTGGACCAATATCGCCACAGGACTGGCCAACAACACACGCCATGTATCGTGGACAGTGCCTACGGGCATCACTACTGGTCAAGCCTTGGTTCGGGTAACCAACGGCACCATTACAGGAACCCTTGAACAACCTTTCAGTATTGTTCAGCTTGTTAGCAACCTCATCTACAGTTATATCTGCCCTACCGAGCTTGGTTTAAGTTGGAACCCAGTAAGTGGAGCAACAGGCTATATCGTTTATCGCCTCGGTCAACGTTACATGGACTCTATTGCGACTACAACCACGAGCTCTTACACCGTACTCGGCACCAGCTTGAGCGATACCGACTATTTCGCTGTGGCTCCAATAGGCAGCAATAACCTACGTGGGCGCAGAAATATAGCGGTGGCCAAGCCTGTAAACACCGTAATTGGTTGCCAATCGGCACCAGCTGCTGGCTTTCAGGCGAGTACCAATTCGGCCTGTGTGAACCAAGTCGTTACCTTGCTCGATTTAAGTCAAAATCAGGCAGCCAGTTGGCGATGGAGCATCAGCCCGGCAACTTTCAGCTATGTAAACAACACCAGCGATACCAGCCGTATTCCTCAGCTTCAGTTCTCGGCCATAGGCAACTACACCATTCAGCTCATTGTAAACAATGCTTTTGGTTCCGATACGCTGGTGAGACCTAATTTTATCGCGGTAAGTAACGGCCTGTTAGCCCCCGTGGTACAATCTTTTTCTGGTAGTGCCTTACCACAAAATTGGACGCTCGGCAATCCCGATAATGCTACTACCTGGCAGTTCCGCACAGGCGCAGGTCCTGGAGGTACTACCACCGGCATGAGCTGGATGAACTTTTACAGCTACAATGCCGCCGGACAAATCGACGAGCTCATTAGCCCGGTAATTGACCTTACTGCCGGAATCTCTTCGCCTTTGCTCACCTTCGACGTGTCGTACGCCCAATACACCGCCACACAATTCGATGGATTGAGAATAGAAATCTCGAACGATTGTGGCACTACTTTCCAAAATTCGGCCTATTTCAAAGAAGGTGCTCAATTGGCTACGGCGGGAATTCAATCGAATGCATTTACACCAAGCCTAGCAAGCCAGTGGCGTACCGATAGTTTAGATTTGACGCCTTACGTTGGCAGTCGGATTCGGATTAAGTTTGTTGGCATCAACGGTTACGGCAACAATTTGTATCTAACCAACTTCCGTGTAAGTAGCAGCACAGGCATTGTTGCAGCATTTAGCGTAAACGGCAGCCGTTGTGTGGGCAATAGCCTGCAATTCGTAAGCAATAGCTCAGGCAATATCAGCAGCCAAAGCTGGAACTTCGGCAATGGCGCCTCACCTGCCACTGCAACAGGTGTAGGTCCACATGCGGTAAGCTACAACAGTGCTGGTCAACGTATGGTTGTACTTACTGTAACCGGCCCAGGAGGAACTCAACAAATTAGTCAAGTTGCCAATATCGAGCTCGAGCCCGTGAGTGATTATCAGTTTACCGCCACAGGAAGCCAGGTGAACTTTACCAGTTTAAGTCAGCATGCTACTAGCCTTCTTTGGGATTTTGGCGATGGCAACACCTCTACCCAGGGCAACCCGTCACACAACTACGCCATCTCCGACGTGTATACCGTGCGCCTCATCGCCACCAACGGCTGTAGCAGCGATACCCTGAGTCGGCAGGTTACGGCCTTTGCCACCTCTGTGAATAGCCTGGGCGACCTTCAACTACGTTTATTCCCGAACCCGGCGAGCAGCAGTGCTCAATTAGCGCTGAGCGGCATGCAAAACGTTGAGCCTATCGTCCTCCAGCTTTTCGATATTCAGGGTCGTTTATTGATGTCGGAAACGCTGTATCCACAGGCCGACCAATTGAGTCATCGCATCGACTTGGAAAAGGTAGCGGTAGGGGTTTATCAACTTCAGCTGCGCCAAGGCAACAACTTCTACCCTTTACGCCTGGTTAAAACCAACAACTAAGCACAACAACACCTTCAGGAAAAGCGCTTCGGCGCTTTTTTTGTGCCCTTGCTTCGCCATAAGTAGGAGATCAATTACCGTCGGAAAGTCCTCTAAAACCGTACGCTAAAGGGTACGTGGAAGCACTCGTGCCGCAACATGCTAGTCACAAAAAAGCCCCTGTTTGGAAAAACAGGGGCTTTTATAGTTTCAAACTATGGGAAACTTATTTTTTTATCAAACGTACTTGCCCCACATTTTCACCGTCGTGCAAACGAATAAGGTAAATGCCAGCTGCCACTTCCTGTAAATCGAGCTCGTATTGCGTGCCGTTCCATTCCAATTGTTTGAGTTTACGGCCTTGTGCATCCAAAAGCACAAGGTTTAGCGGTGCATCGCCCCCGCGCGACAAGCGGAATATGCCATTATCGCTCGGGTTAGGGAACACCACAATTTGTTGGTTACGTACCAAATCAACCGAAGTGAAGAAGAAATTTTCGACAGGCGACAAGACAGAATTACATCCGCTGCTATCGATGGTGAGTCCATACAAGCCGTTTTCGAGCGGTTGATACACTCGGCTGGTCGCACCAGCTATGGCAATACCGTCTTTGTACCACTGATAGGCTGTGGCAACGGTAGCTGAGCGCAGACTGTCGGCTATGCGCTCAATTCGTGCTTCAGGGCGTGGTAAAACGGTAACCAGTACACTATCGAGCGTGGTGCAGCCGGTTAGTCCTGCGGTATAATACAACTTATGTGTGCCAGCTCCCGCCAAACTCGGATTAAATACGCCGAATTGCATGCCCGGACCGCTAAAACTTCCCCCGCTAGGCGTTGCAAAACTCAATACCACCGAATTTCCACCAACGCAAAAGGTGGGTACGGTTCCGAAATTGATGGTTGGAGGGGCCGATACTACTACATTACGTGTCCCGCTGTTGATACAGCCGTTGCCATCGGTAAAGGTATAGGTTACCGCGTGGTTCCCAACTCCTGCCTGCTGCAGGTTCATACTTCCCGAAGCCGACACACCAGGGCCGCTAAATACGCCACCCGCAGGGCTCGCCGTTAACTGAATGCTGCCCTCGTTGATACAGCGGCTTTCGGCGCCACTAAAGTTCACTGTTGGGCGAGGACGAAGCACCACCATTTCGGTATCGCGGACGGTGCAACCTGCTGGACTGGTATAGGTATAAATCACCGATACGTTACCAGCCGACTGGCCGGCAGGATTAAACTGACCACCATTCACACCCAAACCGCTGAAACTACCACCCGCCGGTGTAGCCGACAAAGCAACTGCTGCGGCACTCACACAAAGCGTGTCGGGCAAAGAAAAATTCACGGTTGGCAAGGCATTCACCGTGAGGAAGGCGGTATCGCTACTGCTGCAACCAGCAGGTGCATAGGTAATCAAGTGTTGACCTGCCCCTGCAATTTGTGGGTTGAAGAATCGACCACCAACGACACCTGAGCCGCTGTAGGTTCCACCGCGTGGAAGCCCGTCAAGCAATTCGATGAGCGTATCGCCCACACAAACAGGCGCCAAATTGTTGAGCTGTGCAGGAAGCCCGGCACTTACCACGCGAACGGCATTTGTGCGCACCAAGGTGTCGCTGCCACTTGCATTGGTTACGATGAGCGTTACGTTATAATTACCCGAATTGGCATACACGATACCCGTAGGCGACTGCACCACGGCAGTATCGGGTGTGCCTCCAGGGAAAAGCCAACGCCAAGCCGTAGGCTGATTAGCGCTGGTATCACTAAAGCTCATGCTTCCACCGGTGCAAATGCTATCTGCCGAGCTGAAAAACCCAGCTGAAGGGCGTAAGGTAGGTGGAATACAACCTAAAGAAGTGCGTAAACTCACCCTGCGTGGACTGTTCTGCATCACCGTACGCATTCGTGTGGTTTGGTCAGCAGTATAAATGTTCATGCAGTTATCCTGCGTATAATCCATGTAGTTCTGCACCATATCCAACGTACCACACGATACGTGTGTGGTTGGGCAATTAAAATTCGCGGCATCGCTTTCAGGCGTGTCGTTGCAGAAGTCGTCGACCCCACAACCTCCATCGCCCCAAATGTGGCGTAAGCCTAAATAGTGGCCCACTTCGTGTGTGGCGGTTCTACCGCCCGTATATATGCCCGAAAAGGGGTTCTGAGGTGGCCGCCCTACGGAAGTATGCAAAATCACGACCCCATCTGTATTGGCATTGGTTCCGCCGCTGAGCCCAGGCAAACCCGAACCCGTTGGGAACTGGGCATAGCCCAATAAGCCACCGCTCAGTGGTGCTATCCAAATATTCAAGTAATCGCTAGGGTTCCAAATGGTGGCAGGTTTAACCGTATTGTTGATGAAACTTTGGCTAAAAGTGGTGCCCGCTGGATATTCAATGCGGTTAATCCCTGTCGACGGCAGACCCGACGGGGTGCGTTGCGCCATACAAAACTGTATACCCGTATTGGCTGCCACTGGACGAAAAGCGAGCGGGGTGTTGTTGGTATCGGGATTGTAACGCCCGAAGTCTTCGTTGAGCACATCCAATTGGGATTGTATTTGTGCTGCACTGATGTTTTCGGAAGCGTTGCCCGAACGAAAGAGCACATGAAACACCACGGGAATGGTATACACTTCGTTTTCGGTACGTTGATTTAGCCTTGCCTCAGCAATTTTCTGGCTGAGCCAAGCTTCGAATTGGGCATCGGTTTCCGACTTAAGCCCCTGCTCTCTCAGCCAGGCCTCGTACTCCACGGTTCCACATCGAATTACCCCATTTTGCGCAAATGCGCCCTGTGCGGCCAGAAAAAACAGCACAGTGAATATTAGTTTTTGCATACGAATAGTTAAGCTTTCGAACGAAAGCAAACTTAAAGTTACGTAAATCAGGGTTTCAACATAGAAATTTGGTCGTTTAGCACCGTAAATTTGTCGGATGTGGCCTACTCACCAGCTCGAAAATGCCCTTGCTTGTCTACGTGCAGGCCATACGGTAGCCATTCCTACCGAAACAGTTTACGGCTTAGCAGCCAATGCACTGGATGTTGCTGCGGTTGCCGAGATTTTCCGTATTAAAAACCGGCCAGCCTTCGATCCACTCATTGTGCATGTGGCCTCGCTCGAAGCTGCACTTCCCTATGTAACTGAGCTTCCAGAGCTGGTAAAACGCATTTATGCTGCGTTAGGGCCGGGACCGGTGACTTACATCCTCCCCAAAAATGAACGGATACCCGATCTGGTCACTGCTGGGCACCCCACGGTAGGTATACGCATACCCGACCACCCACTCACCTTAGCCTTACTCAAACAAATCGATTTTCCTTTGGCAGCACCCAGTGCGAATCCTTTTGGCTTCACCAGTCCTACCACGGCTGCCCATGTGCAGCAGCAGCTCGGCGACGCTGTTTGCTGCATACTCGACGGAGGACCTTGCCGTGTAGGCCTCGAAAGCACCATACTCGATTGCAGCGGACAGCAACTGCGTGTGCTACGTTTGGGAGGACTATCGCTCGAAGCCTTGGAAGCCGCGGCCGGACAACCGATAAACCAAATCCAAACCTCAAGCTCCAACCCGCAGGCACCCGGTATGCTCATCAAACACTACAATCCGGGCAAACCGCTTCGCTTATTGGCTCAGGGTGCAGCTCTTCCCGCTACCAACCCCAACCGCACAGGCCTATTGCGCTGGCAAACGGCCGCCGATGGCATCCCCATGCACCATCAGCGCATACTCGCGGCCGATGGGCGAACCGAAACAGCCGCTGCACGACTTTTTGCAGCATTACGGGAACTGGGAGAACTGGATATCGACCTGATACTCGCCGAAGAAGCCCCTCAGCACGGTCTCGGGTTGGCTATCAACGACCGACTACGACGCGCCGCAGCCAGCACCGACTGGGAATAAAACCCTCACCAACCTCTATCTATTCCCTACCGCACCACCACCCGCTGCGGAGCGAAATTGCGGCCATCGGGCGTGAATGCTTGCAGCAGGTAGATGCCGGGGGCTAGCCTATCGGTAGGTATTTCTTGCCGTTGGGCCACAGGCAACTGCTCTTCTCGCACCTTTCGGCCTTGCATATCGTACCACACAAACCGTTGACT
>CALRMX020000007.1:0-157702 GCA_943369355.1 Chitinophaga pinensis | reverse complement strand
TTCTTGCTAACATACCTGGAAGAGAGTTAAAGACTCTATTTTCGCAAACTAAAAACTGTGATTCTCTTTTGGTTAACAAGCTTTTAGGTGAAAGTTCGTTTATTTTTATATTAAATAATACTGACACGATTTGGGCTGAACGTTCGAATGATTTTAAAATTAGTTTTAACCAGGACCTTTTTTGATTCTTGATGTCAAGTTGTGTGTGCAGGATTTAGGAACATTTTCTTACTCTTATTTATTCCAAAATACCATTTATTAATGAGTTCTATCGTTCGTTTGTAGCCTAAAGCTTAGTGTGAAATTGACCAATCACGGTTTTTCATTAACTTCCCTGTGACTCAAATGGCGAAGCTGTGCCCGGTTAAATCAAAAAGCCCTAGCTTGCGTGGGATGGGCCTGCCAAAGTCATCGGTTGCGTCGGTTGAGCTGGTCGAAACCAGCAACCCAACCCCGGCGGGGTTGAACGTTGGTAACGGGAGTAGTCCCAGCCTTCGACCAACCCCAGCAGGGTTGAACGTTGGTGACAGGAAAAGAGTTACTCGCGGGCTTTGCTGTCGATGAGCAGGGTAACGGGACCGTCGTTGGTGATGGCTATTGCCATTCCAGTGTAACTGGCAACAACACGTCCTAGCTCGAGCACTTTACAACCTTGGTAATGCTTTTCAAAATCAGTATTTTTGAACATTAAAATTTGCTAACATGACCACCGCCGCTCTTCGTTCCGAGTTGCATGCCTTTATAGATGAGGCAGATATGAAGGTGCTCGATGTTCTGTACCAATTTTTGCAAGCGCAGCGTCAAAACCAAGCTGGTTTGCTCACCAACGAGCAACAAGCTGAAGTGCAGCTGCGGTCTGCAGCCTACAAGTCGGGAACAACCAAAGCATATTCTTTAGAAGATGCTCGTGCTCATTTGAAACGCAATAGGCCTCAATAGTGTGTCTTTTTACAAGGTTGTTTTATTAGAAGAGGCCCTTGCTGAACTGACCGAATCAAGCGTTTATTACAGCCAGCAAAGTCGCGAACTTGGTCAAGCATTCGAGGAAGAGGTTTTTCAAATGCTCGAAGTCATCCGTTTGAATCCGCTATTGTTTCCTATAAAATTTGACCGTTTTCATGAAGCGGTTTTAGCTCGCTTTCCATTTGTGATCGTATATGAGGTAAATGTGAAAGAGGTCCTAGTTTCTGCCGTATTTCACACCAAGAGGAATCCGGTCGGCAAAGCGAAAAAAAAGTCATAATTACTGCATTCATTGCTGTTGATGAGCAGGGTAACGGGCCCGAAGCCCTAGCCAGCGTGGGTTGAGCCTGCCAAAGTCGTCCGTTACGTCGGCTGAGCGGAGTCGAAACCAGGAGCCCAAGCCATCGGTTGCGTCGGTTGAGTTGGTCGAAACCAGCAACTCAACTCCAACATAGTTGTAGCGTAGTACAACTCAGCTCCCAGCGTGAGCCGCTGAGGAAAGCGTTTTCTTTTCAGGAAAGCTAAATGGAGCAATTGAGGAAGTATAGGTTGCTGTTTCCGGGATCTACCAAAGCAAATCGAGAGATTTGTATTGACTAAAGTTTTTGTCGCTCGAAATGAGCCGGAGATTTTCACATAAGGCTTGTGCTATTAGGATACGATCGAAGGGGTCTTTGTGAATATCCTCTAATTTCGAAAGTCCAATAAAATGTTCAAATCGCATAGGCAGGAGTTCAAAGCCATTTTGAAGAATTTCCTTTTTTAATTCATCGAGCCCAATTTCCATTTGCAGTTTAGCAAGGTTTAATTTGATGGCTATTTTCCAAATAGAAGCCATGCTGATGAATTTCACATATGCTGGATTTTCAATACTCGTTCTGGCCAAAGACGACAATTTATGATTGCCTTCTAGAAACCACAGTACGACATGGGTATCCAGTAAATAAAACACTACTAATACGCTTTAAACACATCTAAGGGAGCGTCGAAGTCGTCAGCAAGATGGATTTTCCCCTTTAAACTGCCGAAAATGGGTTTTTTATCCGCAGGTTGAGAAGTCTTTTTTTGTGTCTTTCGTAGCAGGTATTCAATAAATGCCAGGGCCTCCTTTTTCAAAGCAGGAGGGAGCGACTCAATTTTGGCATATAGTGAAAGTGACGACATGACTTAAGCTCTTCAACAAAAATAAACTTTTTTGGTGTTCATCACACAGGCCAGACGAACCAAGGAATTTGTTCTTCAAGATAATCCTTGTATCTGTCTGATAATTTGAGTCATGTGTATAACTCAGTCGTTAATACAGCAAAAAGAAAGCGTATTAATTATAATTTCTTTCTGAATCTAAATTACAGTCAGTCAGGATTTGTTTATTCGAATCCTGAAGTCACATAGGTTAATCCTGCCAACGTCAGCGGCTCCGTCGGTTGAGCTTGTCGAAACCAGCAACCCAACCCCAGCGGGGTTGAACATCGGTTACAGAACTCTTCAACCTATAACCGACCTAAGCGGGCACAGGGTATTACACTGCTAGCTCACCAAACTATCCGACCTCATGTGGCGGAAGGTAGAACGCGACTAGTCTTACTCACGAAAACAAACCACTAATATTTAGTAATTTGCGATATGCTTTTACTCGAACAAATACGAACCAACCAAACAGAATTTATTTCGTTGTGCACGGCACATGAAGTGAAAACATTGTATGCATTTGGATCAGTGACCAACGATTCATTTCTTCCAGAATCGAGCGATATCGATTTACTCGTAGAAATCGAAAATCAAGATCCGATACGCCGCGGGGAGCAACTTCTGGCACTCTGGGAAAAATTTGAGGTATTTTTCAATCGAAAAGTTGATCTCATTACCCAAACTTCAATTAAAAATCCAATACTTCGCCAAACCATTAATGCCTCTAAAGTCTTGATTTATGACGGAAAAGAGCAAAAAGTATCTTGCTGATGTTTTAATAGCCATTAGCTTGATAGAGGAGTTTACGGCGAGTATTGACAGCTTCCAGGCCTATGATCAGGATCGAAAAACGCAAAGTGCAGTTGAGCGCCAGTTGGTTATTGTGGGTGAAGCGTTAAATCATTTCCGGAAGTTAGAACCTGAATTTCAGGTTGAAAACGACAAACAAATTATCAATTTTAGGAATAGGCTCGTACACGCTTACGATAGCCTCGACAATACCATTATTTGGGTAATTCTCAAAAAGCATTTGGTTCCACTCAGGGAAGAAGTTAAGCAGCTTATGTGAACCATATAACGTGTATTTAGGCGGCGAAAGTTTGTTTGGCTCTTCGAGCCTGCTGGGATTAGCGTAATGGTGGTGTGTAGCGCTTACCGACCTTCTACCACGAAGCAATAATTTGCCGAGACAACCTGTTGTTTCTCATTAGGCCTGCCCAAGTCATCGGTTGCGTCGGTTGAGTTGGTCGAAACCAGCAACCCAACCCCAGCGGGGTTGAACGTTGGTAACAGGAAAACATCCCCGCCCATGACCAACCCCAGCGGGGTTGCAGGTCGGTTACAGGAAAAGAGTTACTCGCGGGCTTTGCTGTCGATGAGCAGAGTAACAGGCCCGTCGTTGGTGAGGGCAATTTGCATATCGGCACCAAAACGGCCCGTTTGTGGGGGTTGCCCCCGCAGTTGCGTGAGCTCGGCGATAAACTGCTCGTACAAGGGTATGGCTTGCTCGGGACGGGCCGAACGAATGAACGAAGGCCGATTGCCTTTTTTGGTGGCAGCAAACAGGGTAAACTGACTCACCACCAACAGTTCTCCGCCCACTTGCGCCAAATCGAGATTCATCAAACCGTCGGCATCGCTAAAAATACGGAGCTGCACCAGCTTCTGGGCCACCCAACGGATATCGTCGATGGTATCGGCGGCTTCAAAGCCACACAGCACCAGCAACCCCCGGCCAATTTCTCCAAGGAGCTGGTGGTTGCTGCTCACCCGGGCCTCGCTCACCCGTTGAATCACCACCCGCATTATTGGCGAACGTAAACCGCGGCCGTTTCAAACAAATCGGGCATATCTTCGCGAAAACGCGAAAAAGTGAGGCTGTCGCCCTGCAGCTCCCAATAAAAAGGATCGAAACTGTTGGCGCCCTTGTACAGCCATATCACACTGTTGAAGGCCGGATAACTGCCATAACCCAACACCAGCTTAAACTTATTGTATTTGCTGCTGCCCCGCACAAAGCCGTTGGTGCCAAACTGAAGGCTGCTGCCCAATGGGGCGTCGCCTTCTACGAGCTTAAATACGCCGCTTAGTTTGTTTTGCACCAGCCACTGCTGCATGGCCTTGCCGGCTTCTTCAACCTTGGTGCTGATGCGCGTAAACCGAAGGCTAAGCCCGTCGGCGGTGAGCAACAGCTCGCGGGTAAAGGGGTCGTATTCAAAAACATAATTGTAGTCGCTATTGCCGTCGCAGCTGCGCAAGAGCAGGCTGTCGCCTTTGCGCTCGAGGGTGCCGCTGCAGCCTTCGTTGTAGCCGAATACCAACTGGAGGGTGCCCTTCGTTTCGTCGACCACCACTTCCGAGATGGGCAGCAATTTATCTTGGCTGCCAAACGGATTGCTGCTGTTTTGCAAGGCTTCGAGATAGTCTTTTTTTACCCAATGACCGGTCAAGGTTTCGAGTACACGGCTTTCGGGCAGCTCAATGAGGCTGTCGAGGGCCGAGTCGGGGGCATCGTTGCTGTTGGCTTCGGGTTCGTTGGCGCACGAAAAGGCGACGAAGGCAAGAACGAGGAGGAGGGTGGACTTAATGGTATTGGTCTTCATTGTTGAGTATGCTCAAATAACTTTTATAACGGTCGTAGGCGATGGCCCCAGCATCAACAGCTGCTTTTATCGCGCAGCCAGGCTCGTGTTGATGGGTGCAGTTGTAAAATTTACAAGCCGGTATGTAGGGCCTGAATTCGGGAAAGTGGTGGGCGATTTGTGCACCTTCGAGGTCGATAACGCCCAATTCTTTGATGCCAGGGGTGTCGATGAGACGAACGCCGGCAACGGGTTCGTGCATCTCGGCAAAGGTGGTGGTGTGTTTACCCTTTTGGCTGAAGTCGCTGAGCTCGCCAGTACGGAGGTGCAAGGCAGGGTAGAGGCTATTCAGCAGGGTGCTCTTACCCACACCCGAGAAGCCGCTAAACAAGCTTAGCTTTCCGTCGAGCAGTTGGCGTAGGCTGTCGAGCCCGTCGCCATTCACGGTAGAGCTGCTGTAAACGGCATAGCCGGCACGGCGGTAGATATCGGCAAATTCGGCATAAACGCCGCCAAGCTCTTCGTTCCACAGGTCACTCTTGTTGAACACCACCGCCACGGGAATGTCGTAGGCTTCGGCAGTCACCAAAAATCGATCGAGAAAGCCCAACGATACCTTGGGGTAAAAAAGCGTAGCTACCAGCACCGCTTGATCGATATTGGCGGCAAGCACATGGGTTTGTTTGCTCAAATTGGTCGAGCGACGCACGAGGTGGTTGCGCCGTTCGTGGATACGCTCAATCACAGCACCATGGTGCGGGTGGTTGTCGAAGTCTACCACATCACCCACGGCCACCGGATTAGTGGCTTTGCTGCCCTCGAGACGTAACTTTCCGCGAATGCGGCATTCGTATAGGGCGCCGTCCCGGGTTTTTACCAGGTACCAACTGCCAGTAGATTTGATTACGATGCCTTCCAGGGGGTAGTTTTGTGCAAAATTAGCGTTTTCGTCGGGCTTACATCGCCTCCAGGCAGCATTTTGCGTGCGCTGCCCGAGGCGTAGCTGGGCTCAACTTTGGGGGAGATAGGCGCTGAGGTCGATGGCTCCCTTGCTTTTTTCTTTCAGCAAGGCCAACTCAAGCACTTCGTCCATCTTCTCCACATAATGAAAAGTAAGGTCGCTAATGTACTCGGGTTTGATTTCGTCGATGTCTTTTTTGTTGGCCTTACACAAAATGATGTCGCTGATACCGGCACGTTTGGCGGCGAGAATTTTTTCTTTGATACCGCCCACAGGCAATACTTTGCCGCGGAGGGTGATTTCGCCGGTCATGGCCAGCTTTTTCCGCACCTTGCGCCCGGTGAGGGCCGATACAATGCTGGTGAGCATGGTGATGCCTGCCGAGGGCCCGTCTTTGGGGGTGGCTCCTTCGGGTACGTGTATGTAGAGGTCGGTATGGTCGAAGATGCGGTAATCGATGCCCAGCTTCTCGGCATGGGTACGCACATAGGCCAAGGCAATGTTTGCCGATTCTTTCATCACCTCGCCCAGGTTGCCGGTAATTTGCAGGCGTCCCTTGCCGCGACTTACGCCTGTTTCGATGTACAGAATATCGCCGCCTACCGATGTCCACGCCAAACCGGTCACTACGCCGCTCACCTCATTACCTTCGTACATATCGGGGTCGAAATAGGGCGCTCCCAGAATCTTGCTCAGGTCGCCTTCGCTGGCGTTGATGTCGTAGCTTTCGTCGAGGGCCTTGAGCTTCGCAAAGCCACGCACCAACGAGGCAATTTTTTTATCGAGCGAACGTACGCCCGACTCGCGGGTGTAACCTTCGATGATGGCGCGGATAATTTTCGGGGCAATCACCACGTCTTTTTTCGTGAGGCCGTGCTCTTCGAGCTGTTTTGGGATGAGGTATTTTTTGGCAATCTCAAGCTTTTCTTCGAGCGTATAGCCGTTGATTTCAATCACCTCCATGCGGTCGAGCAATGCGGGCTGTATGGGCTGCAGGCTGTTGGCCGTGGCGATGAACAACACCTTGCTGAGGTCGTAATCGAGCTCGAGGTAGTGGTCGAAGAAGGTCTTGTTTTGCTCGGGATCGAGCACTTCGAGCAAGGCCGAGCTCACATCGCCGCGGTAGTCGCTACCCACTTTGTCGATCTCGTCGAGCACCATGATTGGGTTGCTCTTGCCGGCCTTTTTGATGCTTTGAATGATACGGCCGGGCATGGCACCGATGTAGGTTTTGCGGTGCCCACGTATGGTGGCTTCGTCGTGCACGCCTCCCAAACTCATGCGTACATATTCGCGGCCCACGGCTTTGGCGATGCTCCGGCCAAGGGAGGTTTTGCCTACACCGGGGGGGCCTACCAACAACAATATCGGAGCCTTCATATTGGCCTTGAGCTTGAGTACCGCGAGGTATTCCAGTATGCGGTCTTTTACTTTCTCCAAGCCGTAATGGTCGTTGTCGAGGATTTTTTTCGCCCGTTTCAGGTCAAAACGGTCAGTGGTGAACTCGTCCCACGGCAGCTCCAGCATCAGCTCTACATAGTTGAGCACCACGCTGTAGTCGGCAGCGGCAGGGTTCATGCGCTGCAGCTTGTCGAGCTCTTTGGTGAAGTGCTGCTGCACCTCTTTATTCCACTTTTTCTTCTTGCCGCGCTCACGCAGGTTTTGCACCTCCAGGTCGGGGGTAATGCCGCCTAGCTCTTCTTGTATGGTTTTTAGCTGCTGGTGCAGGTAATACTCCCGCTGCTGCTTGTCCATATCGGTGCGTACCTTGTTCTGGATCTGGTTTTTGAGCTCCAGCATCTGAAACTCACGGTTCATGAGCACCAATACCTCGTTGGCACGTAGCTTTAGATTTTCGATCTCGAGCAGCCGCTGCTTTTCGGCTACCTCTATGTTGAGGTTGCTGGCGATGAAGTTCACCAAAAAGGCAGGGGTTTCGATATTGCGCAGGGCCACCGTGGCTTCGGTAGGGATATTCGGCGACATCTCGATGATTTGTTTGGCCAAATCGTTCATCGAGCCAATCAATGCCTGAAATTCTTTGTCGTTTTTGCGTGGCTTTTGGTCGCGGAAAGGCGATACCCGTGCCCGCAAATAGGGGTCTTGCTGGGTGAGCTCTTCGATGCGCATGCGCTGCCTACCTTGAATGATCACCGTGGTATTGCCGTCGGGCATCCGCAGCATCTTCAAAATTTTGGCCATGGTGCCTATCTCGTGTAGGTCGCCCAACTGCGGGTCTTCTATCGATACATCCTTTTGCGCTACCACGCCAATGATCTTGTCGCTGCTGTTGGCTTCGCGTATCAGCTTGATCGATTTGTCGCGCCCAACGGTGATGGGAATCACCACCCCTGGAAAAAGTACCGTATTGCGGAGCGGAAGAATTGGCAGGTTGTCGGGCAGCTTTTCGGTGGGGTCTTCGTGGTCCTCTTCGTTCACCGTCATGATGGGAATGAAGTCGGGATCGTCTTCTGCGCCCTGTAGACCAAAAAAACCGCTATTATCGTAGGTTATGCTCATCTGTTCGTTTGCTGTTTTGAAACTGCCAGCATGGCAGCTTCGGGGGAATGTTACATTTTTCAATTATCCTGCCAGCTGCTGGCAACTGACAAAATAGAAAAACCGGCAGAGTGTCCCAACCGGCTTTTCTCGTTGGGCTCAAAGTGCGGGGACTGTTTCGTTGCGAAATACCAGACCTGCTTCTTCAAAATAGTCGATGAGTATGGCCGCGTCTTTTTTTAAGGTGCCGGCCAGCAGCTCTTTCGAGAGTTTATTCAAGATTTCTTTTTGTACCACACGCTTCAACGGTCGTGCACCGTAAAGCGGGTCGAAGCCTGCTTCGGTAAGATGCTCCACGGCGGCGTCGGTGGCGGCAATGAGTATGCCTTTGCTTTCGAGCAACTCGCGCAAGGCTTCTAGCTGGATGCGCACGATGCCTTTGATGTCGGCACGGCTCAGCGGGGCAAACATCACCGTCTCGTCGATGCGGTTCAAAAACTCGGGGCGGATGGTCTTACGCAACAGCTCAAAAACCTCTACCTGTGTGCGCTCGATGATCTCGTCGCGGTTTTTGTCGGTCATCTCCTCAAAATTGGCTTGAATGATGGGCGCACCGAGGTTAGAGGTCATGATGATGATGGTGTTTTTGAAGTTCACCGTACGGCCTTTGTTGTCGGTAAGCCTGCCGTCGTCGAGCACTTGCAGCAGCACATTGAACACATCGGGATGTGCTTTTTCTATTTCGTCGAGCAGGATAACGCTGTATGGCTTGCGGCGCACGGCCTCGGTGAGCTGACCTCCTTCGTCGTAACCCACATAACCGGGAGGGGCGCCTACCAAGCGCGATACGCTGTGGCGTTCTTGGTATTCGCTCATGTCGATGCGCACCAAGGCACTGTCGTCGTTGAACAAAAAGCCGGCAAGGGCTTTGGCGAGCTCGGTCTTGCCCACGCCGGTGGTGCCCAAAAAGATGAAGCTGCCAATGGGACGTTTTTCGTCTTGCAAACCGGCCCGCGACCGGCGCACAGCATCGGCAACGGCACCAATGGCTTCGTCTTGCCCCACCACACGGCGGTGCAGCTCGTCTTCGAGGCGCAGCAGCTTCTGCCGCTCACTTTCGAGCATGCGGCTCAGGGGGATGCCGGTCCACTTGGCTACCACCTCGGCGATGTCTTCACTAGTCACCTCCTCCTTGAGCATCTTGTGGTCGGCCTGCGCGGCACTCAGCTGCTGCTGCAGTTCCTGCAGCTGGGTTTCGGTTTCTTTCATCCTGCCGTAACGTATCTCGGCCACCCGCCCGAAATCGGCGGCACGTTCGGCCTGCTCGGCTTCGAGCTTCAACTGCTCGAGGCGCTCCTTGGCGGCCTGTATCTGCTCTACCACTTCTTTCTCCGACCGCCAACGTGCCCGCAGGGCGTCGGCTTCTTGCCGGAGGTTGGCGAGTTCGAGATTGAGGGTCTGCACTTTTTCGTCGTCTTGCTCGCGCTTCATGGCCTCCCGTTCTATCTCGAGCTGCATGATGCGCCGGTCGAGCTCGTCGAGCTCTTCGGGAACCGAGTCGATCTCGATGCGTAGTTTGGAGGCGGCTTCGTCGATGAGGTCGATGGCCTTGTCGGGCAAAAAGCGGTCGCTGATGTAGCGCTGACTCAGCTCCACGGCGGCGAGGATGGCTTCGTCGCGGATCTGTACCTTGTGGTGGGTTTCGTAGCGCTCCTTGAGGCCCCGCAAGATGCTGATGGCGTCGGCGGTGTCGGGCTCATCTACCAGCACCTTCTGGAAACGGCGCTCCAGGGCCTTGTCTTTTTCGAGGTACTTCTGGTATTCGTTGAGGGTGGTGGCTCCAATAGCACGCAGCTCACCGCGGGCGAGGGCTGGCTTGAGGATGTTGGCGGCGTCCATGGCACCCTCGCCACCGCCACCGGCACCTACCAGCGTATGTATCTCGTCGATGAACAGCACAATGTCGCCATCGCTTTGGGTAACTTCTTTGATCACCGCCTTCAAGCGCTCCTCAAACTCGCCCTTGTACTTGGCTCCGGCGATGAGGGCGCCCATGTCGAGCGAGTACACCGTTTTGCCTTTGAGGTTCTCGGGTACATCGCCATTCACAATGCGGAAGGCGATGCCTTCGGCTATGGCGGTTTTACCTACGCCGGGTTCGCCAATCAAAATGGGGTTGTTTTTGGTGCGCCTGCTCAAAATCTGAATCACACGTCGGATTTCTTCGTCGCGACCAATCACCGGGTCGAGTTTGCCACCGGCGGCGAGCTCGTTGAGGTTTTTGGCGTATTTGTTCAGGCTGTTGTAGCTGTTTTCGGCATGGGCGTCTTTTACGGTTTCTCCCTTGCGCAACGCTTTGATGGCGCTACGCAAACCGGCATCGGTGAGCCCTGCATCTTTGAGCATGCGCGCGGTAGTGTCGCTGCCAGCCAAAAGCGCCAGTAACAAATGCTCGAGGGTCACAAACTCGTCGGCCATCGACTTCATGATTTTCCGAGCCTCCACCAGGGTTTGATTCAGGGAGTTGGTGAGGTAAGGCTGACTTCCGCTGCTCTTGGGGAGCGACTTCACCACCGCCAGGGCTGTTTCACGTAGCCGCTGCGATTGTACGCCTGTTTTGCCCAAAAGGTAGCTGCTCAGGGAGGCGTCGGTATCCAAAACCGCGACGAGCAAATGGGGTGTATCGATGGCTTGCTGGCCGTGCTCAAGGGCAAGGTTGGCGGCCGACTGTATGGCTTCCTGGGCTTTTACGGTGAATTGATCGAATTGCATGGCGATGTTTTTTGCTTGTTGGTCAAAGCCAGCGCCAGAAATTATTTTCTGCCTTATTGGCTTAAAAAACGAGAAAAACGCGACAAAAAGTCGGGCAGCGCGCTGGATTACTGCCCAGTTGGCTGGAGTCGGTACACCAAACTCACAAAAAAGCTCCGCCCGTCGGAAGGGATGATGCCTGGACCGGGGTAGGCATCGGCACGGCGGGTGAAATACGCCTGGTCGAACAGATTGTTGATGCTGCCCTCTACGCCCCATCGCCGGTAGTGGTACGCTGCGCTCAGGTCGGCGACCATATACCCCGGAATACGTCCCTCTACGGCGGTGGCGGTGCGCTCGGCATTGGTGGCATCGCTGTAATGGCCCGAAACCCAGGCACATTGGAAACCAGTGCGGAAGGCTTTGTAGCGGTATTGCAATCCTGTGCGCAGCACCACGGCGGGTACGAGCTCTACTTGCTTGCCGGCAATGCCGGGTTCGGCACTGCGTACATAGCGGGCATCGGTGAAGGCGCTGTTCACAAATAACCGCAGCTGCTGACCACGCCGTGCCAGGTAGCGGTGGGCGATTGCGGCTTCTAGCAAAAGCTCAGCGCCAACACTCCGGGCTGCGGCGACATTGGTGCGCAAGCGGTAGTCGAGAAATAACGGTGGCTGGTCGCTCTTCAACAGCTGCCCAATTTTGTTGTCGTACCACAACAAAAACAACGACCCGTCGGCCTGAAGCCACGGCAACACACGGCCTCGGAAACCGAGGTCGGCGGTATAACCACGCTCGTCGGTGAGCTGTGGGTCGACCCGAAAGTTGGGATTTACGATGCGCAAATCGCTGAAGTTGATGGCACGGTAGTTTTGTGCTACGTTCAAATACCACTCCCGATCGATTTGTGGTTTGTAGCTCAAGCCAAAACCGCTAATTACAAAGCTACGCTCACGCTGTAGCTGCTCGTCGATGCGGTTATCGACGATCAAGTTGCCCGCGAAATCGAAAACCCGCTGGCGGTAGTGGCCGATGGCCTGGGTGCGGATGTACTCGGCGCGCAAACCAGCGGTAACCGACCATTGTGCATTCAACTGCCAGAGGTATTCGGCAAACAGCGCGGCATTGCGGTTGGGGAAACGATAGTCGGAACCTTCGGGCCGATCGGGGTTAAGCAGCCTAAAATCGGCACTGCTATCGGCGCTGGCATCGCCTTGCCGCGCGGTGGTGGTGCCTTCATACAGGCGTATGCCCACCAGCAACTGGCTCAAACCAATCCGGTGGAGTAAGCGGGTTTCGTGGCCAAGGTTGCGGTAATAGCCGTCAATCAGGCTGCGGTTGGCCGTTACTTGGTCGGCCACATTGATGCGTTCGAGATTACCCACCGCTGCACGTCGGGCATACAAACCAAAGGTTCGGCTGTTGAGTCGCGTGCGTGCGCCGATGTCCCAACTCAGCTCATGGGCAGCCAGGTTCCAGTCGATGGTAAACCAGTTGCGTGGGCGTACCGACTGGCGGGGATTTTCGGCAAACTGAAAATCGGTGAGACCACCGGCTTGCTGGGCCAGGTAGTGCATGCGGGTGAAGGCCACGCTTTGGTAAACACGGCGGTTGCGCGACCAACGCCCGACTTGAGCATAACCGGTAAAAGCGTCGAAGGCACTATTTGGCCGCCAGCCGTCACCGACTTTGTAATTGACATAGGTATTCAGTGTATGCCGACCACTACTGTAGCCCGCTTGCACGAAAAGTCCGCGGAAGCCAAAACTCCCTAGCGTGCTGCGTGCTTGTACCGCCAGTCCGCTGTCGGGTGCCCCGCGTAGCTCGAAGTTGATCATGCCGCCAAACTGAGTGCCGTATTGCAACGAGGCCGCCCCGCGCACCAAACTGATGCGCTCGAGGGCTTCGGCCGGTGGGGTGTAGTAGCTTTCGGGATAGCCCAAGGCGTCGGCGGCAATGTCGTAGCCGTTTTGCCGCACGTTGAAATTGCTGGTACGGTTGGGACTTAAGCCTCGCGCGCCGATACCGAGTTGGAGGCCGGCGCCATCCGATTCCCAGATGTTTAATCCCGCCACCTTGGCCAATAGCTGCCGGGCATTGTTGGTAGCCAGGTTGGCAGCCACCTCTTGCACCACCACCAGTTCGGTTTTGCGGGCGGCATAGATACCAAAACCTTCCACCGCCCGCATGCGTGCCGGGGTAAAGTTGCTGTCGGCCTGCTGCCGCACCTCTACTTCGCCCAGCGCAATGCTTAGGGGCACTAGTTGTAACGCAAGTGCTGCGGTGGGTAGACTGTTGATTTGCCTTTGCAAAAGTTCATGGCCGGGGGCAAAAACCAATAAAACACCCGGGGGTGTTACCGCTAAGCTAAACCGGCCATGCACATCGGTGAGCTGCTGTTGCTCGTTTTGCGCTCGCCACACCACGGTGGCTCCAGCCAGGGCTTTGCCGTGGGCGTCGGTTACCCTGCCCCGCAATTCCTGCGCATGCAGTTGACCCTGAATTAATAACAGCAAGATTGGCAGCAGCTTGTTCATGGGGCAGGGTAGAGCCAGTGGCGCGAGCCCTGGGCTTGCAGGGTGAGTAAATTCAGCTGTGGACTAAAGTACAGCCGACTGGGTTGGCCGTTGAGGGTTACATACACTTCGGCTCGTACGCGCGCAACCGCGTGGCCTTGGCTGCTGTAATGGTCTTTCAGGTAATGGGCGTATTGTACAATTAAATCGGGCTGGAAGGCCATCTGCTTTTCTTGATGGGCGAGGAGATGGTCGGAATTATGAACCATGCCTTCGCGGCCGCTCGCATCGGTCACATAAAAGGTGGCTGTTCCTGCCTTCTCCATCAACATCACCCGCCAGCTGAATCGGTAGCCCGCCTCGGTCCAGAATAACTTGCCAGGCGCGAGTACAAAACGCCATGGGAACAAAACTTGAAAGGCAACAAATACGCTTAGCAATACCCAAGTATATATAGGTGTAGGCTTAGCGGACGAGGAAGCTATCGACGCCGCACCGAATAACCTTCGCTGCCAACGTTCGTGGGTATGGCCTTCGAAAAATACCAAGGTAATGAGGGCCATCACCAAAGGAAACATGCCTATTTGAAACAACCAGCCGGTAAGGCCATGAAAAACCAGCACGGTGGCATAGGCCCAAGGGCGACTTTTTCGCCAGCTGAGCCAAAAAACAATGGTGCAGTCGTACAACATGCCGGCCCATGAAAACAACCAAGGGCTGTATTCCCAACCGAAAAGCCAACCCAAAACGGGTTGGTGGTTGTTGGCCGGTAACCACAGCCGCATGGGCATGGCGTCAAGCAACCAGTCGGCTTGCATTTTGGCAACTCCGGCGTACACATACAGTATTGCCAATTGGAAGCGAGGCAAGGCAACCATCCAGGCAGCTACGGTTCCATGCTCCTGCACGGCGCCTCGCCACACATCTACACTATAACGCTTGTGGGCCGGCAAAACCGCCATGATACCGAGCATCAAACTGATAAAGTAGTAGTGGTTCAAGTACCAGCTAACATCCAGCAACTCGATGTAAGTGAAACTCAACCAAAGTATACCGGCGCTCCAGCGGTACCAGGCCCCGAGCAATACGCCTACCGCCGATAGCAGCATGACGGCAAATACGCCGTATAACCATTCGGGTGGCTGTGGCATAGCTACCCATTCGAAACCGGCGTATTTAAACTGGATTTTGGCCTGCACATAATTGCTATCGACCCAGCCGAGTGCTAAAAAACGTATTCCGCCTACGAGCATCAGCAAGCCCATGAGTATGCGCAGGCTTACCAAAGGCGCTAGCGATACGGGCTTTTCCAGTTGGTAACGCCAATTCATCAGTCGCCGTCGCCGCTCGAAAAGGTTATGGTTAGCCCAAGTAACGACGACATATCGCTTTTAAAGAAACGCGTATTGCGCTGCAATTCGGTATGGAGATCGAGTACAAGGGGCGATTGTATTTGTACCAAACTATCCAATCGACCGCTACCACAGGCTTCGAGTTTTTGGCGGATGATGCCAAGTTGATATTCGGTTTGGGCTACGAGGGCTTCACCGCCCACTACCGACTGAAGGTAATGTTTGAATCCAGGTCCTGCGGCCTGACGGTCACCGCGCCAAAAGCTTTCGAGGGCATTGAGTTGTTGAGCTAACCCCATGAGGCTGTAACCGCTGTAATAGGCCTCTACTTTGGTTGGTTCGGGCTGGGTTTGACCAACCCGTAAACCCATGGGTAAACCCACTTTGAAATTTTTCAGGCCTTCGTACGCGAGTAAAAATTCGTTGTAGAGTTGTGTGGTGGAGCTGCCCGCTGAGGTGCCGTTGGAACGCACGAAATCGTCCCGGAACTGCTGCCAGCCAGTACGTGCAGCGCGCAGGTCGTCGCGGAGGCGGCGCGTTGCGGCACGGAAGTAGGCGGCTTGCTGTGCTTGATTCAGTCGTGCTAGCACCACCTGGTCGTCGCCCGCCCACAGGAAATATTCCAGCGCGAATAATCCCCGGCTGTCGCGGTCGAAATTGGTAAAACTCGTATCTCCGGCCAAACTGTACTGTTGTATTTTGGCTTCAGAAACAGGAAAGGTACCCACTTCTTCGCTCAAACGACGGCGGAGGCCCTGTTCGCCAGTGGGGCCCAAGGTGAAGGCCGAGGCCGATTGCCAACTTAAATAAGTCTTTAGCCACTGCTGGCGTGCGGAGTTGAGATTTTCAGCGCTAGGTGCTGCCGTCAAGGCAAACACGGCCTGGTACAACGCTTCACTGTTGTTGGCAACGGTATCCATGGCGGGGAGTATGTGGTAGTCGGCATAGTAGCCGAGCATGGCCGTGCGATTAAACCCTGCACCTGCCGGTGAACCGGTGTCGCTGTTACACGACACCAGTCCGGCCAGCAACACAACCAAACTAAAGCTGAGCAGCTTCACTGACATGCTACTATCGGTTTTGAAGCGATACCCAGTTATTGCGGAACGATTCTACTTCGGCATTGGTGAAGCCGTAGATCGTTTGAAGTCGACCGATTACGTCTTGCAGCTTGGGTAGCTGAGCACCCGGTTCGGTGATGAATTTATACGATTCGGGAGTTGTGCCCGGTGCTGCTCGCAGCAAGGTAAGCAATTCATCAAGCTGCACATCGCTGATACGTTTGCCATCGGCGGGTAGCTGACGCCAGCCGTGCAAAAAGCCAACGCATTCGCCGTAAGCATGTAAGGCTGCAGCTTTTTGTGCATCGGTGGGCGCAGTTTGGCTCATGGTCGAGATCACACTGTGGCAGTAGTTGATGACCGTAGCGGCATTTATTTTTTCCCAGAGCAAGCGAATGTCGGCGAGGGCGGCGTTGCGCTCGGCCAAACGGCTTTCACCTGCTTTGATCGCAGCTTGCGCTGTGATAAAAGCTTTTTTCATCTGGTTATACAGACTGTTTGCATCGTTAACATCCGAACGGCGAGCGGCATAGTTCGCCATAAACACATCGGGATTGGTAGCATTAGCGGCCGTAGGGGTATTGGCGAAGTCGGGATGTGCACCGTAGAGTGCCAAAACTTGGTTGAGTACAGGCTGACTGATAGGCCCGCGCAACAATTGGTCGGCTTGGAAATAGTTGAGCGAACCAAAAAGGCCTTTTTCAATCAGCTGTTCCAATTCTAAACCGTTTTCATCGAAGAGGTAGCCACCATAAACGCCACCGTTGCCTGTTGGCGTTCCGGGGCTATACGAGTTGCCACTCGCTTTGGCCAGTTCCGCAAAAAATCCACTGGTGCCAGTAAGCAAGCCGTGGTAATATACAGTAGTGGCATCGCGCAAAGATGGGTTGCTAGTGGTATAGAGCTGCTCGAGGGTTGCGGCCAATACGGTATTGGTTACCACACGTCCACGTTTGGCCTCATTCACCAAACTGTTGAGTTGAATGCGCAAGGCATTCGCAGTAGCTACGTCCGATCGAAAATTCGCGCCATCGTAGGTGGCAGGTACTTCAAAAGGAGGTGCAGTTGTTTCTTTTTTGGTACAAGCGCTGAAAAGCACAACAATGAGGAGCAAAAGGGGATATCTGAATTGCATATGTGTTTTTTTGAACGACGCAAAGGTAGGTGCTCCAATTCTTAATTAGATTAAGTCTAAATAAAATTTATTACGAACCGAGGCGTTTGACAAATCCGTGACAAAGCCGAAGTCAACAAATCCTCAGAGATAATTCGAGCTAAGCCTTTGATATATAATTGGATTTCCTACCTTTGCAGTCGCCTTTTGAAAAGGCAGGAAAGGATATTTTTTTAATGACAGAAAAAGAACTGGAACAAACAGTTGCAACGGAAAACACGGAGGTAGCAGCTCCAAAAAAGACTGCTTCAACCAAGGCGATGACCCCTACTCCCGGCGATTTTGACTGGGATGGCACCGGCAAACGTGGCGGTGGCTATTCGAAAGAAGAACGTGAGAAGCTCGAAGACCTGTATGCAGGTACCTTGAGTGTTATCGAAACCAACCAAATGTTGATGGCTACAGTAGCTGCAATCACCGACCGTGATGTAGTATTGAACATTGGCTTTAAATCGGATGGTTTAGTTCCACTTTCAGAATTCCGCGACAAACCGGGCTTGAAAGTAGGCGACCAAGTTGAAGTACTCATCCTGAACCAAGAAGACAAAAATGGTCAACTCGTGCTTTCGCACAAAGCTGCCCGTATTTTGAATGCTTGGGACAACATTGTTGCCAGCCACGAAAACGATACCGTTATCCAAGGCCGCGTAAAAGCGCGCACCAAGGGTGGATTGGTTGTCATGATCGATGGTATCGAAACCTTCCTTCCAGGCTCACAAATTGATGTGAAGCCGGTTCGTGACTACGATCAGTACGTAGGCAAAACCATGGAATTTAAGGTGGTTAAAATCAACCATACCCTGCGTAACGCAGTAGTATCACACAAAGTCCTCATCGAAAGCGATCTCGAAGCACAGAAGATCGAAATCATGAGCAAAATGGAAAAAGGTCAAGTACTCGAGGGTACCGTGAAAAACATGACCGATTTCGGTGTGTTCGTAGATCTTGGCGGTGTAGATGGCTTACTCCACATCACCGATATCAGCTGGGGTCGTATCAATCATCCGTCGGAAGTGCTCCAACTCGATCAGAAGATCCAGGTGGTTGTTATCGATTTCGACGACGAGAAGAAGCGCATCAGCTTGGGCATGAAGCAGCTTAGTGCACATCCTTGGGATGCGTTGCCTGCCGAAATCCAACCCGGCTCAGTAGTAAAAGGCCGTGTAGTAACCGTGGCCGATTACGGTGCATTCCTCGAAATTATGGCCGGCGTAGAAGGTTTGATCCACGTTTCAGAAATGAGCTGGAGCCAGCACCTGCGCAATCCACAAGATTTCATGAAAGCTGGCGACGAAATCGAAGCCGTAGTATTGAGCATCGACCGCGACGACCGCAAAATGTCGTTGGGCATCAAACAACTTTCGCCAGATCCATGGATCAACATCGCCGACCGCTTCCCAGTAGGTAGCAAGCACAAAGGCATTGTACGTAATCTCACCAACTTTGGCCTGTTCGTAGAACTCGGCGAAGGAGTCGACGGTTTGGTACACGTAAGCGATTTGAGCTGGACGAAAAAAATCAACCACCCTGCTGAGTTCATCAAGCGCGACGAGAGCATCGACGTCATCGTACTCGATATCGACATCGACAACCGTCGTTTGAGCTTGGGCCACAAGCAGATGGAAGAAAATCCATGGGATACGTTCGAGACCATTTTCCTTGAAGGTTCAACCCACACAGGTACCGTTACGGCTATCGAAGACAAAGGTGCTGTAATTCATTTGCCTTACGGTGTAGAAGGTTTTGCACCTAAAAAGCAACTCCAGAAGGCCGATGGTAAAACCTTGCATGCGACTGAAGATGCAGAATTCAAAGTAATCGAATTCAGCAAAGAAAATCGCCGCATTGTGGTTTCGCACACACGCACATGGCAAGAACAGAAAGCTGCTGAAAAGGCCGCTGAAGATGCAGAGGTAGCTGCTTATACCAAAAAGTCGAGCAGCAAAAAAGCAAAAGGTGGCGACGAAGAGCGTTCTACCCTTGGCGACCTCGATGCATTGGCGAACTTGAAAGAGCAGTTTATGGAGTCGGAAAAAATCGCACAGGCAGAAGCCATCAAAAAGATGGATGCTAAATCGAAAAAATCGACGAAGAAAGCCAAAACCGACGAAGACGACGAAGCGTAAGCGGATCGTAAGTCAATATGAAAAACCATCCGTTGTACGACGGATGGTTTTTTTTTTGCCGAATAATTACCAGAATAGCAGCCCTTCTTCTTCGGTGCCGGCCACTTCGGCAATGCCTTGCAGGTACCGGTAACCAATTTCCCAGGCCAACACAGCGTCGAATGCATGCCAGTTGTTGATTTCAAGCGATAGCAGCGCCTGCGCGAAAGTGGAGGGTAGTTGCTTGGCAACCGCAGCGACGCATGCCGATAATTCCGCGTTGTTCTTTTTGTAGCTCAACGCATGCAACTCCATCTGTTTGGCGCGCGCAGCAGGATACACTTCAATCACTGGAACCGGAAGATTTTGAGCCAGTTGCATGGCTCTGGCCGTTAGCCCGCCCAAAAACATGGGCGACATGGCCTTTACTTCTTGATCGGCCTTTCGGTAAAAAAAATCGTTATAACCTGGTAGTTTGCTGTAAATACCCGGTAGGCTCAAAGGAGCATCCAAAAAGAGTATTTTGGGTTGGTGGATTTTTACCAGCTCCAGTATCCAAGCATCGGCATCTTGGTTTTTGACCGTTTGGGTCAATAAAAACCTATCGTGATTCCAACTGCAAGCAGCCGTAGTACCTGCAAGTTTGCTTCCATAATCAACCCCGATGTATGCCATTTCTTTCCAACAATTTTTTCAGAATACTGTTTTTATGCTAAAAACATAGCAATTAACAGGTATCGCAATTTGCGATACCTGTTAATTGAGCCATAAATCAAGTTTTTTGGCATAACAAAAATTATGACCAATGTTATTCTTCAAATCGTTTTAATTGTGTTTAGTTCATTAAATAGCACCTATCCCGCAAAGGTAATTTCAGGTATTGTATCATTCATTTTAAGGAGCTAGTTTGCTTTAAAATGGTAGCCATGAACCCTTTTTTACCTGTAAGTGAAGAAGAAATAGCCGCACGTATTTTTTGGATTCGTCAGCATAGAGTCATGCTCGATCGAGACTTGGCCGTTCTATTCGATACCAAAACCATTCGATTACGTGAACAGGTGAAGCGCAATATGGATCGTTTCCCCGAAAATTTTATGTTTGCCCTCTCCGACGATGAAATTGTCGACTTATCGCAGCAGGGAGTATTTACTTCGGTACAACAACTGGGTGGGAGTAGACCTCTCGTGTTTACCGAACATGGGGTATTACAACTGGCAAATGTGTTGCGAAGTGCGCGTGCAGCCGAAATGAGTGTACGCATCATTGAGGTTTTTGTAAAACTCCGCAGTTTACTCAGCGATCACCGCGAATTATTGACGCGCATGGAAGGGGTAGAGCATAAATTGAACGGCCATGACCTCGCGCTGGAAGAATTGTTCCAGCTTATCCGCCAACTGTTGCATGTACCGGTACCAGAACGTAAAGCCATAGGATATCGCGCAAGCTAAACATTCAAGGATTTGGGCTGTTGGATGCATATGTATCGATGGCTTTTGTGTTGTGTATTTCTCGCCGCTTGTGGACCGCGCAAGTTCCCCAAGCCCGACTTCTCGGCGGTTACTTTTGCCATGACGAGCCAAGACCAGCTTTTCTTCAAAAATGTGCGTTCGTACTATTATCAGCAGGATTTGGATGCTTTTCCGGGTGTGGAGCTCTACCGATGGAAACCCGTTGAGCAAGATTCTACCCAGCTTTGGCTACGACCAATCATCGCCATGGCCTATCAGCAAGGGCAGTGTTTTTTATTGACCGAAACTTCCGCGTATTTGAGAGATAGCATGCAGCATATACTCTACGCACAGTTTCTATCCAATCGGGTAGATTCTATTCGTCTCGAACCCCAGTCGATGGAAGATCACTTACGCATCAATGCTTTTGTATACAATGCCATCGACGACAGTGCTCGTTTTTACCTCTATCACCACAATGGAAAGCGACAAGAATTACTCCATAACGAAACCGAAAGAAACAACATCCGGAAAATGATACGCGACTATCTTCGGCTTACGGCTGTACTCTAAATGAAAACTTACCATACCCTTCGCTTGATCTTAGGCGATCAGCTCAACGAACAACATAGTTGGTTCAAACAAATCGACAGCGGCACCCTCTACGTCATGATGGAGCTTCGCTCCGAAACCGATTATGTAAAGCACCACATCCAAAAGGTGGTCGCGTTTTTTTCGGCCATGCGTGCTTTTGCCGCTCGTTTACAAGAAATGGGGCATGATGTGTATTACATTACGCTCGACGAAGAAGGAAATGCAGGTACGTTCACGGCCAATTTGAATTTGCTCTTTGCTGCCACCCAGGCCAAACGTTTTGAGTATCAGCTGCCCGACGAATACCGACTTGATAAAGAACTACGTCAGTTTTGCAGCGAAGCGGGCTACCCGTATAGCGTCTACGATACGGAACATTTTTTAAGTCACCGCGACGATTTACGCCGTTTTTTCGAAGGGAAAAAGCAGTACCTCATGGAATCGTTCTACCGTAAAATGCGGATTGACTATAAGGTGTTGCTCGATGGTGACCAGCCCCATGGCGGTAAATGGAATTACGATGCCGAAAACCGAGAATCGTGGTCGCATACAGGCGGAATACCAGAGCCTCCCTTGCCGAGACGTGAGACAACAGGTTGGCAAGCCTGGTTGGAGAGCTGCGGTGTACGTACGATTGGCGAACTCGCGCCCAATTTCGATTGGCCAATCACACGTAACGAAGGGCTGCAGCTGCTGTCGTTTTTTATCGAACACCAGCTTCCGTGGTTCGGTAAGTTTCAGGATGCCATGACCGTGCAACACCGTTTTTTGTTTCATTCACGGCTTTCTTTTTTGATGAATGTGAAGTTAATTCATCCGTTGGAGGTGATCCAAGCGGCCGAATCGGCTTACCGTCAGCAACCCGATCGTTATCCTTTGGCCGCGGTGGAAGGGTTTATCCGACAAATTTTGGGCTGGCGCGAATATATGCGCGGCATGTATTGGGCCTTTATACCCGGTTACCGCCACATGAATTATTTCGGTCACGAACGAGCGCTGCCTAAATGGTTTTGGACCGGCGAAACACGTATGCGTTGCATGCAAGCAGCTATCGGTCAAAGTTTAGACGTTGCCTATGCCCACCACATTCAGCGTTTGATGATTACCGGCAATTTTACGCTCTTGGCTGGTATTCATCCCGATGCCGTTGACGAATGGTATTTAGGCATTTATGTGGATGCCGTAGAATGGGTGCAACTTCCAAATACCCGTGGTATGAGCCAGTTTGCCGACGGCGGTTTGGTGGGCACAAAGCCCTACGTTTCGTCGGCGGCATACATCAACAAAATGAGCGACTACTGCAAGGGATGCGCGTATCAAGCCAAATTGAAAACTGGCGAGGGCGCTTGTCCGTTCAACAGTTTGTATTGGCACTTTTATCACCGAAATCGCGAAAAATTGGCCACCAATCCTCGAATTGGCATGGTGTATCCCACCTTAGATAAAATGGCCAATCGAGATGCGCTACTGCAACAAGCCGAAATATACCTCAGTCAACTCGACCAATTATGAAATCTATTCAAGTAACTACGCGGGTAAAATCCATGCTACCCGAAGTGGTCGCTGCATTCAATAAGGAATTGTTTCTTCGTTTGAATCCGCCTTTCCCTCCGGTGCAAATAGTACGTTACGATGGCAACGAACGTGGTAATAAGGTTGAGCTCGAATTAAATTTTATACTCTTCAAACAGCGCTGGATTAGCGTAATTAGTGAAACGGCCACCGGACCACACTTTTGGTGGTTCAAAGACGAAGGGGAACAACTACCTTTTTTTTTGAAAAGTTGGAAACATACACATCTCATCGAACAAAAAGACGGTTTTTGTTTGATAACCGATGCGATAGAATTAACAGCTCCGGCTTATTTACCCGATAGTCTGGTGGCAGCCACCATACGGTTCCTCATGCTGTACCGACGGCCGGTGTATCGAAAAATCTTCGGTGCTGTTTAATTTTTTTCTTCCATGCTTCAACAAAGTTTGGGCGCGGAATTATTACAAATATTTCGATTTGAGCGTGTATGTGAAACATTGTTGCAAATTGAGAGTATTTTATCCTATTATTGTTTAATATTTTATGTAAAAAAGTTAAACAAAACGTTGTGAATGTCGATGAGCCTCCTTAAGTTTGTTTAAGGTTGAACGATAAACGTTAAACAATATGAAGCCATCAGATTTCACCAAAAAGGTTAACGAACACAACAGTTCCCTCAAAGCATACGCTTTGTATCTTACACAAGACAGGGAAGATGCGAATGATCTCCTACAGGAAACCTACCTGAAGGCTTTCGCCAATTACACCAAGTTCACCGAAGACACTAACTTGAAAGGTTGGTTGTACACCATCATGAAAAATACCTTCATCAACAACTATCGTCGTATGGTGAAGCGCAATACATTCTTGGATAAAACCGACAATTCGTTTTACATCGACAGCATTAGCCATTCGATGAGTAACGATGGGGAAGTAAGCATGGCCTTGCAAGACATGCAATTGGCTGTATCGAAATTGCCTTACGAACTACGTGAAGCCTTCATGATGAACTTCCGTGGGTACAAATACCAAGAAATAGCCGATCATTTTGGCATTCCAATCGGAACGGTAAAAACCCGTATTCACTTGGCCCGTCAAGTACTGAAAAAGCGTTTGAAAATTTATGGCGAGCAATACGGGATGCATGCAGCATAACGAATTGTTAAAATTTGAATATTTTAAACGGATGGCAAACTACGCCATCCGTTTTTTGTTGCTATAGCATACGATTCACAAAAGCATGTCGACAAAAAAAGTAGTAGTAATAGGTGCCGGTTTCGCCGGTTTAAGTGCAGCCACCACCTTGGCAGATATGGGTTATTCGGTAACCCTACTCGAAAAGCATCCGATTCCCGGTGGCAGAGCTAGAATTTTGGAAGCCGAAGGTTTCCGTTTCGACATGGGACCATCGTGGTATTGGATGCCCGATGTGTTTGAGCGATATTTTGGTCGATTTGGGAAAAAAGTGAGCGACTATTACGAATTGGTACGCCTCGATCCGGGTTATACCATTGTATTTGGTCCGAACGAAAAAATTACCATACCCGCCGGATATGCCGAACTGCGAGAACTTTTCGAATCGTATGAGCCAGGTGCAGCTGCACAGCTCGACCGTTTTATGGAGCAAGCCGCCTACAAATACGAAGTAGGGGTGAATCAATTGGTGTACAAGCCTAGCCGAAGCATTTTTGAGTTTACCAGTCCAGGTTTATTGTTCGATATGTTGCGGATGGACATTTTTCAGTCGATTCGCAAACATGTACGCAAGCATTTCAAACATCCCCATTTGGTGAAGCTCATGGAGTTTCCGGTGTTGTTTTTAGGTGCAACACCCGCGAATACTCCAGCATTATACAGTTTGATGAATTATGCCGATTTAAAGTTGGGCACCTGGTATCCGCAAGGAGGGATGTATGAGATTGTGAAAGCCATGGAATCGCTGGCCATCGAAAAAGGTGTAAAGATGGTGTACAACGCCGAAGTTACCCATATAGAAATGGAGGGGGCGTTGGCTAAACGCGTTAAAAGTACGGCCGGCGAGTTTGCTGCCGATATCGTAGTAGCTGGTGCCGACTATCACCATATCGATCAACAAATTTTGGAACCGCAATACCGGAACTACAGTCCCGACTATTGGAAAAAAAGAACCATGGCTCCTTCCAGTTTGCTGTTCTACATCGGCTTAAATAAAAAACTGGAAGGTCTCACGCACCATACCCTCTTTTTTGATGAGGAGTTCGACCAACATGCACACGACATTTACACAGAACCAAAGTGGCCCGACCGTCCGTTGTTTTATACCTCGCTGGCAAGCAAAACCGACCCGTCGGTTGCACCTGAAGGCGCTGAAAACCTAGTGATTTTAGTGCCGCTTGCACCCGATTTGGAAGACAACGAACAAATACGTGAGCATTATTACCAGCTCATCATGGATCGCTTCGAAAAACTTATCGGCCAATCGATACGCGATGCCGTGGTTTACAAACGCTCGTATGCCATCAATGATTTTAAAGCTGATTATCATGCCTTTAGGGGCAATGCATACGGCTTGGCCAATACACTTTTACAGACGGCAATTTTAAAACCTTCGCTAAAAAACAAAAAGGTCAACAATTTGTACTATACTGGGCAGTTAACTGTGCCAGGCCCTGGGGTTCCACCTTCGCTGATTTCAGGTCAGGTAATTGCCGCAGAAATATTACGAGAATACCCAAACCAATAATACGATTTCGTGTTATTAGCTTAAACCCAACCCTTATGCTGAGTTTATACCGCAAAACCAACATCGACTGTAGCCGTATCATCACGCGCAATTACAGTACCTCGTTTAGCATGGGCATATTGGCTTTCGATCGCCAATACCGCGATCCGATATATGCCATTTATGGATTTGTGCGTTATGCCGACGAAATCGTTGACACTTTTCACGAGTTCGATAAGAAGGTTTTGTTGGATGAATTTGTGCGTGACACTTGGTTAGCGCTCGAGCGCAAAATTAGCCTTAACCCTGTGCTCGACGCGTTCCAAGATACTGTACATCGTTATCAAATCGATTACACCTTAATTCAGGCTTTTTTGCGTAGCATGGCCATGGATTTGGAAGACATACAGTATGCCGAAGACAATTACAACGAATACATCTACGGTTCGGCCGAAGTGGTAGGGTTGATGTGTCTGAAGGTGTTTTGCGATGGCGATCAGTTTGAATACGAGCGTTTGAAAGAGCCTGCCCGTCGTTTGGGTGCTGCCTTTCAGAAAATAAACTTCCTACGCGACATACGCGACGACTATCAATCGCGTGGACGCACCTATTTCCCGAACTTGAATTTGGGGATTAGTCTCGATGAACAATCGAAAAAAGCCATTGAAGCAGATATTGAGGCTGATTTTAATGCCGCTTATTTGGGAATAATCCAATTGCCAAAAGGGTCGCGCTTGGGGGTATTAACGGCTTACCGCTTTTACCGTAACCTGTTTAATAAAATTCGTAAAACGGAGTCACGACGGATACTCGAGGCACGTATACGAATTTCGAATACCGAAAAGGCTGCTCTATTGATGCAATCGATCTTAAGTAGCAAACTGAATTTGCTATGAGGTATGTTTTGCTGATTTCCTTGCTCCTTGTTGGGCTAGGGGAAGTTGGAGCCAACGAAACTATCGACCTGCGCAAATTACGTCAGCAGTATTACGCAGCGGTACAATCGGCCGACGAAACGGAAAAATTGTACAAAGAGCTGAAGCGGAATACAAAGCCGAGTCCCCTTATCGTGGCGTATACCGGAAGCCTAGAGGCACTTCGTGCCAAGCATGCGCTCAACCCGTACAACAAGTTGCAATACTTGAAAGAAGCCGACAAAACCATGAAGCGGGCGGTAAAGGCCGATCCCGACAATATCGAAATTCGATTTTTGCGGTATTCATATCAATATTACGTACCTGAATTTTTAGGGTACTCCGAAAACAAAGAAGAAGACGTTAAATCGATAGTAGCCTTGATTAAGGCTGGGAATTTTGCACAAGCCGACAAAAGCTTAGTACAAAACGTAGTTCGTTTTCTGGAAGAAACCAAGTCGGTTCAAAAAGAAGACCTCAAGCAGCTAAAGCAGCTCACAGGGGCGTGATTGGCTCAAAATGGATGTACCGCAAGGAGCTCAAAGGCAAAAGCAACAAATCGTCGTAGTAGGGGCGGGCATAGCAGGCATGGCTACCGCCATTCGTTTGGCAGCCGCTGGTCATCAGGTACGTTTGTGTGAAGCCAACACACATCTTGGGGGCAAACTCACCGATACCTATTTGGGCGAATACCGTTTTGATAACGGACCTTCCCTGTTTACCATGCCCGATTTGCTCGAAGAGTTGTTCAGTGTGGCTGGTAAAAAGCTAAGTGATTTTCTAGAGTACGAGCGCCTCGACTTGGTTACGCGCTACTTTTATCCCGATGGCACTGTTTTAAATGCATGGTCGGATCCCGAGCGATTTGCATCCGAAGCCAACCAAAAAACGGGCATTCCCAAGTCACGCCTGTTGCGCTATTTTGGAAGGGCAGGGTTTATTTACGAGACTACGACGCCAGTTTTTCTTGAACGTTCGCTCCATCGGTGGGGCAACTATTTGCGAGCCATAGCTCTTCGGGGTATAGTTCGTCTCCCTTGGCTGGGTACCCATATCAGCATGCATCGCTTCAATGCACTTTGGCTACAAGAGCCCCACATGGTGCAGCTATTCGATAGATTTGCGACCTACAACGGTTCAGATCCTTACCGTGCGCCGGCTACACTTGCGCAAATTGCACACATCGAACACGCCTTGGGTGCATGGTATCCGAAAGGCGGCATGATTGCCATACGGAATGCCTTGCAACAACTACTCGAGCTCTTGGGTGTGGAAGTATTGTATAACCACCGCGTCGACGAAGTGCTCACCCACGAAACTCGGGTTACAGCTGTGCGCGTGGGAGAGAAGATACTCGAGGCCGATAAAGTCGTATTCGGCGGTGATGTACATCAATTGTACGAACGTTTGTTGCATACCAAGCTTCAATTGAAGCTTAAGCAACAAGCTTTATCTACTTCCGCCATTATTTTTCAGTGGGCCGTGGCCGATACGCATCCGCAGCTTGATTTGCACAACATCTTCTTCTCGTGCGACTATAAACATGAGTTTAAGCAGCTGGCCACTGGAAAGGTTACTGACGACCCTACCATTTATCTCTATGTAAGTGCACGCAAAAATCAAAGCGATGCACCTCAAGGGTGTGAGAATTGGTTTGTGATGATCAATACTCCCCCCAATTCAGGGCAAGATTGGGAAAGTCAGGTAGCCAAAAGCCGGGCTCAAATCTTAAAACGTCTCGAAGATGTACTGCAGGTGTCCATTGGAACACAAATAGTGGCTGAGTCGGTTATAACGCCGGTAGAGCTTGAAAAACGTACGGGCTCTAAAGGGGGCGCTATTTACGGCAATGCATCCAATACACGTTGGGCTGCATTTTTACGTCATGCAAATTACAGTAGTCGAATAAAAGGTCTTTATTTTGTTGGCGGAAGCGTGCATCCGGGGGGAGGCATTCCCCTTTGTTTGTATAGCGCCCGCATCGTCGACGAACTAATCCACGGCCGCCAATGATTAGAGCACGCCATCACTGGCTCTATCAACTTTTTTTTGATCGTTACTTTCGTTGGGTATTCTACCGGCAGTTTCGTGCATTTGAAGGTGAGCTACTACCACCCCCATCAGCAGCTGCGGTTTGCTGGCTCAGTAACCACACCAGTTGGTGGGACGGTATATGGCCGCTGCTGCTGCACAGGAGAATAAACCGAAAGTTTCATGTGCTGATGCTCGAAAATCAGCTTAAACCTCGCCAATTTTTATCCCGCTTGGGTGCTTTTAGCATACAACCAGGCACTAGGACGATGGTAGATACGGGCATTTACTTGCGGGATTTGCTTGAGGAGGCTCGGAATTGTGTGCTCATTTATCCGCAAGGCCAGATTGAATCGGCTGGGAAACATCAAATTCACTTTCAGCCGGGTATACTGCGCTATGCTTTGCAAACGGGTAGTACTGTCCAATGGCTATTTTCTGCGTTTTTTACCGAATATGGTGATCAGCCGAAGCCTACAGTTTACCACTATCACCACTGGTGTAGTTTCGGTCCCAAAACAACGTCAGCCGAGCTCGAACGTGCCTACCAAGATTTTTACGATCGTTGTCGCGCCCAGCACGAAGCCCACATTCACCTCAAATACCGTCCTCAATGAGTTGGTTGTTTGAAGTCGTATTACTCTTTGCGACCCTACGTTTTGCCATCTCCTTGTACAACTGGCTAAGCAAAGCAGTACTTCCAGCTTCTTGGCTGAAGGGTGCACCTGTAAAACTGAGTATACTCATTCCTGCCAGAAACGAAGAGCGGCAAATTGAACAGGTAATTAAGTCGGCTTTAGCGCAACAAAATGTATTGCTCGAGTTGCTCGTGCTCGACGATCACAGCACCGATGCGACAGCGAAGCTTGCCAAAGGCGCTATGCAAGGCGATGTACGGGCACGTTTGCTCGAAGGCAAAGACTTACCCGCAGGCTGGTTGGGCAAGTCGTGGGCTTGTCACCAACTTGCACAAGAGGCAAGTGGCGAGTGGCTCCTCTTTATCGATGCCGATGTACAGTTGGCTCCAGACGCCTCCACGCGTGCTCTTTCCTATGCAAAAAGAATGAAGCTCGACGCACTGTCGGTTTTTCCTTTTCAAGAGATGCGGAGTTTTGGTGAACGGCTTACCGTTCCACTCATGCACCAACTATTGCTGAGTTTATTGCCGCTCAACTTCATTCGCTGGTTTAAACATCCCAGTTTGGCGGCAGCCAACGGGCAGCTTTTGCTCCTATCGGCGGCGGTTTACCGAAGTCAACAACCACACGAGCAGGTACGCAACAACATCGTGGAAGACATCGCTATTTTTAGACAGCTAAAAGCTGCTGGCAAAAGGGTCATGACCCTCACCGATCCACAAGGGGCTATCCGCTGTCGTATGTACCACGACTTGGGTGAAGGAGTTCGCGGCTTTTCAAAAAATGTTCTGGCCGGATTTGGCTACAGCATTCCTGGATTGATTGTTTACTTGTGTTTAACCGCTTACCTGTGGCCAGTTTTTTGGTTTTGGGTGCCTTTGCGAGAAGTAATAGCATTAACTACGGTGATTTTACTATCGCGCGTCATGATTTTGCGAACGGCAGGCCAACCCGTTATTATAAATTTGCTACTACACATCCCACAGCTCATGGTTTTTCATTGGATTGCGTGGCGATCGATTTACTTAAAACTAACCAATACCTACGAATGGAAGGGAAGAGTGTTGCGCTAAAGCAAGCGCGTTTATGGCTTGGAATGGTGTACGGCTTTGGTGCATTGGGTTTGTTGCTGCCCATTACACGCCCTATCTTTTTAGCTCTTACCCCAGTAACCTTATTGCTCGGTGCAGCTGCTTTGTTGTGGTTTGAAGAAACCTACACCCGCAAGTTTCTGGCTATTTTGATACTTTGTTGGCTGGCAGGCTTCGGCATTGAAGTACTAGGGGTGAAAACGGGCCTTATTTTTGGCGCCTATGCTTATGGTGACGTTTTGGGGCCAAAACTTTTCGGAGTGCCGCTGATCATCGGACTCAATTGGGTGATTTTATTGTATTGCATCCATCAGTTTACACAAGGCTTGCAGCTTAATCGTTGGCTCAAACCACTTTTAGGCGCGTTTCTCTTGGTGGCTACCGATGTTTTGATCGAGCCTGTGGCCGTCGCACTTGGATTTTGGAACTGGGAGGCAACGGCTACCAATGCCTTATTTGTTGCTCCTTTTCAGAATTACCTCGCGTGGTGGCTTTTTTCCGTACTCATCTTGAGTTTTTTCACGGCCATGAACTACCGCTGGAACAACCTACTTGCCATTCGGTACTGGATGTACCAATGTGGTTTTTTTGCGCTTGTGGGGATTGGTTTGGCGATTAAAGCGTAATCTGCTCGTCGTTGCTATTGAAAAAGTGGTATTCGTTGAGCGCATAACCATTTTCAGGTATTACGGGAATCCACATTTTATGGTTGAGTAGCCACTTAAACCGTGGACTAGGGAATCCTTTCGTTAACCAGGCGGCTAGGTAAGGATGTGCATGTAGTTTGAGCTTTTTCTCGTTTTGCTCGGTGAGTATATACCTCAAATTCACCTCCAACTGATCGGCAAGCAATATGCTTGGTTGAATGGTGCCGGTACCTTCACAGGTGGGGCAGGTTTCGGTAATGCTCACATTGAGTTCGGGACGAACACGCTGACGAGTGATTTGCATCAAACCAAACTTGCTTATGGGCAGTATGGTGTGTTTAGCACGGTCGGTAGCCATCACTTCTACCATCTTATCAAACACATCCTTTTTGTGCGTGGCCTTCTTCATGTCGATGAAATCGATCACAATTATGCCCCCCATATCGCGTAAACGTAATTGCCGGGCAATTTCTTCGGCTGCTTCCAAATTGGTGTTCACGGCATTGCTCTCCTGGTCCAATTCGCTTTTAAGCCGGTTGCCCGAATTCACATCAATCACGTGAAGCGCCTCTGTATGTTCGATGATGATGTATGCACCTCCCGGTATGGTCACGTTCTTGCCGAAAGCCGATTTAATCTGCTTATCTACGTGAAAATGTTCATACATCGACGTTTTACCCTTGTACAGTTTAACGATCTCTGCTTTTTCAGGGGCAATGGTGGTCACATAATCTTTTACCTCTTCGTGGGTGCGGGGATCGTCGACCCAAATGCTCGAAAAGGTGTCGTTCAATAAATCACGCAACATCCCTGTAGTACGCGCCATTTCTTGAACAACCCGATCGGCTGGTTTCGCCGTTTTGAGTCCTCTAAAACAGTTTTCCCATTTTTCAACCAGCTCCTGTATGTCTTTTTCCAGTTCGCCAGTTTCGGCCTGAGCAGCTGCTGTACGGACAATAATGCCAAAATTCCGGGGCTTTATCCCCAAAACAAGTTGCTTGAGCCGCTTTTTCTCTTGGTAATCGGAGATTTTCTTTGAGATACTTACCGAATCGTTGAAAGGCACCAGCACAACATAGCGCCCAGCAATCGAGAGTTCGGTGCTCAGCCGCGGGCCTTTTGTGCTAATCGGTTCTTTTACTACCTGAACCAGCACCAACTGTCCTTTGCTTACTGCATCGGCTATGGTACCGTCTTTGGCAATGTCAGGCTCTAGCTTGAAATTTTGGAGATTGCCGTTTTTTCGCTTGCCACTCTGGGTTTCTTCGGTGAATTTTTTCAACGAATTGAACTGAGCACCCAAGTCGAGATAATGCAGGAAGGCGTCTTTTTCGTAGCCAATGTCTACAAAACAAGCATTCAAACCAGGAATTACCTTCTTCACCTTGCCCAAATAAATATCGCCCACCGAGAATTCCTTATCGGTACTTTCTTGGGTGAGTTCCACAAGTCGCTTGTCTTCGAACATGGCAATTTCAACCCCAGTAGGGGTATTGCTCACGTAAAGGGATTTATTCGCGCGATTCGCGGTGGTTTCAGACATGTGAATAGGTTATACGGGTTTTGGGCCGACCTGTGGGTGCGACAGAAACAACAACACTCCAGCCTGCATAAAATGGGCTGAAGTGTTGCTGAAAAGAAGAAAAAGGGACTTATTTCTTCTTGTGACGATTCTTTCTGAGACGCTTCTTACGCTTGTGCGTGGCGATCTTATGACGCTTTCTTTTTTTACCGCAAGGCATAGTATGGAATTAAGGTGTTGAACTTTTGATTTGTTGAATAAAATTATCGACCTGAGCAAGTATGCTCGGGTCTTTAGAGAGTGCTTTGTAATCTTCGAGGGCCTGAATAGCTTCGGTGGTTTTGCCTTGTTTGTACAGGGCTTCACCCAAACCAAGGTAGGCGTCGGCGAATCCGGGGTACCAACTTAAGATGTCGCGAAAACGTTTTTCGGCTTTATCGTGCTGTTCGGAACGGATCGCCAGTTGAGCCAAATGAAAGTTAGCCTTCAGATGTTTAGGCTCTTTTTGTACGATTCCCAACAGTTTTTGGATACCCTGCATCGGCTGGGCAGTACCTACGGTGAGTGCTTGTCCCAAGTCGGCCTGTATATCCAGATTCTCCGGGTCGAGCTGTTCGGCCGATTCAAAATTACGAATAGCGCTTCCCTGCAGATATTGAAGTAAAACGGTGTCAGTTGCCATGTCTGCTGCCGCTAGGTAGCGGGTGCCAGCGAGGGCATAGGCCAAAGCATTTTTACTTTCAGCTGCGGCACGTTCGTACCAAACTGCTGCAGCACCCCAGTCACTTTTGGTTTCCCAAAATGCTGCTAGGCTGCGGCAAAGTGCCTCACGTTGTGGCGCTGCTTTTACCGTATCGAGTGCTTTTTCAATATCCGCGAGTTTGTCTTGCTCTTGTGCATTCAATGCCGATCGACTGATGAGCAGCAAGGACTCTGTGTCCATGGGGGCTGCGTCGGCCGATACCGTTGCACTTTCCGATTTAAGAGCCGTCATCTTCCCGAAAAAGAAAAGACCAGCACCTATCGAAAGGCAAATGGCAAGAACTATGAGCTGTAGACGGGTCATGTATTAGGCTACAACCGTGTTGCGAACGTTGTCTTTAACCTCTTCGATAAACTGCTTCGAAGGTTTGAAGTGCGGAATGAAATGCTCGGGGATTTCAATTGAAGTGTTACGCGAAATGTTTCGTGCAATTTTTTTAGCACGTTTTTTCACGATGAAACTGCCAAAACCACGAACATAAATGTTCTCTCCGTTTTTGATGGAGTCCTTCACCACGCCGAAGAATGATTCTACGACTTGTTGAACATCTACTTTCTCAATGCCGGTTTGTTCGGCAATCTGGCTAATAACTTCTGCTTTGGTCATCTTGATGTATTAATTAGACTTTATCGTTTGGAAACGGACTGCAAAAATAAGGTTTTGTAGCCGAATTAAAAACGTAATTGCATATGTTGTCGTTATTTAGTGTGCTATGTCGTTTGCATCTGATCTAATTCGCTGGTATGAGGCCGCTCACCGTGATTTGCCGTGGCGGAAAACCAAAGACCCCTATCGCATTTGGCTGTCGGAAATCATATTGCAACAAACCCGCGTGCAACAAGGATTACCGTACTACGAGCGTTTTATAACCCATTATCCCACCGTATTTGCCTTGGCCAGTGCGAGCGAACAGCAGGTATTACGCGATTGGCAAGGGCTGGGTTATTACAGCCGTGCGAGAAATTTACAGTCGGCAGCCAAGCAGATTGTGTCCGACTTTGAAGGGCAGTTTCCAGCCGATTACAACAAACTCCGTAGGTTAAAAGGGGTAGGTGATTATACAGCATCGGCCATCGCCTCAATGGCCTTCGATTTGCCCCATGCGGTTGTCGATGGTAATGTTTATCGGGTATTGAGTCGGGTTTATGGCATTCAAGAGGCCATTGATCAACCTACCGGGCAGCGCCTGTTTAAGGCCAAGGCGCAAGAATTGATCGATCCAGCACGCCCTGGTTCGTTTAATCAAGCCATGATGGAGTTGGGAGCTACTTGCTGCACGCCCCGGAATCCCGAATGCGGCCGTTGCCCGTTAGCAAACGGTTGTATAGCACGGCAGCAGCAACGAATAACTGAATTGCCGGTGAAAGCTGGTAAAATCAAGGTGCGTGATCGCTATTTTAATTACGTGCTCATCGCCTACGACGATGGATTTTATTTGAACCGTCGGGGAGAAGGCGATATCTGGCAAGGTTTATACGACCCCTGGTTGATTGAGGCGGATAGCTTGTTAGATACCAAAGAACTTCTGGCAAGATTCACGCAAAATTTTTCAATAACGAATGCCGAACTACTTGGCGCAGAACGTACTCACGACTACAAACATCTGCTCAGCCACCAGCGACTGCTTGCCCGCTTTTGGCTGGTGCGAATTTTTTCTAAATTGCAACAGAATGACCTTAATTTTGTGAGTCGTAGCGATTTGAATCATTACCCCTTACCAAAATTGATATCTACGTATATAAATTCAATTGAAGCATGGCTGGATTAAACAGAGTGATGTTGATCGGTAACCTCGGGAAAGATCCTGAGGTGAAAGAGACAGGTAGGGACGGAGAGGCCAAGGTGAAGCTGGTAACCTTTCCTTTGGCAACGTCGGAGGACTACAAAGACCGCGACGGAAACCGTCAAACAAGAACAGAATGGCATAATATAGTACTTTGGAGGGCCTTGGCCGAACGTGCAGAAAAATTCCTTTCGAAAGGACAACAAGTATACATCGAAGGCCGGTTAAGTACCCGGAAGTGGGAAGATAAAGATGGCAATACCCGCTACACCGTCGAAATCGTCGGTGAAAATATCGTTTTGCTCAGCCGTAAGCCTGGCGAAGGAGGCAGCTCCTCTTCGGGCAGCGCATCGCACGACGATTATTCGTCGGTTCAGAGCGACGATGATTTGCCATTTTAAGTTTCACGAAACCCAACCATTTTGGACTCATCCTTAGGAGAACCTCCCACGAGTAGTATAGGCCTGTTATTGCAGGTAACGCTTACCGTACCCGTTCAGGAACTATTGTTGATGCTAGGCATCATCGTACTCCTGCTCATTTGCAGTGCCCTCATTTCGGCATCGGAAGTAGCCTTTTTTTCCATGAGCAAAAGCATTCATGATCAACTTGTGCAAAGCGATAAACCACGCGATCGATTGATTGTGCACTTGCTCGATCATCCGAAGAAACTGTTAGCAAGCTTGCTCATCGCGAACAACACCGTCAACGTGAGCGTGGTAATCATCTCGTATTACATTTTTGCCGAGCAAATTGACATTAGTTCTTATCCCATTCTTGGTTTTGTTATTCAAACCTTGCTGGTCACCTTCTTGATTGTCATGTTTGGTGAAGTTGTACCCAAAGTATATGCTACCGAGAAGAATTTGCAGGTTGCAGCTTTCATGGCACCAGCACTTAAAGTCTTGAATAGGATTTTTGCACCCTTTAACTGGCTTCTTATTACAGGAACCGATTTGATCGACCGAAGAATGAAGAATAAAGTGCAGAATGTATCCATGGACGAGCTGAATCAAGCGATCGAACTGACTTACGAAGAAGAAGCAGAAAAGACCGAAGAGAAAGACATCTTGAAGGGCATTGTCAATTTTGGGAACATCAGCGTGAAACAGGTCATGACCCCTCGGCAAGATATACAAGCGGTCGACAGCGATTTAAGCTACACCGAATTACTCGCATTCGTTACCGAATCGGGTTACAGCAGGGTGCCGGTATATACCGAGTCGCTCGACAAAATCAACGGAATATTGTATTTGAAAGATCTTCTACCGCATCTCGACAAGGATAATCATTTCGACTGGTCGGGCTTGTTACGTAAGCCGTTTTTCATACCCGAAAAAAAGCGTATCGACGATTTGTTCAAAGACTTTCAAACCAAACATACCCACATGGCCATCGTAGTGGATGAATACGGAGGCTGTGCTGGGCTCATCACATTAGAGGACATACTCGAAGAGATTGTGGGTGAAATTAACGACGAATTCGACGAAGCCGAACAACTCCCTTATCAGCAACTAGACGAGCGAAACTATTTGTTTGAAGCTAAAGTACAACTGCAAGAACTCTTTAAACATTTGAATATCGACGAAGACTTGTTCGAAGATGTACGCGGTGAAGCCGACAGTTTGGCAGGATTGATACTTGAGTTGAGTGGTCATATGCCTGTGCCAGGGGAAGAAATAGTACACGCTGGCTTCGTGTTTACCGTAGTTGAAGCAGACGATAGACGTATAATCTCCGTTAAGTTAACCTTACCCGAAGCAGCTCAAGATGAACAAGATGAAAGCCGCACTACTCCTGATATCTAGTTTGGCTTTATTTGCCGCTTGTTCGAACGAGGCGCCAACCCCTAAACCTTACGGTTATCACCGTATCAATTATCCTGAACGCGTGTATGCGCGTTTCGATTCTACAAATTGCCCCTATTCTTTCGAGAAATCGGTCGCCAGCCGCTTCGAGCCAGTACGTAACGCCGAAAATCCATGTTGGATGAATTTGTATTATCCCGACTTGGGAGCAACTATTTACCTCAGTTACAAAGAAATAGACGGGCAGGAATCGTTATTTAGGTATATCGACGAAACACAACGAATGACCTATAAACACGTAGTGAAAGCATCGTCGATTGAAGAGAAGTTTTTAGCCGATAGTGCCAATAGAATATTCGGCATATGGTACGAAGTGGGAGGAGAGGCAGCCTCGGCTACCCAGTTTTACCTCACCGATAGCACCAATCACTTTGTGCGGGGCAGCTTATACTTTTACAGCAGTCCCCGCCCCGATAGCCTCGCGCCTATCGTAGATTATGTGCTTGTCGACATGCGCAAAATGCTCGAAAGCTTTCGGTGGAAATAATTCCCTTTTGGCCTAATTTCGAAACGTGAGCCAACAGGACATTTTACAAACTCCCATTGAATTTTTAAAAGGCGTAGGGCCTGCACGTGCTGCACTACTCAAAACGGAGATTAATGTGCATACCTTTTGGGATTTACTGCATTATTTCCCGTTTAGGCATATCGACCGAACAAGATTTTACACCACCGCCGAGTTGAATGAGCATTTAGGTCTGGTTCAATTAAAGGGAAGAATAGTGCATATCGGTTATGCCGGAGATGGGCGCAAGCGCCGCTTGGTAGCTACTTTCCGAGATGCCCACGGCAGTCTTGAGCTAATATGGTTTCAAGCCGTAAAATGGGTCGAAAGCAGCTTAAAGTTGGGAGAAGAGTATGTGGTTTTCGGAAAGCCGGTGTTTTTCAGATCGGGTTTTAGTATTGCGCATCCCGAATTGGAGTTGGTGGCCAATGCTGAAAAAATGGGAGGACAGGCGGTGCTTCAACCGGTTTATAACAGTACCGACAAGCTTAAAAACAGGGGGTTGGATGCCAAGGGTATTGCGAAACTCACCTTTGTATTGCTTGAGCAAGTTCAACCACAGCTCATGGAAACGCTTCCAGCAGCGTTTATCGAGCAGCAGCGCTTGCTGCCTCGAGCACTGGCTTATCGTAATATTCATTTTCCTCGCGACCAAAGCGCATTGGATGCAGCACGCTACCGACTTAAGTTTGAAGAGCTTTTTTTACTGCAGTTTGGCTTATTGTGGCAAAAGCGCGCTAGATCGCAGAAATTCAGGGGGCAGGTGTTTGGGAAGGTTGGCGAAAACTTCATGACTTTTTTCGAGCACAAACTTCCATTTACGTTAACCGAAGCACAGAAGCGAGTACTGAAAGAAATACGTGCCGACCTGAAGACCGGTGCTCAGATGAACCGACTCCTTCAAGGTGATGTGGGCAGTGGAAAAACGGTTGTTGCCTTACTCACCATGTTGTTAGCCATTGATAATGGTTTTCAAGCGTGTTTGATGGCACCAACTGAAATACTGGCTACCCAGCATTTTCATACCCTACGCGAATTGCTTGGCGACATGGATGTGCGTATTCGTTTACTTACAGGGAGCACAGGAACCAAAGATCGACGCGAAATTCACGAGTCACTCCGGTCGGGCGAGCTCCACATTTTGGTAGGGACACATGCCTTGATAGAGCCCGATGTCGTTTTTCAGAACTTAGGTCTAACGATTATCGACGAGCAACACCGCTTTGGTGTAGCACAACGAGCCAAACTCTGGGCGAAGAACAGCATACCACCACATGTGCTCGTGATGACCGCTACACCCATTCCGCGTACACTAGCCATGACCTTGTATGGCGACTTGGATGTTTCGGTGATAGATGAATTACCCGCAGGTAGAAAACCAATTAAAACAAGTCATGCGCGCGACGCGCAGCGACTGAAGGTTTTTGAGTTTATGCGGCGCGAAATTCAATTAGGCCGCCAAGTGTATATGGTATATCCCATGATTGAGGAGTCGGAAAAATTGGATTTGAAGTATTTACACGATGGTTTTGAGGCCATCTCGCGCGCTTTTCCAATTCCACATTATCATGTAAGCATTGTACACGGGAAAATGAAGTCGGATGCCAAAGAATTTGAGATGCAGCGTTTTGTAAAAGGGCAAACGAATATCATGGTGGCCACCACTGTCATTGAAGTGGGTGTAAATGTTCCAAATGCTTCGGTGATGATTATCGAAAATGCAGAACGCTTCGGGCTATCACAACTCCATCAGCTGCGCGGTAGAGTAGGTCGCGGGGCCGAGCAAAGCTATTGCATTCTCATGACCTCTGATAAACTTTCGAACGAAGCAAAAGTTAGGATTCAAACCATGTGCGATACCAATGACGGTTTTAAGATAGCGGAAGTAGACTTGCAGTTGCGTGGACCAGGCGATATTGCAGGCACGCAGCAGAGTGGTAGTATAGAGTTTAGTATCGCCGACTTGACTACCGACGGGGAGATTTTACGTGAAGCAAGAAAAGTGGTGGAAGGGCTATTTGCCGACGACCCTGATTTAACCAAACCGGTAAGCCGACAATTAGTTGCTGTGTACAACGAACAGCACAAACATCGCAAACACTGGAGTAGGATAAGCTAGTTAACGCAACCAGCGAATGATGAGCACGATAAGGCAAAACAAGAACATCAATATCGAAATCTTGTTGATGCCGTGCATGACCTTTAAGTTGAAATTGGTCGTCTTATGCGGTCCGTTCGGCCTAAAAACATTGACGAAGTAGCTGAATATTTGTTTCATGTGAGTAGTAACAGCGAGAAAGCAAGGAGGTTTTAGCGTAAAACAAGTTTGCGACCACTATCAAATCGGATGAGAATTCCGAGGAGTATGGTAAACGAAAACATCGAAGACCCCCCATAGCTAATAAATGGTAGCGGTATCCCGATTACTGGTAACAAGCCAATGGCCATGCCAATGTTCACGAAGACGTGAAAAAACAGGATGCTGGCAACCCCATAACCATAAACCCTTCCAAAACGTGAGGTTTGTCGTTCGGCCATTTGAATAATTCGAATCAACAATAAGGCATATAGGGTGAGCAGCAAGCTGCTACCCCAAAATCCATATTCTTCGCCTATCGTACAAAAAATGAAGTCGGTACTTTGCTCGGGTACAAAATCAAATTTGGTTTGGGTACCCTGCAGAAATCCTTTGCCAAAGAAACCTCCACTGCCTATCGCAATGAGCGACTGATGCACATTATAGCCTGCACCTTTATAGTCTTCTACTTTACCTAAAAGCACATTGATACGCTGACGCTGGTGGGTTTCGAGTATGTTTTCGAAGGCATAGTTCACCGAAAAGATTAAGGCCAGTGCCGGTCCGGCAACCAACATGCCTTGCAAAAACGAGCGCCATTTTTTTCGGGATAAGAAAACGTAAATAGCCAGCAGCACAGCAACACTGATGGACGTGGCCCATTCGTTGAAAATTAAGGTAAGCACTACTACCAAAATGGCTAAACCGCCAAATACAAGGTAGTTCACCGAAAGACCTTCACGATAAAGAACAAAAATAAAGGAAGCATAAACCAGCGCGCTTCCCGTGTCGTGTTGCAAGAAAATTAAGGCAACCGGCACCAACAAAAGCATGCCGACAATGATTTTCGATTTAATCTTGGAAATAGCAACATCGGTATTGCTAAAGTAGTAGGCTACCATCAAACAGGTGCCTAACTTCATAAATTCGGCAGGCTGCAAACGGAAGCTTCCAATTTCGAACCACGCTCTTGCCCCATTTACTTCTCGCCCCAAAACCAAGACTAGTCCTCCCATTACCAGACTGATGAGGTACACAAATGGACTTATTCCTTCAAAAATTCGGAAATCAAGAGCCAAGATTATGGTTAAGAGCAAGTACGATAAGCCAATCCAAAGCAATTGTTTACCGTATTCTTGGCTTAAATCAAAAATGCTTTGATGCTCTTCGTTATACACGGCCGAATAGATGGCAATCCAACCAATAAGGGTCAGCAAAGCATACAGCAAGATGGTCGGCTTGTCGATATACTGAAATATGCTCTTTTCTTCTCTTTGCATCTTACAAGAGTTTAGCTTCAAGCATCCTTTTCTCCAGATCGGTTCGTTTGGTGCCGCCTTTGAGGTACTTCTCAATCATGAGGCTTGCAACAGGTGCAGCCCACACGCCACCATAACCAGAGTTTTCTACCAATACAGCAATAGCAATTCGCGGGTTTTCTCTTGGAGCAAAACAAACAAATACCGCATGGTCTTTACCATGTGGGTTTTGAGCTGTTCCTGTTTTCCCGAGCACGGTGATTGAGTCAATTTTACCGTAAGCTCGTGCAGTTCCAGCATCCACTACCTTCTGCATGCCGTCAAAAACTACATCGAAATAACGGTCGTCAATACCTACGCTAATCTTCTCAGCATATTCCTTTTTTACGCGTTTTTTGTCGCCAATTTGTTTCACCAAGTGAGGGCGATAGTACCAGCCCCTGTTAGCAATGATAGCCATTACATTGGCCATCTGCAGAGGAGTAATGCCTAACTCACCCTGACCAATTGCCAAAGAGATGATGTTATTAGCATACCATTTTTTACCGTGAATTTTATCGTAATACTGGGTCGACGGCAGTATACCTTTTACTTCATTCGGGATATCAATGCCTGTTTTGCTTCCCACATTGAAGGCGGCAATGTGTTCTCTCCAGATGGTATAGCCTTCTCTTGAACTTTTACCAGGATTGTTATCGACCATCGTTTTAAATGCCCAGCAATAGTAAGGATTACAACTGAACTGTATCGATTCTTCCAGATTCAGACGATCGTGTACATGCGTACATTTTACCGTATGGCCGCCCATCCTGTAGCCACCATGACACGGATAACGAGTTTCGGGGCCCATAAGTCCCAACTGTTGACCTATGAGTGCCTGAATGGCCTTGAAAATGGAGCCAGGAGGGTATTGGGCTTGAATAGGTCGAACAAAAAGTGGTTTGTTGATATCGTTGAGTAAGGTCTTGTAGTTTTTTCCTCGGATAGAACCAACCAGTAGATTTGGGTCGTAATATGGCGCGCTTACAAAGGCGAGGATTTCGCCGGTGGATGGCTCTATGGCTACCACGCTGCCTTTTTTGTTAACCATCAATGACTCTGCATAATTCTGCAGTTGAATGTCGAGCGACAGCACGATGTCTTCACCAGATTGAGCTACAGAGTCGAATTCTCCATTTTTGTACGACCCTACAATCCGGTTATGAACATCTACGTACTGGTATTTTACGCCTCTTTTACCGCGTAAAAATTCCTCATAGGCCAACTCTATGCCACCAATCCCAATGTAGTCGCCTTGTTGGTAATAACCCGCCGATTTATCTATCTGTTTTTGATTCACTTCACCGATGTATCCCAAAACATGCGCAGAGCTTTGAAAGGGATAGGATCTAACGGTACGTGCTTCCGGATAAAATCCGCTGAATTCGTGCAGGCGCTCTTGAATGGCAGCAAACTCTTCTACACTAATTTGTGCTTGAAACAAAGACGGTTTAAATCGACTGTGTTTTTTTGCTTTTTCGATACGCTCGATAAAGGTGCTTTTATCAATTTTCAAGAGGGCACAAAAACTTAGGGTATCCATCGTTTTGTCTAGTTGCCTAGGAACCACCATCAAATCGTAAATCGGTCGGTTAACAACTACGCGCTCTTTATTTCTATCATAAATAATTCCTCTTGCAGGATATACGGTCACCTTGCGGATGGCATTCTGTTCGGCCCAAAGCGTATAGGAGTCGGCAATTACTTGCACGTAAAACAACCTTAGGATAAATACAGCAAATATCCCAAGCATGATAAAAATTACGACATTTTGCCTGCTCTGCCCGTTCATGTTGTTTTTCTAGGTCTGATGTCGATATACCGAAGGCCAATCACCAGTAAGGACGTGATCAAAGTGCCTGAAACTGCTTTGAGCAAAATTGAAAAGAATGCGGTAATGGTTAAGGCTTCGATGCTATACAGGGCTAGCTGATGAACCAGAATCAAAAAGGTAGAATAAGTCAAAAACTGACCGAATTCCACATCCCGGAAACTGATATTTTGCAAGTCATCATACGCTGTTCGAGGAATGGTAGTAGTTATCCAGAATGGGCGAACAAATGCAACCAAAGTGCTTGCGAAAGCATGCATACCACCGGTATTCGAAAATATATCAACTAGCCAACCAGAGGCAAATGCAATGAACATCAATAAACCTGCAGGAGTAGACAATGGGAGCATGATGATGAAGAATACATACACGAATGGATTCAATACCCCATGCAGCCCAATATGATTAAATACGGTTACCTGAAAAAACAGGAGCAAAACGAGCCGGAACGTATGTTTCAATATTTCACTCATAGATCAGGCTGCTTTCTAATGAATCCCTCTCTGCCCCAAGTCGGTCCTCAATTACCCAAACGTAATTTAGTCTTCTATAATCGGCCGCTAAACGTATGCGAATCTCGTACATGCTACTGCCCGAGGGCAATTCTACTTCTTCTACAGTGCCGATAAATAAGCCATCGGGGAAAATGCTCGAATATGGACTTGTAAGTACGCTATCTCCCTTTTTTACCTCCACGTGTTCAGGAATCTCAATCAAATCGGCATATCGATAATTGCCTCCAGTCCATAAAACTGTACCTGCTGTACCCGATCGCTTTAGTCGTGCCGAAATCCGTGCATTCTTGTTCAACAAAGAAATCACGGTGCTGAAGTGTGGCGAAACGTCTTTGACGATACCGATGATACCTTTTGGGCTCACCACCGCAGAACGAGGTTTTATTCCAGCAAGGCTGCCTTTATTCAAGGTAAGATAGTTGTTGCGGAAGGTAACCGTGCTATTGATGACTTTCGCCCCCGTATAATAATAACGCTGGTTAGAAGTCGAATCCAATGGGAGAGGAGCGAAAGTACTCGTGTCAACAAACCGATTTTGAGGCAATTGAGCCTGTAACGACTCTATGTGAACAGCCAGAGAGTCGTTAATTTGTCGGAGACGGACGAAGTTTCTGAATTCGGTAATTCTTCCATAAAAAGCACCGCTAATCCGGTTACTTGTATTGAATATAGCTGCCTGATGGTACCGATTGTTTTGGACAGTAAGTACCACCGCCGCTGTTTCAAGTACTAAAAACAACAGGAGTAACCGAAAACGGGTAAAAAACCGAATAATCGCCCGCATCTTGGCTTTATGTCATCAAGAAGTTGAAACGATCGATATTTTTCAAAGCTATTCCGGTACCACGAACTACCGCGCGTAAAGGGTCATCGGCAACGTGTACCTTTAACTTAGTTTTTTGACCAATTCGCTTGTCTAATCCACGAATTAACGCACCGCCTCCGGTGAGATAAATGCCCGTTTCGTGGATATCTGAAGCAAGTTCAGGTGGTGTAATTTCGAGCGCTTTGAGAATGGCACCTTCTACTTTGCTGATGCTTTTATCCAAAGCATGGGCGATTTCGGTATAGCTCACGGTGATTTGTTTCGGTATACCGGTCATCAAGTCACGTCCACTCACCGTAATGTCGGCTGGCGGCTCATCCAACTCGGGCAGTGCCGAACCAACTTGAATTTTGATCATTTCAGCAGTACGTTCTCCAATAAGCATATTGTGTTGTCGGCGGATATACTCCAAAACATCAGCGGTAAATTGGTCTCCTGCAACACGAATACTTTGGTCACAAACTATACCGGCCAAGGCAATAACCGCAATCTCCGAGGTTCCACCCCCGATATCGATAATCATATTTCCTTTCGGTTCCTCTACGTCGATACCGATACCGATGGCTGCTGCCATAGGCTCGTGGATGAGGTACACTTCCTTGGCGCCTGCATGTTCGGCCGAGTCGCGAACGGCCCGCTTTTCTACCTCGGTGATGCCCGAAGGAATGCAGATAACCATACGTAAAGAAGGTGCTATCCACTTTTTCTTCGGGTTAATCATGTCAATCATACCGCGAATCATACTTTCGGCAGCATGGAAGTCGGCAATTACTCCATCTTTAAGTGGACGAATGGTTTTGATATTTTCGTGGGTTTTGCCGTGCATTTGCTGCGCTTGTTTGCCGATAGCAATCACTTTGGTGGTGGTTCTATCAATGGCCACAATCGATGGCTCGTCTACCACGATTTTATCTTTGTATATGATCAGCGTGTTCGCTGTGCCCAGGTCAATGGCTATTTCCTGAGTAAAGAAGTCGAACATTCCCATTTATGTAGTTGGTTTATAAGCTTAAAGTTAGTGTTTAAAGTGACGAATTCCGGTAAAGGTCATTGCCATTCCGTGTGCATCACAAAAATCTATTGAATCTTGATCTTTAATCGAGCCTCCTGGTTGAACCACCGCACGTATGCCTTCGTGATAGGCAACTTCTACGCTATCGGCAAAAGGGAAGAAGGCATCCGAGGCCAATACAGCCCCATCTATCTCAAAATTGAAACTACGTGCTTTGTGCACGGCTTGCTTCATCGCATCGATGCGTGAGGTTTGACCGGTACCGCTTCCAATGAGTTGTTTGTTTCGGGCAAGCACTATTGCGTTACTCTTGGTATGTTTCACCAATTTCAGGGCAAATACCATATCCTCCATTTCGGCTGAAGTAGGTGCTTTTTTTGTAACCACCTTCAACTGATTCAATGAGTCGATGTGTAAGTCGCGGTCTTGAACCAATACGCCATTCAAAATAGAACGTACACTTTTTTGAGTGTTTAAATTCTGTTTCATCCGCAGCAGTATCCTGTTTTTCTTTTTGCTTAAGAGTTCAATAACTCCCTCGGCAAATGAAGGAGCAATAAGCACCTCATAAAACAACTTATCTATCTCTTTGGCCGTTTCCATGTCAATTTCACGGTTAGCCATCAGTATACCTCCAAACGCTGAAACTGGATCACCAGCGAGCGCATCGTGCCATGCTTGTAAAATCGTGTCGCGTGAAGCTAATCCACACGCATTGTTGTGCTTGATTATGGCAAAAGTGGGCTCCTCAAAATCTGCTAATAAATTCACTGCTGCATCCACATCCAAGAGGTTGTTATAGCTCAGCGTTTTTCCATTCAAAGTGTCGAACATCTCGTCGAGCTTGCCATAAAATGAACCCTGCTGATGCGGATTTTCACCATAACGGAGTGTTTGACCGTGATTGCTAGCAATGCGTAATACGTCGATTTGCTGCGACTGGTTAAAATAATTGAAGATATGCGTATCGTAATTCGAACTTGTCGCAAATGCTTCAGCGGCATACAACTTACGGTCGGCCAAGGTTGTGCCGCCCTGTTCAGTCAGTTGCGATAGCAGCCTGCCGTACTGTTCTTTCGATGAAAGTATCACCACTTCATCGTGATTTTTAGCTGCAGCCCGGATCAAAGAAATACCGCCAATGTCAATTTTTTCGATGGTGTCTTCGTGGGAAGCGCCAGCAGCTACTGTTTCTTCGAAAGGGTAGAGGTCAACGACTACCAGGTCGATTGTAGGAATCTCATATGCCGCCAAGTCATTGAGGTCATCAATGTTCTCACGACGAGCTAGGATACCACCAAAAACTTTAGGATGTAAAGTTTTTACCCTTCCTCCCAAAATGCTGGCGTAACCGGTTAAATCTTCCACAGCCACTACAGGTATGCCCAATTTTTCAATAAATGCTTGCGTGCCGCCGGTCGAATAAAGGGTTACGCCGTCGTGATGTAACTTTTTAATCAAGTCATCCAAGCCGTCTTTGTAATAAACCGAAATAAGCGCTGAGCGGATGGGTAGGATATTCATTGAAAGGCGTAGCTATTAAAGGGACAAAAGTAAGTCTTTTTGGTGCTTCATCGTGGATACAGTTATCTTTAAACATGCGATTTTTAGTACTTTTTTTGTGCACCTTGCTGTGGATTTCTCTTTCTAAGCGCGTTTTAGCGCAAAGATGGCAGCAAAGAGAACTTTTGAGCTACCTCGAAAGCATGCAAGCAATGCATCCCGACTCGGTTAAAGAGCTGGACCTTACCCGCATGAAGCTCGATAGCTTCCCCAAAGTACTGCTGCAATACCGGAATGTCGAAACTATCCGATTAGACCGAAACAACTTCAAGGAGATTCCTCCTGAAATTGAGCAATTCCCCAAATTGCTGACCTTGTCCATAAGCGAGAATCAGCTAAGTGCAACCACACTCAAGCTTAGAAAATACAAGAAATTAAAGACGTTCGCAGCCGACCGCAATCCTTTTTCAGCGCAGTTAAAAATCAAGGCGGGACCAAAACTTGCCAAGATTGAGTTATCCAATAATCGCCTTCAAAAAATCCAAGTTTCAGGTAAGGCTGTGGTTGAACTCAATCTTGCGTCGAATAAACTGGAAAGAATCCACCTCAAAGGCCTTTTTTTTAAGCCTCGATTGGAAGTCATTAACCTTGCTGATAATCAACTTACTCAACTACCGGAAGGTATTTTAGGACAGCGCGCTTTGCGTAAGCTTGTTTTAGCGTCGAACAAAATGACTCAAATTCCTCCTGCAATCTCAAACTTTTCGAAACTCGAAAGCGTCATTTTTTACAAGAACAAAATCACCTCTGTGCCCGATTTTGTTTTCAATTTGCGTAATTTAAATGAACTCGATTTGCACTATAATTTTCTCGATACCCTGCCCGAAGGTATCGGGCGATTGACGCATCTTGAGGAATTGTACATTGCACATAATGCACTTAAATTCCTGCCCGATTCTTTGGTATTCCTCGGCCAACTTCGTTTGTTGTATGCCGAATACAACGAATTGGAACGACTGCCTGCTCATTTCAAGAAGCTCACAGAACTCGAACGTTTGGGGTTAAACAACAATCGTTTTTTAATCTTCCCCATTGAAATAGTACATCTAAAAAACCTCAAGGAACTGGATATCGCCGATAACGATATTGAAGAGTTTCCGGGCGGGCTCAAAGAATTACAAGCTTTACGGTTGTTGTTTCTGAACGATAATGCTTGCAAGGATGGCATGCAATGTATGCTATGGCTTAAAGAAGTAGAAAAACGTATCAGCAAAGAAGCCCGATACCAGTACTAAATAAAAAACGCCCGACGATTTAAGGTCGGACGTTTTAAACTGAGTTGCCTGTAGGTTATGCTAGCTCTATACTGCGCTCAATAAACGAAGTAAGCTGCGCTCCCTTGAGCATACCCTGCGACAAAAGGGCCAGGTCGAAGGCCTGCTGGGCCAGCTTCTTTTGGCTGTCGGCTTCGGCGGCACTTATTTTTTGGATGAAAGGATGGCAGGTGTTGAGCACCAATTGCATCGGTTCCTTCATGGTGCCTCCCATAAATCCACCACCACCACTGGCTGCCATTTCATTCATTCTGCGAATGAACTCCGATCGGGTAATAACTACGGGCTGATCGTCGGTTGAGAGTGCTTCAGCTACGACGGTAAATTGATTGTCGGCGTCGAAGTTTTTGAAAAGGTCAACAACTGCTTTTTGTTGTTCTTCATTCAACAGCGACTCTCTTTTTTCATCTTTTTCAATGAGCTTGTCGATCGTTTCAGCATCAATACGTTTAAACTGGGTTTTTTCCAATTTTCCTTCTAGGGCGCTGATAAAATGGCTATCGATTACGCTGCCCATTTCTAATACCTGATAGTTTCGTTTCAAAGCAGCCTGAATGAACGCATGTTGCGCCTCTGCTTGGCTGGTGTACAACACAATGAGCTGGTCATTTTTGTCTTTTTGCAAAGGTTCTATAGCGGCAGTGTATTCTTCCCAGGTATAAGTTTTGCCGTCGGTATTTTTGTACAAACAGAATGATTTGGCTCGATCAAAAAATTTCTCGTCGCTGATCATTCCATATTTCACAAATAAATCAAGATGCTGCCATTTTTCGGCAAAGGCATCTCTATCGGCTTTAAAGATGTCGAATAGTTTGTCGGCTACTTTTTTGCTGATATGGCTATTTATTTTCCGAACGTTGGCATCGGTTTGCAAGAATGAACGGCTTACATTCAAAGGAATGTCAGGTGAATCGATGATACCGTGGAGTAGACGCAAGTAATCGGGCACAATATCTTCTACCGAATCGGTGATAAACACTTGGCGGCTATACAACTGGATTTTATTTTTCATGGGCTCAAAGTCTTGTTTGAGCTTAGGGAAGTATAAAATTCCAGTAAGGTTGAAAGGATAGTCTACGTTTAATTGTATCCAAAACAACGGCTTCTCGGCCATTGGGTACAGGTCTTGGTAGAATTTTTCGTAATCTTCATCCACCAATTCACTCGGCTTTTTCGTCCAAATGGGCTGGGTTTGGTTAATTACTTCTTCACCAAATACGATTTCAACGGGTAAAAACTTGCAGTATTTACGGAGTATTTCTTTTAACCGGTAATCGTCCAAAAACTCTTCTGAATCTTCTGCGACATGAAGAATGATTTCGGTACCTCTATCGGTACGGACTCCATCAGAAATTTCAAAGCTTGTGCTTCCGTCACAGGTCCAGCGCGCAGCTGTTGCCCCATCGCGATAGCTAAGCGTTTGAATTTCAACGGTCTTGGCTACCATAAAGGCAGAATAAAAGCCAAGACCGAATGCACCGATCATCGAATTTAATTCGGCTTTGTCTTTATACTTTTCAACAAACTCAGTAGCACCCGAAAAGGCCACCTGATTGATATATTTTTCTATTTCATCGGCAGTAAGACCAATACCACGATCACGGATGCTAATGGTCTTTTTGTCTTTATCGACTGAAATTCTGACCTGTAATTCTCCGAGCTCACCTTTGAATTCATTGAGCGACGCGAGTGTTTTAAGCTTTTGTGTAGCGTCTACCGCGTTACTTACTAACTCTCTTAAGAAGATTTCATGATTGGAATACAGTGATTTTTTGATGATTGGGAAAATATTCTCCGTGTTTACGGAAATGGTTCCTGTACGTACGTTCTCCATGAGTAGCTAATTTTTCTTCGACGGAGTCAAAGCAAGTGCCAACCTACTTGGGGCTGTCAAATTGGCAAACTCTGAATTTTAAGCAAGGCCGCTTTTAAAGCTTGAAAATCGAGTGGCTTGGGAAGCAAGGCAAGTGCATCGTGGTTTTCTACTACGCGAATCAAATCAGCATCATCGAGGGTAGAGGAAAGCATAAAAATGAAATACCGTTTTCTAATTGCAAGAGGTAGATTGTGGTATTCAGCTAAAAATTCAAAGCCACTCATTTCTGGCATTTGAATGTCGAGGAGTATAACGGTCGACTCTTCAGGAACACCGGCTTCCCGAATAGCGTTTAATGCTTCTAGGGGCGATAGGTAAATGGTAACGTGATTGGCCAGTTTTGCATAAAGTAATAGCCTTTCGCTGATTTTCAGATCAAGCGGATTATCATCAATTAGGATGAATGGAACTTGCTTTATGGCATTGGTATTCACTGTAAGCTTGGTATTTCTATTTTAAAAGTGGTTCCTCGTCCGACTTCCGAATCCACCATGATTTTACCATTTAATCGTGTGACAGCGTCTTTTACGATGTATAAGCCTAGGCCGCTACCAAAGTTATGGTTGGTGGCTCGGAAGAACATTTTGAAGATGTTGTCTTGTTCCTGATGCGCAATGCCAATACCGTTATCTCCGATTTCAATTTTGGCTACATTATTCTGCACTACTACGGAAACAACGATACTTTTGTTGCTCTTCACGGGGTCTTGGTACTTGATGGCATTGGACACTAGATTGCTGAAAATAATGTTCAATTTGAGTGCATCTGTATAAAACGGCTCAGTATCCTCTACACGCAAGTCAAAGTGGATACCTGTAGCCATTTCTTGATAGCGGTTAGATTCTACAATCTCGGCTACCAGTTTTCGTAAATCTACTTGCGTTACATCGTTCTCAATCCGGCTGTTCTTGTAGTAGCTAATGATGTTTTTGATAAACTCGTCCAAACGGTGAACGCTGTCTTCTATCATGCCAAAATATTGCTCTGTTTGACTATGATCTTGTTCCAGCTTGGCCAATTTAATGATTCCAAGTATCGACATGAGTGGTGAGCGAAGATCGTGAGACGCTGAGTAAACAAACTTGTCAAGTTCTACATAAGCTTTTTCTAACTCATTTTGCTTCTCTATGAGTTGAACTCGCGAATCGTATATTTCGTAAGCCGACCGTATTGCAACCCTGATTTCATCTTCATTCCAAGGTTTTTGAAGATAGCGATAAATGTTGCCAATATTTACAGCACTGATGACCGCTTGAATATCGGTGTATCCCGTGAGGAGAATGCGCATGGAATACGGGTAAAGGTTTTTTATTGATTCGAAAAACTCAATGCCTGTTTCCTTGGGCATACGTTGATCGGCGATAATTACCGGTATAGTATTATTTGCAAGCATTTCTCTGGCCTCTTCGGCCGACTCTGCTAGGAGTATATCAAAATCCATTCTGAAAGCCGCCCTAAAGGCATAAAGATTATGTCTCTCGTCGTCAATATAAAGCAAACGAATTTTACGGTTGGGCATGCTTATTTGTGCAATTTGGGTAGGGTCAAAATAAATTCTGTTCCGCGTCCAGGGGCAGTGTCGATGGTTATACTTCCTTTATGCGATTCAATAATACTATAAACAATGGATAATCCAAGGCCTGTTCCTTGTCCAACAGGCTTTGTTGTGAAAAAAGGATCAAATATTTTTTCTTTGGTGGCTTCATCCATACCCGGGCCGTTATCGCGAATACCTATTTTGACCACATTTCCTTCTGATTTTGTTGTGATGATGAGTTTACCGCTACCTTGTCCATCTTTGCCATGAATTGCTTGAATGGCATTATTCAAGATGTTCATGAATACTTGATTTAATTTTCCAGGGTAGCATTCTAAAAGTGCATCTTCGTCGTAATTACGTATGAGCTCAATCCTGCCACCCATACTGCTGTTCAGTAGGATGAGCGTTGAGTCAATTCCCTCATTGATATTCACTTTTTTCAAGTCACTTTCATCCAAGCGTGAAAAAGTGCGCAAGCCTTTCACTATTTCTGCTGTTCGAAATGCACCTTCTTCCATTCCCGTGATAAGAACATTGATTTCTTCCTTCAAATAATCAAAGTCCATTTCCTTTTTAATGCCCTTCAGCTTGTCCTTAATTTCTATTGCACTCTCGGGAATGACGTCTTCGAACTTTTGGATCAGTTCGGTAAGGTCGTTCATATCCCTACGTAATGGGCGAATATTACTGGTTACGAAATTTATTGGATTATTGATTTCATGGGCAATACCGGCTGTTAATTGACCCAGTGAGGCCATTTTTTCAGAGTTTACCAACTGTGTTTGGGTATTTTTGAGCTCACTAAGAGTGGTGTTTAACTCATTATTGGTTTCCTCTAATGCTAAGGTTCTTTCCTTAACTTTTTGCTCCAGTATAACATTTTGTTCGCGAACCAAGCGTTCATTTTCTTGAGAAACGCGAAGTGCATCGGCTTGAGATTCTTCCTTTTCTCGCTTCAATATGTTAATTCGGTCGGCAAGGGCAATACTCAGTAAGATAGCCTCTACTGCTGAACCCATCATTAATACGTGTGTGGTGAAAAAGTTATTGGGTAACCAACCCAAATTTCGGCCTACGTACACAAAGAGACCAACGATAAAAAAGGACCAGGCCAATAGGAAAAAGCGAGCCGATCTAATTTTTTTAAGACTTAAGTAGGTGCTAAATCCAAGTGCGTAAAAGGAAAGCAGAAAAGCAGATAAATCAAGTAGCTTATACGTAAAGGCAGAAAATCCTGCCAGAAAAACAACAACTGCGAGAATATATAAGCCTACGAAAAAATATAAACTTCGATGAATAACAGGTAATCTTTCTTTGAGAAGCAGAAAGGAACGTGTGAAGGATATTGCCCCAATTCCAGTTATGGTAGAAAAGAAAACCACCGAAAACTTATTGATCTCGGGCCAATGTGAAAACAAAAATTTAAAGCTAAAACCTTGCAAACCTGCTTGGGCCATAGCTATACCCAGGATGTAGAGGATGTAATAAAAGTAAGATTTGTCACGTACGCTTAGCCAGATAAAGAGGTTGTAAAAAAACATCACCAACATGATGCCTAAGTACAAACCTATGAATGCATCGCTACCGCTGTGGCTACTTTGTACCGCTGGAACGGTGCCTACGTTGACCGGAAGAATCAATTGCTCTTCCGACTTTACTCGAAAAAAAACCGTGATACTGCTGTTGGTTGCTAACTCTACCGGAAATACAAACTGCTGGTGATCGACGGGTCTGTTTGCAAACTCAAAATCATCACCCGTAATAATCTCCATGAAGCTGTCGCCTTGCGGGATATAAAACCAAATGCTATCTAACTGTGGGTTCGCAAGTTCTACGGCGAGGTTGTTTAAATCTTGTTTGTTGGTAATGCTTAGCTTGCCCCAAACGGCTAAATCTGTGTATTGATAATTGGGTTCTGGCGACGATTGCGTAATGAATTGAGAGCTTTTGACAATATCGTTTATGGTCAAATGCCCGTTTGAATCAATTAAAATTGCCAATGAACTGCCTGCCTTGTACTTCGTTTGATCGTCAGAAATAATTACTTGCCCCAACCCAAACTTTGGCAATAACCAGCATAAAATCACCAGTATTCGATACTTCATCGCACGATCAATTTAAATTCCTTTTGATTGGCATTTTTGATTTGAAGGTCGTAATGTATTTCCACTTGCATTTGACGGATGGGAGAAGTTTCAATGTGGACTTGATTTAAATCCTTTCGCAAACTAAAAATACGTTCCCTTTCTATTTCTTCGGCGGTAAGTAATGTTTCTGCATCTTCAAGCAGTACAACCGTTGCTAAAAGATCGAGTTTGGGATAGTAAAATGTACCGTTGTTTCCGATGCTTTTCAGGACTCTACATCCTACTTTTTCAGCAAACTTTACGGTATAGGGAGCACAGAGAGCAAAGATGCTTTTTATCCCTACCTGTTCGGCAATCACTACGCCAACACGAGTACTAAAGAATGCTCCAATCCCCAATCCCGATACTTCTCTCGAATTCCATAAACCGCATAACTCAGCAGTCCCATCTTGACTTAGTTCTTTCACGTAATCGTAAATCTTAGCGTCGAATTCGCCGGTGGCATCTTCAATGGGGAGCGGCATATTCCCCCCAGAACACTGGAGTCGAGCTCCTCCAAGTACCTTAGCCCCATCCAAGGTCTCTACTAAAATCACAAAACAGGCCGGGTTAAATTTCCATGCATGATTGGCACTGGTTACTTTATTTACGCCAGCCACTTCCAGTACATGTTCATGGCCAGCAATAAAGCGGTCACAAGCCAATGGATCATCCGTAGCTCGAAAAGCTCTTATTTTGACAGCCTGAAGAACCATTAGTTCGAAATATTGTCGGGATGAAACAACGACTCGGTGTCGATATACATTCTTCCTGAATGAGAGTGTTGTCCGAGTAAAATCCGACGTGCCAAATCGGTTGTACTCCCACCTCCCATGATGACTGATGAAGCAAGCTGTGGCCAAGTGGTAATCGACTTGCCGATTTCACCATAAGATTCACGCATTCTCGCGCTTACTTTGCCGTAATCTACTACCGACATTAGAATTTGCATGCGTAACTCTGGTGGAATTGGGCCCTCTGGTATCGGACCAAATACATTTAATCTGCCGTGAAAGAGCGGACGTTCGGGCTCGAGGTCAAAACGCTCTACATCGAGCATGCCTCTGTCGCTAGTCTCCATGATTACAGGAATTCCAACCGCTTTTGCTTTTTTCCGAAGCAGTAACTTTATTTCGAGATTGTCACATTCATCGGCAATCAAGTCAAGTTTCCCTCCTTCATTCAAAAAAGTGTCTATGTTTTCAGGAGTTAAGCCGTCGGTAAATACGTTTACTTTTAAAAATGGGTCAATTTCTGATATCTCTCTTGCTGTTATGATGGCCTTGTTTTGGCCTATTTGGTGAATACCGCTTCTAATACGGTTCAGATTTGTCAAATCTAAAGTGTCAAAATCGGCCAATCTGATTTCTCCACAAATCCGTTCCATGGCCATAGTTACTGCTATCGCATTACCTACGGAAAGCCCGACAACTCCAATTTTTTTGGTGCGTAACAGGTCTTGTTCTGCTTGCTCGATTTTATACCGATTACGACTAGTTCGTAGCTCATAAAAATCAGCTTCATCAACCAAATGAATAAGCCGGTTCGACCAACTGTAGAACACCCAAACGCCATATTCATGAAATCCCTTTTCACCCAGAATCAGGTTAATTTCATTTTTAATTTCTTCATCGACGAATCTGCGTGTAGGGTTTCTGATGGCTACCAATTCGGCCAGTTGGCGTTGTAGCGTATCTAAAATAACCAAATCGGGATTGCCGATTAAGTCATTGAATTCGCTCACATCTTCGGCAATATTTAAACGAAAAATTCTGGGGCGGTATTGAAGTGCGCTGCTTCCTGATCGGTAATCAATATAATCCATAACTATCAGGTGATCTTTACAATTTTACAAGCTACTTCGAAAGATAATCAAGGATTTTTCAATAATTGTAAATGCAATTAGGAAAAAGTTTATTTTTGATAGCAACAAACTTCTTGTATGTCCGAAAAGGCACTCATCAATATTTTGTACGTAGATGACGAGGTGAACAACCTCCATAGCTTCAAAGCTGCGTTTCGTAGAGACTTTAATGTTTTTACAGCAGAATCGGCAACCGAAGGTCGAAAAATACTCGATGAAGAAGTGATAGAAGTGATCGTAACCGATCAGCGCATGCCAGGCATGACGGGTGTTGAGTTCCTTGAGTCCATCATCCCAGTTTATCCTGATCCGATTCGAATACTTTTAACTGGTTATACTGATATTCAGGCAGTTATTGATGCGATAAACAAGGGCCAAGTGTACCATTATCTGACTAAACCCTGGGAAGAACAGCAACTTCGAAATATCATCAACAAAGCGTACGAAGTTTATTCCTTGAGGGCAGAGAACAAGGAACTCATGAAAAGTCTCATACGAGTGAATGAACAATTGGAGTTCCTGCTTCGTCAAAAGATGTTATCCTAGTTACATTCTTTTCCAAATCTTCACTTCAAAAGCTGCTAACTTATTTACTGGAGCAGTACTGTTATAAACACTCTTCCATTTATCGTCTTGCCAGCCACTAGGCAATGTAAGGCTGTCCACACGATTGCGTGTATTTACAAGCACTAGAAACGTATCGTTCCCAGAAACGCGAGTAAAGGCTGTTAGAGGGAGTAGTTGTACAGGCGTTAAATTCCCCTTGTAAAGAGCAGGGTTGTTCTTACGAACCATCATAAATTGCTCGTATTGAGTTCTATAATTTGGATTGAACGACCAGTTTAAGGGTGATTTGGTAAAAAATGGAATTTTGCTTGGCCAGCCAATTTCTTGACCATTATAAATTAACACTACAGGACTCCAAAGGCTGGTCAAGACAAAAGCACTAAAAGCAGCTTTTTCTCCACCAAATAGTGCTGAAGGAGTATTATCCCAGGCATATTCGTCGTGATTGGTGATAAATCTTAGGCGGTGTTGACTGGCGGTGAATCCAGTATATTCGGCTCGGTGAGCCGACCAAAGTGCCACTGTTCCAGAACCATTTTGGTAGGTACTTTTTAGCTGAGAATAGTAATTCCAACTAAAATTGAGGTCAAATCCGGCTACCATGTGGTCGGCGCGTGCCCCTTCGGCCAACATGATGATTTTTTTTTCAGCATTCGCACGAATGCTGTCTATGGCTTGCTTCCAAAAATCGAAAGGAACCATATCGGCTGCGTCGCATCTAAATCCATCAATGCCCACCACTTCGGTCCAGTACCGCATATCGGCTATCATAACATTTCGCATGCCTTGATTGTTGTAATTTAAATCGGCAACATCCAGCCAGTTTGTACCCGGAGGATGGAGAATTGTTCCATTTGCGTCTTGGGTATACCACTCGGGATGTTGACTGATCCAGGCATGATCCCAACTTGTATGGTTCGCTACCCAATCGAGCAACACGGCCATGCCGCGGGCATGCGCTTCGTTTACCAAGGCCTTGAAGTCAGCAAGGCTGCCATATTCGGCTCCAATACCTCGGTAATCTTTTACTGAATAGGGCGAACCTAATCCTCCAACCGAGTTGATTTGCCCGACGGGATGTATGGGCATAATCCAAAGCGTATTCACACCCAAGTTGCCAATATCGGCTAGCCGAGCTCTTAGTCCGTTGATATCGCCTGCCGCACTGAAAGCTCTAAGGTTCACTTCATACATCACGATATCTTCTGTCTCCACCGGAACGAAAACAGTTGCAGTATTTATGGATGGAGTTGAAGAGTCTTTTTTGCAGCCCAAGTTAAGCGCCAGGGCTAAAATGAGCGCGATACGATAAATCATGATGCAAACTACTATTGAAAGTGTAAAATCCCAAGAGTTGTATCTTCGCTCATGGTTTTACAGCACGCTCTTGAGCTATTAGGTACATACGCATTTGCAATTTCAGGTTCTCTGGCTGTCAAGGACAAAGAACACGATTGGTTTGGGGCAGGATTTACTGGCTTCTTAACGGCTATAGGCGGAGGTAGTATTCGCGATATTTTGCTCGGAAGTTATCCATTGGTTTGGATTGCCAACATTCATTTTCTCTATGCTGTGATTGCTGGCGTGGCTACTACCTATTTCGGATTTAAGTACCTCATTCGATTGCGTAAAACTTTATTTCTTTTCGATACCGTAGGCATAGGCTTTTTTACAGTTTTGGGTGTTGAGAAAGCCCTGCGCTTAGGCGTTCAACCCGAAATTGCAGCTATAATGGGAATGTTTTCGGCTGTAATGGGTGGGGTAATTCGCGATACCCTAACCAACGAATTACCGGTACTTTTTCGGAAAGAAATCTATGCAACCGCTTGCTTAGCAGGAGCTGCAATTTATTTATTGCTTCGAGAAACAGGCATTGACAGAGAATGGAACATGGTAATTTCTATCTTATCAGTCATCACGATACGCTTACTGGCGGTGCGCTACAAAATCACTTTGGGGCCGATTAATTAAGCCACAACTGAACGTATTCGCCTTTGGGGTCATAGTTTTCGGCCTGCTTAGTTGGATTAAAAACACGATTTTCACGAGGGTCGTTTCCAACCCCAGCGATGTAATTCCAATTCCCATAATTACTTGCAGGATCATAGTCAATTAGCTGACTTTCAAACCAAGAGGCACCAGCTCTCCAGTCGATTTTCAGCTGGTGAACCAGATAACTCGCAACATTTTGTCGCCCACGATTGCTCATCCATCCCGTCAGTAAGAGCTCACGCATATTGGCATCGATAAATGGCTGACCTGTTTGACCAAGTCTCCATCGGTCAAACGTGCGGGCGTCAAAAGGCCATTCCACGGGCTGTTTTTTGATGCCTCCTAATCGATAAAGATGAGGGCCGTGTTTCATGGCAACGAATTGGAAGTAATCGCGCCATAATAACTCAAAGTAGAGCCAATAAGTACTTGCATTACTGACTCGCTTTTGCTCATAACGTTTTATTTCTGCATAAATCCGTCTTGGGGACACACAGCCGAGCGCGAGCCAAGGCGAAAACTTGGTGCTGTAATTCGCGCCGAGGAGGCCATTTCTGGTTTCTTTGTAGTTTTTGAGATGATCACCTTCCCAGATGTATTCCTGCAGTCGGGCTAAACCTGCACGCTCGCCGCCAACGAAAGATAATACGGAGCGCTTATCTAATTTTTGCTCGGTCTCGGGCCAAAAATCACAAGCGAAGGTTCCACTACTGGAACTTGAGCCTGTGAAGGTGTTTAAATCGCCTATATCCGATACAATTTTCGATTCACGCTCCACTTTCTTTCTGAATTCCGTGAATATTTCAGGCAACCGTGGCAATGTAAATGGAAGCTCGAGTGGATTGATTAAGGTATGGTTGGAGTGTAGAATTAATTCTATCCCATTTTTTAATAGGGCTTCTGCAACTTCTTTCTCCAATTTTTGCTCTTCCCAACCTGGAAGTTGCTGGGCGTAAACTTTTTTGATTTGATAGGCCTGGCATAAATCCAGGAGTACTTCTGCTGCTTTACCGTATCGAACATGCATGCCTAAACCTTTAGAAGCCAAGGCATCCTTGAGGTCGAGTAGCGATTCTAGCAAAAAGCTGTGCCTAAAGGCGCCAGTACGGGAGAAGCCCCACCGGGTTAGGGCATAAGTAGATCGATTGAAAATGTAGGTTGTTTGCAGAGAAGAACAACTATTTATCAAGCGGTTAAGTACAGCTTGGTCGTGTGTTCTTAGGTCGTTTCGAAACCAAAAAAGAGCAGATTCGGGCATATTGAATTAACCCCAATCTACTCTTTCTGTTTGCCTCGAGGACGTTATTCTTCCATTTCTTTGACTAATTGTCCCAAGCGTTCTACCTCATTTCCAAAGGCCACTTTATTCAACCAGCGGGTTAATAAAAAGCATAAAGGAGTGACTACAAAATAACTGCCGATTAAAATGGCCTGAAGTGTTTTGTCGGTTTCGATAAGATTTAGTTTCCCGGAATCGGCTAAGGCTAAAACGAAGCCAGCCGTAATGCTTAACGGATAGAAAAACAAGGCTACATATTCGATTGTCCGTAAAGCCTGCTTCATACGGTAATGTATCATGCTTAGGCGAAGACGAATGTTTTGGTCGGCAGGAGGCGTGAGCAACACCTTGCGGATGAGATATTCGTTGTAAACAACATTGGCAATCATGCCTGCCACCATGGCGCCGAGTAAAAATCGGACCCAAAAATAGGGGGAGTTGTACATGACGTAAATGCCAATAAGTACGAAAAGCACGCCATATCCACTATTGATTCGGATGTTTTTTCGCAGCTTGTGCAAAGGGTCAACGGCTTTACGGCTCATGTATTCTGCATCGGGCAATTCAACTGGCGGCTGATTAGCGGCTGAATTGATCATGCCCCACAATTCATTTATCGGATCGGATTGCTTTGTATCCATGTGGTAAGTTGTTGTTTGGCCCGGTGAATTTTAACCGAGACGTGATTAATTGTCATTCCTGATATTTCTGCAATTTCGGGTAGTTCATAGCCGTCAAGGCGCAATGAAAGCAGCATTCGGCTGATAGGGTCGAGTCGGCGCATCTGGTGATACAGGAGCTCTATTTGTTCTTGTCGAGGATCGTCAGTAACCTCATGCCACTCCAGTTGATTTTCTGTCGCTTGTCTTTTTTTCTCTCTGCGATTCCAACTTAGAGCAGTATTTAGCGCAACCCGATACAGCCAAGTGCTGAATTGTGATCTGTTTTCGAATCTTTGCCACGACTGCCATACAGCAACCAATATGTCTTGAAAGAGGTCTTTTTGATCCTCAGCGTCGTTAGCATAAAGGCGAGCGACCTTGTAAATCAGCGCCCGATGCTCGTTTAAAAGCTGCAACAAACGATCAGCCATGCACTGGGTTTTTTACAGGAGGATTCCACTCCATGCCGCTGGTAACCGCAGGTAATAGTAGTAAGAGAATCACTGCGGCGTCCATTCCACCTTCGTTGGTTTTAACAGGGTTTTTTACCGCCTTAACGGTATAACCCTGAGCACGTAACATGGCTATCAGCCCTTGCTCGCCAGGCAGATGAAGTGCCCCAACGGCTACGAAAGTAGGTTGTTCTGCCATTAGTTTAGGCAACACCTGCATCCATCGTGCATTCCTATCATCGAGTAGTGACTCTAAACTACCATGCTTTTCGCCAAAACTGCGAGCAATTTTCTCTAGCTCAGCCAAGTCTTGTTTCAAATACGCCAAACACAATCGCCTTGACTCAGGACCTGTGCTTTGAATTACCTTTAGCGCATTTTTCAAATCAACCACTTGGCTATCGGTACTGGTTTGAGTATAAAGCAGGGCGAATTGTTCCTCTAAAGTTTCTAACGAAACTAGCTTGCGGTTCTTTTTTTTGCCTTGAGCCGCAAACCATTGATCTAAGGTGGGGCCTTTAAAGTCGGGTAAGGTATCTGATAGCGCCTCTTGCGTAAGCCCCATCGCCAGCATGGTATTGATGGCAGAAGGTCGAAGTATTGAAAATTGATTTAAGTCGGCTCCAAAGTAGCGTTTCAGTAAGGAATCCAGTTGAGCACTTTCTGATGAACTGAGTTTTTTGGTCCAAGCAGGTCCGTCTGGCGAAATCATTTGGGCACTCAACGCCATCATTTTACTTGAGTCGAGTTCAGTTTCTACGACTACGGTTTTCGACTTTTTGAGTGCTCTTTTCACTTCGGGGTACTCATCCATTAAACTACTTCTCAACAGGTGATACGTGCCATAGAGGTAGGAAGGCTTTTTTAAGCCGTTGCCACTTACTTCCCACAACAAAGAATTGGTTTGGGCTTTAGTTTGTCCAAACACCAGCAATAAAAGAACAAGGACGATTCTCATAATTTGATTTTAAGTTTAGCACATTAGTGCCTTTGAATTGAAAAAAATTACAAGCAGCTCATTTTTTTCTGAAGAATTGATTTCCGCAGTTTGCTATCCTTATTTTTGCCCCGATGAAACTATGGCTTTTGAAATCGGAACCCGACGTTTACAGCTATGAAAAGCTAGAAACAGAAAAAAAAGGCATTTGGGATGGCGTTCGGAATTACCAAGCACGTAATAATCTGCGTGAGATGCAGGTAGGTGATTTGGCCTTGTTTTATCACAGTAATATCGGTCAAGAAATCGTTGGATTAGCTCGTATTTCGGCCGCACATTTCCCTGATCCAACTACAACCGATGAACGTTGGCTGGCGGTGGAGGTAGAACCCGTGAGAAAATTGAAGAATCCGGTTAGTCTTAAGCAACTGAAGGCAGATCCTCAATTCGCCGACTTAACACTTGTGCGCCATAGCCGATTATCGGTCATGCCGGTTTCGAAGACACATTTTGATGCTATATTAGCACTGTCAGAACTATGAACGACCGCCGTTTAATACTTGAACCAGCTCAGTTGCCTATCATCATCGACAGGTTGTGCGCACAGTTGGTTGAACGACATGGCGATTTTACCAATACGGTTTTAGTTGGTCTGCAACCCCGTGGCGCACGATTGGCTGAACGAATTCACCGTAAACTCGAAACTATTACGAAGAAACAGATCACTTTTGGATTATTAGACGTCACTTTCTATCGCGACGATTTTCGGAGGAACGAAAAACCGCTAATTCCAAGTGAGAACAGAATTAATTTCAGTATTGAAGGGAAAGAGGTTGTTCTTATTGACGACGTGTTGTACACTGGGCGTACCATCCGGGCAGGGCTAGATGCCCTTATTGATTTTGGGAGGCCAGCCCGCGTAGAATTATTGGTGCTCATCGAGCGCCGGTTTACCCAAGAATTTCCTGTTAAGCCCGATTTTTTGGGCAAACGTGTAAATACCACCGATTCAGAAAAGGTACTGGTAGAATGGAAAGAAGAACATGGTAATGATAACGTCTGGATAGTTTCGCAATAATGGCACAAGCACTTAGTACACGACATTTAATCAGCATCAAGGAGCTTACCGCCGATGACATAGAACTCATCTTTAATACCGCTGATAATTTTAAAGACGTTATCAACCGACCAATCAAAAAGGTTCCCTCGCTGCGCGACATAACCATTGCCAATATCTTTTTTGAGAACAGCACAAGAACTCGCCTGTCGTTTGAATTAGCCGAGAAAAGGCTATCGGCCGATGTGGTCAATTTTTCAAGCTCAGGTTCATCTGTCTCCAAGGGCGAAACACTGATCGATACGGTCAAGAATATTTTGGCGATGAAGGTAGATATGGTGGTTATGCGACACAGTAGTCCAGGAGCTTGCCAGTTTTTAGCCAACAACATCGATGCCCGCGTGATTAATGCCGGTGATGGCGCTCATGAACATCCTACACAAGCCCTTTTAGATGCATTTTCGATTCGCGAAAAATTTGGGCATGTTGCGGGTTTGAAAGTGGCCATAATTGGCGATATACTTCATTCTCGCGTGGCTATGAGCAATATATTTTGCTTACAAAAACTTGGTGCCGAAGTAATGGTATGTGGACCTACGACTTTAATGCCTCGTTATATGTCGGAATTGGGAGTGCGCGTAGAACACAATGTAAAAAAAGCTTTAGCATGGTGCGACGTGGCCAATGTGCTTCGGATTCAGCTAGAAAGACAACAAACCAAATATTTCCCATCATTGCGGGAATACACACTTCAATTTGGAATCAATAAAGAACTTTTACAAGAGATTGGTAAAGACATTACCATAATGCATCCAGGGCCCATCAATCGAGGCGTTGAGCTAACGAGCGACGTAGCAGACGGTGAACAAAGCATAATCCTAAACCAGGTGGAGAATGGTGTCGCCATCAGGATGGCAGCACTCTATCTGCTTGCCGATACTATTGCGAGAAATTGAGCTGATGCGTATGGACGTTAGTCCTTCATCCACAGTTCTGGCTTTTCCCTCCAAGCATTTAGCTTTTCCAGATCTTCTTCGCGTATGTAATTTTCTTCTTTTGCTACTTGCAGCAACATACTGTAGTTACTCAAGCTGTAAAGAGGCACCTTGTTTTCTTTAAATAACTTGGCCGATTGAGGGAATTCGTACGTAAAGGTGCTTAAAATGGCTTTGACGTTCATACCCGCGTCACGAATGGCTTCAACTGCTTTCATGCTACTGCCGCCAGTACTGATGAGGTCTTCAATAACGACAACCGTAGCATCAGGGCGAATTACCCCTTCTATCTGATTGCCCATGCCATGTTCTTTGGCGCTCGAACGCACGTAAATCAAAGGCAAGCCCATCTCTTCTGCAACCAATGCCGCCTGCGGAATGCCGGCTGTAGCAACACCTGCAATTATATCTACTACACCCAATTGCTGCCGAATAGTTTCGGATAATTGCTGCCGGATATAAGTGCGTATTTTGGGGTATGACAGGGTAATGCGATTGTCGCAATAAATCGGCGAATTCCAACCGCTTGCCCATTTAAATGGTTCGTCAGGAGAAAGTTTTACAGCTTTAATTTCCAGCAAAAGTTTTGCAACTTGCAGTGCAGTCTCATCAGTCTTTTTCACAGCGCAAATGTATCAAATCTTCATTAATGAAAAGCCCTTGTTCCTTGTTCATGAGAAAAAAGGAAGTGCTGTTCGTGGGCACATTGTTTTGCATGAGCCCCGTTTAGAAAATTTAAGTCTTTGGGCTAAACGATTAGAAGAAGACACCGCACTTTTAGCTGTGTATGCGATGGTGAAGGATCCGAAAAAGTGCTTTGAAAATTTTTCGGCAACCTACCGCAATATCGATGCTGCGGGAGGGTTGGTAACCCGCAAGGATGAATTACTATTTATTAAACGATTCGGAAAATGGGATTTGCCCAAAGGTAAAGTGGAGAAAGGAGAGTCGTTCGAAGCGGCGGCTGTTCGTGAGGTGGAAGAAGAGTGCGGTGTGAATGGGCTTCACCTAAAAAAGTTCATCGCAACTACGTACCATACGTATCAATTTCAAGGCACAATGGCGCTAAAGCACAGCCATTGGTATGCTATTGAAACTACTTTTCAGGGAATCCCAGTGCCTCAACTGGAAGAAGGGATTACAGAAGTACGCTGGTTTACCAAAGAAGAACTACCAGAAGTTCTGGCCAACACCTATGCTTCGATTGCAAGTCTGCTCCAGTTTTGGATTAACGCTGACTGAGCTTGCTTTGAATTTTCTTCGTAATTCGTACGGCAGGTGGGACAAAAGGGCTCACGTCACCTTCATTTTTAATAATGTCGCGCACGATCGTCGAAGAAATAGGGGATAGTGCAGGCTCGGTAAAGAACAAGACAGTATCAACTCCGTGCATTGCCTTGTTGAATTGTGCGATACTTTTCTCATATTCAAAATCAGGCGCATTACGCAACCCCCTAATGATAAAGGAAGCACCTATCGTACTGGCATAACGTACTGTTAGTCCTTCGTATACCTCCACACGGATTTTTTGCTCGGAAGCAAATACTTCTTCTATCCAAGCTTTGCGTTGGGCTAAGTCAAATAAATATGATTTAGCACTATTTTGACCTATACCAATAACTACTTCATCAAAAATGTGCAATGCACGTTGTATGATGTCAACGTGTCCGTTGGTTATTGGATCGAACGAACCTGGAAAAAGTGCAATGCGCTTCATTGTGAACTCACTTCGGGGCTGAATATACTAAAAACCGATTGGCCATACGCCCTCGCCTCAACAAAACAGCTTTCGCTTTCGAAGTTATGATGGCTAGGATGTTCCAGTATTAAAAGGCCATCTTCTTTTAAGAGGCCATTATTTAGCACCATTCCGGGTAGTTCTTTTAAAGATGTGTGCGCGTAAGGAGGGTCAGCAAAAATAAGATCCCATTGTCCTTGACTTTTGGCTATCCATTTAAATACATCTACTTGTTTGGTTTCAAGTTGGTTCATTCCCAGCGCAATGGCTGTTGAACGGATGTAGCTAATGCAAGCGGGGTGAATATCAATTGCAAGTATCGATTTGGTGCCTCGGGAGGCAAATTCGTAACTGATGTTCCCTGTTCCAGCAAATAAATCGAGTACGCTTACCTCCTCAAGGTCGAATCGATGCGCTAAGTAATTGAAAAGAGCTTCTTTGGCCCTGTCGGTTGTTGGACGTACAGGTAGTTTTGCAGGGGCCTGAAGCTGTCTTCCCTTATGAATACCGCTTATGATGCGCATACTAAGGTCAAAACCTCATAAAAGCGATGTTTCTCAACCGGAGTAAGCTCAAGGGTTTCAGGAATTTGGGAGATACCAGGCGAAAGTGTGGTTAGATCTCCAAAAAAATCACGTAATGCTTGTTCACGGGCATCTATACCGCCTCCTGAACTGCGTGTAAACAATGTGAACTCTTCCAACTCAAGTTGTTTTTTTACATTGAGTAGGTGGTATAACCAATCGTCAGTGCCAGGGGCAAAGAACCGATTGATGAACTGTAATTTTTTGCCCTTGTAAACCCATATGGTTAAGCTATCCCCATCTGGCCAAAGAATGAATTGGCTATCTGTGCTAATACTACTCTGCCAATGTTCACTAAGAATTCCTGCAATTGTACGCAGACTTGCCGAAGGGAATTGTAAGCGTATGCTGTTACTTAGTCCAGTTGGTAAGGCATAAATCAGCTCAATTTCAGATTGAGTCAAGCGTTCTCGATTGAGTTGTTCGCCTGATTCTCGCCTAAAAACCGTTTCGAAATAGTCTGTACCGGTGCCATCTTGATATACAGCTGTCGGTACCGGTGTGAAACGAGCAGGGTCTGTTGCAAACAAAACCCTATCGTACCATCCACTGAGTTGCGGGTAATTTTTAACCAACCACTGGATCTTTTCTGTAGGATGGCTGTTCGAGAGACTCTTGTCCCATGGCGCAGCAACAAGCTGCTGTGCCAATAAACTTGACGATTGGGCAATACAAAAAGAATAGCCATCGTCCTTCAGGACAATGGCCAATGTGTATTCGTGAGTTTTGCCAGGATCGAAACCTGGAACTTGTTTTTGTAGTTTTTCCAATTTATTCCCAGTTGCCAGAGAAGTTTGCATCTGTCATTGAACCCACTTTCAAGGTTTTTCTTGGGTCGTAAGGTTTGGTGTCAATAACTTCAAATACATTGACTTCTACACTTCCTTTACGGACTTTACCAGCTGTAATTGAAAATTTCTCTGGTTCAGCGTACGGAATGAATGGAAGTGAATCTACATTAATGCCTACAAAAAAAGTATCGATAATGGGTACATAAATGGTGTCGTATTCAATACCCTTCAAAATATCCGTAGAGTCGTCGGGGTTACCGATTACTTTAATGAATCGAAGATTATCGTTTTTGATGACATCAAGCAATTTGTCCCAATCATCGGCAAATTCACCTTTCACATCGCGATAAGCCAGTTGTGCGGTACGAATGTTCTTGAGTCTTTCGATAACAGCTGCATACCGCCGATTTTTTTCTTTTTCAAATCGGATTGGTTCAGCAATGGTCTCAATCAGGAAGTACGAAAGCACCACAATTACGACAAAAAGTGCGGCTTTCACCAGATTCATCATTTTCATGCAGAGAGTAGATTATAGTAGTCGCAATAATAGCATATTTATCGCAATTTCAAGAGTAAACGCACTTTACCTTTGTGTTTTAAAGTTAATTTTCTGTGAGCGATAACCTATTCGAAATTATAAGAAACGACATCCTGAAAAAATTGGAAGGTCAGCACTTCATGCATCATATCGGATTTAGCTTAACACGTATAGAGCCGGGACAAATTGAAGGTGAGATGGACTTGCCAGAATTCACTCGCCAACAGCTTGGTTTCCTCCATGGAGGGGTAACAGCCACGGTAGCCGATATAGTAGCAGGTTTTGCCGCATATTCCTTAACTCCATTAGACAAACATGTGGTTACGGCCGATATCAATATCATGTACTACAAGCCCGGTATTGGCAGCAGGCTAAAAGCCATAGGTCAAGTAAAAAAAGCTGGTTCGCGACTTCATTTTTGCGAAAGTGAAATTTGGGTCCTGAATGCTCAAGGAGAGTGGGAACTCATAGCTCGTTCTACATCTACCATGGCAGTAATTGGATGAAACTAGTCGATTCTTCTTTCTTTGAGGTGGGTGCAGTGGAGATGGCAAAACTACTGCTCGGTAAATATTTGCGGCATAACACATCCAAAGGGCTACTTTTGGCGCGAATTACCGAAACGGAAGCTTATGCCGGCATAACCGACAGAGGTTCGCACGCCTTTTCGGGGAGAAGAACTTCTAGGAATGAAGCCATGTATGCAGCGCCAGGGACCATTTACGTGTACCGCTGTTATGGTATCCACAATATGCTGAATGTGGTTTGTGGTGCCCTCAACGATCCACAAGCAGTATTGATTCGTTCAGTTGAGCCGGTAGAAGGAATTGAACAGATGTGGGCCAATCGAGTTAGGTGTAAAAATTTTGGCCAGCTTACAACCGGTCCTGGTAGGGTTTGTGAGGCCATGGCTATTGATGTAGGATTGAACCGCGGTTCGTTTTTAAATGGCCAACTTCAATTGTTAGAAGAAGGAGTACCCAAGTTGGGATTGGAGTTGATTGCTGGGCCGCGGGTGGGTATTGGTTATGCAGGTGCCGATGCAATGCTACCTTACCGGTTTTACCAAAAAAACGAGAAGTGGGTGAGTAAGCCATTGCGGGTAATCTACCCTTAATGCGGTATTTTCAAACTTTCTTGCTTTGGGCAAAACAAGATGGCCACAATGATGTTACTGGATTGACAGCGTTTGCAAATTGTGTATAAGCGAACGCAATTGCTGCGCAGTTTTAAACTGTGGATGTTTTGAATTATTTCTCCATAAAGGAAATTGAATCGTTGACGGGCGTCAAAGCGCATACGTTACGTATCTGGGAGCAGCGTTATGGCATGATTACGCCCAAGCGTACCGATACGAACATACGTTACTATGATGAATCCGACTTGAAAAAGTTGCTCAACGTGAGCCTTTTGAATCGAAATGGCTACAAAATTTCTGAAATAGCCTCCATGGATGCTGAAACACTCATGCAGGAGGTTTTGAAGTTATCCCAAGAAAAGAGCGATTACGAAAACCAATTGCAAGCACTCACGCTAACCATGCTTGAGTTGAATGAGGCCGCATTTGAGCAATTGTTGAACAAGAGTATCTTACAAATGGGTCTGGAAAAAACAATGATGAATTTGATTTTTCCATTTTTTCGTACGATTGGGATAATGTGGCAAACGGGTTCTATCAATCCGGCCCACGAGCATTTTATCACCAATATTGTTCGACAAAAACTCATTGTAGCCATCGACGGTCAACAGAATCTTTCGGACATATGGTCGAAAAAGTTCATGCTGTTTCTTCCAGAAGGCGAGTTTCACGAGATCGGATTATTGTTTGCGAATTATGCCATTCGTGCCAGAGGCGGCAGGGTAGTCTACATAGGCGCAAACGTGCCCTTTAATGATTTGTCGACGGTATACCGGGTATACAGCCCCGACTATTTGTTTACCGTCATTACTGCTCCGTTATTGGGTGGTGAGTCGGGGTCGACCTATCTCGATAAATTGAGTAAAAGTTTCCCGGAATCGGTGATATACGCCACTGGTGGCACATTAACCAACGATTCAGACCTGATAGTTCCGGTTAATGTGCGCATCATTGCCGACTTGAAGGAAATGTTGTCTATCGTTAGCGAAGCTTCGTGATAAATACAATTTGGTTTTTACTCGGGTTTTTTGGTACGGAGCTGATATCGGCTGCGATTCATCGCTGGCTCATGCACGGCCCGCTCTGGTTCATTCACGAAAGCCATCATAAGCCAGGAAAGGGTTTTTTTCAACGCAATGATGTGTTTACCCTCATATTTGGCGGCACTGGGATTTATCTGCTTCTTGGTGGAGTGAACGATTTTGGTGTTGGTTTCTGGTTAGGGTTGGGAATCTCTTTCTACGGAGTATTGTATTTCTTTTTACACGACATGCTGGTGCACCGACGGGTGAGAGGATGGGTAACTACACGATTTAGTTATTTTAGGGCTTTGCAACGCGCTCACAGAGCACATCACAAATGGACCGAAAAGACTCCGAGCGAAAGTTTTGGCCTACTCCTTTTTAGTCGACGTTATTTCGGTAACTCGGGCAAATAAATTTCAGCGAGCATACATCTGGCACTGCCACCGCCCACTGTTTCAATCGTTGGTATGTCGAGAAGTACGGGGGTAACCGCATCCGACACTTGTTGACGCTGTTCCTCAGTTAAAGCACCCCAAGCAGTACTGCTGGCAATAAGCTTTAGCTCGTGTCTAGTGGGTACAAAAAGCATATTCGCTGCAAAATTACGAGCTTGCGCTTCGCTGATTTGGATGGTTTTACGGTTGTTTTTATGCAAGGCTTCGAGAAAATCGTCTTTGTGTTTTCCGGGTTTAAGCCAATCCGTGCAGCATACAGCCAACGAAGGCGATAAAGCCAGCAAAACGTTGGTGTGGTATATTTCTTCGCCGAAACTACTTTCTGCCCAAGCAATGTGCGCGGTATAGTTGACTAGCTTTGCTAATACTCGAACAGCTTCTTCGTTGGTTCTACTCGATACTGTAGCAAAGACTGTTTTATGGATATGGTCAAAAACTAAACTTCCAGTACCTTCTAAAACCATTTCAGGAGCCAACCGAGAGCGGAGATCAATAAGACGTTTAATTGCATAACCATGATCCTTCAAAAATTGCGGGAGATCATCCCGTACTTCCAACTTTCGGTTGCTCGAGGCCATGGGGAAGAATAGTAGTTCGCCAGTGGGAAGTGTACAGAACCAGTTATTCGGAAAAACTGCGTCAGGCTTTACAGGATCTGGTGTGTCTTCAAGCACCAGTACACGAATGCCTGAGGCGCGAATTTGAGAAACGGCTTGATCAAACTCAGCCAAAGCCAATGGGGCGATACGTGGTGATTCAATTTTCTGCTGGAATACATTGGAGTTGGCCGTTTCGGGATTGAATCCGAAAGCTGCTGGCCGTACCATCAAGAGTGCCGAAGTAAGCATACTTTAAAAGTACCTAAACTGGACTAGATTCGGAATTTTCAAAGACTCGATTGAAATTCAACGAAACGACCTACATTTGAAGTAATGGCACAACTAAACGACCCTAAACAAATACGTGCTTGGTGCATGTATGACTGGGCCAATTCGGTGTATAATCTTTCTATCACCACGGCCGTTTTCCCTATTTATTACGATTCAATTACACGTTCGGCAGCTATTGCTCGAGGGGCATCTCCTGAGGCGGATGTGTATCATGTGGAGCTATTCGGTCGCGAAATCGTGAGTTCGGCAGCCTACAGCTACACGCTAAGTATTGCCTATTTACTGGTAAGTTTCGTAACGCCATTGCTATCTGGCGTAGCTGATTATGGCGGCTTGAAAAAGCGAATGCTCGGAATCTTTGCTTTGATTGGAGCGTTGAGCTGTGCTTCTATGTATTGGGTTACCCCCGAAACGGTGGGCTTGAGTTTGGCCTTATTTCTTTTAGCTGCTTTTGGGTGGGCGGGAAGCGTTATATATTACAATTCCTTTTTGCCCGAAATAGTAACCGAAGATCGATACGACGAAGTGAGCGCCAGGGGCTACGCCTATGGATATACAGGTAGTATCATTCTTTTAATCCTTCAGCTCGTAGTTATACTATTTCCTGGGCTAATCTTCGATATAGAAGGCAAAACAGCAAGCCTAGTTGCCCAAGGTTTGCCAGAACTAATGGCTCAAGAGGAGGCTTTATCGTATTATAAAGGAATGGCCACGCGATACGCATTTGTAACGGTTGGCATTTGGTGGATCGGATTCGCGCAACTCACTTTATGGAAATTACCTAAAGAAAAAGCGTTGGGCGATTTACACAGCGGCTTGTTGGCCAATGGCTTTAAGGAATTAAAAAAGGTTTGGGTAGAACTGAGAAATCAGCCCAAAATAAAAATGTATTTGCTGGCCTTTTTCTTCACGAGTGCTGGCTTACAAACGGTCATGTATCTGGCTACGCTTTTTGGCTCCGATGAGCTGAAGCTGGGCACAGAAAAACTCATTGCAACTGTGCTCACCATTCAGTTTATTGGTATTGCCGGAGCTTTCTTGTTCTCAAAAATCTCGTCTAAAATCGGCAATATTTACACCTTGCTTATTGGGATATTTGTTTGGCTGGGAATCTGTATAGCCGCTTATCTCGTGAACAGCGAATACCAGTTTTATGCGCTTGCAGCGGTAGTGGGCACAGTGATGGGAGGGATGCAGGCATTACTGCGGAGCACGTATGCGAAACTCATACCCGACGAAACACCCAATCATGCAAGTTATTTCTCTTTCTATGATGTGACCGAAAAACTTGCCATCGTATTCGGTACTTTTGCGTTCGGTTTCATCAATGAGTTAACAGGTACCATGCGGAATTCCGCATTGAGCTTAGCAATCTTTTTTGTACTTGGAATACTCTTGATGCGCCGCATTCCAAATTTTAAAATTCATCGAGGTTAAGCATGCAGATTGACCTGTTTGTTCCCTGTTTTGTGGACCAGATTTACCCCGAAACGGCTTTTAATGCGATTAAAGTGCTTGAAAAGTTGGGCTGCGAAGTTCACTACAATGAAAATCAAACCTGTTGTGGTCAGCCCGCCTTTAATGCAGGCTATTGGGAAGAAGCAAAAGCAGTAGGTGAAAAATGTTTGCGTGATTTTCCGAATAATCGTCCTTTGGTAGTGCTATCTAGTTCTTGCACTGGAATGATGCGGAATTACTACCATGATTTATTTCATAATTCTGCTGTACATAATCAATTCAAGCAGCTCCAACGCAATACGTATGAATTTTCTGAATTCATTTTCAAATTTTTAGACATTAGTAAGCTACCCGCTGTTTTTGAGCATACGGTGACTTATCACGATGCTTGTTCGGCTTTACGTGAATGTTCAATTTACCCCGAGCCACGGCAGTTATTGAAACAAGTACACGGATTGAAATTAGTTGAAATAAAAGATAGTACGGTTTGCTGCGGGTTTGGAGGCACCTTTTCCGTTAAGAACGAAGCCATTTCGGTAGCGATGGCAGAACAAAAAATACAATGTGCCATCGAAACAGAAGCCGAAATTTTAGTTTCAGCCGATTTATCTTGTTTAATGCAACTCGACGGATACATCAAGAAGAATGGAATTAAATTGAAAACGATGCACATCGCTGATGTGTTGGCAAATGGATGGGGCGAGTGAGCATGACAGACGGATATACGTTAGTTGGCGAACAACAGTTGTGGGCTTTTGTAAGTGAAGTTTTTGTTCGTATGGGTCACTCCAACGACGATGCATATTTGGCAACAGATGTACTCCTTGAGGCTGATCTACGAGGCATCGATTCGCATGGCGTGGCTCGCCTTTCGGGTTATGTGCGTTTGTGGGAAGCCGGTCGCATTAATCCTACTCCCAAGGTGCGTTTAGTGCGCGACAACCTCGCAGCTGGTACCGTTGATGGTGACGGTGGTTTAGGTTTAATTGTAGCTGCAAAAGCCATGGACATGGCCATAAAAAAAGCCACCTCCACCGGTGTTGGCATGATCAGCATCAAAAATTCTAACCACTTTGGTATTGCTGCCTATCATGCCTTAAAGGCTGTGCCGCACCACATGATTGGTATGTCTATGACCAACGCAAGCCCCTTGGTTGCGCCCACAAGAGGCAAAGAGAAGCTGCTAGGCACAAATCCTCACTGCTGGGTTTTCCCAGCCCGTAAATTTGAACCGCTGGTTTTTGATATGGCAAGCTCAGCAGCTGCAAATGGAAAGCTTGAAATTGCAGAACGCAAAGGCACTGCTATACCCGAGGGTTGGGCAGTAGATGCGCAAGGCCAAACAAGCACCGATCCTTCCATTTTGCGAAAAGGAGGGATGCTACTTCCTCTGGGCAGTGATTCAGATCATGGCTCCCACAAGGGATACGCTCTAGGGGCAATCGCAGATTTATTGAGTGGCGTGCTTTCGGGAGCTAATTTTGGGCCTTGGGTACCACCATTCGTTTCTTTCTTGCAGCCTCCAGCAAATCCAGTGGGTGAAGGTATCGGACATTTTGTTGGGGCACTAAAAATTGATGCATTCAGAGAATTAGAAGAGTATTACGAAGCAATCGACACTTGGATCGCTCGTTTTAAGTCGTCAGAGCCCATAAATCCTGCTGAACCAGTATTGGTACATGGCGAACCAGAAAGGGCACATTATCAGGAACGTAAAACCAACGGCATACCCTTAAACGATAAGGTTTATGAAGATATGGTAGCCCTAGGTCGCAAGCTCAGAATAGATTTCAATACTTAACAATTCGAACGTAATATTTACTGTATTTTTGAACTTCCGAAAAGGATAAAACACAACTTATGTTTGATTTATTTGGTATGATGGACAAAATCAACAAGCTCAAGGATGCTGTTGGTGATGTAAAAGCAAAATGCGATCGAATGACTGTAACCGCCAGCGGTAACGACGATGCGGTAAAAGTTACGAGCACAGTGAATAAGCACATTCAGTCGATAGAACTGAATGGAGATCTATTGAAGCCCGAAAATAAGGCGATGCTCGAAGAAGCCATCCTTGCCACCGTGAATAATGCGCTTCGTGAAGCACATCGCACCTATAAAGAAGAGTTTAAAAAAGGAACTGATGGATTAATACCCAATATTCCTGGATTAGACCTTTCCAAGTTTATGGGCTAATGAGCACCCCATTCCATCCCTTTTTTACCCATTTCCCTATTGCATTGCTCACCGTGGGCATTGCTTTTGAGTTGTTATGGCTTCTTCGAAAACAGGAGCTATTTCGCGAAATGTCGTTTTGGATGCTTTTGGGAGGAGCTGCGGGAGCGGGTTTGGCTGTCATTTCGGGAGGATGGGAGGAAGACCGTCTTCAGTTGAGTACAACTGCCCATGCAGCGGTAGAAAGTCATGAAACCGTAGGCTATATCACGGTTTGGTTAATTGCTACCTTGTTCGTGTGGAAACTACTTCGCCGGAATACCATGTCGGCAAGTGAAAATAAAGTATTTATTGGCGCTTACTCAGTTGCTATAATCGTGATGCTCTATGGTGGCTGGTTAGGAGGTAAATTAGTCTACGAGCAAGGGGTAGGCGTTAATATCAAGGAAATAAAAATGGAGAACCTGCGTTCTGAGCCAGTTCCCAACTAAAAACCCTAAGTTTAGAAATAATGCAGTGGAAATTTTGGCAAAAAAAGAAAAGCGCTAAACCGAAGTCTAAAACCCGTGAATGGGTAGAAGCAATCGTCTTCGCGGTAATTGCGGCTACACTCATACGCACCTTTATGATTGAGGCGTATACCATCCCTACACCTTCGATGGAAAAATCCCTGATGGTTGGTGATTTCCTTTTTGTAAGCAAATTAAGCTACGGTCCTCGTATGCCCATGACGCCGCTCAGTTTTCCTTTTGCACACAATACGCTTCCAATAGTGGGCACAAAGTCGTACTTAGAATGGATCAAGTTGGGCTATAGTAGACTACCCGGTTTTGGTGAAATTAAAAACAACGATGTAGTTGTTTTCAACTACCCCATGGAGGATTTTCGTCCAGTGGATAAGCAAGATAATTACATTAAGCGGTGCGTAGGAATTGCTGGTGATACGTTGGAGATTCGCGATAGGGTTGTGTTTATTAATGGTAAAGCGGTTGACCAACCAGAACGAAGTCAGTTCAAATACCATGTAAAAACCGACGGGACTGGTTTCAATCCCAAAACGCTCGAAAAGTTAGACATTACCGAAGGGGGAGCTATCTCGGCAGAAGGTGATTTTCTATTGAATCTTACGCGTGAAAATGCTGCCAAAGTGAAAGGGTTTGCGAATGTTCAGTTTATTGAACCGTATAATGCCCCAAAAAATTATTACACCGAGGAGGTATTTCCTTACACCAAATTCTACCCTTGGAACTTAGATAATTATGGGCCAATTGTCCTCCCTAAAAAAGGTGTTGCGATGCCACTCGATACCAACAGTCTGAACATTTACAGAAGGGCAATTGAAGTGTATGAGAAAAATACGGTGGATGTCAGAGATGGAAAGATTTACATCAATGGAGAACCTTCTACTTCCTACACTTTCAAAATGGACTATTATTGGATGATGGGCGATAACCGCCATAATAGCTTAGATAGTAGGTATTGGGGATTTGTACCAGAAGATCACGTAGTAGGTAAAGCAGTTTTTGTTTGGCTAAGCCTTGACTACAATGCGAGTTTCTTCAATAAAATTCGCTGGAATCGACTTTTTAGAATTATTGAATAAAGCAAAGGGCGCAAAAGCGCCCTTTTTTTATGATTAGAACTTTATACTTCATCCATTAGGTTTATTGGGCAAAGCCTTAATTTTCCAGCTAAAACCTGTGGTCAAATACCACTGATTATAAATCAATCCAAAATTATTTTCCCGCCACCAACCCCCACCTAGGTCAAATTGAAAGTTGGGAGCAAAACGCCAGATTACACCACTACCTAGTTGACCTCTTCCCGGTCCATTGGTAGATATACTTAAGTCGTTTCGGGTTTCTACATACAGGCCAACGTTGCGTCCCATGTCGAACTTGAAATTGACCAAATACACAAAGTCGGGGACATTTACTTGCTGAGCCCAGTTAAGTCCAATATTGCCGGTAGCATATACCTTACTACCTATGTCGGTACTGCCTAATAACATGGCCCTTCCCACAAAGTAATCGAAACGACTATTAAACGGGTTCACAAAAATGGATGAGGAAACCAACAGGCCTAAGTTGTACGACCTTTCACTGATGGTGAAAAAATTATGTCGGAATCCTATATCCATCTGATGAAGGCCACTTGAATAACTTGGCAATCTTCGAACAGCCACTAAGGTGACAATACCTCCTGAGGAAAGTGGCTCAACATCTCTTCTGTCGGCAATAAAACCAAGATTTAGCTCACTCTTTCGGGTAATGCCAAACCGTAGTTGCCAATTGCCTGCCATTCCTCTTGCTGTTTCATCGTTTACCGTAATTTGTTGAATGCGGCTAAGCAAATAGCCCGATTGAATTTGTAAGTAGTTTTTACCTATTGTAATAGGACTTAGGGCTTCACCTACCCGGTCGGTTTGAATGGTACCTTCGCGTTGGGCAACACTGAATAAAGGGATGAACAAGCAGCTAAAAAGTAGTTTTTTCATGAGATAGCGAACTATCGTTGTTTTTTAAGAATGTAAAAACCCTTGGCAGAGATGGGGAGTTTTTTCTTCAGATTTACGGGGACATTGGTGTACAAATCTCTCCAGTTTCCTGCTAGGCTGAGGGGGAGAAGATGATCGGTAGTGCTATTGTTTACCAATACGAGTACTTCTTCACCTTGAAAACTTCGTTTGAATCCGATAATTTCTTTGTCGTCTAATACAATTGCCCAGTCGAGTGTACCTAATTGTAACGCTCTTTCCGAGTTCCGTATGCGAATAAGTTTTTGGTAATGATCAAAGGTTTGTTTTCGAACAAAAACAGATTGAGGCTGCGCGTATTTTGAACCATCTGCTTTGAAAATTTCGTCAGAATAGGTCAAATCCGACCAAACCATGGGCTTTCGGCAGTCGGGGTCGTTTGCACCCCACATGCCTGCTTCGTCGCCGTAGTAAATCATAGGGGCACCGAGATAGCACATTTGAAATACTGCGAACAGCTTTTGTATGTTATATTCTTCTTCAGTTGGTTTGCGGGTTTGGTAAGCTGGGTTTTCACTTCTCGACTTACCAAAATAGTCCCCCCAGTTTGCATATCGTGCAAAATCCTTATTCACGATGTGCGAATTGAGTCGGTTGGAGTCGTGGCTACCAAATAAGTTTTGCTGAACAAACGAGACTTCCTCAGCATAAGCGCTCCTTAAATTGTCGAGTTGTGCAACGAAATCAGATGCAGATATTCTGGTTTTTTCGCTGACGAAAAAGTCGGCACAGGCAAAGGCGAAGTTGTAATTCATGATGGCGTCGAATTCATCGCCCTGTAAATAAGGTTTTACTTTAGGTAATTCGTCAATTACCTCAGCTGTAAGATAGGCCTCCGGATTAATACGCCGAACTTCTTTTCGCCACCATTTCCAAAAGGCATGGTCTACACAAAAGGCCACATCCAGCCGCCAACCGTCGATACCATAGCTGAGGTCGCCGTTTTTAGGATTCATCCACCTCTCGGTGCTAGCGAGTATGTATTGGCGAGGACCATTAACGATGCCGAATTTATCTTCTTTGATTTCGGGAAGGCTGGGCACGCCAAACCACCCGTCGTAAGCAAATGAAGTTCCAGCCACAGAGTCGTTCCAGCTTTTTATCATAAACCAGTCGCGATAAGCAGAATTTTGCTGCTTAAGTAGGATGTCTTGAAACGGTGGGCTACCACTGCCGAGGTGATTAAAAACGCCATCAAAGATGATACGCATACCCAGAGCGTGACACTTTTTTATCAAGCTCAGGGCAAGGGTATCTGCCGATGTCCAGGTCCAAGTGGAGGGGTCATGGTAGGTTTCTTTCTCTATTTGTGCAATATCTGCTTTGGGATTTGGGCCTAAATAGGGGTCGACATGATGATACATGAAGCCATCGTATTTATGGTGGCTGGGCGACCAAAAAATCGGGTTTAAGTAGATTGCCGAAATGCCTAATTGCTTCAGATAAGGCAGTTGATCGATAATGCCCTGCAAGTCTCCTCCATATCGCCTGCGGGTAATATTGTAGTTGAGCGATTTACCATTGGCCTTTTCCCACGGCTGTAAGGCATACCAATCGCTGGTCCAAGGGTGTATTTGCCATGCCGAAACCGTATCGTGGGGCCAAGCGTGAAACTGGCTTGCAAGTGGCGGGTCGTTCGATACGTCCCCGTTCCTAAATCTGTCTGGAAATATCTGGTACCAAACTACTTCTTTAGCCCAATTCGGTGTGAAGCCAGTAGTTTGACTAAGGAGCTTACAACTTATAAACAGAAGGAATACGAATACCGTGGTTGTCTTCATACTGCAAGCTACGAAAAACTTGAAATGCTAAAGTTTACGTTGAACCTTGTCCAGCATTTCTTCTTTCCACGGTTCAAAAGTATCTGCCAGTATGTTCTTTCTAGCTTCTTTGACCAACCATAGATAAAAATGAAGGTTATGGATGCTGGCGATTTGAGCGCCAAGCATTTCTTTATTTCGAATTAAGTGAGCCAAGTAAGCTTTACTGGTAGTATTATCCAGAGCAAGTTCGCTTTGAGCATCAAGGGGTGACAAATCGCTTCTCCACTTTTCATTTCTAATGTTTATAATTCCTTCTTTGGTAAAGAGCATACCATTTCGTGCATTTCGGGTAGGCATTACACAATCAAACATGTCAATTCCTCGTGAAATGCTCTCTAAAATATTCGCAGGTGTACCTACCCCCATGAGGTATCTCGGCTTTTGGATAGGTAAAATGTCGGTTACCAAATCTGTCATCGCATACATATCGGCATGTGGTTCACCAACACTCAAACCACCAATGGCATAACCTTCACGGTTTGTGGATGCAATATATTCAGCCGATTTTTTTCGCAAGTCGGGATACGTGCTTCCTTGAATTATTGGGAAGAGAAGCTGTTTGTAACCATACTTCGGGGTGGAAGCATCAAAATGAGCTATACATCTTTCCAGCCAGCGGTGCGTTAATTCCATCGATTCCCGAGCATATTTATAATCGCAAGGGTAGGGGGTGCATTCATCAAAAGCCATCACAATATCGGCACCGATACTTCTTTGAATATCCATCACATTTTCTGGACTAAAAAGGTGCTTCGAACCATCTATGTGGCTGCTAAAGGTTGCGCCTTCTTCTTTTATTTTTCGAATATCGCTTAAGGAAAATACTTGATAACCACCGCTGTCGGTTAAAATCGGCCCATTCCAACCGATAAAACGATGTAAACCGCCGGCTTGCTCAAGAAGGGAAGTGCCTGGACGGAGGTATAAGTGATAGGTGTTTCCTAAGATAATTTGTGCGCCAATATCCTGCTGCAATTCAAGCTGATGAACGCCTTTGACAGTGCCTGCAGTCCCAACCGGCATGAAAATCGGTGTTTCTATATTTCCGTGGTCGGTTTGTAGTATGCCTGCTCTCGCTTTCGATTGTGTGGAAGTATGAAGTAAATTAAATGACATCTGTTCAAAAAATGTAGGTAACCCGCTCTGTATTCGTCTTAGCTTTGTCGCGCGCAAAGTTAACGTATCCGAGTCTGGAAATCTCTAAAGCATGAACCTGGTTCTATATATCCCACTCATAGCAGTCATAATATTATTTGTCCTAAATGTGTATTTCCATTACCGGTTCTGGTTGCCATTTCTAACCTACAAAGACAAAACTTCTATTCACAACCGAGGAGAACAGCCTGTATCGGTAATCCTTGCCGCTAGAAATGAAGCAGAAAATCTTCAAAAATTTTTACCGCTTTTGCTGAGTCAAGATTATCCAGATTTTGAAATAGTGGTTATAAACCATTGTTCATTCGACGAAACGGCAGATGTTTTGAAAGCCTTTCAAAGTGAATATGAACGACTTAAGGTGGTCACCATCGAAGAACAAGAAAAGTATCCAACCGGTAAGAAATTCGCCCTGACCTTGGGGGTTAAGGCGGCTAAAAACAATATTCTTCTTTTAACAGATGCCGATTGCTACCCTGTCTCAAATCAATGGATTCGGTTGATGCAACGAAATTATGTGGATAAAACAGAAATAGTATTGGGGTTTGGGGCAGTAGAGTACGAGCCAACGCTTTTGAATTTTTTCATTCAATACGATTCAGTGCGTACAGCTTTGGATTACCTAGGTAGAGCAATCATTCATAAACCCTATATGGGAATAGGTAGGAACTTATCTTATTTGCGAACACTTTTCTTTTTTCACAAGGGGTATGTTTCTCATATTAAGCATCCTAGTGGCGACGATAGTTTATTCGTTAACCAATCGGCGAATAAATCGAATACAAGAGTGTGCATAGAAAAGGAATCGTTCATGTACACAACCCCTCAAAAAACGTGGAAGAAATGGCACGGGCATAAAATCGAACAATGTAGTTCAGGTCGTTTTTTAAAAGGTGAACATTTGAGTGGTTTGGTTTTTTCCTCTTTAATTCACATGCTTTATATCCCAACGCTGGTGTACCTAATTTACGCCTATCGTGAAGAATTTGTGCTCTTGATCTCTGGTGTAATCCTTGCAGCATTGATTCTCTTAAACCGATGGGTTTTTTTGGTATTGGCCGGACGAAAACTAGGTGAAGCACGATTTGGCTGGTTATTACCGATAATCGATTTTGTTCATCCAGTATTTCATTTGTTTTGGACACTAAGAGGTAGATTTCAAAAAAATTGGTAATGGAGCAGTTGAAAAGGTATTTCAATGAACTTAGTGAAGATCAAGTCGGAAAGTTTGAACAATTACAACCTCTTTATGAGGATTGGAATGCCAAAATCAATGTAATCAGCCGAAAGGATCTTGATAGTTTTTATGAGCATCATGTGCTCCACAGCCTTGCAATAGCCAAAGTCATTAGATTCAATCCGGGGGCTAAAATTTTAGATGTAGGTACAGGGGGAGGTTTCCCAGGGATTCCGTTGGCCATTCTCTTTCCTCAATGCAGTTTCACCTTGGTTGACTCTATTGGTAAAAAGATAAAAGTAGTTGAAGAAGTAAGCCGCTCTCTTGGGTTACAAAATGTAAAAGCCATCAATGCACGAGCGGAGTTGATTCCCGATAAGTTTGACTTTGTGGTAAGCAGAGCTGTAACTAGAATGGCACCTTTTTATGGCTGGGTGCAAAACAAATTCTTGGGAAAGAATAGACATGAGCTGCCCAATGGGATATTGTATCTCAAAGGTGGTGATCTACTTGACGAATTGGACGAAGCGGCTCGGCCCTATAAAATTTATCCAATAACTCGTTTTTTTAACGAACCGTTCTTCGAAACCAAAGCTGTTGTTTTCGTAGAGGCCTAAGCTTACGGGGTCTTTTTTACATAGGTCTCTAGCCAAGTATCCATTTCCCATAACATGTGTTCAACACTCTCGCGAGCTCTATATCCATGGCTTTCGTGAGGCAAAACTACATAGCGTATTGTCCCTCCATGCCCTTTAATGGCATTATACAATCGCTCACTTTGTATGGGGAAAGTTCCCGGGTTATTGTCGGCTTCACCGTGAATGAGTAACAAGGGCGTTTTTATTTTGTCGGCGTAACTAAAAGGCGACATTTGATGGTACACTTCTGGTGCCTGCCAATAAGTGCGTTCTTCCGATTGGAAGCCAAATGGTGTTAGTGTACGGTTGTAAGCTCCACTGCGTGCAATTCCCGCTTTGAAGAGGTTGGTATGCGCTAAAAGATTCGCAGTCATGAAGGCACCATAACTATGACCGCCCACTGCAACTCTATTTGGGTCGGTAACGCCTAAGCTGGTAGCATAATCAATAATCGCTTGCGCATTCTCTACAAGTTGTTTTACGTAGGTGTCGTTTGGTTCGTTATCCCCTTCACCTACAATGGGCATCGAAGCGTTGTCAATGACAGCATAACCTCGCATTACCCAAAAAATCGGACTTCCACTACTAATTCGAGTGAAAGTATAGGGTGATCCAGTAACCTGACTTGCGGTTTGTTGACTTTTGAATTCTCTTGGGTACGCCCAAACCAAGGTTGGTAAAGGCCCTTTAGTGGTGTCGTAATTTGGTGGTAAAATCAAAGTGGCGGTTAATTCCACACCGTCTTTTCTTTTGTAACGCAGTTGCTCTTTTCGAGCAAGTTTGAGTGCTGGATAAGGATTAGGAAATTTGGTGATGGGTTTTAGCTGACTTCCCCAATTCAATCGTATAAAATAATTGGGGTTATCTTCCTTCGATTCTCTTGAAGTTATGAAGCTCCCGCCTTGCAAATCCGTAATAGTAACGACGTACTCGTAATAAGGAGCCTTGCATTGCCATAGTCTTTTCGTTTTACCAGTGATAAGGTTATACTGGTCAAGAAAGGGCATATCCCCCTTGTCAGAACTTCCTTGCCCAGTCAGAAAGAGCATATTTTTCTGAATGGCGAGAACCGGTCTGCCCCAAAGATTATTTTGAAGTGCTGGCTGACCTGGATTATTGTAGTTGTCTTCATAATTGCGTTCACGGAGCAGTTTGCTGGATTCAGGTTTCGATGGATTCAACCACCAAGTCTCTTCCATGCGGTTATTCCACCATCTGGCGGTTACTAAGGCCATCTCCTCATTACCCCATAGCACCGAGCTAAACCTTAACTTGGTGCGAATCAATTCACGAGCTTCTGCATGGAATGGAGCTGCTAACTCCATCAAACGGTCTCGGTGAGTAGCCGCAGTTTTAGGATCGCCACCATCAAGGGCCTCCACCCAATACACACAGGCGGCCTTGTCGGCTCTCCATGCATGGTTTCGTGGTGTTTTCTCTACAGCATTAAAAGCGCTTGAAACATAATCTGTTAACGGTATTTCAACCAAGCGTTTTACAAGAGATCCACTTAAATCATAAACCGAAACATCTTGTGGAAATCGGTTGTAAGGCACCAAATAGCTGAATGGCGGTTTAATAATACTGGTAAGCACGTAGGATGCATCGGGAGAAGGATTAAAGTCATTCAGTAAAACACCTTGCATGACCGTTGATTCTTTTTCATCCGGGTCAATCAGCACAAGATCGGCGGTAGCATAATAGGAGAATAGGGCTTCGTCGTAGCTATTTTTAAGTAAATCTTGAAATGTACGGGAAGGGGCCTTTTTCCCTAAATTCTCTTCTATAACAGGTCCTTTGGGGGTTTTTGGCCGAATTGGCGGCAAAGCAATATTCTCTGGAATAGCCGAAAACAAAATACGCTTGCTATCCGAAAGCCAACTGTAGGTATTGCCCAGTGTTGCATTGATTTTACGCTTACTCATGCGCTTGGCTACTAAGGTGCTTAAATCAATGACCCAAAGACTTATTTCATCAGCTTCATTTTGGGTAAATGCAATTTTTTTACTGTCGGGCGACCAGCTATTTGCCGCAAGCAGCAGTGCCTTGGGCAATCCTTTAATTTCGAACTCAGCTCCATCTTTGATTCTTTTTAGCTTTAATCCGATAAAATAACTCGACCTACTTGGCCCAAAATTTTGTGGATCCAAGCGGAGACCTCCCAATCTTAATTCAGGACGCGACAATTGCTCTATGCTCGGAAGGTCAGATCTTTCAAGCAGTAAAATCCACTCCTTGTTGGGCGAAATACTAATCGCTGGAGTTGTTGGTGCATTTAAAAGTTGAGCAATTTCGGCAGGAGCCTGCTTATAACTAGGAGCATCTTGAGCGTCAATTTGCTGGCTATTCAAGCCTATGAAGAGAAGAATACTTGATAGGGCTATTTTAGTTTTTACTGTCATTTCTAAAGGTTAATTGAACCACATAATGCCTTGCAGCACCAATATTGCCAGGCACAATCATATAAGCTTCATTAAATAAATTCCTAACAATCAAGTTTAGATCTATTTGAGAATGGATGGCGTATCCAATCCTCCAGTCTACAATCCAATCTCCAGCATTATCCTGACTTCGGTATTGCCGTACACCGGGTATATTATCAAACAATGGGTCGATACGTTCGATGAAACTGTTATATCGGAAATTTAAGCCCGATTGAACCCGCTTAAACCGTACTTCAAAATCGGCTCTGAACAAATGTTTACTCCGATATTTTAATACCGAATCTAAGGTGAACTCAGGTAAATTTGGAACAGGGGTAAAGCGTTCGATGGGTTGGATGTAGGTGTGACCAATTTGCATGGTGATATTCGCCTGATTGAGTTTCCCTTGCATGGCAGAACTAATTTCGATTCCTCGCACACGCGTGAGCCGATCGGTTAAATTAATCGCTTGAAAACCGATATCGGTACCATTGGAACCTAGATTGAATTCCACCATATTGTCAAACTGGGTCCAAAATCCGGCTAAATCAAGTATGCCATTGAAGTTGCCAAGTTGCCAGCCTTGCCGTATGCCCACTTCACTGCTCCAGCCACTTTCACTTTCGAGATTTGGGTTGGGTATTACCCGTATTCCTCCCGCTGCAGCATTGGCGTACCGTTCGGCTACACTGGGTGTTCGGAATCCTTGACCATAACTTGCGCGCAACCAAGTCGCTGCAAAAGCTTGAAAGTTTAATCCACTCCTGAAAACAGGATAATTTATTGGACTTTCTCGGTTTATGACGAACGACTCATACCGAAAACCCAAAGAGTAGCTAAATCGCCATAAAGTCTGGTCTAATTGTGTATAAAATGCCAAATTTCGACTATCTCGTTGCCCATACAAGGCGCCGCTATTGATGCCATTATACAAATGAACACCACCTGCGCTTACTACCGTTTTGGAGAAAAAAGGCAGTTCTAAGGGTTGCTGGTACTGGTATTCATTGTAATAAACATGTCCTTGGGTTGATCTATCTGCCGAAGCCTGATTGTCGGTATAATAATACCGGTTTCGTAGAGTATGCTTACTGCCATTTGGTGCATTATACACTACAAATGGGTCGATGTTGTATCGAATGCCTAATTGTGCATCGTTGGTGCCTGTGGCTGGGTAAAATGCCAAAGTATCGCTTTGCCAATAAAAAAAGTTGCCCGACGAGTCTCGCATTGCATTAACGTTCAAGCCTACCGCTAGCCGGTCAGATATTCGGTACCGCAGGTTCACATTTCCACGAATGCGTTTGCTGTAGTCGCCTATTCTATAACCTTCGTCATACAAACTGTACATGCCAGCAGTGAAATCGAGCTTGCCAAATTGTTGACTATGAAACGCGCTTATTCCTGCTTGAATGCCGGGACGACTGGTAAAAGGACTAACGAAAGGGGAAGGAGGGTCTCCGTAAACACCAAAAAAAGTTTGAATTTGGGTCTTGGGTTTAGCAGTAGGATACCCCGAACGCAAATGAATCACCCCCCCTAAGGCACTAGAACCGAACAAGGCCGATGAAGCGCCTTTGATAACTTCTATTTGAGAAACGTTCTCAATAGGGATGTAGCTCCATTTCACATCACCTGCGTCGGCACTAAGCAGAGGCATTTCATCAACCAAAACAAGTACACGACTACCTGCTCCATACGAAAATCCACTTGTGCCTCTAATGTTGGCTTGTCCATAAAGTACGTTTACTCCAGGTATACGGTCAATGGCATCTTCAAAATCTGTAGAGTTATTATTTTGAATAGCCGAAGGTTTCAATACTTCCATCGAAACGGTCACTTCGTTCTGCCGTTGTTCAAATTTGCCAGCAGTAATCACCACTGGATCGAGCATTGCAAAATCCGGTTTCATTTGAATATCGAGGGTATAACTACCTCCAAGCGGCACATCTATTTTACGCCTTTCTGTTACATATCCTACGTAGCGAAACTCAATGTAATACTTGCCGGCTAGCTCCAACGCGATAACATATTTGCCTTCCTGGTTGGTAATAGTTCCTTTGTTAGGTTCGTAAACCACGTTTACACCAACCAAAGCTTCGCCAGTAGAGGCATCGGTGACCTTACCTGTTATTTTCTGGCCTTGTGCAAAAGGCGTCGAAAACAGAAACAAAAGTAGTGCAACCAAATAAGCCCTATTCATGTCTAGAACCGAAAGTTAAATTGCCCCACAAAAACGCGCTGTTCGCCTATATTACCAGGAACGACCATATAACTTTCGTTAAATAGGTTTCTAACGATGAAGCTGACATTAAAATGTTCATCAAAATTTTTGACAATTCTCCCGTCAGCAATTAGATCACCTTCAACGTGACGTAAACGGTAGTCGATTAACCCTGGCATAAAGGCGTAAAAATCTTCGTCAATGTTTAAGATAACACTATTATAACGAACATTAATGCCTATTTGCCAGCCAGCCCATCCCACGGCAAGGTCGGTGCGAGCCAAATGTTTGAACCTGTACTTAAGGTATTGCATTAAATCGGCGGGTAAATTATACTGCGATTTGGGTGGATTCAGATTTATTGGATTTAAGTAAGTATATCCAAGCAGCCACTCAAAAGAAAATTTGCCTTGATTAATTTTTCCTCTCAGGCTACTTTCCACACCAGTTATTCGGGCTTGAACTACGTTTCCCGGGGCAAAGCGTGCATAACGTTGTGCCAATGCCCCCCAGTTATTGTTTTGAATATCTACCGAGTCTTGTGCTGTATAGGCACTCGGTAAAACCACACCGAAAGCATACTCAATCATATTGGTATAATCGGTTCTAAATATGGCGATGTCGAGCATGCCGTCCATATTCCCCAACTGAAAACCTTGCAATAGACCAACTTCATAGGTTTTACTTTGCTCTGGTAGTAGATTGGGGTCGCTCTGTAGCCGGACCGAACCAATAAAGGTGTTGCTAAACAACTCAGCAACCGACGGATAACGAAACCCTTCACCATAGCTAGCCCTCAAAAAAGTTGATTTTGTTAGCTCAATATTTAATCCGGCTCTAAATACGGGTTCACCCTCACGTACTTTACCATTCACTACGAACTGTTCGTATCTACCACCCAATGAAATATTGACACGCCAAAAGTTATGGTCTAGTTGTACATAGCCCGAACGATTGTCGGTATTTTGATTGCCATAAAGACGGTCGCTAATAATCAAATTGCGTTGATTAACAAGTCCTGCCGTAACCACGGTACTTTTTGACCAAGGCAATTTCAACCTCTTTTGGAATTGATATTCCGAAAAATAAGTTTCCCCTTGCCCAAAGTCTTCGTTATTGTAATTGGTGTAGGAGCGATAATAACGGTTTCTGAGAATATGTTTTGTGTTTTCGTTGGGTATAAATTCCAGAAAAGGATCTAAAGCAAAACGATGATTCAACTGCGGATTTACCGATCCGGGAAAAGGTTCAAAAGCATCTTTATCGCTCGCCCAGAAGGTATAGAGTCGAGTAGAATCGAGCAAATAGGTTGCATTTAAACCTATATACCAACCTTGTTTTATTTTGTAACGGGTACCAACATTCAACCGAACACGTCGGCTAGGGTCACCAATTCTGAAACCATCATCGTTCATGGCGTTGAACGCAAGGGTAAGGTCTAAGTCTCCAACTTTTCTTAAATGAGAAAACTGAATGCCATGGGCCAATGGTCGTCTACGATTACTCCATGGGTCATTGTGCTCTGCATTGGGCGCATCGTAGCGTTGTTGAAAGAGGGTTATATTCGTCTGAGGTACGTCTGTTGGTTTTTTGGTTCTAAAATGAACAACTCCGCCCAAGGCCGATGCGCCGTATAGCGCTGAACCGCTACCTTTAATCACTTCGATTTGATCTACTAATTCAAGCGGAAGTACGTTCCACTTCACTTCTCCCGATTCGGCAGTAATTAGTGGCATACCATCAAGTAACACTAACACACGGCTACCTACATTATAGGTGAACCCGCTTGAACCTCGAATATTCAACTGACCTCTCGTCACATTTAAGCCTGGCATTCTATTGAGTGCATCGTCGGCATTGAGGGAATTATAGGCTAGCGTTTGACTCGCCTTAACTATTTCTGTGCTCTGCGTTATTTGACTCCGGCTTTGTTCAAATCGACTAGCAGTAATGAGGACTTCTTGAAGTGAATTTTCGATTCTGACCAACTCAACATCGTATAATTTTTTACCACCTTCAAGTGAAATGGCCAATATATAGGGCTGATAACCGATGTAGCTGAATCTTAAGTTGATTTTGCCGGTATCTGGCAGTTTAATTTCATAATCTCCCGCTAAGTCAGTTACAGTACCGGTAGCTCCCCACGAAATATTTACACCAACCAAAGGGGCTCCGTCTTTGGCATCCGTGACCCTACCAGATAGAGTGGTCTGAGCGTTCAACTCCCAAGAAATGAGCAGCGCGCTGAATATGAACAAAAGTTGCGTGAAAACTGAAAAAATGAACCGCATCTACCTGCTAAATTAACCTCCTATGTCAAGTCAACAAACAGAATTATTGCATCTGCTCGCCTTGCTGGAAACGCCAGGGGTTGGGAACCAAATTACGCGTGCGCTAATCCAGCGTTTTGGAAGTGCAACAGAGGTTTGCAAGAGCAGCCGTAGGTTAATGGAAACCATCCCAGGGATAGGCCCAAGAGTTTCGGAAGCAGTTAAAAACGGATTAGCTTTTAAACAGGCGGAGGCAGAGTTGAACTGGTGTCTCAAAGAAAAAGTAAGGGCGTTAGACTACCGAGATGCTAGCTTTCCGCAGCGTTTGCGCCAAGCCCCCGATTTCCCATCGGTTTTGTTTTTTAATGGAAACACCGACTTAAATAGCATGAGAATCATAGCTGTGGTGGGTACAAGAAAGGCAAGCCCGTATGGGCTCGAGTTAACTCGTCAATTCATCTTGGGATTAAGTGCCTGGAATGTAATGATTGTATCCGGCCTAGCTTATGGAATCGACATCGCCGCTCACCGAGCCGCTCTGGAGGCTGGCTTGCCCACCATTGGGGTTTTGGGGAATGGTCTTTCTAGGGTGTACCCTGCAGCACATAAACTTGTTGCCGAAAAAATGAAAGCCCACGGAGGGCTATTGACTGAACTTTTTCATGAGGCAGAACCGGATAAAGAGAATTTTCCGAAAAGAAACCGAATTGTAGCGGGTATGGTGGATGCGGTGGTAGTGATTGAGGCTGCTACGAACGGGGGTGCCTTAATTACCGCTGATTTGGCGATCGGCTATAACAGAGATGTCTTCGCTTTCCCTGGTCGCGTAACCGACGCATTCAGTAGCGGTTGTAATGCTCTTATTAAAAGCAATAAAGCAGGATTACTAACGAGTTCAGAAGATCTTTTGGAAGCGTTGGCCTGGACGAGTGGCGAGGAAACGAATCAGAACAAACAACTTTTACTATTCCCGGAGTTGTCGGACGATGAACAATATGTTTTTGATTTTTTATCACCATCCAATCAGTTGGGTATCGATGAACTTGCTTTACAAACAGTTTTTTCTCTTTCAAAGCTATCTGCAGTGCTGTTGGCGCTCGAATTAAAAGGATTGGTTCGAGCTTTACCGGGCAAGTACTACTTGCGAACAGCATAAAAAAAGGGGTCCGAAGACCCCTAATGTTAAAAAATACTACCTGATGAAAAATGAAGACGTTTCGGATGTGCAAGCTTCATGCCAAACTAATGAGCGTTCGCTTCTTTCATTTCAGTGCAATTGCGATGGCTCAAAATGGAGCTCAATTATAAAAAGGTGTCCAGTTTAACGGAATGTTTGTCTATAATTCCAGAAAAGTAGACGTTTTCAGTTTTTGAAATCAGACAGTTTTAACTGCTGATCACAAATTTCGTATTCGTATCCCAGGTTACTTGCCACGATCAGGGTTCTGTGAGGTGGCAATTCTTTGAGTAGGCGATTGTACCAATTTATACCGCTCGCGTCTAGGTTAGAGGTAGGTTCATCAAGGAGTAAAACAGGAACGTCGGAATAAAATGCCAAGAGCAACTTAATGCGTTGTTTCATGCCCGATGAGTAATCTCGAATTAATTTATTCCCTACTGTGCCAAGACCAGCATTTTCAAGTAGTGCTTGATTGGTAGCGGAACCAAACTTTTTTTTCAGTCCAAAGTGAAACTCAAAAAGCTCTGTTGCGGAATACATTTCCGGAATGTCGAGATACGGTGCACAAATGGCGATTTGCTCGAAGATTTTTTCTTTCTCAAGGATAACCCCATTTTTTTTCCAATGAATCTCTCCTTCGCTTAAGGATAGAAAAGAAGAAAGGACACCTAACAAGGTAGATTTTCCAGATCCATTCGGACCAATGAGTGCTGTCTTTGAACCAGAAGGAAGCTCTAAAACGAGGTTCCTGAATATCCAGTCACGATTGTAGCGTTTGCCAGCACGGGTGAGGTGTATGCTCACCTCGTCCATCATTCTATCATGCCTTTGATTACCCCATACGTAGAGGAACGAATGAAGTCGAGTATGCGTGCTTTTTCGGCCGACTCCGCGATTTCACTGTCTACAATGTCGAGAGCCTTCGTGATGTTGTAGCCTCGGACATAAATAATTCTATAAATGTCTTCTACTTGCCTAATCATCTCTTCGCTAAAGCCTCTACGCCTTAAACCAATTACATTAACTCCGGCAAAGCACAAGGGCTCTTTGGCTGCTTTTACAAATGGTGGTACATCTTTTCTTACCAGTGAGCCTCCACCTACAAAAGAATGAGCTCCTACCGTTACGAATTGTTGAACCGCTACCATGCCTTCCAAAATGGCCCAATCTTCAACCAAAATATGCCCAGCCAACGTAGCTAAATTGGCAAGTATTACATGATTCCCTACTATACAGTCATGAGCAATATGTGAATACGCCATGAGCAAACAATGGTCGCCAACCACTGTTTTCATTTTGTCGCGTGTTCCTCTGTTCACGGTGACACATTCGCGTACAATGGTGTGGTCGCCGATATAGGTATGTGTTTTTTCGCCTTGGTACTTCAGATCTTGTGGCGCTGCCGAAATAACGGCACCAGGGTAAATCTTAACGTGTTTGCCAATTCGCGCTCCATCAAATATGGTTACATTTGGACCAATCCAAGAGCCTTCTCCAATTTCAACGTCACCTTCAATCGTTACGAAGGGAGAAATAATTACGTCGGAGGCAATTTTTGCGTTCGGATGTATTGAGGCTAAGGGTTGATTCATGCGTTCGTCTTCTTAACAAGTTGAGCCATAAGATCTGCTTCCAGTACAAGTTTATTCCCAACAAAGGCTTGACCGTACATTTGACATATCCCACGTCTGATGGGTTCTTTGAGTACCAATTTAAAGATGAGTGTGTCACCTGGGACTACTTTGTCTTTAAATTTAGCGTTATCTATTTTTAGAAAATACGTCCAATAGCCTCCCGGGTCATCCATGAGGCTTAAACATAAGATTCCGCCTGTTTGCGCCATTGCTTCGATAGACAAAACGCCTGGCATAACGGGGTTATTCGGGAAGTGCCCCATAAAATGAGGCTCATTCATGCTTACGTTTTTTACACCTACAACGTGGTTTTCACTCAACTCGATGATTTTGTCGACGAGTAGAAATGGATACCTGTGTGGCAGGAATTCCATAATCTTATTTACATCGAAAATAGGTTCAACGTCAGGGTCGTAGCGGGGAATATCCCTTTTTTGTACTTTTTTCTTTAAACTGGCCTTGAGGTTTTTACAAAAATCAACATTCCCCGCATGGCCAGGTTTCGAAGCAATTACATGGCCTTTAATGGGCCTTCCTAAGAGCGCCAAATCGCCAACAACATCCAGTAATTTATGGCGTGCAGGCTCATTAACGAATCTTAATTCTACATTATTCAGGATGCCTTCTTTTCGCACCTCCATGCGAGGCTTGTTGAAAGCCTTGGCAAGCTCATTCAATTCTTCGTCATCTACCACCTTGTCAACCACAACAATCGCATTATTCAAATCACCCCCCTTGATCAAATTATGATCTAGGAGCATTTGTAGCTCGTGAAGAAAACAAAATGTTCTGCACGACGAAATTTCATCTTTGAAATCTGCAATATGGTTCAACGTAGCATGCTGTGTACCCAAGACGGGTGAGTCATAATCTATCAATACCGAAATACGATAGTGATCATGCGGCATTATGGTGATTTCTACGTCTTTGGTGGGATCGTAAAAATGGAAGTTCTCGGTGATTTCCAAGTAGTTTCTCAGTGCATCCTGCTCTACAATACCTGCAGGCTCAAGAGCTCGAATGAACTCGATAGAGCTGCCATCGGCTATAGGGGTTTCTGGGCCATCCAATTCGATCAATAAATTGTCGAGTTGCATGCCTACCAAAGCAGCAAGGGTATGCTCTACCGTGTGTACTCGAGCATTGCCTTTTTGTAGCGTTGTGCCACGACTAGTATCAACAACAAAGTCAACTAAGGCTGGTATTTCTGGCTGACCGTCAAGGTCAATTCGTTTAAATACAAAACCATGATTTACAGGTGCGGGCTTAAAGGTCATGTTGACCATTGCCCCCGTATGTATTCCCACACCAGAAATGCTCACCGGCGACCCGATGGTGCGTTGCTTTTCGCTCATGCTTTATTTTTGGGTTATCGTAAGCTGGGCAATAATTTTTTCCAGCTCAATAATACGTTTTTCCAATTCAGGAAGTCTTCTAAAAGTAGCATTTGATCTCATCGACCCCATGTACTCTTGTATCGGGGTGCCGTTATACTTCTTATTCGGATCGTTTACCGAACGAGTAACACCGCTTTGTGCTCCAAATTGCGTGAATGGAGCGATATAGAGGTGACCTACGAAGCCGACCTGCCCACCAACCACCACATTATGGGCGATCCTCGTGCTTCCCGAAACACCCGATTGTGCAGCAATGACAGTATTCTCACCTATCTCTACATTATGAGCAATGTGCACCATATTGTCGAGTTTGACACCCTTTTTGATTACAGTTGAGCCCATGGTTGCTCTGTCGATAGCAGCGTTTGCACCGATTTCTACATTGTCTTCAATAACAACATTACCGTTTTGGGCTATTTTACTGTATGTCCCGTCTTTTTGAGGGGCAAAACCAAATCCATCGCTTCCTACAACTACTCCGGGATGAAGTATACAATCTTTACCAATTTCGCAATCGCGCTGAATACTCACATTGGCGTAAAGAATAGTATTATCTCCGATTTTTACATTAGGTCCGATGTAAACGCCGGGAAACACTTTAACATTTTTTCCGAGTTGCACACCTGAACTTACATAGGCAAAAGAGGCCACATAACAATCTTGACCAAGTTCAACATCTGGGGATACATGTGCATGTTTTTCAATCCCAGAAAGTAAAATGGCGCTGGTATCGTATAGATTCAGCAATTTGGAAAAACCTAAGTATGGGTCATCTACCCGAATGACTGTGGCCGCTGGTTGGTGCTCAAGATCAAGGTCCTTACTCAGAATAAGTACCGCAGCTTTGGTTGTATTCAAAAATCCCAGGTATTTCGGGTTGGCAATAAAGCTGACCGAAAAATGATCTGCTTCTTCGATTTTTGCCAATTTGCTGACTTTAACGAGAGGATTACCTTCAACCGTTCCTCCGATAATTTCAGCGAGTTCCTGAGCTGTGAATTGCATTAATTTTTTTTGAATAGTCGACAAATATCCGAAAATACCTCGACTATCAAAAAATCGCTGGTGCGCATCGTTAACAAAAACTTAATAAATACCCAAATAACGTTAGAGAGCTGCCTCTAACCACTTCGGTAGCCACAAGTAATGTTTAACCACCGTACTGCTTAACGACTTGAGGTTAAGGTTGTCAGAAATGTCGGTTACATCACTTATTTCTCCATTTTTCTTGAGAATCAAAATCTTATCTGTGGCTGGATTATAAGCATTATTGGTAACGGTACCCGTGCTTAGAAAAAAGTGTGAATGAGCTGCTAATTGGGGATGTACTTGAAGTAAAGTTTTTTCCAAGTTATTTAAAAGTTCGGGGTCGAAAGGCTGATTTTGCAGATGTACTCTGTGCAGTTCACGATTAAAAAGTTGATGACTAAGTCGTGCTAGAATGTAATCGTCGTGTTTCGACCAAACTTTAATTGCACTGAATATGTCGTGATCGTCTAAATCTGAAAAGCGCTTTACTACTTCCGAATCTGTATAGAAACGTTTAGCATCAATATCTTGCTCAAGGAAATAGAGTAAAGAAGGGGTGCCAAACAATTTGGTTCCTTGCAGAGCCAATTGTTTTGCTCGTTCTAGTATACGCGCAATCATAAACTCAGCCGATAGTACCGTTTTATGTAGGTATACCTGCCAATACATAAGGCGTCGGGCAATAATGAACTTCTCGATGCTGTAGATGCCTTTTTCCTCGATAACTAATTCATCATTGGCTACCGAAAGCATATTTATAATTCTGTCCCAACTCACCACTCCTTCCGATACACCTGTAAAAAAACTATCGCGTGTAAGGTAATCTAACCGATCCATATCGAGTTGGCTACTTACAAGTTGGTGCAAAAAACGTTTAGGGTACACGCCCTGGAAAATGTCCAGTGCAGTTTGTAAAGCTCCACCATGCTCTTCGTTTATTTCCTGCATCATGCGAAGCGAAATTTCTTCGTGGTGGACTTCTTTGATAAATAAAAATTCGAGTGCATGGCTAAACGGGCCATGACCCACGTCGTGTAGCAAAATGGCCGTTAGTGCACCTAAAGCTTCGTCATCGGTGATTGAATGCCCTTTTTGGCGAAGAACTTCGATAGCTTTTTGCATCAAGTGCATGGCACCTAAGGCATGATTGTATCGGCTATGCATGGCACCAGGATATACCTGGTAGGTCATGCCCACTTGTTTTATTCTCCTTAATCTTTGAAAATAGGGGTGTTGAATTAAGTCGTAAATACGCTCATGTGGCAATTGAATAAACCCATAAATGGGGTCATTAATAATTTTCTTCTTATTCAATTCAGGTAAGATTTAAAGAGGATACGCAAAAGACAGTAATTTCGTTTCCCTAACGGCGTCTAATTTACGCAATTCACAGCATGAGCCAGAAAATTCACATTCTTTGGGCCGACGATGAAATCGATCTGCTCAAGCCCCATATTCTATTTTTAAAAGCGAAAGGTTATGATGTAACTCCGGTAACCAATGGTGAAGATGCTGTAGAGGCCGTTACTAAATCAAATTTTGACATTGTTTTTCTCGATGAAAACATGCCTGGTGTATCGGGGCTCGAAGCATTGCCAAAAATTAAATCGCTAAAGCCGAATTTACCGGTAGTAATGATTACCAAAAGCGAAGAGGAATTTTTAATGGAAGAAGCCATAGGTTCTAAAATCGCCGATTATCTCATTAAGCCAGTCAATCCCAATCAAATATTGCTGTCGATTAAAAAAATTATTGACAACAAACGTCTGGTGAGTGAGAAAACAACTTCTGGCTATCAACAAGACTTTCGAAATCTTGGTATGGCCGTGAACGAAGACCTCAGTTTTACCGAATGGCTAGATGTATATCAAAAGTTAGTGTATTGGGAAATAGAGCTTGAAAGCAGCCAGGATGGTGGAATGAAAGAGGTTTTTACCATGCAGAAGAACGAAGCCAATCGCCAGTTTGCTCGCTTTGTAAAAACGAATTACGAAGATTGGTTTGCTGCTCAGGATGGTTCACCAGTTTTGAGTTTTAATGTAATCAAGAAACAATTCCTGCCTCTTTTAGACGATAGAACGCCTATATGGTTAATTGTAATTGATAATCTTCGGCTGGACCAGTTTCGTATGATTGAGCCGTATCTGAACGAATATTTCCGAATGGATAGTCTTAATCCATATTTCAGCATTCTGCCTACGAGTACTGAATTTGCCCGGAATGCATTGTTTGCGGGAATGATGCCATCCGAAATTAAAAGACGTTATCCCGATAAATGGCATGATGGAGAATTGGAGGAGGGAAGTAAAAATCAAAATGAAGAATTCTTTCTCGGCGAGCAATTAAAACGTTATGGTAAGGATATTAAATTCAGCTACAATAAAATCACTACCCTTCACCAAGGGCGGCAACTAACAGAAACTTGCGGTAATTTGATGAATAACCCCTTGAATGTGGTTGTTTACAATTTTGTGGACATGCTAAGCCATGCTCGTACTGAAATGAATGTAATTAAAGAGCTGGCCGACGACGAAGCTGCTTACAGAAGCATTACGCGCAGCTGGTTCGAACATTCGCCTCTTTTCGAACTCATGCAAAAAATTGCTCAAAAGGGTCATCGCATAGTCATTACAACTGATCACGGGACAATCAAAGTAGGTGAGCCTGTTCGAATAGTTGGCGACAAACAAACTACCACTAATTTGCGCTACAAGGAGGGGAAAAATTTGAGCTATGACGATAAAGATCTTTTTGTAATCGATAAACCCGAGAAGGTTATGCTTACCAAACCGCACTTAAGCAGTACCTACGTGTTTACAACTGGCGACAAATATTTTTGTTATCCGAACAATTACAATTATTACGTCAATCTCTATCGTAATACCTTTCAACATGGCGGTATCTCATTAGAAGAAATGATAGTCCCATTTGCAGTATTCACCGCAAGATGAGTTCGATAAATTACGAATTGCAAAGTATCCAAGAAGCTGCTGCTTGGTTGATTGAACACTTGAGAAATGAAAAAATATGGTGTTTTTCTGGGGATATGGGAGCTGGAAAAACAACACTTATTGCGGCGGTATGCAAACAAATGGGAATTAGGGATGCCGTGAGTAGCCCAACTTATGGTTTGGTAAACGAATATCGTTTAGGCTCTTCAAAAGTTTTACATTTCGATTTTTATCGTATTGAAAATGAGGAGGAAGCAATAGAAATGGGTGTAGAAGAATATTTTTACAGCGGAGATATTTGCTTGATAGAATGGCCTCAAAAAGTAACAAGCTTATTGCCCAATAAGTTTGTACAAATTGATTTGCGTATATTCGAAGACAATAGCCGTCAATTAAGCTTCAAACATGTCAGCTGATACTCCCAGCATGGCGCGATTTGCCGCCACACCTCTAGAGCAGCCTTTGCGAATCTCGCGTCGCACCACCAGCATGTCTATAGGTGTGCCTCGTGAGCGTGGGTACCAAGAAAACAGGGTGTCGTTAACTCCGCAAGCTGTTGGTAGATTAGTGGCAATGGGACACGAAGTCACCATTGAAAGCAAGGCGGGTATTGCAAGTTTTTACAGCGATAAAGACTACACGGAGGCTGGAGCGAATATTGTGTATAGCCCTGAGGAACTCTATAAGTCGCATGTAGTCGTTAAAGTGGGTCCCGTGCCGATGGATGAGATCAAATACCTTAATCCAGGGCAAATAATTTTTTCGGCGATTCATTTGCCTACTATCACCTTAGAATATGTAAAGGCATTAGTTGAAAAAAGAGTAATAGGAGTAGCCTACGAATACATGAAAGATGCGAGCGACAGTCTTCCAATTGTCCGATCGATGAGTGAAATAGCGGGGAGTTCGGCCATATTAATTGCTGCAGAATATTTAAGCAATCAGTTTCAAGGAAGCGGCAAGCTGTTAGGTGGAGTTAGTGGTGTTCCTCCGAGCAAGGTGGTAATTCTAGGTGCAGGAACTGTAGGCGAGTTTGCTGCCCGAACGGCTATTGGCTTGGGTAGCGATGTCCGGATTTTTGATAATAGCATTACTCGACTCAAGCGACTGCAGAATAATCTGGGAATGCGAATTTATACTTCTGTGATCGCTCCCGACATACTGGCCCATGAACTACGTACAGCCGATGTTGCTGTAGGTGCCATACACGCCGAAACAGGAAGAGCGCCGATGGTGGTAAGTGAAGACATGGTTCAACAAATGAAACCAGGTTCGGTAATTATAGATGTGAGTATAGATCAAGGAGGATGTTTTGAAACGTCGGAACTCACCAATCACACCAAACCTGTATTTAAAAAACACGACGTTATTCATTATTGCGTACCCAATATACCTTCAAGAGTTTCACAAACTGCCTCCATGGCCTTAAGCAATATTCTCAGCACTTTGCTCATTGATGCCGGAGAATTCGGAGGAATCGATAGTTACTTCTGGATAGAAAAAGGCCTGAGATCGGGTATTTACTGTTTCAATGGCAATCTCACGAATAAGTACTTAAGCCAGAAGTTTGATATGAGCTTTACAAATCTTGAATTGATTGCCGCAGCTCGTTTATAAGATGGGAAGGGCCGTGCTATTCTTTTTGCTTTTGGCAGCATCAACTGCGGCTCAATCAACAGAGGAAATAGCAATCAGGAAAGTGCTAGAAAACCAACAAGCTGCTTGGAATGCAGGCGATATCGAGAGATTTATGGAAGGTTATTGGAAGTCGGATTCCTTGCAGTTCATTGGGAGATCGATTCGTTATGGCTGGAAGGCAACTTTGGAGGGATATAAAAAAGGATACCCCGACAAAGCGGCAATGGGTACGCTACAATTCGATTTATGGCAGTTTCGTAAACTGAGTGAAGATGTGTGGTTAGTTACCGGAAAGTATACCCTGATTCGTGAAAAGGATAAACCATCGGGCCCATTCACCCTCATTTTCCGAAAAATAGAAGGTCGTTGGTTGATCGTATACGACCACACCTCTTAAAGCTTTCTGCGAGCTATTTCTTTGGTCAACAAGCCTAGTTCTCTTCCCATTTGGCCCGCAATAGATGTGTTTTCCTCAGCTCGCCGTATGAGGTAAGGCATTACTGATTTTACCGGGCCATAAGGGACATACTTGGCAACATTATATCCAGCGTGCGACAAATTGTAACTAATATGATCGCTCATTCCTAATAATTGTGCAAACCATATTCTTGGGTGATTCACCTCCAAGCCTAATGCGCCCATCTTTTTAGCAAGTTCTAGATTACTTTGTTCATTATGACTTCCTGAACAAAATGCCAGATGCTCAATGTGCTCCAAACAAAAAGACACGGCTTCGTCGTAGTCGCGATCACTAGATGCTTTATCGGGTTGGATTGGAGATGCATATCCTTTCTCAGCTGCACGGGCCCTTTCTTTCTCCATATACGCGCCTCTTACCAATTTTACTGCGTACCAATATTTCCCCGTTCTGGCGGCTTCGTAGCTTTGTTTGAGATAAGTCAAACGATCGTGTCGATACATTTGGAGGGTATTAAAAACAATGGGTTTGTTTTTGTTGAATTCTACCATCATTTCAGTTGCTAATTCATCAATAGCATCTTGAATCCAACTTTCTTCGGCGTCGATAAACAACATTTGGCTAGCGTCGTGCGCAGCCTTGCAAATAGCATGTACCCGTTCTTTAGCACGGCCCCATTCAGCTAGCTCAGTAGGATTTAATTTGGCTTTGCTGTTTACTTTTTCGAGTAACCCAAAACGAATTACCCCTGTTACTTTAAAAACACTGAAAGGAATGCGCTTATCACCCTTAGCTTTTTGTATGGTATGTATAATCTCAAATTTGCACGAATCAAACTCCGCTTCGTTTTCTTTGCCTTCAACGCTATAATCCAGTATTGTTCCGATTTTGTATTTGGCCAGCTGTTCAATCGTAGGTTCACAGCCAGTGATTGATTCTCCGCCACAAAAATGTTCAAAAACCGTCGCCTTAATCGCCCAATCTACTGGCAAGTGCAGTTTAAGACTTAATTGTGCTGCCGTAGTCAGAAACTTGACAGAAGTCGGGGAATGCATTGCCTTGAATAACCAGTAGGCTTTCCGCAATTGTAAATTACTTTTTGAGGCGAATGCAATGAAGGTGTCGTTAAACTGAAGTGCTGGCTGAGGTTCCATGCAAAAGTGAATGTTAAAGCAAATTTATAGAAAACAACTGCCGTTGCGCCGTGAATGTTTCTAGAACTTGTGTATGGCTTTGCTTTATTCTGGGCTGCTGAATGAACAAAAAGGGCTTACTTTGCATTAGTTATTTATGCAACTCCTTCAAGATATAGCCCCCAAAACAGATTGGTTTGGTCGCCGCAAAGCGGATGAACGTCCCTATCTCATTGCAGGTCCGTGCTCGGCTGAAACGCCGGATCAATTAAGGGCTACCATCAATGGTCTTCTTCCTGCGAAACCAAATGCCATACGTGCCGGCATTTGGAAACCGCGCACTCGCCCCAATTCCTTTGAAGGAGTAGGTCCAGAAGGATTAATCTGGCTGAAGGAAGCTGTAGAACATACGGGCATACCGGTTATGATTGAGGTAGCCAGCGCTAAGCATGTTGAGTTGGCTTTAGCAGCTGGAATCGATATGGTTTGGATTGGCGCACGAACTACGGTAAATCCGTTCATGGTGCAGGAAATTGCGGATGCCCTTAAAGGCTCCGACATTCCTGTTTTGGTCAAAAATCCTGTAAATCCTGATCTGGATTTATGGATAGGAGCACTAGAACGAATGCATAAAGTTGGCATTCGAAAGTTAGCGGCCATACATCGGGGCTTTTCTGGCTACGAAAAAACCATTTACCGGAACCAACCCAATTGGGAACTGCCAATTGAATTACGGCGCCAAGCACCAGATTTAATGATGATTTGTGATCCAAGCCACATTAGCGGAAATGCTTTACTCGTTGCCGACACTGCGCAGATCGCACTCGATCTAGATTTTGACGGCTTGATGATTGAAACGCATATTCATCCTGCTCAAGCTTGGAGCGATGCCGCTCAACAAATTACGCCGGAACAGTTAATTCGTTTGATGGAAAAGCTCGTGCATAGCCGCGAGCTTACCGAAGACCCTGTATTCAATACCCAGCTAGAACAGCTAAGAAAACAGATCGACCAAATAGACCGAAACCTTTTAGAATTACTCAGCCAACGGATGGAAGTAATTCGCGACATAGGCGAGGTAAAGCACAATAACGACATTACCATTTTACAACCAGCCCGATGGGCTCAGATCATGGAAACACGCTTGGCAGAAGCTGATTCACGTGAATTGGAGCCCGGTTTTGTAAGAAGGATGCTTCAACTCATGCATCAGGAGTCAATAAATGCGCAGGTCAAAGTTTTTCGTGAACAGCGCGATCGCCAGCCTCGGAAAAGGTCATGAGCCAACAGCTTATATTTACTGAGCATCCTATCGATGAACTCCAAAACCTACTAGGAAGACTCAAACCATCGGCGGTGCTGGTCTTAACCGATGAAAATACTTTTCACTACGGTGAAATGATTTCCAGGAAATTAGACGGCATCATTTTCTGCATCGAATCGGGGGAGAAACAAAAAAATCTTCAATCTATTGAGCGACTTTGGCAACAATGGCTCGACCTAGGTGTCGACCGTCACGCCTTATTAATCAATGTAGGTGGAGGTGTTATCACCGATTTGGGTGGCTTTGCAGCCTCTTGCTACAAAAGGGGGATTCGTTATGTTAACGTTCCTACCTCACTTTTAGGGCAAGTAGATGCTGCTTTTGGGGGTAAAACCGGATGCAATCTAGGCGGTGTAAAAAACAGTATCGGCACCTTTTGGCCAGCAGAAGCTGTGCTCTTTAGTGCATTTTATTTAAAAAGTTTGCCCGTTCGGGAACTGGAGTCGGGTAAGGCAGAGATTTTAAAGCACGGTTTAATTGCCGATCCCTGCTTGTGGCACGACGCATCCGCACTTCGGCCAGGACAATGTCCGAATGCCGACCTAATTCAAAGGGCGGTTCAGGTGAAATTGGAAATTACTACACGAGATCCCTTTGAAAAAGGTGAACGACAGTTGCTCAATTTCGGACATTCTTTTGGACATGCGATAGAGGCTGCGTCGCATCAGTCAACATTTCCTCTTCTGCACGGAGAGGCCATTATCCTCGGTTTAGGCGCTGAAATTGAGCTCTCGGTATCGGGAGGATGGCTTAACGCAGAAACGGCAATTTCACTTCAGTCAAAGTTGAAATCGTTATTTCAAGGAATAAGTGCTTCTGCTTCTTTTGAAGAGTTATTGCCATTTATGAAAAACGACAAAAAGAACTTTCATGGCTATCGCATGGTAGTGCTAAAGCAGGTTGGAGAGGCCGAATGGAATAAATTAGTGGAAGAGGAAACCCTCCGACAGGTTTGGAATAAGTTTTCGGCATGGTGGAACTCTTGAGTGCGCCTGGTAAGCTCGTAGGGCAAGTTTCGTTACCCGGGTCTAAAAGCAGCAGTAATAGGTGGCTAATCTTGAATGCTATAAGTGGCAATTCTGGCAGTTTATCCTATTTATCAGAAGCCGACGACACACAACTCCTTTTCAAAGCATTAAATGAAAAAGGGAGTGAGAGGTTTGTTGGAGCTGCTGGCACGGCCATGCGTTTTTTAACTGCATTTTTGGCTACTCAACCCGGAGAATTTAAAATTACTGGTAGTGATAGGGCGCACCACAGGCCGATTTCCCAATTGGTTGATGCCTTACGATTACTAGGAGCAGACATAAGCTATTTAGGCAAGGAGGGGTTCCCACCGCTTGAGATTCGTGGCAAAGCACTGGCAGGTGGTTCTCTTCGCATGGACGCTACTGTAAGCAGTCAGTACATTTCGGCCTTACTGCTTATCGCACCGATTTTAAAGAATAAGTTGGTGATTCACTGGGAAGGAAAGTTGGTATCGATGCCCTATCTTCAACAAACTGTGGATACGCTTCAAGCTGCTGGTATTGAGGTTGAGGTTGAAAATGCTCGTATCACGGTCTCACCAGGTATGCCCAAAATAGGTAGTCGAGATATAGAGGCAGATTGGTCGTCGGCGGGCTATTGGGCAGCTATGGTTTGCCTGAAGCCGAACAGCGCTTTGTTCCTCGATCGCTTAGACGAACAGAGTAATCAAGCCGATAAGGTAGTTCTAGAGCTATTGCGCCCAATGGGGCTACAGTGGCAGCAAAAAGAGGATGGATTGCATATTCGATCTGCCAAAACCGATAGCACTCATAATTCGCTAGAAGCCGATTTTAGCGATTGCCCCGATTTAGCCCCAACGCTAATATGCTTTTGTGCTGCTGCACGAATGAGAGGTGTTTTTACCGGAATTTCAACCTTAAAATACAAAGAAAGTGATAGGCTGCTTTCCTTAAAGGAGGAGCTCCATAAGTTTGGACATAAACTGAGTTTTTCGGACGATTATGCTGAGTTAATACCCACTTTAGCGCCCTATCCGTCAACTGCGGTGGTATGTAGCGCATGGAGCGATCATCGAATCGTTATGTCTATGAATTTATTGGTTTGCGCAGGTGCTAAAATAAGCTGGGAAACGCCAGCAGTTGTCAGTAAATCGTATCCAAGATATTGGGATGATTTGTCGAAATTGGGTTTTGAAATGAAATATTGATATGGCAGGTAATAGTTTTGGACAGCTTTTTCGAATATCCACTTTTGGTGAATCGCATGGTCCTGCAATAGGTGTCGTGATAGATGGTTGTCCTGCAGGTCTCCAAATTGATTTAGATTTTCTACTTTTTGAAATGCGCCGACGAAAACCGGGTCAGTCTTCATTGACAAGTCCACGAAATGAGTCTGATGAGGTGGAAATTTTATCGGGAGTATTCGAAGGGGTGAGCACTGGAACGCCAATTGCCCTTTTGATTAAAAATTCAGATGCAAAATCTTCCGATTACGAGCATCTAAAAGATGTTTATCGTCCTTCTCATGCCGATTTTACGTATCAAGTAAAGTACGGTAGGAGAGATCATCGGGGTGGAGGAAGAAGCTCAGCACGCGAAACAGCGACGAGAGTAGCAGCGGGTGCTATAGCGAAGCAATTTTTGGCCGAAAATGGAATCAAATTATATGCTTGGGTAAGTACCATTGGGGAAATTGAATGGGCCGGCGAACCAGATTCTACGCAAATTGACGCGATCGAAAGTTCTTTGGTTCGTTGTCCCGATCAGGAATCATCTGCACGAATGGAAAGCGAAATTGAGGGGGCCAAGCAAGCCGGTGATTCTTTAGGAGGCATCATTAGCTTGAGAATATTCGGTGTGCCGCCTGGTTTGGGAGAGCCTGTTTTTGATAAACTAGAGGCTGATTTAGCTAAAGCTATGTTGAGTATCAATGCAGTAAAAGGTTTTGAAGTAGGCGGTGGGTTCGCCATGTCGAGAATGAAAGGTTCTCAGGTGAACGATTCTTTTATACAATCCAATCAACAGATTCGGACGAGGTCAAATTATTCTGGCGGCATACAAGGTGGTATTTCAAACGGAGAACAAATCGCATGTAGAGTTGCCTTTAAACCAGTTGCAACTATCAAGCAACAACAACTTACCGTAAATACGCAAGGCGAAGAGGTGTATCTGGAAGCTCAAGGTCGACACGACCCTTGTGTAGTTCCTCGAGCGGTACCTATTGTAGAGGCAATGGCTGCCTTAGTTCTTTGCGATCATCTTTTGCGAAACCGGGCTGCAAAAATCTGAAGCACGTAATCCGACCGAGTAGAAGTAAGGGTTAGTCTATCTCATTAGCGGCTTTTTCATACCTTAGCCAATCTTATTGGATGTATGAAAAACGCAAATCTTCCATTACACTGGCGTATCATAATCGGCATGACGCTCGGAATCATTGCTGGTTTAATTTCCAGTTACTTTGGCTTGAATCAATTTGTAATTGACTGGGTAAAGCCTATAGGTACCATTTTCGTAAATCTTTTGAAGTTGATTGCCATGCCATTGGTGCTTGCCTCCTTAATAGTAGGGGTAGCCAGTTTGCAGGACGTGAGCAAACTTTCTCGCTTAGGAACCAAAACCATTTCCATTTATTTGACAACAACTGTACTGGCTATTAGTATTGGTCTTGTTATTGTTAACGTATTGCAACCGGGAAGTTACCTTTCTGCAGAGAAGCGCGATGAGCTTAAGTCGAGGTATGCAACGGTAGCAGCCGATAAATCAGCTACTGCTGATAAAGTGGCTGAAAATGGTCCATTACAACCCATCGTGGATATAGTGCCCGATAATCTTTTTAAAGCTATGGGCGACAACACCAACATGCTACAGGTTGTGTTTTTCGCAGTATTTTTCGGCATTGCGCTGATTCTAATTCCCGAAAAGCATCGAATTCCTGTGAAGGCATTTTTTGAGGGGACGAACGAGGTGATTCTGAAACTGGTAGACCTAATCATGAAGTTAGCGCCAGTAGGTGTCTTTTCATTGCTTGCCAGCTTAATTGCCGAGTTCGCTGGTTCCAATCCTGCCGATGCCTTAGATCTGTTAAAAGCGTTGAGCATGTATAGCCTAACCGTAGTATTGGGATTGGCGGTAATGATTTTCATTACCTATCCTTTGATGTTTAGGCTATTCACTAAGTTTTCCTACAAGAAATTCTTTAAAGGGATTGCGCCAGCACAGTTACTCGCATTTAGCACAAGTTCAAGCAATGCAACTTTACCCGTTACCATGGAACGCTGCGAACAGCACTTAGGCGTTTCAGAAGAGGTGTCTAGTTTTGTTTTACCCCTCGGGGCAACCATAAATATGGACGGTACGAGTTTGTATCAAGCTGTGGCAACTGTTTTTATCGCCCAAGCTTTTGGAACCGACTTGAGCTTTTTTCAACAGTTGACGATCGTTCTTACCGCGACACTTGCTTCTATCGGTTCGGCTGGAGTACCAGGAGCTGGAATGGTGATGTTGGTAATCGTTTTAGAATCGGTTGGTTTGGATACGGCCGGCATTGCATTAATTGTAGCCGTAGATCGTATTTTGGATATGGCTCGAACCGTAGTGAATGTAACGGGCGATGCTGCTGTGGCAGTTGTGGTAGCCCATACAGAAAATCAGCTCCATCCCGTTAGCGAGGAGGAGCTGATTTCCTAAGGAATAAGTAAACTGATTGGGTCTATTTTTCAGGAATCTGATTCAGACCGTTGGTCTTGCCAAATAGTTCCATCGACTTCTCGTTATAGGCTTTTGCCGCTTCTTCTGGGGTTTTAAATAGTCCTAGATCAATGCGGTTTTTGTTGAAGAAAATGATTGCGCGGAACTTTTTACCACTTTTCACTACGCCGCGAAATCCAAATTGGTTTTCTGTTTTGGTAGTATTCCGAACAACCTTAGCGCGTATTGCCCACTCCAAGTTAGCAAGGCGGCAATCAAGCGGGTTGCTGTTAACAAGGTTTACCAACAAACGCTCACTAGACTCATGTTTAGGGATAAATTTCTCTGCGATTAGTTTGTGGAGATAAATGGTTTCGTTTTTATAAACTCCTCCCTCTAAAGGCCAGTTTTTTTGAAAGAAGGCATAACCGCGCGAATGACGGCGGAGATTAGGAAGAAATCCTATCTTCTTCAAATAAGGGTTTTCGGAAAGAAATTCATAAACATGGTCATCGACCAAAGCCACATCAGTGGAGTTTTTAAGGGGTAGTTTTACCAACATTTTTTTAGAAGTAGTTTTAGAATTTAAGCTTAAAACACAACATATCCGAAATATACAGGTTATGTTTCAGTATTGTATGTCTAAATCAAATCTCTTTGCAAATTCTAAAAGAAATGGGTTTTTTTCTGCCATTTTGGCGAATTTATCGACCGATGTAACTGGTCGAGCCTCTTCATCGGTGAGTTCTATTCGTTTGTAGACAAAATCAAGTGCAAATATGCCCGTAAGTAGTCTTAAACGGCCAATGATCTCTTGTTTCTCGGATTCGAACACCCTTTCATGAGCTTCATTATGCACTTCTAATTCAAAGTAGTGTTTTTCGTCAAGTTTTGGATTTATACCACTTAATACGGAGGCTAAATATTCTTGTTTGTGTTCTTTTAGTTCAGCGACCAGAATTTGCCATGCCTCCTCAAAAGAAACCGTGTTTTGAGGATTAGTTTTCGAGAGACTCAACCCTACTTTCTCAGATTTTTTTTCAGGTTTGCGATGATCTTCTGTAAGCTGAGCTTTCGTTTTCGATAAATTACTGCTCACTTTTATGACCGAAGGGCTCGTATTTACGGGTACCGGGACATCGGCCGTTGGCTTATCGATTTTGTTTTGAGCGCTAGTTTGATCTTGAATTTCCCTGAGTTTGGGATCGACAACTACACTAGCTGCAGGAGCGCCTTTTAAGGCGATGGGATTGGGGCGCTCAATGGGCTTTTTTTTTTCAGCACTACCATCTGCAGCCAAAAAGGTTGCTTGTTGGATGAAGCACATCTTCATGAGTGCTAATTCAACCAATAGTCGTGGATGCTTACTTTGTTTATAGTTCACCTCGCAATGGCTAGCTATATTAAGTGCACTTAATAAAAAACCAGCAGGAGTGCTTTCGGTTTGTTTCAAATATTGCAATCTCACCTCATCACTTTGCTCCAATAATCTAACTGTTCTTGGATCTTTGGCCATAAGGAGATTTCTGAAGTGCTCGGCAAGGCCAACGATAAAGTTGATTCCTTCGAAACCTTTCGAAATAACATCATCAAATAGGAGGCTAACCTCGGCAATCTGCTGCTCTAGAAGCATTTCAGTTGCTTTGAAATAGTACTCGTAATCGATAATGTTCAAATTTTCAATAACCGCTTGGAAGCTCAGTTTACCCCCACTAAAGCTTACAATTTGATCCATAATGGATAGCGCATCTCGCAATGCCCCGTCAGCTTTTTGAGCGATAATGTGCAATGCAGAAGCTTCGGATTCAATCCCTTCTTTCTTACATATCTCCGCTAACTGCGTACTTATGTCGGATACTTTGATTCGGTTGAAATCAAAAATCTGACAACGTGAGAGTATAGTTGGTAGAATTTTATGGCGCTCTGTAGTGGCTAAAATAAAAATAGCATAGGGTGGCGGTTCCTCAAGCGTTTTTAAGAATGCGTTGAAGGCCTGAGTCGAGAGCATATGCACCTCATCGATGATGTATATTTTGTATTTGCTCCCTTGTGGCGCATACCTTACTTGATCTACCAAGTTTCGAATGTCGTCTACCGAGTTGTTAGAAGCAGCATCGAGCTCGTGGATGGCTAAGGATGTTCCTCGATTAAAACTCACGCAGCTGTCGCAAGTATCGCAGGCTTCGCCATCTTCCTGAAGGTTTGTGCAGTTGATGGTTTTCGCGAAAATACGTGCACAGGTTGTTTTACCTACCCCTCGAGGTCCACAAAACAGAAATGCTTGTGCGAGCTGCTGTGATTTGATTGCATTTTTTAGGGTAGAAGTGATGTGCACTTGACCTACCACGGAATCAAATCGCTGTGGGCGATATTTTCGAAAAGAGACTACATACGGCTCCATGTCACAAATGTAACCCATTTCAGAAAGCGCGTGCATGCGAGATATGCACATTTCGGTGCTTTACGTTGAAAATGACAAGTAATACGTTGAGTTCGTTTGCTTTTTACCGTCACGTTCACTACTTTTGCAGTCCATTTTTAACTTAAAACCATACACGCGTATGAACCATTACGAAACCGTGTTTATCATGACCCCGGTATTGACCGAGGAAATGGTAAAAGATACGGTCGCGAAGTTTGAGAAGGTGTTGAAGGAAAACAACGCCGAGATCGTTCACCAGGCAAACTGGGGCCTGCGTAAACTAGCCTATCCAATCCAGAAGAAAACAACCGGATTCTATCACTTGATCGAATTCAAAGCTACCGGGGAGTTAGTTGACAAACTTGAGCTTGAATTCCGTCGTGATGAGCGAATCATGCGTTTCCTCACCGTGGCACTCGACAAGTATGCCATCACGTACAACGAATCTAAACGTAAACCGGCTGCGGCCAAAGTAACCGAGGAGGCTTAATCATGATTAATAACAGTTTTGCAACCGTTCCGGCGAAAGACGAAAACCGCAAGAAGTATTGCCGTTTTAAAAAGAATGGCATTAAGTATATCGATTACAAAGACGCAGATTTTCTGCTCAAGTTTGTAAACGAACAAGGCAAAGTACTTCCACGCCGTTTAACAGGTACCTCGTTGAAGTATCAGCGCAAAGTGAGTCAAGCGATCAAACGCGCACGCCACCTTGCCCTCATGCCGTATGTAGCAGATGGATTGAAATAAGCGAAGGAGAAAAACGACATGGAAATTATTCTGAAAGAAGACGTTAAAGGTCTAGGCTATAAATACGATGTGGTAAAAGTAAAAGACGGCTACGGTCGTAATTTCCTCATCCCACAAGGTCTTGCGATTGTTGCGAACAACTCGAATCGTAAAGAACGCGACGAAAACGTACGTCAAGCAGCGTTCAAGCAAGAAAAGCTTAAGAACGACGCATTGTCAACTGCTGGTAAATTGAAAGACCTCACCATTCAAGTAGCTGCTAAAGTGGGTGAAAACGGCCGTATTTTCGGTTCAATCACTACCCATCAAGTTGCAGACGTATTGAAAGACAAAGGGTTTGACATTGATCGCCGTAAGATTAGTCTTAAAGGTGAAATCAAATCAATAGGCACCTATTCGGCCGAAGTAGATCTTCATCGCGAAGTAAAGGCAGAAGTAAGTCTTGAAGTAATCGCTGAATAAATTCAGCAAACAACAAAAAACCCGATGGCAACATCGGGTTTTTTTATTTCTAGATGATTTAGACTAGCGCACGACAATTTTCTGGATGTTCGACTTTTGGTTGTGCGTTACTTCAAGCAGGTAAACCCCAGGCGGTACATTGAAGAAAAGCTTCAACTTATTATCAGCAACATTTTGCACCTCTACTTCATGACGTTTGCCTTGAAGATCTAGCAACTTTATAGTGGCCTTCGTGTCGAACTTCTTAGAGCTCTCCACAAAAACTAACTTTTCAATTATTGGGTTTGGATAAATACGAATTACGTTTGGTTCGTTTTCTTGAAGGCTAACGGTTCGTACATCGGGTAATCCTAAAGCGCAGTTCGCAAACTGCTGACGAATAATATCGGCTTGTGCCAAAAGTTGAGTCATGGCTGCACTGGAATCGGTACTAATAGAATCACGTGCCCACAAACCAGCATAAGTGAGGATTTGAATTTCTCCAGGTTCCAGTTTAAAACGGCCACTACTCATCACAAACCTCCTGTCGCCAGAAGCCGAGCGTCCGCCATTGGCACCGGTTCTGGCTTCAGTCCAATTAAAGGGTGGGCTTGCGGCTACACCTCCTGCGTACACATAGCCCCAACCTTGTGGGTCGCTATTTCCCGGAAAGGCGAAGCTATAGGGGACATTGGTCGTCCCTGCCGAGCCGGGGAAACCTGTTCCACCGTAGCTCATGAAAGTGCCATCCCTCCAAAGACTGCTCATGTAGTATTTCACATGTTGATTGCTGGTTGGATTTCCTGTTACTGTTCCGTCGTTATTAAAATACGAGAACGAAGTCATGGCAATTCTCTCACTTATCGGGAAACCGTTACAATCTGTTTCAGTTTCATCCATAATTCCATCTCTGTCGTTATCAATGCCGTCGTTCGTTTCAGCTGCGGGGCCTTCCAAGAGCAACATCCCAAACACCGGAGGGTTGAGCCCATAACCATTTGGGGCCTCATCGTTGTTATCGCTATTGTACGCATAACCTAAGTTACGGGCAACGTCGCACCCAATAAAATCGTCAAAACTGCCGCCAATGTCTGGGTCGGTGAACAGGCCTACCTGCACCGAATCGATTATGCGACTCCGTCTATTGATGATTTTGTAACGAGTAAATACCGCTTTATCAAGACCATTACCGGTATTGAACCCAAAATTTTCTTCTTGAATTTCTATGCCCAAACCAATGGTGCCGCCGCCATTTACTCCATTGGCAATATCGTTATACACATGCCATGTACTTACATCGCCTGGAACTAATGGATATTCTCCCAGTTGAGGTTCATAGATGGTATTGCCATTGATATCGGCAAATGGGGCCATAAAATGTGCTTCATCTTGCGCTGCATTGCCATTTCCTGGCCATTGAGCCAGGTTAACAGGCATTACATATCCTGCTTGATTGTAGCGCTGCCGGTGATCTTGCACTTCAGCCTTCGACAATTTCCAAATCCTATCCCATCTTTGGCACCTCGCCGAATCGGGCTGAACATTTTGGTTAACGGGAATCGGGCCCGACCAAAATCCAACACCCAATACCGTGGTTTGCCGATAGGTTTGTGCTGCTACTGATAGAATTCCGTTCTGGTCGCGACCACTAATCCATAGTGAGCCACCAAAATGTAACGACTTGCCACCTCCTGTTGGGACTTCAAAACCGTTAGAACTTAGTCCAATAGTTGGCCAATGGTCTCCTCCATTTAAAATAGTCACGCGAATGGAGTTAATGTCGAGTGTAGTCCTGCTCGCGGCTGGTGCACAAGGGGAGCTATTCACACGAAGAAAAGCAGTATGATTTGATTCGGTTGGGGCTCTTCCTTCTGATAAGACTGCAGCAGTTAACCCGATCAAGAGAAGTTGAATCTTTTTCATAACCTTAGTTTTAACTCAAATTAACAAAGGCAGAGACATTTTTCAAGAGCTTTGTTCCAATATGACAAAACTTTGAAATTTCAATTTTCTCTGAGCAGGACTTTGAGTTGACTTTTTGCTTTTAACAAGCACTCATCCCACTCTTTTTCCGGTTCAGAATCAATGGTTATAGCACCTCCGGTTTCAAAAGACAGGTAGCGGTTCTGCTTATTGTAAACAATGCTTCGAATCACCACATTAAAATCGCAATTGCCTTCAGGGGTGAAATATCCAAAAGCCCCTGAATATACACCTCTACGGTTATCTTCCAGTTCATCGATCAGTTCCATGGCTTTAACCTTCGGTGCTCCAGTCATAGAGCCCATTGGAAAGGCATTTTTTATTGCATCGAGGGTTGTGCAGTCTGCGCGTAGGGTTCCAGTTACTGTGCTTATCATTTGGTGAACTGTTGGAAACCGAAAAACTTGCATCAATTCTGGAACATGTACCGAACCTGGTTTGCACGATCGCGCTAAGTCGTTTCGCACTAAGTCGACTATCATCACGTTTTCGGCGCGCTCTTTAATGTCGTTCCTCAGTTCATTGGCTAGAAATTCATCTTCTTCTTTGGTGCTGCCCCGTTTCCGAGTGCCTTTTATGGGCTGTGAAACTAGTTTGTTGTTATGTCGCTTTAAAAAACGCTCTGGACTTGCACACAAAAGATAATGGTCGTTGAATTTTAAAAAGCCCGAAAATGGAGTAGGGGAGTATTCAATTAGTTCAAGCCAAACGGTTACGGGATCAATTACAGCATTTTCATTATACCATTCAATACAGTAGTTGAGCTCATATACCGTTCCAGCAGCTATTGCTTCTTTAATTTCATTAACCTTTTCGAGATACCGTGCTCGCGATGTTCGTAAGTTCATCTTGATAGGGGCAGTCTTGTTTGGTATTTTTAATTCAAGGGCCTCCATCGAATCTAGACTTAATCCATAACCCTTTTCATCCAGAACTATGGATAGTTTGCCGTTTTTACAAACTAGGATGTACTGTGGATGAAAGAAAAAGGCTGGAGGAAACTCACTTGCATTAGGATGCTTGCTTTGCAAATCCTCTAGTTCATCTTTTAGCTCATAACCTAAATAACCACAATAATATCCAGGCTGGTTATTCATCAACTCTTGGAGGGATTTAAAGTATGGTGAGCTGAGAGGAGTTTGATAGTCCCAACGAACCGCTATCATCCAGTCGAATTCATGGTAGAACAAGGGCAACTTGTGACCTTGGCCTGTATTAGAGTTGAAAATGGCTATATAGGGTGCCTTCTCAAAATGCTGTAGAAGTGCCGCAAGGGTCTTCTGGCCAGCCATAATATCAACGGTAAAGTGTCTGATTCCTGTCAGGACCTACCGACACTATTTTTATCGGAACCTCTAATTCTTTCTCGAGCCATTCAATGTAGGCAAGAAGCTGAGTAGGCATACGGTCCATGTCTTTTATTTGCGTCAAATCAACCTTCCAGCCGGGCAATTTTTTATAAACAGGTTGGGCATCATGTAAATCGAAGGGTAGACTATCTGTACGCTTTCCATGTACGATGTAGTGTGTGCAAGCCTCTATCTCATCGAAAATACTCAAGACATCCGATTTAGTCATTATTAATTGGGTAACCCCATTCAATAATATGGCATATTTGAGTGCAGGGATGTCAATCCAGCCGCAACGTCGTGGTCGCCCCGTGGTAGCACCAAACTCTTTGCCCTCTGCTCTCAATTGTTCGCCTAGGGCGTTGTCTAATTCGGTAGGGAAGGGACCGCCGCCTACACGTGTGCAGTAGGCTTTGAAAATGCCATAAACTTCTCCAATTCTTCCCGGTGAAATCCCCAACCCGGTGCATGCACCAGCAGCAACCGTATTGGATGAGGTCACAAAAGGATAAGAGCCAAAATCAATATCCAGTAATGTGCCTTGAGCGCCCTCAGCAAGTACTTTTTTTCCGGCTTGTAAGGCTTCATTGATTAAGGTTTCACTATCTACAAATGGAAACTCCTTCAAAAACTCTATTGCTTCAAACCACTTAGCTTCTTTTTCTTCGAAAGCAGAATCTTCGTAATGATAAACGGCTAAGGTGTCGAGATGCCTTTGGCGAATAAGCTCATAACGGCTACGGAAGTCTTTGCTTTCCAAATCTCCTATACGCATGCCCGAACGGCCGATTTTATCGGTGTACGTAGGGCCAATACCTTTTAGAGTAGAACCAATTTTTCCTTCTCCTTTGGCCTTTTCGTAGGCTGCATCCAAAATGGGATGGGTAGGAAGAATTAAATGAGCTTTTCTAGAGATAACGAGACGTTGTTTTACCGACACGCCCATACCTTCAAGATTCCTGATTTCACGTTGTAAAATCACAGGGTCGATTACCACACCGTTTCCGATGATGTTCTGAACTCCATCATGAAAAATACCGGAAGGGATCGTGTTTAAAACAACTTTTTTCCCATCAAACTCTAATGAATGGCCTGCGTTCGGACCTCCTTGAAATCGGGCAATAATGTCATACTTGGGTGTGATGACATCCACTATTTTACCCTTGCCTTCGTCTCCCCATTGGAGACCGAGCAATACGTCTACCTTCATCAATAGCAGTTAAAGTTCAAAGTTAACCGACTTTTTGACTATGCATCGCTTTTGTGGAAATGTGGACAAGCACCTGCTTCCGATAATTTTTCGCAACTCGCGTACAAGTGCAGACTATGATGCCGCACTTTGTGATGAAAGAACTCGCCCATGTCGTTTCTTATTTCTTGAATACGAGGGTCGCAAAACTCCTCTACCTTTCCACATTCGATGCAAATGAGGTGGTCGTGCTGTTTAAACCCATACGAGCGCTCGAATTGAGCCATATTCTTACCAAACTGATGTTTGGTAACTAAGTCGCAGGCCTGAAGCAGATCAAGCGTATTATAGACCGTTGCTCGGCTAACACGATAATTTCGGTTCTTCATTTGGATGTAAAGCGACTCCACATCAAAGTGATCAGTTCGCCCGTAAATTTCTTCGAGTATGGCAAAACGTTCAGGCGTCTTACGATGACCATGTTCCTCCAAATAGGCGGAGAAAATCTTTTTCACTTCTTCGGTTATGCGTGGATTCGACATCGTTAGGTAGCTTGGGGGTGAAACATAGATTTTGCCAAAAGGGTTCTTTATGATGGGTTCGAATCGAATCGGCTCACCTTGAGTACGCCTCTAACTTCTTTCAATTTACGCATCAATACATCCAGGTGGTGGGTATCGTGAACATAAACCATGATGTCGCCTTCAAACATGCCGTCGTTTGATACTACCGATATTGAACGCATGTTTACCTTTAAATCGGTTGAAATAACAGTGGAAATGCCGCTTATAATACCGATATCGTCCAAACCGGTAATCCGGATTCCGGCCAAAAAACTAACTTCTGAGGCCCTTGTCCATTTAGCTTTTACCACCCGGTACCCATACTTGGATAAGAGCTGTACGGCATTTGGGCAGCTTACACGATGAATTTTAATTCCTTCACTTACTGTTACAAAGCCAAAAATATCATCGCCGGGTATCGGGTTGCAGCATTGAGCTAGCGTATAATCGATTTTACCGATTTTATCGTCGATAATAAGCATGTCCTCATTTTTAGTGGAGTTGCTTTTTACCAGACTTTCAAAATTGTTTTCGTCAATTCGGTTGATATTTCTACTACTCGGTTTTTCGGGTTTGGTAAGTATCGACTTTACCTGCGCCAAGTCTATTTTTTCAGTTGCGATAAAGTAGTACAAGTCAAGCGTGCTGTTCAGCTTAAAGTGGCCGATAATTTTTTGGATTGTTTCATCGCTAAAATTCACTTTCCATTGTTTGAGCTTCCGCTGCAAAATGTCCTTACCTAAATCAGCATTTTCCCTTTTTAGCTCTTTGAGTGATTGTTTTATTTTTGATTTAGCCTTTGCGGAGGTTACAAAATTCAACCAGTCCGACTTGGGCTTTTGAATATTTGACGTGAGAATTTCGACCTGATCGCCATTTTGCAGCTGGTAGCTCAAGGGAACTATCTTGTGATTTACCTTGGCGCCAATACATTTCATTCCGATGTCTGTATGTATTTCAAAAGCAAAATCTAATGCAGTAGCTCCCGCCTGTAACTTGATGAGATCTCCTTTCGGGGTGAATACAAACAAGTCTTTGGCGTAGAGTTGAAGTTTAAAGTTGTCGATAAACTCCAAAGCATTGGGTTCAGGGTTTTCCAAAACTTCGCGAATTCGGGTCAACCATTCGTCAAAGGCATTGTCGCTAGTTTGATCTTTATACTTCCAATGCGCGGCAAATCCTTTTTCGGCTATTTCATCCATTCGCCGGGTTCTAACTTGCACTTCAACCCAGCGGCCACCTGGTCCCATTACAGTGGTATGCAAAGATTCGTAGCCATTTGCTTTAGGCGTAGACACCCAGTCCCGTAAACGATTGGGATTTGGTTGATAGATGTCGGTGATAATCGAATAAACGCGCCAACAATCGGGTTTTTCTGATTCCCCGTTACTTTCCAAGATGATACGGATGGCGAACAGATCGTAGACCTCTTCAAATTCAATCCCTTGTTTTTTCATCTTGTTCCAAATGCTGTTGATCGACTTTGGACGCCCCTTGATGTCGAATTTGAGTCCGGTTTTTTCTATTTCTGCACTCAAAGGTTCAATGAAGTCACGAATAAATCGATCTCTTTTCGACCGTGTCTCTCGCAGTTTGCGTGCAATATCGCGGTATACTTCAGCTTCGGTGTATTTCAAACTCAGGTCTTCGAGTTCGCTCTTTACTGCATACAGGCCTAAGCGATGCGCCAGCGGGGCGAATAGGTATGCAGTTTCTGAGGCTATTTTCAGTTGTTTTTCCTTGGGCATACTCTCCAAGGTGCGCATGTTATGCAGTCGGTCGGCTAGTTTAATCAGGATTACTCTGACATCATCGGCCAACGTAAGTAGCATTTTGCGAAAGTTTTCAGCCTGGTCGCTACTATTGGTTGATTTATTGTAAAGGCCCGAGATTTTGGTAAGTCCGTCAATAATTCTGGCGACGATGTTGCCGAATTCTTTTTCAATTTGATCGAGGGTAATATCCGTGTCTTCTACCACATCGTGCAAAAGTGCACAGATTACTGAAGTGGTACCTAAGCCAATTTCTTCTACGGCAATCCTAGCTACTTCTAACGGGTGATAAATGTAGGGTTCACCCGATTTTCTGCGCATATCTTTATGTGCTTCTAGCGCGATATCGAAGGCTAATCGTACAAGTCGTTTATCGCCTTTTTTCATGAATGGTTTGCAGGCGCGTAAAAGTGCTCGGTAACGACGTAGTATTTCTTTTCTCTCTAATTCAACTCGAGTAGGTGCAGATAAATTTTCCATGCATGTATTCATGCGCAATTTCAACGAATTCTAACGAAATCGCAAGTCCATTTCTGCATTCGGGATAAAAATGCGCGTTGTTAAGAAAGCTATTGGCATTTTGGTGTATACGTAGCACTTGGTCGCTCAATTATTGCCGCATAAGTGGGAGTGAGATTGTAGGAGGTTCTTGGATAGTAGAGGCTTTTGTATTACTTTTGCACTCCCGCAGCAGACGGCTGCAGATTAGCGGATGTGGCGAAATTGGTAGACGTGCCAGACTTAGGATCTGGTGCCGCGAGGCGTGTGGGTTCGAGTCCCTCCATCCGCACACAACCGTTTTGGACCCTTAAATAGAATTTTAGGGGTTCAAAATGGTTTTTTACGTTCAGGAAGAGTTTACTTCCAACTTAACTTAAGTCCGGTATCAGCGGACAAATTCCAACGATTAGCAAATAGAACGCAGTGAACATTACAGCAGAAAAAATCAGCAAACTTGAAAACAAAGTTGTATTAACGCTCGAACCAGCCGATTACAGCACTCGGTTAGAAGAAGCGTTAAAAGATTATCGCCGCAAGGTGAACATTCCAGGATTTCGCAAAGGAATGGTTCCGGCCGGTATGGTCAAGAAAATGTACGGGAAGGCTTTGTTGTATGAAGAACTGAATAAGCTTGTTAACGAACAAGTCGACCAATTTTTAAAGGAGCAAGCACTCGACATTTTCGCTCAACCAGTTCCAGAAGAAGGGCACGATCCGTTTGCAGCAGGAATGGAAGAACAGAATAGTTTTGTTTTTCGTTTTGATATCGGCTTGAAACCGGAAGTTAGCGTTAAGATTCCTTCTAAAACGTTCGTTAAGTACCAGGTTGAGCCCGATCAGAATTTGTTGACCAACTATACCAATGACTTAAGAAAGAGATATTACACCAATGCTTATCCCGAAACATCGGAAGCAGGTGACAACGTTTTCCTTCGTTTGAAAGAATTGGATGAAAATGGAGAGCTAAAAGCAGGAGGGGTTGTCACTGTAAGTCTTGTTAAGTTGGCCGATATCCATGAAACAAGTTTGCAAGCCGAGTTAACAGGGGTAGGCAAGGACTACAGTACACGCAATACGCTCACAGCTATTTTCGGAACCGACCAAGAGAAGATTGCTTCTGGAATTAAAAAAACTGTTGAAGAATTAGCCACTATCAACGAACAGTTTGAAATAACGGTGAGCAATATATTGAGAGATGGCTTGGCTGAGATGAGTACCGACTTTTTCAAGCAAGTATTTGGCAACGAGAACATAGACACTGAAGAAGCCTTTTACGATAGAATTAAGCTTGAATTGGGACGTGCTTTACAAACAGATGCAGAAAGATTGTTGAGAAACGAACTCATGGAGGAATTACTCGACGCCGACGGCATTGAGTTACCAGATTCGTTTTTGATGCGCTGGTTGAGAACGGCATCTGAAAATCCTATCGATGAGCAAACTTTGCAGACGCAATACCCCGACTATGCCAAACAGCTACGGAGAGACTTGATTATCGACCAAATCCTGAAGGAGCAGAACTTGCAAATTGAATCGGAAGAGATAATGAACGAAGCAAGGGGACTGTTGTACCGCCAGTTTTCTAGTTATGGTATTCCAATCGAAGAGAAGGATTTGAATAAGTATGCACTTGATTATCTGAAAAAGGATGACAATTACGCGAACCTATACTATTCGTTGAAATTCAGAAAAGTGGAAGATTATGTAAGGGAGCACATCACGGTAGAAGAGAAACCACTGGCTTTTGCTGAATTTGAGAAACTAACTCAGAAAAAAACCGTTTAATTAGAGTAAATACTAATTATGGATTTTGCTAGTGAATTCCGCAAGTATGCGGTGAAACATCTTGGACAAAGTGGTACGGCTATCGATAGTTTTACCCGTCATCAAGTTACCAACCTTACGCCTTACATCATTGAAGAGCGCCCTATGAATGTAGCTTCCATGGACGTTTTTTCTCGTCTTATGATGGACAGGATTATTTTCATGGGCGTGCCTGTTACCGATGAGGTGGCGAATATCATTCAGGCACAATTGCTCTTTTTAGACTCGGTAGATAGTGGCCGAGACATTCAGATTTACATCAACAGCCCTGGCGGTTCGGTATATGCGGGATTAGGCATTTACGATACCATGCAGTTTGTGAGTGCCGAAGTAAGCACAATCTGCACAGGTATGGCAGCTTCAATGGCCGCGGTATTGATGTGTGCCGGTGAAAAAGGAAAGCGTACTGCGCTTAAGCATAGTAGAATCATGATTCACCAGCCGATGAGTGGAGTTCAAGGTCAGGTTTCAGACATGGAAATCACCTTGAAAGAAACCCTTAAGTTACGTGATGAATTGTACCACATCATTGCAGAGCACAGTGGTCAATCGTTCGAGAAAATTTTCGCGGATAGCGATCGCGATTATTGGATGACCGCAGAAGAAGCAAAAGCATATGGAATGATAGACGACGTATTAATACGTTCTACCAAGAAAAAACCGTAAAATGGCTAAAACCAAACTTCATTGTTCGTTCTGCGGCAAAGACAAAGAGCAGACCAAAATGCTCATTGCAGGCCTTGAAGGGCATATATGTGATAGTTGTATAGCGCAAGCTCACGATATCCTTCACGAAGAAGAACGCGACAATGCAGTTGCTACCAAAATCAATGGCTTTAAGGCTCAAAAGCCACAACTTTTAAAAGAATTCCTCGATCAATTTGTCATTGGCCAAGACACTGCCAAACGTGCCATTGCTGTAGCGGTTTACAACCACTACAAGCGTATAAATCAGCAGATTGAAGGTGATGTTGAAATTGAAAAATCGAACATCATTTTAGTTGGTGAAACTGGAACTGGCAAAACATTGATTGCTAGGACTATAGCGAAACAACTTAACGTTCCGTTCTGCATAGCCGATGCAACTGTTTTCACTGAAGCAGGCTATGTGGGAGAAGACGTTGAAAGCATTTTGAGTAGATTGCTTCAAGCAGCCGACTACGACGTTAAATCGGCTGAAAGAGGTATCGTTTATTTGGATGAAATTGACAAGATTGCACGTAAAAGTGATAATCCGTCGATCACACGCGATGTGTCTGGTGAGGGAGTTCAACAGGCCTTACTGAAAATGCTTGAAGGTACCGTTGTAAATGTGCCTCCTCAAGGGGGTAGAAAACACCCAGAGCAGAAGTTTGTGCAAGTTGATACTCGGAATATCTTATTTATCTGCGGTGGGGCTTTCGATGGCGTAGAAAAAATCATTGCTCGTAGAGTAAAATTGAACGCCATTGGTTACGGTACTGAGGCCAGAGAAAAACTCGACAAGGATAACCTACTCCAGTATGTTCAACCCAATGACTTAAAGTCATTTGGTTTAATTCCCGAACTCCTAGGAAGGCTTCCTGTGGTTACTTATCTCAACCCTTTAGACAAAGAAACGTTGAGAAGGATTTTAACAGAACCCAAGAATGCCCTTTTCAGACAATACGAAAAGTTGTTTGAATTGGAAGGTATACAGCTTCACGTGAGTGAAGAGGTATTGGACTATATCGTGGATAAAGCTTTGGAATACAAACTAGGAGCGCGTGGATTGCGATCTATATGTGAGGTGATTTTAAATGAAGCCATGTTTGAGTTGCCTACTGCCGAGCCTAAACCAGCAGAATTTCGTTTAGAACTTGACTATGTTAAACATCAGTTTGAACACTCTGCATTTAGTAAGCTCAAAGCGGTCTCATAATCCTAATCTTAATTTGAAGGCAGGGAAACCATCCCAACCCGTCAATCCTCCTGTATGAATGAATAAAATCCTGGCCTCTGCGCTGGGATTTTTTTCTTTCAGCCAAACCCCCAGCTGCTCGAGTAGCTTGAGTTGGTAAATAGGATCTGGCAATATTCTCGTTTGCCTGTACCAGTCCTGACCTATGTTGAACTGTTCTTCGCTGAATTTTCCGAAACGCGGACCCTTGGGTAAAATAACTTGAGCAAAAGCATACTCCTGGTTTAACTTTTCTTGTAGTCCATTGGCAAAATCTTGACTCGAGATGGCACTTACCACTTTAAGCTCAGCAGTCGATTCTGCTTCACAAAGTGCCTTCGCTAATCCTAGAGCAGTAGTTCCTGTGCCAGCACATGTCCAAATACTATCCCAATGGTATCCTGTTTCCTTGAGAATTTGTTTACAGCCAGCAGTTCCTAATTCACCTTCTCCACCCATAGGTATCCACAAAGAAGTTTTGTCATCTCCGAATTTAGCTTCAAAGCGAAAAGCAGCAGCGTGAAACTCATGTCTGGCCAACGGGAAAAGATGCATGCCTAAATCCTGTAATCTTTGTGCATGTGCAGAGGTTTGCAACTCTTCTTCGTTTGCTCTAATAAAAGCCGAGGTGGAAAAGGGTAATTGCTGTCCAAGTGCGGCAAGTGCGAGCAAGTGATTAGACCATAATCCTCCCTCGCTAACTAAGTGTTTTAGCGAGTGATCATGAGCGTATTTTATCCATTCGCTCAGCTTTCGGAACTTGTTCCCACTAACAAGTGGATGTATTAAATCATCTCTCTTTACGTGAATCTGGTATCGTTTTTTTTCGATTTCCCAGATGGTTGATTCGAGGGGGGACGGTAATTGGAAATCTAGCAATTCTATCAATAAAAAAGTCGCCCGAAGGCGACTTGTAGCACTTGAGAGCTTACAGTTTAGAAATTCGGGTTTGTTTTAGTAATCCATTCCCACTAATTCGAACATGGTACAAACCTGCTTTCAAAAATTCCAGTGAAACAGCTTCACTGGAATTACCAAATAAAGTTGAATTATACACCTTAGCTCCTTTTAAATCAATTATTTCCAAATTGAGGTTTTCATCCTCTAAGCCTTCGAGGCTAATTTGCAATGACTGCCCATTTTCGAGTACAGTTGGATAGATAAGGATTTTATCTGATTCAAGTTTTCGAGTATTTAAGCCCCAATTTTGACCACCTCTAAAACTGCCACTTGCCGAAGGCCCCATACAGGTCCATGCATGGTTGTAAGGCCTAACATTCCATGTATAGGCGGCATTGGTGGTTAACCCAAAAAATGGAGCATAATCGAATATAGTATCGGTTACCACTTGTTCAAATACGGCCGAACCATTTCTGATTATCCGGAATAAGTAGTGGGTGGCTCCAGCAGCCCTCGACCATCTAAATACAGGATAATCACTATTCAACACAATTGAAGGGTCGTTCGGGAATAAAGGAGTGCTATTTGACACAATGGTATCAAAAGCTGGCATACGAATTCCCTGGAGATAAAATCTACTTCCTTGCGTAGTTCCATTTCCCGCCAGCGTGGTGCGCATGGTATTTATCTGTTCGGGTGAAAATTTATTTTGGCAGTTATCGAGAGAATAAGACATATAAAGAGTCTCGTCTGGCTCGAAAAGATCATCATTCACATCTCTTTGCACAGGAATGCTCCCTGTACACGACCAACGCGTTCCTATAAAATCGGATGGGGTATCGCAGAAAAAGTCACCTGCCCAGGCGCAATTCGCTGGGAGCCTCCCATTCGCGGTGTCGGTCGAGCTTCTGGTTATTCGTTCGGAAATTGGACTGGAAGGGTCGCCTTCTGTGCCATCGAATGGGTGTGGTAAAGCTAGGTAGTGCCCCATTTCATGCGCAAGCGTAGTATTGCCTACCCCCGAACATCCAACACTCATCATCAGGCCTCCATTTCTTACAGTGGGTCCGGGTCCTGTTCCAGGGAAGAATGCGTAACCACATAAACCAATAGGACTTAAGTTGACGAAATAAACATTACATACCAAGCTTTGATTGTACTGCAACATCATTTGGCTGCCCGTATTGAAGGAGGTATGGTTATAGAGGTTGGGTTCGTTTAAAAAATTTACACTGTGCAACCAGAAACGGATTTTGGAGGATGCATACTTGTCGTTAAGCTCGCAAATCACGGTTAGCATCGTATTGTAGCTGTACCGTGTGCCGGTTGGGCTAGTTACAAGATGCATACGCAAGGGTACATTAATGAAAGTGTCTGCTGCGGCTGTACGTTGGCGCGTGCGAAAGTCTTCTCCTATCTGCATCAGATATTCCTTAAGTTCTGGAGGAGGAGGTGGTGTTCCGCAGGCATCTTGTGCGTGACTTTCAAAAGCGAAAAGGCTTAAGAACAGTAGGGTAAATACTTTTTTCATGTATAACCAGTTTTCCAGTTAGTGATTTTTGTGGGCAAATAATTACAGAATATTTAGTCTTTAATTACAATTCTTTGACGAAGTAACTGATCCCCATTTTGCGTTTCAATTAAGTACACGCCTTGTTTCAAGTTGGGAAGCTCAAAAATTGTGGTGTTAGTTTCGACTAAAATTGATGACTGAACCATTTTTCGACCTTGAAGGTCATATACTGAAATTGAAGTGACACCTTCTTTAAGCCCAGTTAAATTTAATGTTTCACCACTTCTTATTGGATTTGGCCACAATTGTAAGGTGCCCAATTCAAGGCTGGAAGTCGATAACCCGATAAAATTACCTGTCCTAAAATTATTTCTGGTAGAGTAGGGAGTACACAATGAGACTTGATTTAATGCGCGCACTTCCCAGCTTAGATTTCGATTCGCACGTATGGCATTGCTTCTGTTTACAAATACGGTATCAACTATGAGCGTATCCATCAGCAAACCACCGAACTGGTATATTTTTAGGTTGTAGTATTGTGCTCCAGCAACCCGAGTCCATCTGAATTCGGCAAAGTTTCCTGCAATATTTGAATCACCTTCGGCGGGTACCAAGGAAGTTGGTGCTAATTGCGAAATATCAGGTAATACACCAGGCGTATTCAGTAGTAAATAACCACGGGGAGCATTGGTATTCGCTACCGTTGCTCGCATGGCCAAAACTTGTTGTTCACTAAAGCGGCTCATACAAACGTCGCTCGAATAGCTCATGTAATAACTCGAATCTGGTCTCAATACATCTCCGTTTAAATCAAGAGCAGTTGCAGCAGTCGGGCAACTCCAGCGATAGTCAATAAAATCTGCAGGGGTATCGCAAAAATAGTCACCAGCATTGCTGCAGTTGGCACTTCTGCGAGGCAGAATTTCGTTTGTGTTTCGGGTAACTAGCTCTGCGTAAAGCGGGTCCAATGGATTTTCTGAGGTTTGGTCGAAAGTATGAGGTAAAGCAAAATAGTGCCCCAATTCATGTGCTAAAGTGGTTCCGTTTGGTTGCGAGCACGCGAAGCTCATGACCACACCACCGTCGTTTTGAAAGCCACCCGGACCTGTTAAAGGGTAAAAGGCAAAGCCGCATAAACTTAAGGCAGAAAGATTAGTATAATAAATATTAACTGTCCGAGGAACGTTATACACATCTAACATATCAATTGGGATACTCCAATCAACCGGATTCAGTAAATCTGAATCGTCGATAAATCTGGGATTACCTGCCAAAAAGAACTTCATCCCTGTGCCAGCAAATCGGTTGTTTACATCGCACAATCCGTCGATGGCTCTTGCCGCGGTGAAACTACCACCTCCTTGGTCGCTCCTAATTATGTGAATGGTAACAGGAATGTTGATCGTATTCTCGGTCAAATTTTGGGTGTAATCGATAGATTTTAAGAAATCTCGCGTGGTTTGAGTTACCTGACCAGTGCCACACCATTTTGGATTTACGGATTGCGCATTTCCAATACTGGAAAAGAGTAAGCCAAGACTTATCAAGGTAATTTGTCTGGTATGCTTAAATGCTTTCATGGCGATAGGGTTGTGCTGCTAAAGAGTAAAAATAGAGATAAACATGTTCATTGCATCCTGTAGTAGCTGTAGCTGACTAAGGACGTATTGAAAGTGGGATAATTAGATTGTGATTTGTTGAGTTGAAACGAATGAAATAGTTTCCAGGACTTAATTCAGGGGTTTTAATCGTAACTCTTCCAAGTTCAGTAATCATGCTAAACTTGGCACATTCACGTGAAGTTTGATCGTGAAAGCTAACGCTGTAATCCCCATTCGGTAAGTTGAAGATGTATATTTCGTCATTGGCTTTTACTGGGTTTGGACCTATTCGAACGATGTTTTTCTTGTAATTGTCATTCTCTATATTGGATATTGTAAACTGGAAACTAGCTGAATTACTAGGGCTGGTACAATACGCCGTTTGACCAATTGCTTGAGCCGACCAGTTATATGATCGGCCGCCTCTAAATAGGGAAGAAGGGAGGATTATTGAGGTATCAGCAACAACAGTGTCCAAAAGAACTACAGTACCAAACTGCAATATTCTTAAGGCATACCAATTTGCACCAGGAACGCTATTCCAGACAAAAGTGGGATTGCTAGAATTAAGGTTTGGCGTAGAAATTCCGGGTTCTAATAATGAAGGTGTTTGTGCTATCGTCTGATTGGTTGGAGCAGGGTTAATGAGTAAATATCCCCGAGGTGCTGTTATACTCGCTAATGTGGCCCGCATTGCAGCGATTTGTTGAGTACTAAATCTCGACATACAACTGTCTCTCGGGTAGCCCATATATAAACTAGGGTCAGGTAAAAAAACATCCCCATTATAGTCTGATCGAACTACGCTATTGGGGCAATTCCATCGAATCGCTAAAAAATCCGCTGGTGTATCGCAAAATCGATCACCGCTTGTTGAACAGTTCGCGCCTAATCTTGGACTTAATTCGTTTTGATTTCTTGTGACTCGTTCTGCAAACACGGGGTCCGTAGGGTCATCGGAAGTTTGATCGAATGTATGGGGGAGGTTAAAAAAATGACCTATTTCATGAGCAAATAAGGCTCCATCGAGCAAAGAACAGTTGGTACCCATCATCACGCCACCTTGATTTTGTGTAGGTCCTGGGCCTAGCCCCGGAAAAAATGCAAAAGCACAGGTGCCAAATGCCGACAGATTGGTGAAATATACGTTCATGGTACGAGCTACATTGTAAATGCCCATGATATCTGCCGCTGCATTAAAGTTACCTGGAGCTGTCAGGCTTGTTTGATTGATGAGTCGGGGTGGTCCTGCAAGGTAAAACTGAAGGTTTATTGCCGCAAAACGGTTATTTACTGCACAAAATGCTTGCAAAACTTCGCGAATAGAAACTCCGCCGGTACCATCATTCCTTCGAATAATATGCAGGGTAACCGGTATGCGTATAATTTGTTCGGTTGACAGAGAATCGTATGTGAGATTTTCTAAAAACTGAAAATTTGAAACAGATGGCGAAGGGCTAGCACAGAGGTTTTGAGTTTGGGCATGTACATATTCAGTACACAATACTAGTGGGAGTAGGAAAAGGCTTTTTTTAAAAAAAGATGCTAGAACAATCTGACAAATGAAAAGCCAATCCAACAACTTGCTGTCAGTATTTCCGAAGGTAAAGTTGTGGTGGTATTGTGCCTGAGATTTCATTTAAAAGGAATAGTCATAGGATTCGGAATTGTCGTTTGCCATGGAATCTAGCTCCTATTTTCATCAAATAGTGATTTTTCTTTATAACTAAACAACTCATAATCATGGAGAAACAAGCATTCTGGCCTTTTGTTTTCGAATAACGGTGAAAACAAAAAACCCGGCAGGATGCTCCCGCCGGGTCTGAACATTTTAGGGCAGTGCCTTATTTGGTAACGACTATGCGTTCAAATTGACTGAAACCGTTTTGGCTCACTTTAATAAAGTAGATGCCAGCTGATTGACTGTTGATTGAAGTTTCATGTATCCCGCCAGCAGTGAGTAAAATCGTTTCCTTGTTGATTGTACGGCCACTCATATCTTGAATGGCAACTTCAACTTCACCACTTAAACTCTCTTGAAACTCAATTTTCAAACGATCACCATTGCCAACTACAGTAGGGTATACTTGAAATTTCAGATTTTCAAGTTCTGCGACGCTCACGCCGTTCGCCACAGTGGTAAACGTTCGATCTGGTGTCCAATTGATGCAAGTTATCTTGTGGTTGATAGCTGCTACTGACCAACGATAATTAACGTTTGCATTTAATTTGGTTCCGGTGTACAGATAAGATGTGTCGGATACCAGAATCTCTTCTAAGGTGTTGAAATTAAAGCGTAAACGAAGTAAATACATGGTAGCCCCTGGTACTTTGCTCCATTTGAAAAAAGCAAAATTTTGAGCAACACCTGTTTGACCAGACGTAGGTTCGAGCATCGTAGGAATGCTGGTAATGGTGTCGTAAGGATCCATAGGAGGATTCAACCAGTAACGACGGGGGCCCGATACGCCATTCACGATGGTAAGGGTTGCCCGCATGGCTGTAACTTGCTGAGGTGAAAAACGCGTAACACAATTGTCGTTTGCGTAACCCATGATTAAGGTTGCATCTGGATTAAAGACGTCACCGTTTATATCTACCTGAGTATGTGAACGAGGACAGCTCCAACGATCGCCAATGTAGTCGGATGGAGTATCGCAAAAACGGTCACCAGCGGTTGTACAGTTGGCTGACAGACGAGGTGCTACTTCGTTCGTATTTCGCGTTATTCTTTCGCCTTGTATGCCTGCGGGATTGTCTGATGTAGTCTGGAAAGGGTGCATCAAATTTAAATGGTGACCTAATTCATGGGCGAAAGTGGTGTTTCCAACGCCAGAGCATCCGGGGCTCAAGTAAACGGCACCTTGACGGGTTGTTTGCGACGGAGAACCTGTGCCTGGAAAGTTGGCAAAACCACACAAACCTACGGCAGTCATGTTCACATAATAAACATTGATGACGTTGGCTACATTGTGTATCGGATTAATCGTGTTTTCATCACCTCTTTGGAAGCTACTAAACCACTGTGTATTGTCGATATAGTTTACATCACCCCGCAAGAAAAACTGTATACCATGTGGTCTATACCAATCGTTTAATTCACATAAGTTTCTGAGAGCGTCGCTAAAATTGAAGTTTCCAACACCCGCAGAGTTACGAATGATATGAATTTTCATGGGAATATGAATGACATCATTGGTTACGCGCGCTTCATGAACTCCCATCGTGTGTAAGTTCTCAAGGAATTCATAGTTCGCCTGTGTTGGCTGGCCAGTACCGCACCAATTGCTACTTTGTTGAGCTTGAGCTGCAATAGCAAAAACCAAGGCGGTTAGTAAAGCATAAATTTTCTTCATGAGATGAAATGAAATGTTTCTAGAACTTTTACTTTGCTTCATCAGTAAAGCAATCCTAAAGTTAGGAAAATAACCTCAATGCTGTATTTTTGCATTGTCAAAATTTAAACATCTTTTCCATGAAAATCACCGTTGTAGGAGCAGGGAATGTAGGGGCCACCTGTGCTGATGTTATCGCCCAAAAGGAGCTTGCCAATGAGGTAGTGCTCGTAGATATCAAAGAAAATTTTGCAGAAGGAAAGGCTCTAGATATTTGGCAAACTGCACCGGTGAATATGTATGACACCCGCGTTACCGGCTCAACCAATGACTACAGCAAAACCGCCAATTCAGAGGTAGTCGTAATAACTTCTGGCTTGCCTCGTAAACCAGGAATGACCCGCGATGATTTGATTCAGACAAACGCCGGAATAGTGAAGAGTGTGACAGAAAATGTGCTCAAGTATTCACCCAATGCCATCATCATTGTGGTTTCGAACCCGCTAGATGTCATGACCTACTGCGCGTATCTCACAGCGAAAATTGATCCACGAAGAGTTTTTGGTATGGCAGGTGTTCTTGATACCGCTCGTTATCGCGCTTTTTTAGCCACGGAATTGAATTGCTCTCCGAAAGATATTCAGGCAGTCTTAATGGGAGGCCACGGCGACACCATGGTTCCACTTCCACGATATACTACCGTAGGCGGAATTCCAGTGACTGAATTAATCGCAGAAGATAAATTAAATGCCATTATCGAGCGCACCAAAAAAGGTGGAGGAGAAATAGTAAATCTACTCGGAACCTCGGCCTGGTACGCACCAGGGGCTTCAGCTGCCCAAATGGTAGAAGCGATTGTACGTGATCAAAAGCGAATCTTCCCGGTATGTGCCTGGTTACAAGGTGAGTACGGTTTGCACAACATTTACATGGGCGTTCCTGTAAAACTGGGAAAAAACGGAATCGAAGAAATCATCGAACTAAAGCTCAATGCTGAAGAAATGGCCTTAGTAAACGAAAGTGCCAAAGCAGTGAAAGAAGTGATGGACGTTTTAGACAATATGAACTGAGTTCAAGTAATCTTTAGTTAAAAGACGATGTGAAAACATCGTCTTTTCTTTTTATGGCCGTAAAGATAAAATTAGAACTTCTGACCATCGAGACGGATGGTTGTCATATTTTGGTCAAAGCCAAAATATACAACCACAAGTTGCGCTTGGTTGTGGATACAGGGGCTTCGAAAACCACTTTTGATAAAGGTTGGATAGAAGAAAATTTACCTGAATTATACCTCGAACAATTAGATACAGCCTCAGCTGGTTTAGGTACTAACGAAATGAATAGCGCAGTTACCGTATTGCCAGAGCTGAAAATGGGTAAATTAAAACTGAAATATTGGCAAGTTGCAGTGCTTGATCTGAGTCATGTGCGTCAAGTATACCAATCCATGAATTATGGCGATATTCAAGGTGTTTTGGGAGGCGATGTTTTGTTAGCTGTAAAAGGAAAGATTGATTACGGTAAACTCATAATCAAATGCGATGAGCTCTAAGGTGGTTCTTATTAAAGCAGTATCTGAAACCCTTGAAAGGGCAGGGTTTCGATACAACGATAAGTTAATTTTGGCCTTTAGTGGAGGTAGAGATTCAGTAGCCTTAGCACTTACTCTAAAAGCCCTAAACTTTAATCCTTTGCTCGCACATGTAAACTATGGATTAAGGGGAGAAGAATCGCACCGTGATGAACAATTTGTGGTTGACTTTTCACGTAAAAATGGCTTCGAATGTGAAGTGCTCAATGCAACACTAACAGAAGAGGAAAAGAAGGGAGATTCTGTTCAGGCTACTTGCCGAAAGATTCGGTACGATTGGTTCAAACAGCTGATGATTACCCAGCATTACAAGGGGTTATTAACCGCACATCATCTGCAAGATCAGGCAGAAACCTTACTACTGAATATTGGTCGGAAGGCAGGCCTCAAGGGGCTAGGTGGGATGTTACAAGTTTCGGATAAGCATGTTCGACCTTTTTTAAATGTCTCGAGAGAAGATATTACCTTGTTTCTTGAGGAAAAGAAGGTAAAATGGGTTGAAGACAGTAGTAATCATAAAAACGACTACCGAAGAAATGGACTTAGAAATTTGGTTATTCCTACCTTAAACCAGGTGATTCCGAATTTTGATGAAGCAGCTTTGCATGCTACCCTCAAACTGCAAGAAGCGTATTATTGGCTCGAAGAAGCATGGTGGCCTCAACTTAAATCATGTATTATTGAAGTTGAAGGAGGCTATTTAATTAGCCTAAACGATCAACTGAAGCAAGCAGAATCAGCTACTCTCTGGCACATTTTACTTCATCGGCTAGGTTTACCACTCTTTTTGCTAGAGCCCTGTGTACTGCTCAGCAATAAATCCGCAGGTAAAATGTCGAAAGTGGGAGATTGGCAAGTCGAGCGACGAAGAAAAGAATTGCTTGTTACGAATAGTACTACTGTACAACAACCCTCAGAAATTACAATACGAGGAGAGGGAACGTTTCAATGGGGGAACGAAATTCTTTGTTTGACGAAAGTTGAACATTTAGAACCAATGGACGACAGTAGCGTATGCTTTTTTGATTTCACTCAATTGAAGTTTCCGTTAGTTCTGCGAGGCCCACAAGTTGGCGAACGCATACAAGCATTTGGGATGAATGGAACAAAAAAGTTGAGTGATTTATATCGTGAATTGAATCTGCCCTTAGCAATGCGTCAAAAATATCCTGTTCTTTGTCAGGGAGCAATTGTGATTTGGGCCGTTGGCGTAAAAAGATCAAATCATGCTCCTGTTACACCAAACACTAAACTAATTTGGAGAGCAGAATGGAAGAGACAATGAATGAAGAGCTCTTTCTAGAGTCATCCGAAGATCAGGATGAATTGTACGAACATCATAAACTGGTGGTCGATAAGGGACAACAGCTTCTTCGTCTCGACAAATTTTTATTTGATAAACTGCCGAAAGTATCCCGCAATAGGCTCCAACAAGCCATAAAGGCAGCATCGGTTCGAGTAAATGAATCTTTAGTGAAACCGAGTTATCGGGTAAAACCGGGTGATGAAATTTCGATAGTGCTAGCATTTCCACCTCGAGACACGACCATATATCCGGAAGCTATTCCTTTGGATATCGTGTTCGAAGATGATGAATTACTGATTGTAAATAAGCCTGCTGGAATGGTTGTTCATCCTGGCCATGGGCACAGCAGCGGCACCCTAGTGAATGCCCTCGTACATCATCTCAGTAACTTGCCTACCCACCGGAATGGAGAAATACGGCCTGGGTTGGTTCATCGTATCGACAAGGATACCAGTGGAATTTTGGTCATTGCAAAAACCGATTTTAGCATGACCCACCTCGCTCAGCAGTTCTTCGACCACAGCATTGATCGCACCTATAACGCCCTTGTTTGGGGCGATTTTTCTGAAGATAATGGGACCATCACCGGACATATTGATCGCAGTTTACAAGACCGAACGAGGCAAGAAGTGTTTTCCGATGGAAGCAGGGGTAAACATGCAGTCACTCATTATCGTGTGTTGGAGCGATTTGGCTATACCAGTCTTTTGGCTTTTAATCTCGAAACAGGCCGAACCCACCAAATCCGCGTTCACACTCGGTCAATAGGACATCCGATATTTAACGATTCCACCTACGGTGGTGACCGGATATTGAAGGGAACTACGTTTGCGAAATACAAGCAATTTATTGCCAATTGTTTTGAACTCATGCCAAGGATGGCCTTGCATGCACGTTCGTTAGGGTTTACGCATCCAATAACCGGACAAAGGATGTTTTTTGAATCGGATTTGCCTCCAGATTTTGCGGCCGTAATTGACCGTTGGAGGGATTATGCACGTTATAAGCCTACCGAAGAATGAAACAAAGGCTTTGGATTATTCGACATGGAGAAACAGATTTCAACCGTAAAGGAATCGTTCAAGGTCGCGGAATGGATACGGATTTGAATGCTTTTGGGTTAGCTCAATCGGAAGCGTTTTATCAGGCATATCGTCACATCCCTTTTGGAAAAATTTACACGTCAACTTTAAAGAGAACAGAACAAACGGTTTCACCTTTCATCAAAGCTGGACATGTAATAGAGAAACTTCAAGGCCTTGATGAGTTTGACTGGGGTATTTTTGAAGGATCAACTTTCGGTACTTTTCATCACGATTACCGCATGCTTTTACAGGCTTGGCAAAGTGGAATGTATCATACCAAGCCCCCAAAAGGTGAAAGCCCTTTAGAAGTAGCCGCTCGTCAGCAAATAGCCATCGAAAGTTTTACTGCCACACCTGTGGAAGAAGTGCTGATTTGTATGCACGGGAGGGCCATGCGATTGTTGCTTTGTATTTTACTTCAGCGCGAGTATCGTGAAATGGAAAACTTCGAACACTCGAATTTGAGCTTGTATGTATTGGAAAGAGGTGAGCATGGATGGGTTTTGATAAAAAATAACGATACAGCTCACCTTAGCTTACTCTGATTCTTTCTAATAAGGTTTGAATCATGAAATCAATCGTTTTAGCAGGATTGGCACTAAAGGTTTTACTGGCGCGATTCGCGATGATAGCATTTACCGACAACGCTTCATGGCCCAATAAGTGCGCTAGACCATAAATCCCTGCTGTTTCCATCTCAAAATTGGTGATACGATAGTGCCCCGCAATAACTGCTCTGGCATCATCCAAGAGTGATTTGTACCGAGGCGTATATCGCAGAACCCGTCCTTGTGGGGCATAAAATCCAGGTGATGTTAGGGTTATACCAGCTGTAAACCCTTGTCCTAAACGCTTTAAAAGTGATTCCGAGCCACGTGTTAAATAAGGTATAGCTACGGTTTTTAATAAGGGTAGCTGCTCTTCAATTGAATTTAAAAGGGCTTTGGTTTCTTGGTCTTCTGTTTCTTGATAAAATGGCATCAAACCATCAATGCCTAACCCGTGTGATGAAGCCACTATACTATCTACAGCAATATCTTCTTGCAAAGCCCCACTAGTACCGAGCCGCACCAGTGTTAGTTTCGTTTTGGCGATATTTTCTTCTCGCCTTTGTAGGTCAATATTTACCAATGCATCCAGCTCATTGATGACGATATCAATGTTGTCGGTGCCAATACCCGTACTCACAACAGAAATCCGTTTGTCACCTAATTGACCGGTGTGGGTTATAAATTCCCGATGTTGTACCTTGCACTCAATGTTGTCGAAGTAACAGGATACTTGGGCAACTCTATCGGGGTCGCCAACGAGTATTACTGTTGGCGCTATTTGAAAGGGCAGCAGATTTAGGTGATATACTGCTCCCGCTGGTGATAAAATCAGCTCCGAATCGGCAAAAGTGGCCATCAGAGGTATTTTTCCTTGATTACATTCATGTGGTGTATTTCATGACCTACACAGGCTCTCCCGATTTGCTCTACACTTACTTCTCGGTTGTTTGCTGTACCTACGGCGGCAAGCATATCAGGACTGAAGCTACCGAATAAAGCTATGGTTGAATTTCTTACCATCGCATATTCGTGAGCCAGTTCGGCCATTGACCTTTGATTGGCATGTGAAGCAGCTACATAATCGTCTTGCTCAAAACCGGGAAGGGCTGTTTTATCGTTTCGAGAGAAACGTAGGGCACGATAAACAAAAATGCGCTCAGAATCAATCAAATGCTGAATTACTTCTTTAATCGACCATTTGCCTTCGGCGTAACGATGGAGTGCCTTTTCTTCACTAATTCTAGACAGGATGATTTGAGTCGTGTCGTGAGCTTTCTGGAGAGATTCGGTGAGCTCTCCTTCCGAAAGTTGAACGTAATAGTTGAAGTAGGAGGGAAAATTTTTGGGGTTGGGTTGATTCATAATTCAAAACTAAAGAAGTGATGTGAATACAACTTTATTTTTTAAGTGCCTTATTCCAATATTCTTCAGCTTTCGCTGCTATTTCATCCAAAGGCTGGTTTCTCATGCATCCAAAATGTCCTTTAGGACAAGCATCAAAGCCAATTTTACTGCAGGGTCGACAGGCCATATTTTGTTCAAAACCAGTGTAACTGCTTTTATCGATGAGATAAGGATACATACCAAAATCAGCAACAGTATTTCCCCATAGGGTTATAATGGGTTTTTGATATGCTGCGGCGATATGCATGAGTCCTGTGTCGTGCGTAATGATCAGGCGTGCATCACGAACGAGGAGTGCCGATTCTTGCAAACTATACGTGCCGCAAGCGTTTAAAACCCTACTTCCCAATCCCTCACTAACCTTGGAGGCATTGTATCGATCTTCGGGGCCACCTAATAATACAATGGGGTGCTTTATCTTCTCACATAGTTTGCGCAAACGATCTACTGGTAGCTTCTTTGTAGCATGCTGTCCTCCAACAACTAATCCGATGTACCCCTCTTGAAAAAACAAAGGAAGCTTGGCTGCAGGCGTTTTTAATGTGGAAGGCACGAAAAAATCAAGACCTCTTGCGTCATTATGAACGTTAAGTTCTTCCGTTGTCTTGAAATATCGGTCAACGATGTGTTTTTGGGGTAAGCGATTTATTTTGAAGTTAACGAGTAGCCATTTTTCAATGTTTAGCTTAGGAAAAGCAGCCCCTTGCACTCCTAAAGCACGTCGAAAACGTCGACTTCTTAGGTTATTGTGTAGGTCTACAATAAAGTCGTATTGTTCTTCTTTTAACGCTTGCAAGCATTCGTTGAAATCGTCGTTGTACGTGATAATCTTGTCAAGATAGGGATTAGGTTCAAGCACAGACCTCATGTTAATTTTCGTGAGCATATGAACGGTAGATCCATCAAGTTGCTCTTTTAAACACCGGATTATGGGTGTTGTTAGCACGATATCTCCAATAGAGCTGAAACGAATAACGAGTATTTTCACTTTTCAAATATAAAAAGGCGGTTGATGAGTCTCAACCGCCTTTCGTAATTATTGTTAGGCTGATCCTATAAGGAAGGTATAAACTCCATTCGAGCTTGAATACGGTCGTTTTCAAGTATGTTTTTAACAGTTTTCCATTCGTAAAACGGCAAACCTAGTTCTTTTTCTATGTTTTTGGCTTGTGCAGAGGTGAAACCTTTGATCAGTTCATCAATTGGATTTTTTTGCGAAGGAAGTTCTTTGAGACGGTAGTTTTTGAGTTTGGCCATTCGTGCAGCTGCTGCTATGGCATCATTGAGGTTACCTAACTCATCCACGAGACCTAACGTTTTGGCTTGAGCTCCGGTATATACCCTGCCCTGTGCCATATTGTGAACTGAATCTATCGAGAGGTTTCGTGCTCCAGCCACTTTATTCGTAAAATCCTCATAAATGCGGTTGACCATTCGCTGGATAATTGCCTCTTCATCGGCTCTCATTGAACGGGTGGCAGTACCAATATCGGCATATTTGCCGGTAGTTACTCGGTCGAAGGTGAGCCCGAGTTTGTCTTTCATGAATGGCGAAATATTGGGTAGCAAGCCAAACACGCCAATTGAACCGGTAATTGTGGTAGGTTCGGCAAATATGCTATCGGCTGCAATAGAGATGTAATAGCCTCCGGAAGCGGCTAAGGCTCCCATAGAGACTACTACTGGTTTCTTCGCTTTTTTAAGCAACACCATTTCGCGCCAAATGACATCAGAAGCTAAAGCACTTCCACCGGGTGAATTCACGCGGAGAACAACCGCTTTTACGTTTTTATCCAGGCGTGCATCCCGCAAAGCCGCAGAAATGCGGTCGCTGCCAATAGTCTGGTCGTCGCCTTCACCACTCGTGATATCGCCGATAGCATAAACTACGGCTATTCTGTTTTTCTCGGTTGCTTTTTCTTTGGTGAGGCTCGACGCATAATCATCAACACTTACGAACTTGATTTTATCAATACTTTTAGCGTTGGTTTTAGTTTTTAGCAGGGTTAAAACCTCGTCACGATAAGCCAAACCATCAATTAGTCCACTAGAAATGGCTTGTTCGGGAGTTTCTATTCGCAATTCATTGGCGATAGCCCACAAGGTATCCGCAGGTATTTTTCTTGCGTCGGCGATGTCGCTCAAATAGCTTTGATAGAGGCTATTGAGGTACGATTGTATTTGAAAACGATTTTCTTCGCTTAAATTTTCGCGAATAAATGGTTCGCCTGCTCCTTTGTACTTTCCAACGCGAATGAGTTTCACTTCAACGCCTAATTTGTCTAGCATCCCTTTAAAAAATAGCGGTTCACTTGCATAACCTGTAAACATGAAATCGCCTGTAGGATAAAGAAAAATGCTATCCGCCAAAGAGGCTAAGTGATAGTCGCCTTGCGTATAAGTTTCGCTAAATGCATAGATGAACTTTTCGCTTTCCTTGAATTTTTTGAGGGCTTCAAAAATTTCCTGACGGATAGCCAAATCTGTGTTAATGCCCTTCAAATCAAGGAAAATTCCTTTTATGTTGTTGTCCTTCGCTGCCGATTCAATGGCACGAACGTAATCGGAGAAACTGCTCGCATTGGTAGACTCCATGGTGAATGGATCCAAACCTTCGAATGGATTTTCAGAACCACGATCCAGGATAGGAGCGCTGAAGTCGAGATGAAGCACGCTGTTTTCAGCGATAGTTACTTCTTTATCACCTGAGCTCACCAGTACCCCAATTATTGCGGTACTTAGCATTATCAACACCACAATGGTGAGTAAAAAACCAGTCATGGTGGCAAGAGTAAATTTCAAAAACTGACGCATAGAAGATATGTTTGCGTTCCAAAAATAAGGGAAGCAGTTTATTGTGCATGACTATTACCTCCTTTTAGGGGCAAATCTTGGCGAACGTTACCAAAGCTTAACATTTGCACGGGCGAAGCTTGCCCAAGCGGTAGGTGATGTAGTTTCGGTAAGTTCAATTTATGCAACAGCTGCTTGGGGTACCAATTCTAAAAACGAATATTTGAATCAGGCGCTATGGATACGTTCGTCAAAGACTCCTTTAGAAGTTTTAGATCTAGTGCTTGCCATAGAGGTTGAAGCTGGAAGGATTCGAACCGAGCGTTGGGCAGATCGTACGTTGGATATCGACATTTTGGCCTGTGATATGCTCCAAATGAATACAGCAAGATTGACCTTACCTCATCCGGAGTTGCAAAATCGGCGGTTTGCCTTGGTTCCTTTAGCTGAAATCGCCCCCGATTGGCGCCATCCGATTATTCACTCGACTACCCTAGAAATGCTATATACTTGTGAGGATAAGCTTGATGTCAAGCAAATTGACTTGCCATTATGAATAAGTATTTGGTGATAGAAGGAAATATTGGAGCAGGGAAAACTACCTTGTCGAACCGACTATCCAAATTCTGGGATGTCCCTGTGCTGCTTGAGAAATTTATGGAGAACCCATTTCTCCCCAAATTTTATGAACAACCTGAAAGGTATGGTTTTTCGGTAGAGACAGCCTTTTTGGCCGAACGTTACCGACAAATGCACGATGAATTTGCGGCCATAGATTTGCGTAGTCAGGGTTTGGTAGCCGATTATAGCTTCTATAAATCTTTGATTTTTGCAGGAAAAACGCTCATGGGGGATGAGTACCAGCTCTTCAAGGAGATTTTTGGCATCATCAACAGTAAACTGCCGCAGCCGCATCTTTTCGTTTATTTAAAAGCCGATACCAATAAACTTTTGAAACAAATTGCAATGCGAGGAAGAGTGTTTGAGCAGCACATTACTGCCGAGTATTTAGAAAATATCAACGCAGCGTATATGGCGTTTATGGAGCAAGCTAGTGGATTGCGATGCGTTTGTATCGACACAACACGTTTGGATTACCTCAATAATGAAGCAGATTTCAATAAGTTGCTCACGTTGGTTTCCTCGAATTATCCGTACGGTTTAACCCGCATTGAGCCACATTTTTAATTTGTTTAAAAAACGGTAATGCATAAGGTTTTCCCATTTCAGTTTATGAGTGTACTTTTGATGGTCGTTAAATTCTTTACTGCTTGAAGCAGCTCTTACTGTTTTTCGTTTTTCTACTGGTTAGCTTTTCCGTTAGTGCTCAAAAGGGCTCCATTAGCGGTGTAGTCACCGATGCCAGCGATAAGTTACCCTTGATTGGTGTAAACGTGGTCATTAAAGGAACCACCTTGGGCTCGTCAACTAATTTTGACGGAAAATACCGTATCGATAACATCAATCCCGGTGTATACAATGTAGAAGTAAGCTATTTAGGCTATGAGAAGAAAGTATTTACGGGTATTCGTGTAGAAAAGGGACAAGATAAAATCCTCAACATTCCATTGGGAAGATCATCGCTTACTTTCGACCAAGAAGTAGTAATCGTTGGCGATAAACCCTTGGTAGACATCGAGCAAACCAAAACAGAGCAGCGCGTTTCTCAAGAGGCTATCGAAGCAGCTCCTGTTCGGCAACTTCAAGGGGTGTTAAATACGCAGGCAGGGGTAGTGCTCAACCCAGAAGGGGTATCTATCCGAGGTGGACGTACTTATGAAACTTCGTTCATTATTGACGGAGTTAGCGCTTCCGATCCCTTGGCAGGTACAGGGTTTGGTATCGATCTCGGGACAAATTCTATTGAAAGTATTGACATCACTACCGGCGGTGGTGACGTTGCTTTTGGTGATGGTACTTCAGGTATTGTAAAAACGCGCACACGTTCTGGTGGCGATAAGTGGGAGTATTCGCTCGGTCACCGAAGAGATAATCTTGGCTTTAATAGTGATTGGGGATCGGTTTGGAATAATGCAGTTTATGAAGCTACAGCAGGCGGGTCAATACGTAAAATCGCAAAAAATCCAATACGTGTTTTTACTTCATTCAAAGGTAGTTTCGACGATCAATACTTTCGCAGACCTGCCAATCAAGTAGTTTCTTCACTTTATCCGAATACGGCCTGGAGTCCCAGTCAGGATAATCGCTGGGCGGGTATGCTTAAATTGGATTATGAATTTAATCCTCGTATGCGCTTGTCGTTCACCTATTTGAGGTCGATTACCATTAACCAAGATTTAAACATGCTCAGGATCATTGGTAACGATGCTCCTTTCCTTCCAGGATTCCAGTACAATTTCTCGTTGCAGCCCGACAATGCGAATACCTATACGCACGATACCAACATGGAGACTTTAAACTGGTCGCATACTACCAGCAATAAGTTTTCCTACAACATCACGGGTTCGAGACTATTTGTAAGGCTTCGAGCCGACGCAAACGGACGCGATTGGAGGCCACAAAATGTGGATTCTGAATTCGATCCTGATGTAATTGTTACTTACCCAGTGGGTTATTTTAATCCTGGCGATTCGGCTGTATTTGTGAATCCAGGACCAGGCTTATTCAACAACGGAGGCATTGGAACTTTATGGCACGACCACTATGTGGTGGAATATAGCCTTCGGTACACAGGTAATTATTACTACAATTCTAGGGGCGACCGCCTGACTTTCGGTACGGAAGTGAAAGCGCAAGAAATGCAATGGATTGACATCATTCGCCCTTGGATTGGAGCACCAATTCCATTGCCGAATGGTGAACTGAGCCAAAGTTTTAGATTGGGAGATTACAGCGACGTTTGGAAAGTAAATCCTACTAGAGGGGCCTTTTATGCATCCAACAAAATCAAATACAGGGGGTTGATTGCCGAAATTGGTGGTCGGTTAGAGTATTGGTTCCCCGGGGCGTTTGTTGATAATGCCGTGAACGATCCGCGCTCTCCAATTCGCGACGAAATTCGTCAGAGCTACCAAGACAATACCATTGGGGTGTTTGGTTCTCGTATGAAGATGCGACTACTACCAAAGATTTCGGCATCTTTTCCTATCAAAGACAATCAGGTGATGTTCTTTAACTACAATCACTCCATGATACTTCCTCACCCGTCGTGGGTGTATCAGGGTTTAAATCCGTTGTATCAGGATAGGTCGGTGTTAGCGCGAGTAGGTAATCCTGATCTGAACCCCGAGGTAGACATCAGCTACGAGTTGGGTATACGTTCGCAATTAAGTTCTAACGATGCCTTAACGGTTTCGGCTTATTGGAAAGACAAATACGATTTTATCACCGCCGCATCAGTACAAATTGTTGACGTTACCGGACGTGAAAACACCAGAACCATTCGTATTAATGCCGATTATGCTCGAATACGAGGACTTGAGGTGTCTTATCTAAAACGTATTGGTAAATGGTTTAGTGGGCAGTTCTCGGGCAGTTATATGGTGGCCACAGGCCAAAGTTCTTCGGCCTCTGAGGCACTTAATCAAATCATCAACAGTGGAAACAGGGAAGACACCAAAGAAACCTATCTCGCGTGGGATTCACCGTTTGATTTAAAGATCAACACCACATTCACAGTCAACAACAAAAGAGGACTCTTTGGCATCAAGGCGCTCGATAGGATGTCATTGTACATTGAAGGTATCTACCGAACAGGTCGTCGCTATACACCTTTCATCTATCAAGGCGTTGAGCCCATTACCGGAAGGCCTATCTACGAAGTAGATCCCAATCCATTGGCATTATGGTCTCGTCTAGGTGAGGATATCTATTGGATTGACATGAATCTGAGGAAATGGTGGGTAATTAAAAAAATGCGAATCGAGGCTAGCGTACAGCTTACGAACGTACTCAATACGCTGAATACGATCATTCCAAATCCTGTAACAGGCAGGGCGTGGGAACCAGGAGATCCTGTCCCTTCTAATTGGCGCGATCCAGCATTTCTCGACCCTCGCGACTTTAGGTCGAGGGGCACTCCGCCCGATAACCCCGCACGGTACATGGCGCCGCGCCACGTGATGTTCGGTTTGACGGTTAAGTTCTAATTTATTGAAGCCTATAGCTTCTAAAACATTCCCAAAACACGATTCCAGAACAAACGCTCACATTTAGCGAGTGCTTACTTCCTGCCTGTGGTACTTCTATGGCTGCATCACATAAGAGGAGTGCGTCGTCGGATACGCCCATGACTTCGTTGCCTAGAACAAGCGCATATTTTTTGTTTTTCTGAAACTCAAAAGTCGAAAGCATTACGCTTTTATCAGTTTGCTCGATAGCCAATATGGTATAACCTTGGCTTTTTAACGACTGCAAACATTCGGTGGCCGACGGATAATGCGTCCAGGCAACACTCTCTTCAGCACCAAGGGCGGCCTTATGGATGTCTCGGTTTGGTGGAGTTCCTGTAAAACCACAAAGGCATAATTCTTTAATGGCAAATGCGTCGGCTGAGCGGAAGATGGAGCCTACATTGGCCAAGGAACGGATATTGTCGAGCACTGCCACCACGGGTATTTTTTCGCTATTTTTGAATTCCTCTGCCGAAGGGCGGTTCAATTCATCCATACTAAGTTTACGCATAAAGTCTTTACGTTTTGGCCAAGTCAATCGCCGCAAAGGAAACGCCTTTGATGAAACAATACAAGCAAATCAAAGCCAAACATCCAGGGGCTTTGTTGCTTTTTAGAGTAGGGGATTTCTATGAAACTTTCGGGGAGGATGCTGTTAAGACCGCGAGCATATTAGGCATCGTCCTCACGAAACGCTCGAATGGAGCTGCCTCAGAGGTTGCTTTGGCTGGTTTCCCGCACCACTCACTCGATAACTATCTTACTAAATTGGTGAGGGCCGGACAACGTGTGGCCATTTGCGAACAAATGGAAGATCCAGCCTTAGCCAAAGGTTTGGTTGAGCGAGAAGTTACCGAATTGGTTACTCCAGGTGTAGCATTCAGTGATAAGCTCCTGGACCATCGCGCCAATAATTATTTGGCTGTGGTAACGTTTAGCGATGGATCAGCAGGGGCAGCTTTTGTAGATGTTTCGACCGGAGAATTTCAGGTTGCTCAAGGGGAATTGGCAACCATTGAGAAGCTGTTTCAAAGTCTTCAACCCGCTGAGGTTCTTTTTCCTAAAAGTAAGAATGGTCAGTATTCGGCAGTATTTGGAGATAAGTGGTATCATCACGCGCTTGAAGATTGGGTTTTTAGTGACGATTACGCCCTAGAACTTTTGACGAGGCAATACGAAACGCATTCATTAAAAGGTTTCGGCATCGAAAATTGGCCACTTGCCATCATAGCTGCTGGTGGCGCTTTGCATTATTTGAAAGAAACTCAGCAAAAAGACTTGACTCATTTGCAAGGTCTTTCGCGTATGGATTCTAGTCAATCGGTTTGGCTGGATAGATTCACTATACGGAATTTGGAGTTATTAGAGGCCTCTTCAGAAGGCGGTATGGGGTTGTTTCAAGTGATTGATCGCACTGCTACACCTATGGGGGCTCGCTTGCTGCGTAGATGGCTTGTTTTTCCATTAAAGGATCTTCAGCCTATCTTAGATCGTCAAGAAATCGTGGCATGGTTTGTTGAGCACGAAAACACTAGCGCGGATATCAGATTTGAATTGAAGCAACTTGGTGATTTAGAGCGATTGCTGACACGCGTCGCAACGGGTAGAGTAAGTCCGCGAGAGCTAGTTCAGTTAAATCGGTCGCTAAAAACCATTGCACCCATCAGAGCCTACTTAATGGCATCAGCTCATTCACCATTAAAGCAGTTAGCCGATCAGTTGAACCCTTGCGAGCTTCTTATCGAACGTTTAACCAAAGAGCTAAATGAAGACGCTCCTGCACTTTTAAATAAAGGTGGAGTAATTGCCACAGGGGTACATGATGAACTAGATAGGCTACGTCAGATTGCCTTTAATGGCAAAGACTATTTACACCAAATACAAGTGAGAGAAGCCGAAAGAACCGGGATTTCATCTCTAAAAGTAAGCTACAACAACGTTTTTGGCTACTACTTAGAAGTAACCAATACGCACAAGGACAAAGTACCATCCGATTGGATACGGAAGCAAACGTTGGTAAATGCCGAACGCTACATCACCGAAGAATTAAAATCTTTTGAAGAACAAATTTTAGGCGCTGAAGGTAAAATTCAAATTCTTGAAGAAAAGATTTTCGGACAATTGTTACTTGCGGTGAATGAATACTTAATCCCCATTCAGCTCAATGCGCAGCTGTTAGCAAAGTTAGACGTGCTAATCGGTTTTCATCAGTTGGCCCAAGACAATCATTATGTGCGGCCAGTTATCGACGAATCCTTTATTTTACATCTCGAGGGGGCTCGACACCCAGTTATTGAAAAGAGATTGGCAGCAGGTGAGCAATATGTGCCCAACGATTTGTACCTCGATTCGGATACGCAACAAATTTTGATGATTACGGGCCCAAATATGGCGGGTAAATCGGCACTACTAAGGCAAACAGCATTGATTACACTTCTAGCACAAATCGGCTGCTGGGTTCCTGCAAGTTCTGCTCGTATTGGTTTGGTCGACAAGATATTTACCCGCGTAGGGGCCACCGATAACATCAGCTCGGGCGAATCTACATTTATGGTAGAGATGAATGAAACGGCGAGCATTTTGAACAATATTTCAGCACGTAGTCTGATTTTACTCGATGAAATTGGAAGAGGAACAAGTACGTACGATGGGATTTCTATTGCTTGGGCGATAGCTGAGTATTTGCATCAACATCCAGTTTTTCATCCGAGAACCTTATTTGCAACGCATTATCACGAGTTGAATGAAATGGAAAAAGCCTTTCCGCGCATTCATAATTTTAACGTGTCGATTAAGGAGGTGGCCAACCGGATTATCTTTTTGCGGAAGCTGGTAGCTGGCGGCAGCGAACACAGCTTTGGTATACATGTAGCCCGTATGGCTGGAGTGCCGCAATCAGTGCTGCAGCAAGCCGAAAAATTGTTGAAAGAATTAGAAGCTCAACGCGAAGCAGGTGGAGTAACGAAACTGAGAAAAACGCGTCAAACCGAGTTTCAATTGAATATGTTCGAACACAAAGACCCGAATTATGCTCTGATTAGGCAGAAACTGGAAGATTTAGATATCAATCGACTTACTCCAGTAGAAGCCCTGTTCATTTTAAATGAGTTGAAAAAATTAATGTAAGCTTGACCAGCTTCATGTGTTTTTCGCACAATGAGAAATGTGTCCCGATTTCGGATAAAAATCCGATATTAATGCTGAAATAACGGAATGAAGTGGGTCGGCAGTATTCTTGTACTCTAAAAGTGATGAATTCTTTCAAATGGCTTTTACTGCTAATTGGTTTGGTAAGCTTCAGCATTGAAGCAAGTGCGCAGGCAATTTCTTTTGTAAATGCTACCACCAACGGTTCTACCACTGCCGTTACTAATATTAATTTGAATGTTCCTACGGGTATTCAACAAAACGATTTATTGTTGATTACAGTGAGTTGGCGAAACATCGCTGGATCGATAAATACACCGGCTGGTTGGACGTCTTTATATCAAGCAACTAACTCCAGTATGATTACGGCTGTATTCTATCGATTTGCGACGGGATCGGAGCCGGCTTCATACAACATATCAAAAACAAGTACGGCAATTCAAGTAGCTGCTTCAATGGCTGCGTATAGGGGGGTTAGTTTAAAGTCTCCTTTTTTAGAAAATAGTGCTGCCACAGGCAACAATGCAAATTTGGCGGCACCAAGCCGTACTACTACTGTGGCAAATGCCTGGTATATTGGGCTTTATAACTTCAGGGAAACAGGCGCGATTACGCTTACCGAGCCAGCATCTATGTCGGAAAGGTCGTATTATCAGGTGGGGGGCACGAATAACATTAGCGTAATGATAGCCGACGAGTTGATACCCACAGCTGTTGCTACAGGCACGCGCACAGTTGTTTCTTCAACATCCGATCGTTGGATTGCTTACAGCATAGCTTTACGACCAGCAAGGGTGTTTTACAGCTATCAATCAGGGCCATGGTCAACGACAAATACGTGGACTAAAGATCCTTCAGGCACTACCTTGCTTGAACCTGAAGTACCAACTGCCAACGATAGTGTAGTTGTTTTGAACGGCCGCGTGGTTTCGCTTACCGCAAATGTTACCACCGCCGAAATTGGTATTACACTCCAAAGTGGAGGTGTACTTGATATAAGCACCTTTACGCTCCCTGATTTGAGTAGCTTAGGTGGACAAGGAGAACTTAGAATAACGAGAGCAGCTTCGCCAGCTTACTTTCCAGTTTCAGATACGTATGCACTAAACTCAGCGGGAGGGGGAACGGTTACGTATTATTATACCGGTGCAGATATCACGCTTCCAACGTCGATAACCGAGTTCAATAATTTGAAGCTGACCCGTGAAACGAGTGGGAGCGTCATTTATCGTCTTGCATCGAATCTTACGATCAATGGAAATTTAACCATTGAGAGAACTGGGACTGCAACTGTCGATTTCAGGATAGGAAACGATGCAACTACGCGTAGCCTAACGGTTAATGGTAACATCGTTGTATCAGCCGCCTGCTCGCTTACAACACATACCGCAGGTGCACACACACTTTCTGTTGCTGGCGATTTCATCAATACGGGAAGAGTTCGGTTTACCAATCAAACTACGGCCGATTATCTGAATCCTTATAACGGAGGGTACGTTACAGTGACTTTTTCTGGCACTTCAAGTACTCGGTTAGATTGTTTTGGTGTAACCGACTTTTATCGGTTAGTGCTCGATAAAGGAATTGATCAAACCTTCGTATTGACAGTAAATTCGAGTAACGTGGCCAATTTCAGATTGCTCGGCGAAAATGACATGGCCAATAATCCGCCTCAAACCACGACAGATCCAAATCCTATCGTCTTAAAAGCCCTTTCATTACGAAATGGAACACTTCGTTTGAAAGAGAATATTTCCATACCTAGTCTTTCTGAAGGAGGCGACGATATTTGGATTCCATTGAATACTTGTTTGTGGGTGGATGGAGCAAGTGTGTCGACAACCACGACGGATAACGGTACCGGCTATCAAGCTGTAACTATTTCGGGACGTTTACGCGTTAGCGGGGGTACTTTTACTACTTCTAATGCAGCTGGCCTCATTTATATTGGGGATGGGATTATCGATATTGAAGGAGGTACAACTACGGTTTGTCAAATGTGGAATGTAGGTGCAGGTCGAACAACCTACAGACAATCGGGTGGGACTTGCATCCTAAACAATATAGGAGAAACAAATAATAGTAATCCGGTATTTAAACTTGAAAGTGTAGACGCATCATTTCAGATGACAGGAGGGAATTTGATTATCTCAAATCCAACTACATCTACCTATGGAGGTTTAGACATCAACGTATCTCCACTTAATGCCATTGTAACTGGAGGCCAAGTCGAATTTATTACTACCGGGACGCAGAATTTTAATTTTAGATCAACTGCACCCTTTTATAACCTTAAAGTAAATCGTACAGGAGGAACCGGGAACATTCAACAGTTGGTGAATCCATTGACGATACTGAATGACTTTGAAATAACAGGTAGCCAAACCTACAACACCAATAATCTTAACTTCACTGTAGGTGGAGACTTTACCATCAATACAGGGTCTACCTTCACGCCTGGAACTTCAACGATTACATTTAATGGGTCGACTAAACAGTTTTTTTCGAGTAGCGGGTCAATCACATCCGGTATAAATAATCTAACGGTTAGTAAATCAGACACCTTAGAATTGGCTGGCACAAACAGCACTTTTTTGGTTTTAGGTAGCATGAATTTTAGTTCTGGAATACTTGCCGACGGAGGTAAAACACTCGAATTGCGGTCAGGTATCACTTGGAATGGAGTCCATACAGGTTCTGGCAAGTTGCTTTTAAGCACTGCTGCTAGCCGTACGATAAGCGGCAATGGAAATGGAATTATTCAGAATATCGATTTAAATGGTCCAGCGGCCAACACAGTCTACACGCTTTCTTCAAATATTAAGATTACAGGTGCCCTACAATTCATTACGAATGGGTCTTTTCAGCGTATTTTGGATATACAAGGGTTTAACCTTCTTTTAGATACTTTTGCAACGGTTACTAATAACTCCTCGGTGAGATTCGTTCGAACGAGTGGTTTTCAATCCGCTTTGGGCCTTACCAAAGTTTACAATGTAAACAGTTTTGTTTTCCCAATTGGCACAGCTAACGATTACACACCAGCTACCATCACATTCAATGCGAACCCAGTAACGAGAGGTACAATCACTATACGCCCAGTGGCTTTCGAGCACCCTAGTGTAACTGCCAATGGTAAATCACTCACGTATTATTGGCGTGTGACACAAAGTGGATTTGTTCTTGGTAGCGCCAAGGTAGCGCATCAGTACAGCTATGCGCAAGCCGATGTTGTAACGGGCACCGGAGTTACGGAGGATGGGTATGTGGTAGCTAGATTCGATGTAAACTCCAGCGGTTGGGTACCAGGGGTGGTGACAGATGTAGATGAAGCGACAAATACGGCGACGTTTAATTCCTCATTTTTTGAAAATACCATTACTGGCGACTACACTGCAGGCGATAATTCACCCGACAATCCTTTCGGTGCTGTAACTATTTATTATAGCCGACAAAATGGCAATTACAATGATGTAAATACGTGGAGTACGGTGAGCCATACGGTTACTTCACCTCCTGCTTCCATACCCAACGCGAATAGTATTGTCCGCATTGGTGATGGTTCTACGGTGTTTCATACCATTACGGTTTCTCAAAATGGTGCATTTTCTGGGAGTCTAATAATTGGCAATGGATCTGTGCTCGACTTGCAAGGATTTACCGGCCATAATTTTGGCGCGATTGAAGGAGAAACGGTATCAGGTAATGGTCGTTTAAGAATAGGATTTAGCTCGGCAACTTTTGCATTCCCCGCAGGTGACTTTGGTACTTTTCTTGGAGAAAATGGAGGAGAGGTAGAATATTATTGCGCAACGGGTCAAACGGCGACCTTGCCTGCTTCAATTTCTACGTATCGAAATCTTACCTTTAGTCCCCAGGGAACTGGGCAGATTTTTCTTTCCAGTGCAAATCTAACAGTTTATGATACTTTAAAAGTAGCTGCTGCCTCTACGGCATCGGTGTTTACGTACAACACCAACGCCGTAGGCGGCAATCTTCTGATAGGGAAAGACCTAAAAGTAGAATCGGGTACTTTTCGGATACAGAATACGGGTACAGCCCGCACCATTGAAGTAAATGAACGATTAATCGTAAACAACGGCGCAAACTTTGCTATTCAGGCAGGAGGCTCGAATACGGTTCATAACATTTATGTTAATCGAGACATCACGAATAATGGAACCATTGACCTGTACCAAGCAGCCAGTATTCGTGCTGACCTGACTTTGCGTGGCTCAACGGCTGCAACTTTTGGGGGAAATACAGGAGGTGCCGCAACTGAGTTAGCCAACCTGATCATAGATAAAGGCACTAGCTGTGCCACAGGCGTTTCCTTGAATGTGGCAGGTACTTTAACCACCTTGAGTAATAATTGGCTTACATTACAGAACGGGTACTTTGATTTTTCTAAATCATCATCGACCATAACCTTAACCAATACAGCTGCATCTTTTGAAATCCCCGAAACGGCTTGTCTGAAATTATCTGGGGCTTCATCTACCATTTGGGTCGGCGATATTGCCAGCGACACCGCAGACTTGATTTTACGGGGCACGCTTGAGGTTAGTGCCGGCACGTTTAATATTGGCCGTACGACGAACAATTCCGCCAATGATATTGAAATAGCCCCAGCAGGCTTACCTCGTCTCGAAGTGAGTGGAGGAATATTGAATGTGAATGGGCAGATACGTAGATCTTTGTCGAGCACAGCAGGTGCTTTATTTTATAAACAAAGTGGAACTAGCGTTGTAAACATCTATGGAAGAAACCATAGAGGGAGCAGAGGAAAAATTGAAGTTGTAAATGCTAATGCATACTTCGAAATGACGGGCTCACCTCAGTTAAACGTGTTTAGAGGAGGTGCTGTAACTTTTGCCGATTTATACGTTCGACCTGATTCAAGTTTTGTAGATGGCGGAATAGTAAGGTTGAAGCCAACCGGAGTAGGGTCAACCCAAAATTATAGGTTCGATGTAACTTATAGCTTCTGGAATTTAGAAATAGAAGGAGATGGAGCGAATCTAGCTATTGTAGATTTGACAGTAAATAACTTAAACGTCAATAACGAGCTTCGCATTCTAACCAATGGGACACTGAATACGAATAACCTAAATGTAACTGTAGGTGCGAAGATTCAACGTTTAGGAACCTACAATGCAGGAATCAACACTACAAGAATTAATGGGAATCCCTCTCAAATAGAAGGGGCGATGAACGGCTCCAATGCATTCCACAACTTAGTCATTTCATCAGGAGCTAATTTAACTTTGCAAACAAGCAGTCCCATTCGCGTGAATGGTACATTTACAATCGAGTCGGGAGCTACTATTAACGACAACAGTCAGGAGATTGATTGTAAGAGCAGTGTGACGAACAATGGGACACATACGAGTTTGTCAAATAGCTCAACCAATACCTTGTTCTTTTCAGGAACAGCAACGCAGCAAATAAGTGGCATAGGTACTTTTGGTAATGTTGTAATCAACAACGTTACGAATGTAAATTTCTTAGGTACTTTCACAATTAACAGGCGACTCACCTTAACGGTTGGGTTGGTTGATTTGGGTGATCGGAATTTGAAAATCGGTGTTGATGGTGAAATTACGGGCACTTTTGGTCTCTCTCGAATGATAAGAACCAACGGGGTTCTTTCCGACGGTGGCTTAACTAAAGACTTTGGTTCTGGCGCTAGAATTTTTTTATTCCCAATCGGTGTTGGGGCTAAATATACTCCAGCTCGCATTAACATAAGCGCGAATCCGAACACAGGCAGCTTAACGGTAAAGCCTATAAATATCAAGCACCCCTCAACCCGTGATGCGGCCGAAAGACAGCTTAATTACTATTGGCAAGTTGATAGCTCGGGATTTGGTGCCTCAATAACAGCGAACCTTTCCTTTTTGTACAACAATGCAGATGTTAGTGGTACAGAAGCCAATTATCGAACAGGACGATTCGTTTTTCCCAATTGGGTGCCAACCAATGGAATCACTGGCACGGTTACTCCTGCAGGTGATAGCATCTTTATTAGCAATGTGAATTACCTTTCGGGAGGCTTCACCGCAGGTGAAAGCACTGAATTTACTGCCGTAAGTACATATTACAGCCGAAATGCAGCTTGTCCGGGGGGCTGCGAATGGACCACAGCAGCATCTTGGTCGACAGATGGTCACGATGGCGCTGCAGCAGCAAATGCTCCTGTTGGGGTACCGGTTATCATAGCAAGTGGTCACACGGTAAACGTTTCTTCAAATTCACAATTGGCGGAATCGGTAAGATTAAATGGTACCGCCATTTTGAACATGAATCAAACATTTGCAAATAACCTAGGTGTAGTAAGTGGAACGGGGACATTACGCATTAGAGCAACAGCAAGTCAGCAATTCGTATTTCCGGGAGGTAACTTTACTGCATTTACTTCAGATACTGGAGGAACGGTAGAGTTTTACAACGCCGGTAATGGTATTTTGCCTACACAAACAACCTACAATAAAATTGTATTCAAAGATGCTTCTACACGAACACAAGCGAATGTAGATTGGGTGATTAATGGGGATATAACCATTGAGGCGGGAAGTATAGTAAACACCTCTTTCAATCGAAACTGGGAGGTAAGGGCGAACTGGATAAATCAAGTCGGCACAAATGGGTTTATTCCAGGAAACGGTACAGTAACTTTTGCGAAAGCTACAAACCAAACCATCACGGGTGCAACCGTTTTTTATAAACTCGCAATATCTGGCGGGGGCTCTAAAACGCTATTGAACGAAGTTACTGTCACCAATGAACTCATCTTGAATAGTGGATTGGTGTACCTAGGAACCAACAACCTAATCATGGATTCACTCGCATCTTCTGGTGGGACTCCGAGTTCAAGTTCAATGGTAGTTCAAAATGGAACTGGCAGAATTCGTAAGAATTATCGTTCGAATAGCGGAGCATTTTTATTTCCAATCGGAGAAGAAACCGCGGTTACTGAGTACAGCCCTGCTATATTGGAATTCACTTCTGGCACCTACAGTGCGGGGGCTTTTGTAACAGTGCAAGTTACCGACGATCAAAATCCTAGTTGTAGTGGAAACACCAATTATTTGAGTAGGTATTGGGCATTTTCATCTACAGGAATCACCTCATTCGCGGCTAACATCCAAGGATATTATGTGAATGCAGATGTGAATGGGAATGAAAGTCTGATTACGGCAAGAATGACAAGGACTTCGTTGCCATGTTTAAATGGTCAACCTGCAAACACCGCTGGTAACTTCATTTCCATCACGGGAAGCACGGTTTTGAATAATTTTAGTGGAGGTGAAGCGCCATCGCCCGAACCTACTTTGTCAACCACTTTGCTTGTCTTCGAAAATGTTGCTGCTACTTCAATGCGGTTAAGGTGGACTAAAGGCAATGGGAGTAGACATTTGGTTTTAGTAAAGCAAGGTACAGCAGTAGACACTGATCCAGTAGATAATATTTCTTACACGGCAAATTCGGTTTTTGGAAGTGGCTCTGAATTAGGTACGGGTAATTATGTCGTATATAATTCCAGCGATAGTACTTTTGAATTAACAGGACTGACACCTGAAACAACGTATCACTTTGCCGTATTTACATTTAATAATTCAGGAATTGATGTTGATTACAAGCTGTCTTCTCCGGCATTGGGGAGTCAATCAAGCTGGGCAGTAGAACCCACTTTGCAGGCTTCAAACATTGTTTTTAGTGCAGTAGGTACGACTTCCATTACCGTAAAGTGGAGCAATGGAAATGGAAATAGGAGATTGGTTCTTGGCAGAGCCGATAGTGCAGTTGCGGTTTTGCCCACCGATGGTTCGAGTTACACGGCCAATGCGACTTTCGGAGCTGGTAGCTTGATTGGTACCAATACCTATGTGCTCTTCAGCTCAACACTTGACTCCGTAGTTGTTTCAGGACTCGACCAAAATCGAAAGTATCATTTCAAAGTATTTGAATACAACGGTACTGGAGGATTTCAGAATTACTTGATCACTTCTGCACCGGCCGACAGCCAGCATACTTACTTACTCGTTGATGTGCAATTATGGTTAGAAGGGGCATTCAACGGTTCTGATATGGACGCCGATTTGATCGATAGCTTACCTCTAAAACAGCCATACAATCAAGCCCCTTGGAATTTTGCCAGCAATGATTCAGTGATTACTGTACCTAACTCGAACATTGTTGACTGGGTTTATCTACAACTACGAAAGTCAGACAATGTGGCGAATGCCAATTCTTCAACCATTAAAGCAAGCAGAGTGGGTTTTGTGCTCAAAAGTGGAGCTATTGTAGGTTTAGATGGAAGTAGTTTGTTACGATTTGAGCCAAGTGAACCAGGGAATTTCTACGTTGTAGTTTACCACAGGACCCATATTCCAGTCATCAGCAATCAAGCGATAGTATTTTCTTCAGGAGCTTTTCGCCATAATTTCAAAGATGGTTTGTCAAAAGCCTATGGCACAGAACCTCTGGCCAGTATGGGGGGGGGGAATTTTGGACTGTACGCAGGCCGGGTTGAAAACACTACTGCTTTCTTAATTGATGAAGCCGACCGCACCGCATCTTGGAACGATCGTAATAATTTAGGTTATCGAGCAACAGATGCTCGTTTGAAAGGAGAAATTGACGCGAGTGTTCGGTCAATCATTTGGAATAACCGGAGTAGGGTTTCGTATGTGCCGTAGTCTTTTTTGGGAAATTTGTCCTATTACTGGACTTTTCTTTAGATGGGGAAGTCTAAAATTATCTAAATTTACCAGTAAATGCCTTGTAATCAAAAGTGGCACGGTAATTCCGGTATAAAAACAAAATTATTTGAGATGAGAAAAATTTACGCTTTGACATTTGTTTTATTTGCCGTTCTCGGCGTGGAAACAAATGCTCAAAACGTTGAAGTGAAAATCAAAAACCAACGAATAGTTGGTAATGAATTTTTCTTCGACGTTTACCTGGAGAAAACAGGGGTTGGTGATTTGTACTTGGGTTATTCCGATTTTGTACTAACCAACATTTTACCTGCAGGAGCTTTCTCTTCGCCAGTAATCTCTTACACAACTGGAACTAATGCCTTCAAAAATCAAGGTGGCACATCAGTGACTACCCAGTACGATGCTTCCATTTCGGCGGCCATCGGAAGTGGGGCGAACGCTAACCGCATCATCATCAACTTGAATCAACCAAGTTCATTTGATGGTATTAACCTTAGTTCGTTGAATAGCGAAATTGCTTACCTCTTAGGTAACGACGCCACCCAACGATTAGGCACCTTTAAAGTGACTGGTTTAACCAAAAACGGATTCTACCCCGACGGAGAATACCATACTACAGGAGCCGGTATTAAAACGAAAATTTACAAGATTACTCCATCTGGTAGTTTTACTCAGGTAAGAGTTAGCTCGCCTTCTTTGGTCACTACCGACGATGCTTCGACTTCCATTACAGCTCCAACACTTGCGCAATTGCAAGCCATTACGCTTTCCAAAGACGGTGCGAATAGCTCGCCTACTTCGATTAAAATTGATTGGTCGGGAGTTGCAGCTGCCAACGGCGACAGCATGATAATAATGGTTCGCGAATACACGGCACCACTTGCTGCACTTTCTGGAGCCGATACCACCGTAGGAAACGCCCTGAAATACTCTATAGAAAATAGCGATTGGTCGGCCAAGGCCAATGCTAATAGAGTAGGTCTTACCAATTATTACATTGTGTATGCAGGCGACCAAGCCAATGGAAGCGTAACCGTTACCAATCTCGATAATACTAAATCTTACTATTTCGTTGTTATTCCTTACGCTGGTGAAGGTGGTTACAATAATAAGTTTGCAGCAGCATCAGATATGCAAACAGCAGCTTCAAATGTAACCTTAACAACTACTCCAGTAGCCGACGAGCCTACTATTCATATTGCAAGCATCACCTTAACCACGAATCAAACCAACCCAAATACGAGCATGAATTTCAGCATGGATGTTGGGACAGCGGTAAGTACCGACTCGGTACTCATTGTGGCCAAAAATGCTGTTTACGTGGCCGGTGATCGCCCTGCAGATGGTAATTTTTATGAAGACGACCTAAACTTCACCGCATCTAACAATGCCATTGGTGGAAATGGAGCTAAAGTAGTTTTGAGAGCTAAAGTAGGAGACGTTACTGGTTCATATACGGTAACCAACCTCACCGCAAATACACAATACTATTACGAAGTGTATATTTTCAGAGGAACCTCTGGTAGCTTGTCGCAGAACTATAAAATTAGTTCTCCTATTGCGGCTAATCGCTTTACAACTCCGAATGCACTTAACCCTGCTACTGCTCAGGCTACTTTACCTTTAACAGGTATTTTCACCTCAGTTGGTACAACTGGTTTCACTTTAAATTGGAATGCGGGAACAGGAACCGGTCGAATAGTGGTTGTTAGAGCTGAAAATGCTGTAAACGCAACCCCTACACAAGGCACTAACTACTCCAGTGTAGCTAATGCAGCTTTTGGTACACCTGCAGCTGAAATAGGAACAGCTAATTATGTGGTTTATGCGGGTACAGGCACTTCGGTGACCATTTCTAACCTGGCACCAAACCAGCGTTATCATGTTGCGGTGATCGAGTATACTGGAAACACTAGCAATGTGGGTAATATCAATTATGTGGCAGATGCTTCATGGCCGCGTGCTGATGACAATACGTATATGAATGTTACAGCCAAGGCAAGTCTGGAAGGATCTATGTCAACGGATCTATTATCTAGCCCAGTTTTAATTCCTTTGAGTCAGCCATTCAATGCTACTCCTTGGAGTTACACAGGAACAGAATCTGTTGGCTCTATTCCTTCTGGAGTTGTGGATTGGGTGCTTATCGAACTTAGAAGAACTACAACGGGTAGTTTGAGTAATGCTGGACCTACTTCACGTCCGTCTTCTGGCGCTACAGTTAAAGCACGTAGAGCCGCATTCCTCAAGTCGGATGGCTCAATAGTGGGCTTGGATGGAACAACTACTGACCTGTTGTTTGAAATTGACGATGAAGGTCAATACTTCATTGTGATTTACAACCGCAACCACTTGCCAATCATGACAGCGGCAGCCAACACAAAAGGCACGAATGTCGGCTTAACTACAGCTGATTTGACTGCCGTAGCAAATGTGGCTGGATCAGCAGGAACCGACTTCTTGGACGTTTCTGGAACGGCTAAAATGTGGGCTGGTAATGCTGTAACATCCAACTATGTAATCGATGCAGCAGATAGAACCAAAGCATGGGACGACCGGAATACTTCTGAGAGCTATATACTCTCCGATGTAAACCTCGACCGTGATGTGGATGCAGCTGACCGTGGAGTTATCTGGAACAACAGAGACAAATCGGCCTACACAAGGATTGTAAACGATTAATTTATTGCCCCGGGGATAGCCCGGGGCTTCTTTTCTGAACCAGTGTTTTTTAAATCATCTATAGTACTATTTGGTTTGGTTTTCGGTACGCTAATAGCGCATGCTCAAAACAGAATCAGAGTTGACATTGCGAATCAATATGCAGTTTCGGATAAGTTCTATTTTGATTTATATATCTCTTCGGTTTCGGGCGACCCAGTTTTTTTAAGCCAAACAAGTATTGTCTTAGATTTCGACACAACAGCCTTTCAAAATCCGGAGATCTATCAAGACAAAACTGCAATCCGATTGGTAAATGCCCAAGGGCAAACTTTAAGTAGCAACATAAGTGTGAACTTGCCTAAGCGAGGAGCCAATCGGAATCGCATTTTAATTAATTACTTGGCGCCGTATTTAAGTAGTAGTGCACAGGTAACTCAACTTGCCGCTAAGGTCGACGCACGTCAAAACTATTACTGTTTGGGTAGGTATTACTTGTCGGGCTACAATTACAGTGCAACCGACGTTAAGTTGAGAGTTGCAACGATACCAATAAGTATGGTGCATGCCGCTACGAACGTTTTTCTTTACCGAACTGACGGTACAAATGGGGGTGACACTCCAGTGGATACAACCATGGCACCACCACCTTTTTTGTTCGTTCGTCTCAATTCATTTGTAGCTCAACCCATCGGTAGGTCGGCTGAGTTAGATTGGACTACGAGCAATGAAATGAATATGGTTCGTTATGAAATAGAACGCAGCATTGATAATGTCTTTTTTAGCAAAATCGGCGAAGTAGTAGCAAAAGGGTTTAACAATCAGTTGGCAGTTTATAAGTCTATCGACAGAGACATTTATAATCCCAATGATCAAGTAAACAAGTTCTATTACCGGCTCAAATTCATCGCGAATAACGATAGCATTGGCTATTCACCAGTGAGGGCGGTTACTTTCGATGAGCGTAGTCAAATTGATATGGATACTTGGCCTAATCCTACTAGTGACCAAGTGAACATACAATTGCGCAATGTTTCCGATGCCACTGTTTTAGTTCGGTTACTGGATAGGCAAGGTGCAGAAATTTCATCGAGAATTTATTCGCCTAACGAAGTGTTCAAATTCGATTTAGCGGGTGTAGCTCCCGGCGTTTATTTAATTGAGGTTACTACTTCAAAAGCGAAAAGAACTGAGAAAGTAGTAGTTTGGCGTTAAGTTTTGAGACTGCGCAATTGATGAAGATGATTTTCGTGTTAGTCCTGCTTGGAGTGGTTTCCTTGAACTCGGCAGGCCAGAATAAAGCTCCTAAAGCAGAGTATGTACTCGATTTTGTGAAGCTAGAAGGCAATCAGCTAATTTTCGATTTGTCAGTTCATGCTAAAGATTCTTCCTTTTTTCTTGCCTTTCATGATTTTGTAATTCCAATACCAAGTTCTTACTTGGATGAAGAACCTGAATTTGATGTTCTGGCTCCAAGTAGTGCTCACCTAGATTTCCAAAATTTCCCCTTATCTGTCGGAATTACTTACAAAAGTAAAATTCGAGTCAAAGGCGACACGACCTACTTTATTTTGAATGGCTTACCGCCATATTTTGAAGGTGTACCAGATTTTTATGAAAAGTCGGTTTTTGTTCGTCCTGGGTTCCCTTATTACATGGGCAGATATTATATAAGTGGTGTCAAAACGGTTCCTGCTAACATTCAGATCCTTCCTTCTAAAACATCCCCTAAATCGTCGGTTTTAGTATTTGATCCAGCGGCTTCATTCAATGCAAGGACGATAGAGCTACTCCCGCATACTTGGATTGCTACTTATTTGAATCAATTCGGTTTTGAAACAGCAGAAGAAGACCCATCAATAAGTTTGAAATTTCAAACCCTACCTAAGGGTTGGAAAGTTACGGTTGAGTACAGTTATAATGGGAATAAATGGAATGCACTAAAAAAGCCAGCCGGTTCCATTTGGAAAATTCCAATCGTAGATGCTAAGGGTAGGGCAAGTAGATGTTTTATACGCATTCAATATAGCGGCGCAAAAGGACTAAAGCGCACTGTAATGCGTCGAATTGATTTAAGGCTATAATTTACCTTATTGAAAATCAGAACGATGTATTTTATTTTTTCAAGAGCCATAAAAAAACTACAAAAAACTGAGGTCACAGCTTGCAGAAAAAGATAAATTATCTACCTTTGCTATCCCGTTTGAAACGGGAAGTTCATTGAAGATTGCGGGAATAGCTCAGTTGGTAGAGCACAACCTTGCCAAGGTTGGGGTCGCGAGTTCGAGTCTCGTTTCCCGCTCCAGGCCCAGATGGTGAAACCGGTAGACACGCGGGACTTAAAATCCCGTGACCGATGAGGTCGTGCGGGTTCAAGTCCCGCTCTGGGTACGAAGAAAAATTCTTTTCAAATTTTTCTTTGCCGAATGGAATAGAAAGTTGTACCTTTGCAGCCGCTTCGGCGCTGAGGGGGTTAGGCTAAGTGGGGTTAGGGATAGTGAAGAAGGCGAGGGAAGAGGGGGAGAGAGAAGAGAGTTCATTGACATACTGGATGCTAATTTAAGTAAGGAATCGACGAGCCTGGCTTAGATGCCGACGGAGGAATACAGGCGAGAGCTTAAATTTCGGAGGGTCTACAGACAAAAAAAAAGAAGATCAAATTTTACTACGGAGA
>CALRMX020000006.1:0-266466 GCA_943369355.1 Chitinophaga pinensis | reverse complement strand
ACCAATCTGAATGCAGCCGGTAAACTACCGCTTATTGGATTTACCTCAATGTGGTTGTTACGTGAATTAATATAAGCAAATGCAGGCGCAGTAGCCGATCCACCCGTGAAATACAAGCCACCGCTGAAGGTAGATGTAGAAGTCGTATTGATCCGGTAATTCACCGTATTGTTCACAATTTCATAGGCATCCCTCGGGTTGGGGATGGTAGCCGTAGCTGAAAACGAACCGGTAACGCTAATAAGAGCTGGCGCAATAGTAGTCGAGGTAATAGTTGGGCTTAAAGATCCAGCTATAACATTGTTGTAAATTTTACTGGCGTTCTGGGTTACATTGAGGGTGTCGGCATTGAGGTTGGAAAGGAGAATGCCGCAGTTACTCATATCGCCAGTAATTTTGTTAGAAGCAATAGTCAAATTATAACCATTAGCAGCCCAAATACCAGCCCCAGTAGTACTCGTTGATGCAAAACCAGAAATGTTATTGTTGGTTATAATCGCATCGTTTTGGTTTAAAGCATAAATTGCCCGGAAAAGGTAGCGGGTACTCGAATTAGCAAATACCTGATTACCCGAAACGAAAGGATTGGTTGCTGGACCATTCAAAAAAACCGAATAATAAAATCCCCTAAAGGTATTTCCGGTTATTAAACCAGACCCGCCATTCACTTGTATACCGATGTTGAAGGTTGACACCACTTCAGGAACATCAACAAAATCACAATTGATCACTTCTGCCTGGGCGGCTGTTGAGTAATTGATACAACCAGTAGCCGAGCTTGGGTTTAAAGTACGACGGAACGACAAATTAGAAAAACTCACCTTTACAGGCGTATTAACTGTAAAATGTGCTCTGCTTGTGGCAGTTGCTGCGGTATCGTGAATTAGAATAACATCCGAAGCTAAACCTGTAGAACTGGTAAAGGAAATTGTGTTGCTCCCGCCACTTGTTGGCACGTTAGCGATCGTGTAAGTACCATAATAGGTGCCTGGAAAAACCTGGAAAGTCACATTCGAGCTAATGCCACAATTCACAATATCATTTACTGCGGCCTGAATGGATGGGTAATTTCCTCCAGTACCAATGGTATAAGTACCAGTTAGTCCTGTACAGCGCTGAGAGGTTAAAGTATCATTAGAAAGATTATTATCAGCACCTAAACCATTTGCATTGCTCAACCAGGTGCGAATAGTGTAAGCCCCTTGCGTTGTAGCATTATACGGGGTTGTGAAAGTATAGTCAAAAGTTTGACCAGAAGAGAGTGGTGATGGTGGTGTAATGCCAGTTACCGTTACTGCCGGACCACCATTTACCGAGTACGCTAGATCTACAGACAGAATTGGGTCAGCTGCAACATTCGCCACTCGAACTGAAATGGGATTCGGACCTACTACCATCGAGTTTGGTGATAGAAGTGTCGCCATTCTAGCATCTCTTCCAGAAGCAGCTAATAGTGCGATTCTTAAATCTGGCCTATCCGCGATTGACCCCAAATTAACTAACGAGGATGTTGGGTCAAGGTTACAACCAGCATCACCATCTTTGTATAGATAATAGGTCATATTAGCTGGATGTGTAGATGCTCTAACTCCTGTACCAGAACTCCAAGCCGTGTTGTCATAACATACATCAACCAACAAATTGCTTACCCCATCCCAGAAGAAGGTCGCGGTAGTTTTGAATGACCCCAATCCCACAACTGGCGTGTACAAAGGCGTAGAATATATGGTCGTAAATGGGCCTGCATCAAAAACGGCAGCATTTACTGCAGTTGTAGCCTTTACCCGAATTGACAAATTACTCGGATTAGGAGAACCTACACTAGTTACATAGAAACCGATACTGTCGATTATTCCAGGTGTAGCACCCGCAGCAAGTAGCTCACTTGCCAAATACAAGTATTGATGCCTACCGTCTTCCCATACCGTACTGTAAGGTGTTACTAAGGTATTGGTATTTGCTGTACCTGGACCTGTTGGACCATTGACGTCCACTCCAATTTGCGCATCAACGTTCAACCATTGAATACAAAACAGAGCGAACAACAGAAATATACGTCTCTTCATAGTTAAGATTTTGTGACACAAGTTCGTGGAAGAACTCCTAGAATTGATATAAATCAGATTAAAATAACATTAAAGCAAAACTAAAAAAGGGGGCCTCAAGGCCCCCTTCACTATTGGTCATCTATTGAATTACTTTCTTATCACAACTTTTCCAAACTGGAGCTGATCATTTGAAATGAGTCTGTAGGTATACATACCCGCTGACCAAGTTTCGGTTTGGAGTTGATAAACATCCTGGTTCGCACGATTTAAATCAGCACGAGCCACTATTCTACCAAGTTGATCTACTATTTCCAATACTCCTTTTCCAGCAAATTCATTGAATTCGAAATTCACTACATCACTTGCTGGGTTAGGGTAAACTCTTCCGATTAGCCGGTCATTTACAACCAATTCTTCAACGCTAACGGTTGAGTTCACGTTAATACAAACCGTATCGTTGGCTCGGTTAATCTCACCTGGCATACCAGTAGTGTTGGCACAAATACGCATTGGACCAGCGACTGTAGGAGTCCATGCTACTGAGAAAGTGTGATGAATGGTATCACCCGGCTGAAGTGTTCTCGTAACAGAGTTGGTTACGATAGCTGAACCACCATTCACTCGGTACTCAACGTCAAATCCAGTAGCAGGCATTGGACCAAAATTCCGTACTACAGCTCTAATCTGAACAGGAGTGCTTCCATTGTGGTTGCTACCTGCCGTTAGGTTGGCAAATCCGCTAACACCTATGTCTGGAATTATAGCACCTACCGTAATGCTTGCTGTATCAGATGAATTGCAACGACCATCACTAACGGTAGCAATATAGGTAAAGGTACCGGTTGTGGTGAACGGGCCTACTACTAAGGTATCTGCATTTGTTACTGGTGTAGTATTCCAACTAACTCCACCAACTGGTGAGCTTATGATCATAGGATTGTTCACGGCTCCTACACTCATGGTGTCTGTAGCTCCCGCAATTACCCAGTCGCTCGCATTGTTAGTGTCAGAATTGCGGCGGATAACGCCAGCTCTGCCCGACGACGACGGAATAGAACCCGCCCATTGTCCTGAAGGTACGTTAACTGGAGTAAATCCATTTACAGCTACAACATCGACAACATTGCCAACCAAATTTTTCAAGATGAAAGACGATTGAGAAGCAGAACTGATAGCATCGTTTCCTCCACCTGAATTGTAATAAGAGTTTGCTGGGTCATCCACACCCGTACCGAGATGCAAAATCATGATACCGTTTCCTGGAATGGTTGCACCTTGAGGGAAGGTATAGGTTCTAGCACCACCACCTTCAACTTCAAAACTAAATCCACTCAAATCGGCCTGACCATTCCCTAAATTGCTAATTTCAACCATATCTTGACCGGTAGCATAAGCAGGGTATGCCGGAGTTTGACCTGTACCTGTCCGGAATTGCACAACCTCTGTGATTTTCACATTCGCGATTCCACGAGGAATAGCACGTAAGATTACAGTATCTCCGAGCGCTACAGTTCGTGAACCTGGGAACACATCTACACCCAAATAATTATCTACATAAGATTGAACTCCTGAAGTGTCGGTAAGACCCAAAGAGTCAACAACACTAACAAAGTAACGATTTCGAACTGCTGGGGCACTTACCGGTATAGTACCTGAATAATTATTAGTAGTGCCAATTCGTGTCATTGGAACAGCTACAAAGGCACCAGTGCCGGTAATGTTGTAATGTAAATTAACTGAAGTCAATCCTCTAAATCGAGTTATTGATGTGTTAATCGTGCGTGACGCGTTTATGCAACTATCCGTTGCAGTTGTCACTGATGTAATAACCGGATCTGTTGGTAAATCAACTACGAATGAATCGACGCCTACACCCGCATATTGTATACTTGGGTCAGAACTAAAGTAGAATCTGAAACGTACATTGGCTTGATTAGCAAGTTGTGGCAAAATAATCTCAGCAGGTAACCATCCGCCTGAACCTGTTCCGGCTGCGCCTGTATTCGCCCACTGTGGCTGGTTCGGGTTACTTATGGTATTTGCTCTGTTATACCAGTTAACGCCTGCTCCCAATGCACCGGCGACTAACCAAGTCTGACCACCGTCAAGTGAGTATTGCATATTCAGTCCATCGTAAGCCCCTTCAGTTTCCCAAAATACACCTAGGCGGACGCGAACATTCGACAATGAGCTTAAATCAAAACAAGGTGATTCAATAAACGACCTTTCGCTTGGATTGTAATTGCCTGTCAGATTTGTTAACCATGCATTAGATCCATTGTACGCTGCGGCAACACCACCAGCTGTTGTAGGCGTACCTAACGCCCAAGTGCTACTTTCTCCACCAGCAACCCATCCGCCATTGCCATTTTCCCAACCTTGAACATATGGGAATGTGCTAATCACAGGGATATTGTTTACTGTTTTGCGAGAAGTGTCGTTCGTAAAATCGGCATCGTTTGGCTGACTAGGGTATGCACGAATAACGTAAGCACCAGGAGTACTTAGATTGGCTAATGTAGGAAAGGTATAAATCACCGTATCACCTGGGTTGATCGGACCCGCTAAGGTTCCGTTTACTGGGGCACCACCGTTAATCGTGTAACTCAGTGGCACAGCCGATTGCGCAGCAGTTCCAAAGTTAATTACCTCTACACGAACAGTGTCGTTAGTTAATCCGCATCCATTGTTCGGACGAATTATTCTATTCACCGACAAATCAACTGGCGGTGGCAAGAAGATGCGGAAATTATCCAAGTCGAAGAAAACGTCAATTCCTGAGCTCTGACGGAAAGCAACGCGTGCATAAATGCGCTGTCCAGCAAATGCAGTTAAAGGTAGTCGGAAGAAGCTGAATGAATTGCTGCTTACATGGTTCACCGCAGTTATGGTCGACACAGTTTGGTAATTTAAACCGCAATCGGTAGATATTTCCAATTTGATGGTATCGCCTGCTCCCAAAGTAGAGGCAACACCTGGCCAGCTCCAACCCGACCAGTCGGTAATCTTATAAGCAAATTCAAGCAAATAACCAGGTCCAGGGATAGGGCCTGCAAGTGGAAGAACTACGTTACTTGCATTCGTGGCATATACGTTGTAACGTAAACCAGGTGTTTGATTAAAACCAGCTGTAGTATTAATCGCCATATTAGATACCCAACCCGCTGGGAGTCCGGTTAATCCTGTGAAGTCTTGCGCCCAAGGCAGAGTAACAGAAGTTGGGAAACTTAAATTCCGATTTCCGGAGTTGTTTAGCCCGTTTCCATCTCCTGGAGGAACTACATCCGCAACCAAATTATAGGCACCTGGAGTTGAGAAATTCACCACAGATGAAACCAAATATGTTCTAGAGCTATCAACCCGCAATGAATCGGTGTTGATGGTAATGCTGTACGACTGAGGAATTGGTCCATTTACTGTGAGATTCAAAATCGTATTATTTGTGGCGAAATTGAAAGTCTGGAATCCCACATTCTTCACTGTCACACGAACAGTTTGGTTGCTGTCAGGACAAAGTGAGTTCGAGAGCACGGCAGTAACACCCAAATCGAAAGGTGACGGTGTAAACTCGTAAGCACCTATATCCGGAGTAGTTGCGTTTCGAACAGCACCTGTTATATCGTTAGGGACTAATGCTAAAGGCGTACCCAAATTGTTCGACAAGAAAGCCGTAGGAATTGGCAAAGTCGGAGATGAGAAGCCCGGATTACGTGAAATTGAGTTAGCATCGTCGCCAAATGCAGCTGTCCAGTCAGCAACGGTATTGTAATCTGTGGCATTTAGGCGCACAAGTGGGTTACTTAATGCTGTAGACGAGGCTTCGTTGAACAAATACAAATTATTGTAATTTGAATTCAACACGTTGACTAAAGAGTCATTGCCGAAGAACATTGACCTCAAATTAACGAAGGAATTACCACCCGTTGGCTCATAAGCCACGAGCATGTTATTGGTGACCACTGCTTCACTCCAAGCCGGAGTTGTATTAGACCCGCCGGTTAGGAATAAAGCAGCGCTAGTTGTTGTATTACCTGCAACACCATTTATACCCAAATGAACCGAATTATTGAGTATTGCAACTTTATCACGTGGATTAATTGGATTGGTAGCTGTAGCTGAAAACGATGCGCCTACATAAATTCCGTAAAACGCAGAGAATGTACTTGTAGCGGCAAAAGTTGGACCTGAAACCACGTTGTTTATGAGGTTATTATTCAAGCCAACGCTATCGTTAATGTTGAAGATATAAATACCAGCATTACCCAATAAACCAGTAATAGCATTGTCTTTAACGTTGACTCCAGTAACTCGGCTCAAATAAATTCCATAACCAAAAGTCGAAGCCGACGATAAACCATTCACCGTATTATTCGCTATTTCAATGCTTCCTTGGTTTATCACATAAATACCATAGCGGTAATTGGTTATGGTGTTAGCCGAAATGATATTATTCCACTCGTAAGCTGAGTTAGCCGAAGGGCCGGTTAGATAAATGGTATAATAAAAGCCGTTGAAATTATTCCCTACAATACTGGCATTATCAGAATTGTCGAGATAAATACCATAATTATTGAATGAAGTTGAGCTTAGCGGAGTTTGATCGTCGAAAACACAGTTAGTAACATTCGCAAAATTCGCTTCGTTATTGTAACGTATCATGTGAAACGCACCTGAAGCCGCATTTTGGGTGCGACGGAAAGTCAGTGCGCTAAAGCTAACTTGTTGGATGCCTGTAATCGTAAAGATGCTCTTATTAGCTGCAGCAGTGGCCGTATCATGAATCAATATCACATCTGCCGCATTCGTGGTACTTGAGGTGAAGGTTATTGAGTTAGCCGAAAGACTCGGATTGTTACTAAGATTATAACTTCCGTAGTATGTGCCCGGTTGAATTTGAAATGTTACCGCGCCTGTTGTACCACAATTAAGGAGATCGTTAACTGCCGCTTGAACTGATGGGAAGTTCCCTGTGGCACCTATAGTATATGTTCCACTCAAACCAGTACAACGTGCACGAACCAAGGTGTCGTTACTTGTATTATTGTCTGCACCGAGTCCGTTCGCATTGCTTAACCAAGTAGTGATGGTATATGCACCCGCTGTGGCTACGTTAAGTGGAGCTGTAAATGTATAGTCGAATGTTTGACCAGAGGTTAAAGGTGCTGGAGGAACTACACCTGTAACGGTAACCGGAGTGCCACCGTTTACAGAATAAGAAAGGTTTACTGAGGTAATTGGGTCGGCTGCTACGTTTGCTACTCGAACAGTAATAGGGTTAGCACCTATGACTAATGAGACTGGAGCCACCAAAGCCGCGAGACGTGCATCACGTCCAGTGAGCGGTAAAAAAGCAATACGCAAGTCAGGGCGATCGTTGATTGATCCGGCATTTATTAAAGTAGTGCTGGGATCCATCGTACAACCTACGTCGCCATCCTTGTATAAGTAATAGGTTCTTGGGTTGGTAAATGTAGATGCCCTAACACCGGTACCCGACGACCATGCAGTATTGTCGTAACATACTTCTACAACAATATTACTTACACCGTCCCAGGTAAACGAGGCCGTTGCCTTGAAACTGTTTAAGCCTACAGTTGGGGTATGCACAGCTGCAGTATACACCGTGGTGAAAGTTCCCGCGTCAAAAGCCGACATGTCGGTAGCAGTTGTCGTTTTGATTTTAATAGACATATTGCTTGGGTCGGGAGAACCTACAGAGGTCACATAAAAGCCGATACTGTCGAGCAAACCAGGTAAGGCACCGGCAGCCGACAATTCACTTCCCAGATAAAGGTATTGGTGCTTTCCATCTTCCCAAGTAGTACTAAATGGAGATAACAGCGTACTGCTGTTTCCGATACCAGGACCTGACGGTCCATTCACATCGACGCCCAACTGGGCAAAAGCCGAAAGACTGACGGCAGTCAATAAAGCAAAAACTGCCCCCACTTTGCGTAAAAGTCTATTCATAAGAATAATTTGAAAGGTTCAATTTACAGACTTTTAATGACAGCTTAATTCTTGAAGATTAAAATGAGATTAAAATTCGACTTTTCACGCCATAAATATGTCAGTTTTGGCCTCTACACACTCCAAAACGAGCAAAACATCAATCAATACAAGTGAAAAATATCTGAATTTCCTTAACGTGAGTAAAAATCAAGACGTTCTCCCCTGACCGCCTCGTTCAATTTTCCATTGGACCAAGCCAACTTTCCGCTTACGATTGTATGTTCTATTTGGTCTTGAAATACAACGCCTTCAAAAGGTGACCAGCCACACTTGTATAGTAGGTTGCCTTTCTCAACCTTCCAAGGCTCAGATTTGATACTAACCAAATCGGCAAAGTAACCTTCACGAATGAAGCCCCTATCTTTGATCTGAAACAAAATGGCAGGGTTATGCGCCATTTTCTGCACTAAAGTTTTGATATCTAATCTTCCTTGGCGCACAAATTCGAGCATTGCCACCAAACTATGTTGAATCAATGGCCCACCTGAAGGTGCCTTCGTTAAGGTTTGGCTCTTTTCTTCCCAGGTATGTGGAGCATGGTCGGTAGCGATAATGTCGATTCTGTTGTCGAGTACTGCTTTCCAAACCCCTTCTCTATCTGCTCGTGTTTTTACTGCAGGATTCCACTTAATTAAATTACCAAGGCGATCGTAGTCTTCATCGGTAAACCACAAATGATGAATGCAAGCTTCAGCCGTAATCATTTTCTGTTCCAAGGGGATGTCGTTCCTGAACAAGGATGTTTCCTTCTCCGTTGAAATGTGGAGTATGTGTAGCCTTGTGCCTTTTTTCTCTGCTAACATCTTTGCTTTACTTGAAGAGGCATAGCAAGCCTCGGCATCTCGGATCAACGGATGAAAACGCGTGGGGAGATCTTCGCCATATTCTGCTTTGTAACGAAGTAAATTTTCGGCAATCATCTTGTCGTCTTCGCAGTGCACAGCAATCACAGCTTTCACTTCCGAAAAAACTTTACAAATCGCATGGTCGTCGTCAACCAGCATATTCCCTGTAGATGAGCCCAGAAAAATCTTCAATCCGCACACCTTGTTAAAATCTACCTTGCGAATCTCTTCCAAGTTGTCGTTGGTCGTTCCCATAAAAAACGAGTAGTTCGCCGAAGAAACCCGTGCGGCACGCTGATACTTCTGCTCCAGTAGCTCCACCGTAGTTGCGCCAGGCACCGTATTGGGCATTTCAAAATAAGTAGTCACGCCCCCAGCCACAGCAGCTCGAGACTCAGTCTGCAAATCGGCCTTGTGTGTGAGACCAGGTTCTCTAAAATGCACTTGATCGTCAATCACACCTGGAAGTAACAAATTACCTTTTAAATCCAAGGTGGTGTCGGCAATCGGCAGCTTGCTGAGTGGATCGATATTCCAGATTCTTCCGTTTTTGACAAAAACGTTTCCTTCAAAGTCTTGCCCTTCGTTTATAATTCGCGCATTTCGGATGGAGATGGTGCTCATTTACTGTATATTTAGGTTGAAACTTTTTGTGTGGATAATCCTTAAGGTTAGATATCTCAAAATTACACGAATGAGAAAACTGTTACTGACTTTTCTTTTAGCGCTGCCCTTTTCGATGACCAATGCTCAGCAGGGCGTATTTGAATATGAGCTTTGGCATGCGATAACAAAAAAAGAGAATCAGGATAACTTCTTCCGCGTAAGAATTCTACTGGCAGATCAAACTGATTTGCATCAGCTCTCGGCTACCTTAGACGCCATGCAAGCCACGCGCGACGAGCGAATTCGCGCGGTGGTAAGTCGTCTGCAAGAAAAAGCTTCAGCTACCCAAGGGCCTCTCCTTCATGAATTGGCCACTTATAATCGGCTGTATCCCGAAGACCTGAAATTCTATCAGCCGTATTGGATTGCCAATTTAGTGGTGGTAGATGCAAAACCATTTATACTCCAAGAGCTGGCGAAAAAAGTGGATGGCATAGCCTTAATCGATAGAGATTTAGACTTGGAATTTAGTACTGACCCTGTTAACATCGATACCATTCAGTATCGTCCGAATGCCGTTGGAGCAGCTGAAATAGGATTACGTCGTATAAAATCAGATTCGTTATGGGCCAGAGGGTATACGGGTAAGGGTCGCCTCGGCATGATCATCGACTCAGGCACTATGCTTGCGCACCCTGCATTATCGGCAAGGTGGAGAGGAAACAGTGCACCTGTAAGCCAAAGTTGGTTAGGTCCTGGAACTACCCCCAATGAATGTGGTGGCAACCATGGCACACACGTCATGGGCATCATGATGGGGTTAGACCCAGCCACCAACGATACCATAGGTTCGGCTATAGAAGCGCAGTGGATCACAGCAGCGGGCATTGGCTGCGCAGGTGGCCCCTCTCCTACAGCCGCCTTTCAGTGGAGCTTAAACCCCGATGGCGATACCACCACCACGGCCGACGTACCTGACGTGGTGAACAATTCGTGGGGCGGTGGTACCGGACAAACGAGCCAGTGTAACGGAAGTTATGTCCCCATTTTTAATGCGCTTGAGGCAGCCGGGCTTGCCGTTATATTTTCTGCAGGAAATTCTGGACCCAACGCGTCAACCATCACGTCACCAAAAAACATCAATACCAATGTGGTCAACGTTTTTTGCGTAGGCAACGTTAACGGCAACAATGCTAGCCTTCCTATTGCTAACAGTTCGAGTAGGGGGCCATCGGTTTGTAGCACCACGGTAGAACCACCTCTTTTGATCAAACCGGAGGTATCGGCACCGGGGTCATCGGTGCGTTCATCCATAGGCACAAGCGGTTACAGCAACTTTACCGGAACCTCCATGGCTGCACCGCACGTTTCAGGAGGCTTCTTATTGCTAAAAGAAGCTTTTCCGAATGTTCCAGGAAGTGAAATCCTCAGAGCCATTTATTTCACCGCTACCGATCTTGGCACACCGGGCGAGGACAATACCTTTGGGCGCGGTATAGCCAATATGAATGCGGCTTTCCTCTACCTGAGCCAGAACCATACCCCAGCAACTCCACAAGGTGGCACCTACAACATCAAAGCCGAGACCATCGAAGAAGTGGACGCTGTACTTTGTGACGACAGCTTGAGGGCAAAGTTGGTTGTTTACAATATTGGTGACTCCCTCATTCAAGGAATGACCATAACTGCGGGTATTTTAGGTGAACCCACGCAGCAAGTCCGTTGGACGGGTAATTTGAGTCGCGGTCAGCGCGATACCCTAGCACTTCCAACCATCCCGGTTCCGCCAAGTCCGGTCAATCAAACTTTGGCCGTACGCATTCAGCTAGACTCGGGAGTGGTAGAAACCGACACGCTAAACAACCGCATACAACGCAGTTATCGGCTACGTCTCAATACAGCAGCACCTTTTAGCTCTAGCTTCGAAAGTGGCTCCTTGGCCAATTTGCCGTTTTACCCCATAAACCCCGATAACGGTATCGGATGGACTACCAACACCGCTTCCGGCTTACCCAACTCGTTATTTGCTGCCACCGTAAACTGTTATGCATATGCTAATCGCGGACAACTTGATCATCTAGAAACCAGCCAGCTGCAACTCCCCGCTTCCGGCACAGCCACCTTGAGCTTTTACGTTGCGCATGCTCAAAATAGCGGTAGTAACGATAGCCTTCTCGTATCGGTATCGACCGATTGCGGCAATAGCTTTACTACTGTTTATGCCGATGGTGGGCAAGGACTGGCTACAGTTAGTCCGAGAACTACCTCTTTCGTGCCCGTTCAAGCAAGCGATTGGAAAAGAATCGACATTCCCTTAACTGCTTTCGTGGGAATGGGAAAAGCTGTCGTGCGTTTTACGGTAAAAAATGACTTTGGCAACAACATTTACATCGATAGGCTCAATTACATCACCAGCGCAACCAAACCACTTTCCGATTTTAGTGTAGAAATCGACAGCAGCTGTGCACCTATGCCCGTACGTTTTAGCGCACAAAGTATAAACGCAACTTCGTTAAGCTGGAACATCCATGGAAATGCGACCTCAAGCAGTAACCCAGTTGTTACACTCCCAAGCGGACAAGTTCCGGTTACCTTAATCGCCACTAATGCTAACGGTAATGATACCCTGAGTTACCAACTTACCGTACCTAACAACCCCGTACCCTTCTTTAACGTGGTTAATGACACCGTTTTGGCTGGCCAACTCATTCCACTTGTCAATTTGAGTCAATTCTCAAGTAGTTACAACTGGGATTTCGGCGACGGAACGACTGCCATAGGCTTCACACCCCAGAAAAGTTATACCGATACAGGGTGGTACACCATTACACTTACTGCGGTAAGCCGCTCCTGCTCGATTGCTTATACAGAAAGTAGGGCCGTTTATGTCTTTAACCCCACCTTGAATGTGGTCGACGCGGGATTTGGCCGCCTGCGTATTTACCCTAATCCAGCCAAAACCGAAGTCGTACTCGAGGCAGATGCGCCTTTCGATCGTCCGATTCAGCTAAGGGACCTGCAAGGCAGGATTTGCAAAACCTATACAACCGAAAGCAGTCAGCGTTTACGACTTAGTCTGGATGGAATTTCTACGGGCATGTACGTCTTGGAAATTCCCGGCAAAAACGGCATAGCTTATCGCAAATTGGTAGTGGAATAATTGCCTTTCATAAACATCTGCTTCTTCAACGTGTTGAAAGCTTATGGAGGTGGAAGAAAGCGCCATAGTGATTGGCAGCGGTATGGCTGGGCTTACTGCAGCAGCCTTGTTGGCTCGAGAAGGATTAAAGCCATTGGTATTGGAGCAAAACTGGATGGCAGGCGGCTGCTCAGGTACCTATTGGCGTAAAGGTTTTTGGTTTGAAACGGGAGCTACTACGCTTGTTGGCTTGGGCGATGGTATGCCCGTACAACGTTTGCTTGATGAATTAGGCATCCAACTTAACGCAGAACGTTTAGCGGTACCCATGCAAGTGTATCTCGATGGGCAACGAATCACTCGACATGAACATCTGGAGGCTTGGATACAGGAGGCGGAGAGGGTATTCGGCAAGGCTGGCCAACGTGCGTTTTGGGAATACTGTTATAAAATCGCAGACCTAGTTTGGCGTACATCCTTAAAACAACTACAATTTCCGCCCGATGCGGCCAGCGATTTCCTTGGGATGCTTAAAGGCTTTCGGTGGGAACAACTCAGCGCACTTCCAGCGGCATTTCAACAAATGGACGAACTATTAGCCCGATTCGACTTGCAGCAGAATAGTCGTTTCGTTCGTTTTGTGAACGAGCAACTCCTGATTACAGCGCAAAACCGTATGGAAGAAGTGAACGTGCTTTTCGGTGCTACAGCACTTTGCTACACCAACTTCTCCAATTGGTATTTGCCCGGAGGCATGCGAACATTGGTAAATACCATGGTGGAGTACATTCAAAGTCGTGGTGGTCGTTTTCACTTTCGAGAAGGTGTGAAACACATACATCGCATCGGAAAAAACCATTGGGTCGAGACCGAAAAAGCCAATTATCGGAGCCCAATCGTGCTCAGTTCAATCCCGCAAAACAATTTGGCTCAACTGGCCCCTAAATATTACCCCCCTTCCAAACAAACTACCCTGCTTCAATCCGAAAGTTTAAATAGCGCATTTCAGTTGGGGATAGGCTTTGAGCCTCACCGCGACTACGATTGCCTGCACCACCAAATACACCTGAACAAAGCTTTACCGGAACTCAAAAGTGCCAGTATATTTCTGTCACTGCACCCAGCAAACGATCTTGAACGTGCCGAAGCCGGGTTGATGGCAGCATCGGTAAGTACCCACTGGCCCGACCCAGAACGTCTTCGTGTAGACGACCGCGAGCTGCTTGAAAATGCCGTTCTAGATGCCCTTGAAACTCACCAATTGATTTATCGCCGTAACATCCGGTACCTGCACAGCAGCGGCCCTGCGAGTTGGGAAAAATGGACCGGCAGAGCTTGGGGCTTTGTGGGGGGCTATCCGCAATTCAAACGGATTAAACCTTGGCAAATGGCCTCTGCACGTGTACATGGAAAGGGTTTTTACCGCTGTGGCGACTCCACCTACCCCGGTCAAGGTATTCCTGGCGTTACCCTGAGTGGACTCATTGCCTACCAGAAAATCGCCGTAGACTACAAACTCGCTCGATTAAAGGTATAGCGCATACCTAGAGTCAACCAATTATTGAAGCTCCCCTGTTGCAGTAAAGCAAAAAACGGCACTCGCGAACCCAAGGGATCAACGCTGAAAACCGAATAGTTTGCTCGTGCCAATACCATCCAGTTTGCATTCAATCGATAGGTCGCTCCACCCAACATCGATAATTCAACACGTGTAAAATTGGTGTTCAATACGTTATTCCGGGGATCTTGATAGCGAAACGAAAGTAAATAATTACCGCTTAATCCAGCTTCAAAGCCTATTTTATCAGTATACTGGTAGCGAAGCAAAAGAGGAATGTCGATGTAATGCATGGTTAAACGCAACCATGGTCCTGCATCGAAGGTGGCAGAGTCAACTATTCGTCGGCTTCCTTTCATACTGTAAGAAATCTCAAACTGCCAACTCCATTTTTCGCTGAACTCCCTACTCACCCACAAACCGGTATATACACCCAGCTTGTTGTAGCCGCTCAAGCCATCGCCATCCAATTGGGCACCGTTCAATGCCAAATGAGCACCGGCATTAAACTGTTGCGCCTCGCTCAAAAGGCTTAAAAACAAAAACGGGATGAAAACAAGTAGTTGTTTCATCCCGTAATATAGTCAGCAATCAAATTCAAAGTTCCATGATACGCTGAAAAAGTGCTCGCATGTGTCCGCTGTCAATCATCTCAGCCAAATGACCGTCGTGCAAGGCTTCATTGCGGCTGTGGGCTGTCATCAATCGCTGTATGCTGGTTAAGTCAGCTTTTGCCAATAATGCAGGCTGATCGACGAGACGGTTGGCTTCATTCCGCCACGACATCCAGTCGAAATCGAAAATGAAGTCGCGGATGCGCATTTCATCGAGCAATTGATAAAATGCATCTGCATACCGAACAAGTTCTATTTCTTCATATTGCTCGTTGGTATACCATTTCTCCAAAGCTAAAACCTTCGCTACATATGGTTTTAATGCGGAGAGATCCTTTTTATCAAATTCGCTCATCATGCTTGCGCTGTTGGGCCACCGAAAGTCATGGGTACACCACCCTGACCTTGATCATTCACATCAATTTCTCCATGGATATCTTCGAACTTTCCGACATTATCGCTCAGCGCTAGCAACAACCGTTTGGCGTGATGTGGCGTGAGGATAATCCGTGACTTCACCTTCGCCTTTGGCACTCCGGGCATCAAACGAACAAAGTCGATTACAAATTCGGCATTGCTGTGCGTGATGATGGCCAAATTCGAATAGGTACCATCGGCCATGTCTTCACTGAGCTCGATGTTGATCTGGTTGGGATTGTTTATTTCGTCTTGCATGTTGTTGTAAGTTTAAAATGACAAGGGAGCCATTTTCAGGCCCCCTTGATTTACACAATAGTCAACGCTTAGTTGGCTTCGGCAATTTCGGCATTCTTCGAAGCCATAAGCTTCTCGTATTCCTCCATCGAGCCTACTACCACCTTCTCGTATGAGCGCCATCCTGTACCGGCTGGTATCAAGTGGCCTACGAGTACGTTTTCTTTCAGGCCTGCCAAATCGTCGACTTTACCAGCGATAGCTGCTTCGTTCAACACTTTGGTGGTTTCCTGGAAGGAAGCTGCACTGAGGAAGCTGCGCGTACCCAAAGATGCCTTGGTGATACCTTGAAGCATACTTTGTGAGGTAGCTGGTATCGCATCGCGGTATTGCACAGGCTTCAAGTCTTTCCGCTTCAACATCGAATTCTCGTCGCGTACCTTGCGGAGATTGATTACCTGACCTACTTTCAGATTGCTCGAATCGGCAGAATCCGTGATGATTACCTTATCGAAAATCCAATTGTTCATCTCAGCAAATTCAATCTTGTCGGCAACTTCTTGCTCGAGGAAGCTTGTATCTCCTGGATCGATAATCAATACCTTCTGCATCATCTGACGAACGATTACCTCAAAGTGCTTGTCGTTGATTTTCACACCCTGCAAGCGGTAAACTTCCTGGATGTTATTCACCAGATACTCTTGTACTGCGCCTGGACCTTTGATGGCCAAAATAGCAGCAGGAGTAATGGCACCATCCGAAAGCGGATCGCCGGCTTTAACGAAGTCGTTGTCTTGAACCAAGATGTGCTTGCTCAACGGAACAAGGTACTTCTTCACCTGTCCATCGCGCGATTCAACCACGATCTCGCGGTTACCACGTTTAACGCCACCAAAGGCCACAACACCGTCGATTTCGGTAACTACTGCTGGGTTAGATGGGTTACGTGCTTCGAAAAGCTCGGTCACACGTGGAAGACCACCGGTGATATCGCGCGTTTTCGAAGTTGAACGTGGGATTTTGGAGATAATCATGCCTGGGATAATCTTGTCGCCATGATCTACCACAATGTGTGCACCTACTGGAAGGTTATAGCCACGAAGTAGCTCGCCCTTGGTGTTCACGATGCGAATAGATGGGTTACGGGTCTTATCCTTGGTCTCGATAATCACCTTCTCTTTGTGACCAGTTTGCTCGTCCGATTCTTCGCGGAAGGTCATGCCCTCTACGATGTGTTCGAACTCGGCCTTACCGTCAAATTCCGATATGATTACCGCGTTGTACGGATCCCATGCACAGATTTTGTCGCCCTTTTTGATCATATCGCCCGGCTTAATGCTGAGGATAGATCCGTAAGGGAGGTTATTGGTCATCAACGGCTGCTTGGTTTCTGGATGAACGATTTTCACCTCACCCGAACGCGATACAACCACTTCTACTGGTGAGTCGCCACCTTTGTAGATAACGGTACGTACTTCGTCGAATTCTACCAAACCGTCGAATTTGGAGATGAGTTGTGACTCGGTAGCTACGTTACCCGCAACACCACCCACGTGGAACGTACGTAGTGTAAGCTGAGTACCTGGCTCACCAATCGATTGAGCTGCAATAACACCTACCGACTCCCCTATTTGCACCATTCTGTTGGTAGCAAGGTTACGACCGTAGCATTTTACGCAAACACCAATTTTAGACTCACAAGTAAGTACCGAACGAATTTCTACACTATCGAGCGGTGAAGCATCGATGATTGCAGCGATGTCTTCGGTGATTTCTTTACCAGCACCAACAAGCACTTCTTTCGTCAATGGATCGATTACATCGTTCAGCGCTGTACGGCCAACGATTCTTTCAACCAACGATTCAACGATGTCCTCGTTGTCTTTGAGTGCCGATGTTTCTATGCCACGTAAAGTACCACAGTCTTCTTCGCTGATCACCACGTCTTGCGCTACGTCGTGCAAACGACGTGTCAAGTAACCGGCGTCGGCCGTTTTCAAGGCCGTATCGGCAAGACCCTTACGGGCACCGTGGGTAGAAATGAAGTACTCCAATACCGAAAGACCTTCTTTGAAGTTCGAAAGGATTGGGTTTTCGATGATTTCGCCAGCACCACCGCTCTTCTGTGGTTTGGCCATCAATCCCCGCATACCGCCAAGCTGACGGATCTGCTCTTTCGAACCACGCGCTCCCGAGTCAAGCATCATGTATACCGAGTTGAAACCTTGGTTGTCGGTAGAAATTTCCTTCATCAAGGTATCGGTAATACGCGAGTTGATACGGGTCCAAATGTCAATCACCTGGTTGTAACGCTCGTTATTGGTAATGAAGCCCATTTCGTAGTTCTGGGTAACTTCATTCACTTCTTTTTGTGCTTCGGCCAGCAAGGTTACCTTGTTATCCGGGATTTTTACGTCGTTCAGGTTAAACGATAGTCCACCTTCGAAGGCCATGCGGAATCCAAGATTTTTGATGTTATCGAGGAACTTGGCGGTGGTAGGCAAATCGGTGAAACGAACGATGCTTCCAATGAGGTCACGAAGCGACTTTTTGGTGAGCAATTCGTTGATGAAACCTACTTGCTCAGGCATCATTTGGTTGAACAGGATACGACCCATGGTAGTATCGAGCAACTTATGCTCCAGTGCACCGGTTTCTTTGTTACGTACAATGGTTTTTACTTTTACCCATGCGTGAAGTGCCACTCTACGCTCGTTGTAGGCGATGATGGCTTCTTCGGCCGAGTAAAACTTCAAACCTTCACCGGTAACTTTTTCGGTTTCGGTGCCCTTACGGCCTTTGGTGATGTAATAGAGACCCAATACCATGTCCTGTGAAGGAACGGTAATCGGTGATCCGTTGGCCGGGTTCAAGATGTTGTGCGATGCAAGCATCAACAGCTGTGCTTCCAAAATAGCGGCATTACCTAGTGGCACGTGAACCGCCATTTGGTCACCGTCAAAGTCGGCGTTGAAGGCGGTACATACCAGCGGGTGGAGCTGAATTGCTTTTCCTTCGATGAGCTTCGGCTGGAAAGCTTGAATACCCAAACGGTGGAGTGTAGGGGCACGGTTGAGGAGCACTGGGTGCCCTTTCAAAACGTTCTCCAAAATATCCCACACCACCGGGTCTTTACGATCTACGATCTTTTTAGCCGACTTCACCGTTTTTACGATACCGCGCTCAATCATCTTACGGATGATAAACGGCTTAAACAGCTCAGCAGCCATGTCTTTCGGAAGACCGCATTCATGCAACTTCAACTCAGGACCTACCACGATTACCGAACGACCAGAATAATCGACACGCTTACCGAGGAGGTTCTGACGGAAACGACCTTGTTTACCTTTGAGCATATCGCTCAACGACTTCAAAGCGCGGTTACCTTCGGCTTTCACCGCATTCACCTTACGGCTGTTGTCGAACAACGAGTCAACCGCTTCTTGAAGCATACGCTTCTCGTTACGAAGGATTACGTCGGGAGCTTTAATCTCCATGAGGCGCTTCAAACGGTTGTTCCGGATGATTACGCGACGATACAAGTCGTTCAAGTCGGAAGTCGCAAAACGACCACCTTCCAATGGCACAAGCGGACGAAGCTCTGGTGGAATTACTGGAACCATCTTCACGATCATCCATTCCGGACGGTTTACACCGCTTTCGTTGGCACCACGGAATGCTTCCACAATCTTCAAGCGTTTGAGCGCTTCGCTCTTACGTTGCTGTGAAGTTTCGGTAGCAGCCTGGTGACGCAATGCATAGCTCAAATCATCGAGGTTGATGCGTGCCAACAAATCATGCAAAGCGTCGGCACCCATCTTGGCGATGAACTTATTTGGATCGTTCTCGTCGAGCATGTGGTTCTCACGTGGCAACGAGTCTAAAATATCCAAATATTCTTCCTCGGTGAGGAAGTCCATCTTCTTGATACCGTCGGCTTCTTTGATACCAGCTTGAATTACGACATAACGTTCGTAATAGATGATGGCGTCCAACTTTTTGCTTGGCAGGCCGAGCAAATAGCCAATTTTATTGGGCAACGAACGGAAGTACCAGATGTGTGCTACAGGAACCACCAATTTGATGTGTCCCATACGCTCACGACGCACTTTCTTCTCGGTTACTTCTACACCACAACGGTCACAAACGATTCCTTTGTATCGGATACGCTTGTACTTACCACAGTGACATTCGTAGTCCTTGGTGGGACCAAAAATGCGTTCGCAGAACAAACCACCCATTTCCGGCTTATACGTCCGGTAGTTGATGGTTTCGGGTTTTACAACTTCACCGAAAGAACGATCCAAGATCGACTCTGGCGAGGCCAGGCCGATCCGGATTTTTGTAAAGTTGCTTTTGAGTTTAAACTCTTTTTTATACGACATAAGGTTATGCCTCCTGGTTAATCAAGTTGAACATCCAGACACAAACCGCGGAGTTCGTGCAGCAATACATTAAACGATTCTGGTACGCTTGGAACCGGCAAGTTGTCGCCTTTTACGATGGCTTCGTACGTCTTGGCACGACCGATAATGTCGTCCGACTTAACGGTAAGCACCTCTTGGAGAATGTTGGCGGCACCGAATGCTTCCAATGCCCACACTTCCATCTCACCAAAACGCTGGCCACCAAATTGCGCTTTACCACCCAACGGCTGTTGCGTAATGAGCGAGTATGGTCCAATCGAACGGGCGTGCATCTTGTCGTCGACCATGTGACCCAGTTTAAGCATGTAAATCACACCCACTGTTGTCTTTTGGTCAAAGCGACGACCAGTTTGGCCATCGTGCAAATAAGTCGCTCCAAGATTAGGTACACCTGCTTTTTCGGTGTATTCACGTACTTCGTCAAGACTTGCACCATCGAAAATCGGTGTTGCAAACTTCACGCCCAGTTCCATACCTGCCCAACCTAGAACCGATTCGTAAATCTGTCCAAGGTTCATACGAGAAGGTACACCAAGCGGGTTAAGCACGATGTCAACCGGTGTTCCATCTTCAAGGAATGGCATATCTTCGTCGCGTACGATACGGGCAACGATACCCTTGTTACCGTGACGACCAGCCATCTTATCCCCTACACGTAGTTTACGCTTTTGAGCTACGTATACTTTAGCGAGCTGGAGGATGCCCGAAGGCAGCTCGTCGCCCACTTGTATCGCAAACTTCTTGCGCTTCACCTCACCTAGGATTTCGGAAACACGAACCAAATAGTTTTTGAGCAACTCTTTGATTTGTTCGTTTTTGTCCTTATCAACCAACCATCCATCGGGATTAACGATGGCATAATCAATGTCGGTCAAAATTTTCTTGGTGAACTTAGTGCCTTTAGGTACTACTTCATCGCGATAGGTATTGGTAACACCTTGTGAGGCCTTACCTTCTACAAGCACGAGCAATTTGTCGATGAGGATATTGCGAACAACATCCACCTCACGGTTGTACTCTGCATCTAGCTTTTCAACGATTACTTTCTCTTCTTGCTTGGCAAGTTTGTCTTTCTTCACACGTGAGAAGAGCTTTTTGTCAATCACCACACCACTCATCGAAGGTGGAACACGCAAAGAAGCATCTTTTACGTCACCGGCTTTGTCGCCAAAGATGGCACGAAGCAACTTCTCTTCTGGAGAAGGATCGCTTTCACCTTTTGGCGTGATTTTACCGATGAGGATATCGCCTTCTTTTACATGTGCACCAATACGAATGATGCCGTTTTCGTCGAGGTCTTTGGTTGCCTCTTCGCTCACGTTTGGAATGTCGGCTGTTAATTCTTCTTCACCTCGTTTGGTGTCGCGCACTTGTAACTCAAACTCCTCAATGTGGATAGAGGTATACAAGTCTTCGCGCACTACACGCTCAGAAATCACGATAGCATCCTCAAAGTTGTAACCCTGCCATGGCATAAACGCCACTTTCAAGTTACGACCAAGGGCCAACTCGCCTTTCTGCGTGCCGTAACCTTCTACCAAAACCTGGTCTTTAACCACGCGCTGCCCCTTCTTAACGATGGCCTTATGGTTGATACTGGTGTATTGGTTGGTCTTACGGAACTTCGTGAGTTTGTACGTTTTGCTGTCGCCATTGAAACTCACCAAACGATCGTCTTCGTTACGGTCGTATTTGATGGTGATCATGGTTGCGTCAACGTATTCTACGAATCCATCGCCTTCGGCTGTAAGGAGAGCACGTGAGTCGCGAGCAACACGGCCTTCAAGACCTGTTCCTACGATCGGTGCTTCCGGACGCAACAAAGGCACAGCCTGACGTTGCATGTTCGAACCCATCAGGGCGCGGTTGGCATCGTCGTGCTCAAGGAATGGAATCAACGAAGCAGCGATACCCACAATTTGGTTTGGCGCAACGTCCATATACTGTACTCCTTCAGGAGCCACAATTGGGAAGTCGCCCATCAAACGGCATTTTACCAAGTCGCGCTCAAAGTTTCCTTTGGCATCGAGTGGCGCATTGGCCTGGGCGATGATGCGTTCGTCTTCGTCTTCAGCGCTCAAGAATACTACACCCTTTTCAATTTCTACACGCCCTTTATCTACCGTGCGGTACGGTGTTTCGATAAAGCCCATGCTGTTGATTTTGGCATGTACGCAAAGCGACGATATCAAACCGATGTTTGGACCTTCAGGCGTTTCGATGGTACACAAACGACCGTAGTGCGTATAGTGTACGTCACGAACCTCGAAACCGGCACGTTCACGCGAAAGACCACCCGGACCGAGGGCCGAGAGACGGCGCTTGTGGGTGATTTCTGCGAGTGGATTGGTTTGGTCCATGAATTGGCTCAGCTGGTTGGTACCGAAGAAGCTATTGATCACCGAACTCAGCGTACGTGCGTTAATCAAGTCAGCAGGTGTGAATACCTCGTTATCGCGGATATTCATACGCTCCCTGATGGTACGCGCCATACGTGCTAAGCCTACCCCAAACTGTGCGTACAATTGCTCACCCACAGTCCGCACACGACGGTTACTGAGGTGGTCAATGTCGTCCACATCGGCTTTCGAATTCGACAGCTGAATGAGGTATTTTACGATAGCAATGATGTCTTCTTTGGTCAATACACGCACATCCGACTCTGAATTTAATCCGAGCTTACGGTTGATGCGGTAGCGTCCTACTTCACCTAAATCGTAACGTTTGTCGCTGAAGAACAGCTTCTCGATGATCTGGCGAGCAGAATCTTCATCGGGTGGTTCAGCGTTACGCAATTGACGATAGATGTGCTCCAAGGCTTCCTTTTCGGAGTTTGATGTATCCTTTTGGAGTGTGTTGTAGATGATGGAGTAGTCGCCGTGCAAGTTTTCGTCCTTGTGCAGGATGATGCTCTTCACGCCGGCATCTACGATCATATCAATCATCTCGTCTTCGAGCATGGTGTCACGCTCGAGGATAATCTCGTTACGATTGATCGATACTACTTCCCCTGTATCCTCATCCACAAAGTCTTCGATCCATGTTTTGAGAACACGTGCAGCAAGGCGGCGGCCAACAACTTTTTTGAGGCCTGCTTTGCTCACCTTCACCTCATCGGCCAGGTCGAAAATGTTGAGGATGTCCTTGTCGGAATCAAAACCAATGGCACGAAGCAAGGTCGTTACCGGGAACTTCTTCTTACGGTCGATGTAGGCATACATCACATTGTTCACGTCGGTCGCAAATTCAATCCACGATCCCTTGAACGGAATGATACGGGCCGAATAGAGCTTCGATCCGTTGGTATGCACGGTTTGACCGAAGAATACCCCTGGTGAACGGTGCAACTGAGAAACGATTACACGCTCAGCACCATTAATTACAAAGGTTCCTTTCGGAGTCATGTACGGAATAGTACCGAGGTACACATCCTGTACGATGGTTTCAAAGTCCTCATGCTCCTCGTCGTTACACGACAGGCGCAATTTGGCTTTGAGCGGAACTGAATAGGTCAGTCCGCGTTCGATACACTCTTCGATGGTGTATCGGGGTGGGTCCACGAAATAATCGAGGAACTCCAAAACGAAGTTGTTGCGTGCGTCAGTAATCGGGAAGTTTTCCGCGAATACTTTAAACAGGCCTTCGTTGCGACGATTTTCCTGCAGGGTTTCCAGCTGGAAAAAGTCTTGAAACGACTTAATCTGGATTTCCAGAAAGTCGGGATATTCAATCGCCGACGCGATAGACGCGAAGTTGATTCTACCCTCTGGTGTGATGTTGGCAGCCAAAGAATTGAGTTTTAGTTATACACCATGATCACGAACACAAATAGCCGTAGGCCTGGCAACCACTCAGGGTTGCAGGCCTACAGCTTTGTAGGCTTATTAGCCGTTGAGTCAAATTACTTGATCTCTACTACAGCGCCAGCTTCTTCAAGCTTAGCTTTGAGTGCTTCTGCTTCGTCTTTCGGACACTTCTCTTTCAAAGGCTTCGGAGCAGCATCAACGAGTTCTTTCGCTTCTTTCAGTCCAAGACCAGTAAGGTCTTTCACCAATTTCACGATTTGGAGCTTTTGAGCACCTGCTTCTTTGAGGATTACGTCAAATTCAGTTTGCTCAGCAGCAGCTGGTGCAGCAGCACCACCGCCAGCAGCAGGAGCAGCAACTGCTACAGCAGCAGCAGCTGGCTCAATGCCATACTCGTCTTTCAGGATTTGGGCAAGTTCGTTTACTTCTTTCACAGTCAGGTTAACTAACTGTTCTGCGAACGCTTTCAGATCTGCCATTTTATTAAAATTTAATAGTTTTTGTTTTTGTTAATTTTTCTCTTGAAGTGTTTTTACAATGCCAGCCAATTTGCCACCGCTCGATTGGAGAGCTGATACCACGTTGCGTGCAGGCGATTGTAGGGTAAAGATGATTCCAGCAATGAGCTCTTCTTTCGATTTGATGCTGGTAAGTGCGTCGAGCTGGTCGTCGCCGGTATAGATAGCGCTATCAATATAGGCAGCTTTCAATACGGGTTTGTCCGAGCCGTTTTGGCGAAACTCTTTCAGCAGGCGGGCAGGGATGTTTCCTTGCTCGGCAAACATGATCGAGGTTGAACCTTTCAGCGAAGGATAAAGGTCTTCGTAACCTCCTCCGATACTTTCCATCGCTTTCTGCAACAAGGTGTTCTTAACCACCTTAAATTCTACACCACGCTGGTAACACAAACGACGGAAACGGTTGATGGTTTCTACCGGCAGGTTAGCCGAATTGGTGAGGTAAAAGAAGGGGCTGTTCTTGAGCTTCTCCGCCAGTTCCTGAATAACAATTGCTTTTTCTTCTCTGGTCATGATTAGATCCCCGCTACAGATTTGGTGTCGATGTTAATACCAGGACTCATGGTTGAGCTCATGAAGATGCTCTTCACATAAGTTCCTTTTGCAGCTGAAGGCTTCAGTCGCACGATGGTTTGAAGAAGCTCTACAGCATTTTCTTCAAGTTGCACCGGCGTAAACGACGCCTTCCCGATAGCAGCGTGTACAATACCGAACTTGTCTACTTTAAAGTCGATTTTGCCACCCTTTACGTCGGTAACCGCTTGCCCAACGTTGTCGGTTACAGTACCGGTCTTCGGATTCGGCATCAGGCCACGGGGACCTAACACACGACCGAGTCGACCGACTTTCGCCATGACACTTGGTTGAGTAATGATTACATCGACGTCAGTCCATCCACCCTCAATTTTTTGGATGAACTCGTCCAGTCCTACAAAGTCAGCTCCGGCTGCTTTAGCCTCTGCTTCTTTGTCTGGGGTGCATAGCACGAGCACGCGCGCTACTTTTCCGGTCCCGTGAGGAAGGGTTACCGTACCCCTAACCATCTGGTTCGCTTTACGCGGATCCACTCCGAGCCTTACGTTCAAGTCAACTGAAGGATCAAACTTGGTGAAGGAAATTTCCTTTACCAGACTGGTCGCCTCAGAAAGCTTGTACGCTTTGGTACGGTCGAACTTCGCGTTCGCCAACTTCTGATTTTTGGTCAATTTAGCCACTCTATATATTAATGGTTTTTTCTACTTATTCCCAGGGAGCAGTGCCTGTAACATTGATGCCCATGCTGCGCGCCGTTCCTGCAACCATTTTCATGGCCGATTCTACTTTGAACGCATTCATGTCCTGCATTTTGTCCTCGGCTATTGCCTTTACCTGGTCCCAACTTACAGAACCAACCTTTTGACGGTTGGGCTGCGTCGAGCCTTTTTGAATTTTTGCAGCTTCCATCAACTGGATCGCCACTGGAGGTGTTTTAACGATAAAGTCGAACGACTTATCAGAGTACACCGTGATCACCACCGGTAATACTTTTCCCGCTTTATCCTGGGTTCTGGCATTAAACTGCTTACAGAATTCCATGATGTTCACCCCTTTTGAACCGAGTGCCGGTCCTACCGGAGGTGCCGGGTTCGCTGCGCCGCCCTTGATCTGGAGCTTAATAAACGCGCTGATTTCCTTTGCCATTTTTTATCTTATTAGGATATTTTCTCAACCTGCATATAATTCAACTCAATAGGTGTACGGCGACCAAAAATCTTCACCATCACTTTGAGCTTCTTCTTCTCCTCGTTTACTTCTTCGATTACTCCAGTGAATTCATTGAACGGACCGTCCATTACCTTCACTGATTCACCAACCGTAAACGGATTCGACATTACTTCACCGGCTTCGGTCATTTCATCTACCTTACCGAGGATTTTGTTCACCTCCGATTCCCGCAAAGGTGTCGGATTGTCACCACCCAAAAACCCGATTACATTCGGGATTTGAATGATGGCCGATACCAAATCGGGATTCATTGCTGCTTCTATCAAAATATAGCCTGGAAAGAAATTGCGTTCTTTCACGACTTTTTTACCGTTGCGTAGCTGGAGTACCTTTTCCATAGGAATCAAAATCTGAGGAATCAGATCCTTCAAATTCATACGATTCACTTCGTACTCGAGGTACTCCTTCGCCTTACGTTCCTTGCCACTAATGGCGCGGACTACATACCACTTATATTCCATGCCGGCCACGCCTTATTGGAAAAGATGATAAAAAGCACTCAACACATTCGAGAAAGCCACATCCATTAGGTAAATCACGATCGAAAAGATCAGCGAAGCCACAAGGACCACGACGAGACTACCCTGGAGTTCTTCCCAGGTGGGCCAACTTACCTTATGCAGGAGTTCGTTGGTTGCTTCTTTGACGTATAAACGAATTCTATTCATGTTGTCTAGCTGCTGCACGGGTGGAGAGACTCGAACTCCCAGCCTGCGGTTTTGGAGACCGCTGCTCTGCCAATTGAGCTACACCCGTATAGACAGGGAAAACTCTCCCGGTTACGGGAGAGTCTTCCGCTATCTGGTTTAAAGTAGAATTAAGCGATTACTTCTGTAACCTGACCGGCACCTACGGTACGACCACCTTCGCGAATCGCGAAACGGAGACCTTTTTCCATAGCGATTGGAGCGATAAGTTTCACAACAATCGAGATGTTGTCGCCAGGCATTACCATTTCAACACCGTCTGGAAGAACGATCTCACCAGTTACGTCAGTTGTACGGAAGTAGAACTGCGGACGGTATTTGTTGAAGAATGGAGTGTGGCGACCGCCTTCTTCTTTCGACAGTACGTAAACTTCGGCCTTGAATTCGATGTGAGGCTTCACAGAACCTGGCTTACAGATTACCATACCACGACGGATATCGGTTTTTTCAATACCACGGAGGAGGAGACCTGTATTGTCACCAGCTTCACCGCGGTCAAGAATTTTACGGAACATTTCCACACCGGTTACAGTCGACTTCAAGTTTTCTGCACCCATACCGATGATATCAACTGGATCACCTGAGTTGATTACACCACGCTCGATACGACCAGTGGCAACAGTACCACGACCAGTGATCGAGAATACGTCTTCAACTGGCATCAAGAATGGAAGCTCAGTTTGACGTGGAGGAATTGGAATGTAGTTGTCTACTGCTGCCATGAGTTCAAGAACAGTGTCAACCCACTTCGGCTCACCGTTGAGTGCACCGAGGGCAGAACCACGAATCACAGGGATATCGTCGCCAGGGAATTCGTAGAACGAAAGCAGTTCACGGATTTCCATTTCAACGAGGTCGAGGAGTTCGGGATCGTCAACCATGTCGACTTTGTTCATGAATACCACCAGGGCAGGTACACCTACCTGGCGAGCGAGCAGGATGTGCTCACGAGTTTGCGGCATAGGACCGTCGGTCGAAGCCACAACGATGATAGCACCGTCCATTTGGGCAGCACCAGTTACCATGTTCTTCACATAGTCAGCGTGACCCGGACAGTCTACGTGTGCGTAGTGACGGTTCTCGGTCTGATACTCTACGTGAGCCGTGTTGATAGTGATACCACGCTCTTTTTCTTCGGGAGCAGAGTCAATCGAATCGAATGAACGTGCTTCCGACCAACCCTTTTCAGCCAACACCTTGGTGATGGCGGCGGTGAGGGTAGTCTTACCGTGGTCAACGTGACCGATGGTACCGATGTTTACGTGCGGTTTGGAACGGTCAAATTTTTCCTTAGCCATTGTTTGTCTTATTTTAGTTTGTCCTGTTTTGGTTTATCGTTGTATGAAGATTGCTGTTGCGCACTTCAGACTGAACAATTTCGAGCCGTTGAACAGAATTGAACTGTCGACCTCTTCCTTACCAAGGAAGTGCTCTACCACTGAGCTACAACGGCAAACTTTATTTTCATTTTGCTCAGGCTACCCTTCTGGTAACCTTTATTGAGCGGGAGACGAGGCTCGAACCCGCGACCTATAGCTTGGAAGGCTATCGCTCTACCAACTGAGCTACTCCCGCTTTTTTGCAGCCGAAACTGCATTTCACCTTGCGGCAAATTGGTGGGGAGAGGAGGATTCGAACCTCCGAAGCTTTCGCAACCGAGTTACAGTCGGTCCCATTTGGCCACTCTGGTATCTCCCCATCAATGAGCCCCCTGCCGGAATCGAACCAGCGACCTACTGATTACAAATCAGTTGCTCTACCAGCTGAGCTAAGGAGGCGAACATCCTTAAAAGAACATTCCTTTCCGGCGTTTCCCTAGGGTACCCGCCAAAAAGGAATGCAAATGTACTAATTAATCGGACTTATCAATAGCCCATCCGAAAAAAAAAGATGCGTATTACAATCAGTTTTTCAGCTTACTGATCTGTCGGCGCAGCGACTCTATGGCGAGGTCGGTTGCTTCTTCGAACGTTTTGCATTGTTCTTTTGCGAAGAGTGTACGACCGGGGAGCTGCATTTTTATTTCTGCGATTTTATTCGCAGCATCGTCGGCTTTATCGAGTTTCAGAAAAATTTCTGAGCTAACTACTTTGTTGTTGTACGTTTCGAGCTTGGCTACTTTTTTCTTGATGAAATCGGTGAGCTTCACATCGGCGTCGAAATGAATAGATTGGATGTTGATGTCCATGATAACCTCCTTTTAGGCTTTAGGGTGAGACTTACGATAAACTTCTTTCAGCTTTTCTATCGAATTGTGGGTGTACACTTGAGTTGCTGCCAAGCTGCTGTGCCCCAGCAGCTCTTTCACTGCGTTGAGATCTGCACCTTGATCGAGCAAGTGGGTGGCGAATGTATGGCGTAGCACGTGCGGGCTGCGCTGGGCCAAAGTGCTTACCAAACTGAGGTAATGATGCACAATTCGATAAACTAGGCCGGGATACATTTTTTTACCTTTATCCGTCAAAAAAAGCCATTCAGGGGCTTCAGCATGTGCTTCTGCCCTGTTGTGTAAATATAACTGGAATTGAGAGCGAAGCAAAGCAGAAAAAGGGATAATTCTCTCTTTATTTCTTTTGCCCAACACTTTCAATTGGTTAGCAAACATATCTATATCAGAAATTTTCAGGCCGATGAGTTCAGCCTCACGAATACCACATCCATAGAAGAGTTCGAGTATGGTTTTATCGCGGCAACCTGTGTAGTTATTGGGGAATTGTAATTCATCTAATAACTTATCCATGCTAGGCCCATCTACCACCATAGGCAAACGTTTGGGCACCTTGGGACGCACAATGCGTAGTGTAGGGTTAGCCTTTACCAAACCCTGTCGCAGCAAAAACTTATAGTAAGCTTTGAGCGTGCTGACCTTGCGGTTGATACTCCGTGCTACCAGCCCTTGCTCCAATAAAAAAACCATCCAAGAACGAATGTGCACGTGCACAACCTCTTGGATGGCTTCTATCTCGTAGGTTTCCTTCAGGTAACCGTAAAAATCGTTCAAATCTCCAGCATACGCTGTGAGGGTATGGTTCGATACGCGTTTTTCGTAACGCAGGTAATTGAGAAAACTGTCGAGTTCGTTTGCTGCCACAGCAGCAAGATACGAAAGCCGGCTTAGTTTTGTTCAGCCTGCTGCATCATCTGGCGGTAAGCCGCACGCAATACTTGCTGACGACGAACCACAGAAGGCTTTTCAAACGCTTGACGACCACGGAGTTCTTTCAAAACACCTGTCTTCTCAAACTTCTTCTTGAAACGCTTCAACGCCTTATCAACTGATTCGTTTTCTTTAATCTCGATTTTGATCATGTTGCTTTTTTGAGAGGGGCAAAGGTAATAAATAATACTTCAATTCCAATTACTTCAGAATATTCCGTGCAATAACTAGTTTCTGAATTTCCGATGTTCCTTCGCCTATCGTGCAGAGTTTAGAGTCGCGATAGTATTTCTCGGCTGGAAAATCTTTGGTATAACCATATCCGCCAAAAATTTGAACGCCCTCTACCGAAGCTTTAACAGCAACTTCTGAGGCGTAGTATTTCGCCATAGCCGACTCGGTTGTCACTGGCAGACCGTTGTTTTTGAGGTAAGCCGCACGGTAGATGAGGAGTTCCGACGCTTCAATTTCTGTAGCAATATCGGCCAACTTGAATGCGATACCTTGAAACTCGCTGATGGGCTTTCCAAACTGTTGGCGTTCTTTCGAATATTTAAGCGCAGCTTCGTAGGCCCCTTTGGCGATTCCCAACGAAAGTGCAGCAATGCTAATACGTCCACCGTCGAGAATTTTCATCGCTTGAATGAATCCCTCTCCCACTTTTCCAAGTATGTTATCCTTGTGCACACGGCAATTATCGAATAGCAGCTCAGTAGTCTCAGAAGCACGCATGCCTAATTTATTTTCTTTACGGCCATGGGTAAAGCCTGCTGTTCCTTTTTCAATGACAAATGCAGTCATGCCGTGTGAATCCAACAATTCACCAGTACGCACCATCACCACTGCGATGTTGCTCGATTTACCATGGGTAATCCAACACTTAGCCCCATTGATTACCCAATAGTCACCGTCTTGCACGGCGGTAGTCATCATACGCATGGCATCCGAACCGGTATTCGGTTCTGTGAGTCCCCAAGCGCCTATCCATTCGGCTGTGGCGAGTTTGGGTAGCCACTTCTTTTTTTGTTCTTCGTTGCCAAACTGTAAAATGTGTCCCGTGCACAAGCTATTGTGTGCCGCCATCGAAAGGCCAATAGAGCCATCAATTTTCGACAATTCCTCGATAGCAGTAACGTACTCGTAATAGCCGAAACCTGAACCACCGTACTCTTCGGGAACCAATACACCCATCAAGCCGAGCTTTCCAAGTTCTTTGAACAATTGAACAGGAAACTCTTGGCTTTCGTCCCAATCCATCATGTGGGGTTTGATGTGTTTTTCGCCGAAATTGCGGACCATGTCTGCAATCATCTGTTGGTTTTCGGTCTTGCTAAAGTTCATTCGTTTTGGTTTTGGGAAGTAAAGCGCAACAAAAGCGTTTTTGTTTTGGCTCGGCAAAAATAATCAAACTCCCTTAGCTTGCGGCTACCATTCTAGATAAGGCTCGAGTTGGCTCACCCGCAACGAATCGAGTCCATATACTTTGGCGAGATCGGCGGCATTGCTGAAGTTGCCGTGCTGTTTCCGGTAAGCCACTAGGCGTTTTGCTAAAGCCGCTCCTAGCAAAGGATGCCGTTGAAGCGCATCAGCCTCCAGTTGGTTAATCGCAATTTTCTTGACAGTGCGAGGATTCAAATAGGTATAGGCCGTTAACTCCGCGATTCGCACCGAATCCATGCCGTATATTGTGAACAACTGCGAAGAAGTAAACCAGCCTCCCCATCGTTCTCGTGCCTTTAAAATACGAGAAGCATAAGCCGGACCAATGCCTGGCAATTCAAGCAAGCTGAGCGAGTCGGCCGAGTTTAAATCGAGCTTCACCCGATCGCGAGGCATGACGATAGACTTTTCCATTTTTTCTGTAGCCGGAGCAATTTGTACGAGCGGGATTAATCGATCGGCATCTTCTTTTCGGAGCGTATATAATTTACGTAAATCGTTCGGCTCGCTAAATTTTCCACCTTTCTTGCGGAAATTCAACCACGAACGAACTACTCTATCTCCCAAACCAAGTCGCTTTAAATCGGCTTCAGTAATCGTATTCGGGTCGAAATTAAATGGCTCCGTCTGCTGACTTAGGTATGTTTTGCGGCCAGTTGTTTCGGGCAGCTTTACATTCTCGAAGACGATATAGTCACTATGCAGCTCGGATGAAGCAGGTGCAAAGAACTCGGGCAAGGCTGCACTCACCACGATGGCAAGTAGCAGCACCGAAAATCCGATACGTTCGGATTTACCAAACCACCAAAAGCGGCCCCCACCCGACATGATTCATCTTTTAACGTGGAACGTCGTCGTTGTCTGAGTAGGAGTCTGGCTCAGGCCTTGGCGGGGTTTTAAGAACCTTCCAAAAGAAAAAAGCCGTAATTAAGGTAGTTGCTACCTGCACAATGACCATCATTAAAAACGCGCCTGTACTCATGATAAACGGCCCTCCAATGCCCTTTTTTTAGTGGCTTTATGTACCATATAAGCTATAAACACGAACAAGGCTATCAAGTACAAACGTGCCATGTCGGTATAAAACACTTTGTTAATAAAACTCCCCGTGGCCAAATGATCGGCTTTACGCACCAGGTCGCCTTCGCGGAATTGAAGTGCGTGTTTCAAAGGGCTAAACTCGTAGGTGGCCAATTTTGCTCCGGTGGTCGCATCACCAATTTCCATCTTCACCTTATTACGCTCTTCATAAATACGATTCACTTTACCTGCTACGCCCGACTCAAAGTAATCGGCGAAATAGTCCTTGTTCACTTCTATACCTTGGTGCGTGATATTTCCGATAATTGAACTTTTGTCAAGTTCCCAACCCTCACTGAAAGCCCGTTTCCAGTTATTGTCTTTGGGTGTGAATAAGGCTGCTAGAAAAACCAATAACAGCAACAATGGGGTAACATATTTGATGATGGGCTTGTAGATCGAAGGCACCTTCATATCTGCCCCCATATTGATTTCTTCCCACCCTCGGTCGATTCCAAAAATCCAAGAAAACAAGATGGTTTCGGCCAAAGCAAAAACCACCAACGATACTGTGCCCGCCCAGTAGTCGTATTCATCAAAAACTCCCTCCTGATAAAAAAGTACAGTAGGCAACCCCATGATTAATACCAACAGCCCAAACGACCATGCACCCTTTTTGAGGTTCCAGCCAAATTCATCTTTCATAAAGCCCATCCATGGCGTACCCATGGCAAGAGATGATGTTATTCCGGCAAAGAATAGCAAACCGAACCACATAAAACCAGCCATGGTTCCGAAAAACGCACCCCACTTCTGGAACAAATACGGCATGGTTTGGAATGCCATGGCGAAGCCTGCGTTTTCTTTTACCCAGTCGAGTCCGAGATATCCTACGGCTATAGGTATCACTATAGAAGCACCCAAAACGATTTCAACGAAGCCGTTCATCCAACCGGCCGACATGGCATTCAGTGCAATATCGTCGTTCTTGCGAACATAGGCAGCATAGCATTGAATAGTTCCCATACCCACCGAAAGGGTAAAAAAGATCTGTCCGGCAGCTGCTAACCATACTTTTGGGTCGGCAAGTGAGGTAAATTCTGGCCGCCACAAAAAGTCGAGCCCTAAAAAGCTATTGCAATCGGTACAACCTGCAGTAGCACCACTGTCACCAAGAGTCCAGCCGCGTAAGGCGAGTATAAAACCAAAGGCAATCAACAAAGGCATGCCGATTTTAGCCACCTTTTCCACTCCCCCGCTCAAACCTTTAGATAATATCCACGTATTTAAAAACAGACAAATGAGGTAAAAAACCACTGCCTCGTACGGAATACCGGTGGTAGAATGTTCTACATCGGTATATCCGTTGAAGAAATCGGCAATCCCAGTCTGGCTCATCCCCGAGAATGTCTGCATCAACGAATGATACACATACGATAAAGTCCACGACTCGATATAACAATAATAGGCCGCTACGGCAATGTTGGTGAATATCCCAAACACACCGAAATACTTCCAGAATTTGCGGTGAGTCATTTTATCGAGTATGAATGGCGTACTGTGGTTCCCAAAACGGCCTCCAAAACGGCCTACCGACCATTCGATCCACAGCAGCGGAATACCCATTAAAAGGAAACAAACGAGATAAGGGATAATGAATGCACCTCCGCCATTCTGTACAGCCTGCACGGGAAAACGCAAAAAATTACCCAGGCCTACGGCGTTGCCAGCCATCGCAAGGATGAGACCTACTCGCGTACCCCAGGAATCAGTTTGGTTTGACATGGAATCTATTTAAATACTATTGAAGCGTTGAAAGTAAGATTATGAATTGGGAAAGCCAAACGAAGTTAAGTTGCCGAAGCTTGGTGCATCACCAGCGCTATACCTTCTTCGAAGGAGTGTGGCGAATAACCTAACTCTTTTCTGGCCTTGCTGATGTCGAAACCCGAAAGCAGCGGACGGGCTGCTTTTTGGTTAAGTGTACTGCTGCTCACAGGCGTTACAAAGCTGGCATCGAGCTTAAAATAGCGCGCTACTCGATTCACTAATTCAATAACCGACATATAATCGGCTCCTGAGATGTTGTAAATTCCTTGCGCCCTTTTTTTGGCCGCGAGTATACAACCTTGAGCAAGATCCTCAGCCAGGGTCGGCGTACGAAATTGGTCGTCGACGATGCGAAGCTGCTGTTGTTTTTCGAGTGCCGATTTGGCCCAAAGTACAATATTACTCCGGCTCATGTCCTCTGCTACGCCGTATACGAGTACCGTTCGTAATATGCTCCAGGATAGCTGGCTAGCCTGAATAAGCTGCTCAGCAGCCAATTTACTTTTTCCATAAAAACTCAAAGGATCGGGAATCGCCTCTTCGTTATATGGTCCGTTTTTACCGTTGAAAATGAAGTCGGTTGAAAGGTGTACCAAATGAACTTTATACTTCTCGCAAGCTCTTACCATATTTTCAACGGCTATCACATTCAACTGCCAGCATAAATCCTGTTGGTCTTCACAATCGTCGACCTGCGTCATGGCTGCTGTGTGAATTACCACATCGGGTTGGTATTCGCCAATACACGCGAGAACAGCCTGGGCATCGGTGATATCCAATGATTTATAGCGGAATCCTGATGCTCTTTTGAGGCGATTTTCACCCCGAGCCGTAGCGATGAGTTCCACTTCTGGGTCACTGTGTAATGCATGAACCAACTTCTGCCCGAGTAGTCCGTTACTTCCCGTTACGAGAATTTTCATACGCATATTAATCCCAAATTATGCTTTTACGCTTGAGGTAGCTGCGTATATCCAACCAAAATGCCAGCAAAAAATAAACTATCAAGGGCGAACCCAGCGATATGAAGCTGATGTAAATGAATGAATTCCGGAGTTTCGGAATAGACCAATTGAATTTCTCGGCCAAATAGGTACAAACACCGTAAGCTTTCGATTCAAAATAGTCCTTGATGGCGCTAGTAGCTTTTTCAGTAAGTGTCATGGCGGAGCTTTGGTTAACCAATATTGTCCGATTAAACAATCCAGACAACGTTTGGGCATGCAATATAAGCTATGCAACATCAAAATTCCTTGCGAATGCAATGCATTTCCTGCAGATAATCCGATGTTTCTGTATCTGCGAACCATTTCGTTGCCTTCGGGCTTCATTTCTTCTAACCAACGGAGCATACGCTCATTGAGCTTAGGCAGCTGGTGAAATTGTCCGTAAGCAAAAACCAGCGGAATAACGGCATTAATTAGCCATCGGTCGATGGTGTCTTTACTCGGCTCCATCGTGCCGGTATTTTGCCAAGCCGAACGCAAATAATGGTAGGCTTCATGGAGTGTACTTAGTTCTAAAAAGTCGGCTAGAAGTCTGGGATGTGCCATAAGTAATAGCTTTAGTTGTTGTAAACGATTTTCGGGAAACGACGAAGGGTACATGCGCAAACGCTTCCACTGCAAGCCGGTGATGGGCTGCAACCCATACTTACGTGCCACATAGCGGTATTCGGATATTCTTCCTGGTTCAACTTGCGGCAGGATGAGACCTGCTTGCCCGAATAACGCTGCATCGAGCTGCGCCGGGTGATTAACGAGTTTTTGAACGATGCGCCACGGCAACGACTCAGCCAATCGTGTGAAAGCGTCGGCATTTACGCGCTGCCCAAAAGCCCGTGCCAGCCATTCCCAGCAAACCGATTCCCAGTCGCCCTGTTTCTGCTCGAGCAGCTCTAGAATACGATGCGTTCTAAACTCCAAACGTTCGATGGCCGCACGTTCAAGCATTTGCCAGGCGGCTTCGGGATAGTGTCCCTTCCACATGGCCGAGCAGGCAATGCCTTCTGCCGATTGTGCTAATCGGCGATAACGACTTAATAAACGGCGATTTACGCGTCCCGACAAAGTAAAAACCGGCAGTTTACTTCCATCGGGTCGCAATGCATCGGTGTCGTGTTCCCAAACCACGTGCAGCACCACATTGTTATAAGCAGGGTCGTTTTGATGCTGGTGGAGCATCCAATCACTACTGCGGATATGTATTTCTACACTGCCCATCCAACGGGTATCATCTAGGCGGACTAGCGCTTCGCCGAAATCGGGGCCAGCATCCCGATTGTAAAAACCAGGATGTAGCACCAGAAGCTTTTCACCACTTTCGAGGCTCAAATCGTCGGTGCTATACAGTCGGTGACGCCAGATGAAATGGAGCAGATATTCGTTCATGATTGAATCTAGCTGCCCATTTTGGCTTTACCAAAGCCACAGGCTCAGATTGCGTGATGCGTGATAAAACATGCTTGATACTTGAAAATTATCCTTGCAACGCTATCTTTGCACCCACTTGTCGATCGGGGTGTAGCGCAGTCCGGTTAGCGTACACGTCTGGGGGGCGTGTGGTCGCTGGTTCAAATCCAGTCACCCCGACAAGCCACAACCCGGGAAGCGAAAGCGACCCGGGTTTTTTGTTTCCGGCAACGTCCGAAGTGCTTCGAGCAGCGCAGGAAACAAAAAAACGGCAGCAGGCGAAGCCGGCTGACTGGGTTGTGGCTTGCGCCACCCCCTCCAAGAGGATTCAGCTCGGCTAAATCCAGTCACCCCGACAAGCCACAACCCGGGTCGCTTTCGCTTCCCGGGTTTTTTGTTTCCAGCAACGTCCGAAGTGCTTCGAGCAGCGCAGGAAACAAAAAAAACGTCAGCAGGCGAAGCCGGCTGACTGGGTTGTGGCTTGCGCCGCCTAGTTATTTAGAATGAACGAATTGCCAAATTACACCCATTCACCCTAAAAGAAGTTGATGTAACTTGCAGCATGTATCAGCTCCAGGTACTTAAAACTCACCCCATTGGCGATAGCGGTAGATGTTTCTATTTGCATAAACCCGAAGGTTGGAGCCATCACGCAGGGCAGTATCTCACCCTAGAACTCGAAATAGAAGGAAAACCTTACCGGCGGTCCTATTCTATTTTCACTCCTCCGGAATCTGAAACCTTGGGCATTGCAGTTCAAGGTGTGGCCAATGGTGCAGTGTCGCGCTGGCTTTTAAGCCATTTACATGAGGGCCAATTCCTAGTTTCTACCCCTGCCATGGGGCGATTTTTGGTGAACGACAGGCAAACTCCAGCAATATTTATCGCTGCCGGCTCGGGTATAACCCCTGTATATGCCCTAATTCAACAGCTGCTAGGTTCTGGCAACAACAACTTACGTTTGTTGTATGCAGTAAAATCGAGAGAGTTCGCTTGGTTCGCCACCGAATTGGAGCAGCTCAGCAAAAAATCAGCAGGGAGGTTCAGCATACAATGGCTCGAAAGTCGACCTACTACGGGCAGCCCACGACGATTAAGCAACTATTTCCTCGAGCAGTGGTTGCAACAAGTGGAATATGCGAAGGAAGCGCACTACTATTTGTGTGGCCCATTTGCCTTCATGCGAACCGCACGCTTTACCCTTGGATTTAGAGGTGTTTCGACCCATCGCATCTTTCAAGAGCAATTTGCCAGTGAAGGGCAGCGCTATTTTTCAGGCAATTCAGTCGCAGCATCAGCCGTGGAGGCTAACTGCAGCCTTAAAACAGCGTCTGAAGTATTCCAATGGCATAATTCTGCCAAAAACAGCTTGCTCAAAGGTGCCAAGGAGCATGGAGTATCGCTGCCGTACTCTTGTGAGAATGGTTTTTGTGGTAGTTGCGTAATTCGCTTGAAAGAGGGCCAAGTGGTGCACCGAATCAACGAAGTGCTCACCGAAAAAGAGCTCGAGCAAGGATGGATTTTGAGTTGCACGGCCTATGCCGTCACCGCAAATATCGAGCTTGAGCTTTAAAGCCGATTGCTCGCCATCAACTCCTTCATCTCGGCCTGCATTCGCAGTGCTTCGGCACGTGCTGCTTCGGCAAAATCACTGCCCGATGAGGCGTACAGTATGCTCCTTGAGGCATTCACGAGCAATCCACATTGCCCATTTACCCCAGCATGGTATACGTCGTGTAAGCTGCCGCCTTGCGCACCTACGCCCGGAACCAAAAAAAAGTGTTCTGGAAATCGGTGACGTAACTCGGCCAGCGCTTCTGGGCGAGTGGCTCCCACCACAAACATGGTATTGTCGGGGGTACCCCAGCTGGCCACCTGATCCATGACCTGTTCGAACACCTTACCTTGGGTGGTTTCCAGCAATTCAACATCGGCTGCGCCGGGATTGGAGGTCAGCCCCAAAACAATGGCCCATTTATCGGGAAAAGCCAAAAATGGCGTCACCGAATCTCTTCCCATGTAGGGATTCACGGTAACACTGTCGAAGGCGTACGTGTGAAAAAAGGTGCGGGCATAGGCATCGGCAGTATTGCCAATGTCGCCACGTTTGGCGTCGGCAATGGTAAAACAAGTCGCGGGGATATATGCCAGCGTTTCTTGAAGTATGTGCCAGCCTTCGGGTCCCATGGCCTCGTAAAAGGCTAAATTGGGTTTGTAACTTACCGCCAAATCGGCTGTGGCTTCTACAATAGCCTTATTGAAGGCCAAAACTGGATTTTTTTCGTTTTTGAGAATAGTAGGCAACCGTGCGGGGTCGGTATCGAGGCCTACACAAAGAAAGCTGCCTTTGGTCCTGATTTGTTCAACCAGCTCGCTGCGGTTCATTCTTCGACGGTCTTTTCGCTAAGTGCTTCAACGCCCTGAATCTCGGGTATGGCCTTGCGGATGGTTTTTTCTATCCCTGCCTTCATGGTCATGGCACTCATACTGCAACTTTCGCAGCTTCCGAGCAGGCGTAGACTCACCACAAAGTTGTCGGAAATATCCACCACTTCCACATTCCCACCATCGGTTTGGAGATAGGGACGAATCCCATCCAAGGCCTCGTCCACGCGTTTCAGTAACTCTGCTTTTCCTTGCATGCTGCAAAAATAGGGTTAAATACCTTTCAAGCCTCCACCGTGGCGCGATGCTTATTGCCGATACTCAATTGTTGCGCTAGTGTACCCGCCAACAAACGATAGGCGTCGGCAGCGGGATTTCCGGCATCGAGTACAATCGGTCGACCGTTGTCGGCGGCTTCGGCTATGCCTTGCACCAACGGAACTTGGCCCAACAATGGCGTTTTAAGCTCATCGGCGAGTAATTGACCACCGCCACGACCCAGCACATAGTACTTTTCATCGGGATGGGCCAACGGGGTAAACCAGCTCATGTTTTCGACCACACCCAACACCGGAATTTCGATTTGTGGCATGGCAAACATGGCTGCGGCCTTACGGGCATCGGCCAAGGCCACTTGTTGTGGCGTGGTAACGATAAGCGCTCCTGCGACTTTAAGCAATTGAGCAAGCGTGAGGTGGATGTCGCCAGTGCCCGGTGGCAAGTCGATGAGGAGATAGTCGAGCTCCCCCCACAGCACATCGGTAAAAAACTGACGCAGGGCATTGCTCACCATGGGTCCACGCCAAACGATGGCTTGGTTGGCATCTACCAACAAGCCTATCGACATGGTGCTGATACCGTGGCGTGAGATAGGAATAATTTTGTCGCCCTCCATTGCAGGACGTTGCCCTTGGAGGCCGAACATGATGGGTAGACTGGGGCCATGGATATCGGCATCCATCAGGCCTACTTTAGCGCCAGTTTGAGCCAATGCAATGGCTAAATTCGCCGATACTGTGCTTTTTCCGACACCGCCTTTTCCCGAAGCCACCAAAACCACATTTTTTACATTCGGCAATAAGTCACGCGAATTCCCTTGCCCCAACACCCTAGCCGTCATCTGAATGTTTACCGCTATGTCGCCAAAATCGGCTTTGATTTCTTTGCGGCAATCGGCTTCAATTTGATCCTTGAGCGGACAAGCCGGCGTGGTGAGCACCACCGTAAACGAAATACTCGCTTCGGTAATTTGCACATCTTCGATCATGCGCAGGCTCACCAGATCTTTCCGCAAATCGGGTTCGATTACTCTGCTTAGTGCATTAAGGACGCCTTGGGGACTTATCGGGTTTGACATAGTGCAAAGATAACAAGCAGAAAGGCCAATCCGTTTTAAGCTATCAATAGCCTACAAATAAAAAAGAGGCCCGAGGGCCTCTTTCGATTTTCTACACGGAAAGCGATTATGCTTGCGTTCCCAAACGCTTCAATTGGCGCATGTGCGAACCAAGTGCGCTACCAAAAGTTGGGTGGATGTTGTAGGCCACCTGAAACTCGCGTGCAGTGCGTTCCACAATTGGTGCGATGTGCTTGTAGTGCAAGTGACAAATATTCGGGAACAAATGGTGTTCTACCTGGAAATTTAGACCACCTAAGTACCAAGTTAAAAAGCGGCTTTTCGGACTGAAATTCGCCGTGGTTTCGAGTTGGTGAACAGCGAATATATTTTCTAGCTGACCGTCTTGAGCTTTGAACTGTTGCGCTTCTTCAACGATGTGTGCGAGTTGGAAAACCACTGCAAGTATAAATCCTGCTGTCAGGTTCACGACAGTAAACCCAATCAAAATTTGCCAGAAAGGAATACTGAGCAACAAAATCGGCGGGATAAACATGAAGGCGAAAAAGAACAGTTTGCCAAGTACCAATAAGGAAAATTCCTTGTAAAATACTTTCGATGACGTATCACGACCCCAATTCCACACCTGACGGAAGTCTTTAACGTGAAAAGCAAAGGTCATGAGGCTGTACAGGCCCAAGGCATACCAATGCTGATAACGGTGCGATGGCTTTAAAGGATCGTTACGATCGAGGCGAAGGAAGGCTTTGCCGGCAATATCTTCATCGGCATGGTGAACGTTGGTGAACGTATGGTGCAACGTATTGTGCTGAATTTTCCAGTTGTAAACATTGCCCCCAACGAGATACATGCTGCGTGCAAACAGTTTGTTTACCCAGCGTTTTTCAGAGAAAGCACCATGACAAGCGTCATGCATCACCGACATGCCTACACCGGCAAGTCCGGCACCCATCAACACTGAAAGGAGCAACATGCTCCAAGGACCAAACCATCCGGTAAGGATAAGCATATAAGGAATGAGGTAAACGCTCAGCATACCAATAGCCTTCCAAACCATGCGGCTTCCGCCTGTTTTGGTGATTTTGTTTTCCTCGAAATAGTTGTCGATACGGGTCTTCAACTCGCGGAAAAAACCAGTTTCGTCTTTCCGCTGAAAGCGGATTTGGGGTGTAATCATTCGTTCGTTTTAGTATCTATGCCGGAAGGAATTTCGGACATACAGGTACAAAGATAACCGCAGATTCATCTCGACAAGCATGTTGCTACACATTTTAAAAGCTGTGATTTGTTTCCACAAGCCGTCGGGAAGTGTTATTTCTACCTGTAAATACGTACCAAGAACCTGCCTTTCGCATCCTTACTGGCACGCATCATGGCTGCAGAGTTAAAGGGCATATGGATATTCCCTTGCGCATCTACGGCAATTAATCCACCTGAGCCTCCAATATTTACGAGCTGCTCCAACACCACTTTATCTGCTGCTTCGGCCAAAGAAAGGCCTTTATACCGCATCAAGCTTGCTACTTCATGCCCCACTACTTCCCGAATAAAATACTCGCCGTGACCCGTACAACTAACTGCTACAACTCCATTGCGGGCATAAGTGCCTGCCCCAATTACAGGCACATCGCCTACCCTGCCAAATTTTTTATTTTGCATACCGCCTGTACTAGTAGCAGCAGCTAAATTTCCAAGTTTGTCGAGTGCTACAGCCCCAACGGTCCCGTATTTATCCCCTTGAAGAGCAGCGAGTTCTTCGGCAGCACCCTTAAGTGGTGATCGTTCGAGGAAATAGGCTTGGGGGGTCATGACAAAGCCCTGACTTCTGGCATAGGACTCAGCACCCTCGCCGATGAGAAATACATGCTTTGAACTATCCATCACCCTGCGTGCCAAGAGCACTGGATTTTGAATGTGTCGCAAGGCAGCAACGGCACCGGCCTTACCCGTTTTCCCGTCCATAATGGCAGCATCGAGTTCTACTATACCCTCGGCGGTAGTAACTGCTCCTTTACCAGCATTAAATAAAGGCGAGTTTTCGAGCAATACCACTGCGGCCTGTACAGCATCTACACTGCTACCGCCTCTTTCGAGTATCGAATAACCCAACTGCACTGCCTCGGTGAGCGTAGCCTGTATGGCTTCACGCAAGGCAGGCGACATTTTCGTAGAATCTATCGCTCCAGCGCCACCATGTACGGCAAATGCGATGGGTTGTGCATACAAACTGTGGGAGAGCAGCAGTAGAAAAAAACAGAGTGTTCGCATAGCCTTCGGTTTATGTGGTTAATTTAGCCCAATCTAAGTGGATTATGCAATTCCTCCGACATCTACCCAATATAATCACCCTGAGCAATCTGCTCATGGGCTGTCTTGGACTCGTTTTTGCCTCTTGGGGCGATTTAATCAGTGCAGCTAGATGTATTTATCTCGCCGCATTGCTCGACTTTTTCGATGGTTTTGCTGCCAGAGCTTTGCATGCTACCTCGCCCATAGGTAAAGACCTCGATTCACTCGCCGACGTGGTAAGCTTCGGTGTTTTGCCGGGCATCCTCTTGTTTCAGTTGTCGGCCTCCGTACCCGGCTGGATGGGCCTCGAGTACGTGGTTCTGCTACTTCCTGTGCTTTCGGCCTTACGCTTGGCGCGCTTCAACCACGATACCCGTCAAAGCGATAAATTCATTGGCCTGCCTACCCCTGCCAGCGGCATTTTGGTCGCATCGCTGGTGGTATGGCTCGGTACGGATAGTGGCAGTGCCCGCGACTACCTCAGCAAAGAAGTGATTGCCGTATTTTCGGTTGCCCTAGCGCTGCTCCTCAATGCACCTTTGGAGCTTTTTGCTCTCAAATTCAAAAGTTTTGGCTGGAAAGAAAATCAGCTCGTATATACTTTTTTGCTTTTTTCTGTTTTTCTCCTGCTAACCCTGTCGTACCTCGGATTGGCTTTTGTAATTTTGGCCTACATACTGGTGTCGGCTGTGCTGGCACTATTTAAGCAAACTTCCCAATGAAATTTCGCGCCGAAATCGACATCATGCCCCTAGAAGCCCTGCTCGACCCGCAGGGAAAAGCCGTTGAAGCCGGCCTTCGTAATCTTGGTCTCAGCAATACCAGCCAAGTTCGTGTTGGTAAGCACATCAGTTTACACATTGATGCTGCCAACGAAGCCGAGGCCCGTGCGGAGGTAGAAGATGCCTGCAAAAAGTTGCTTGCCAACCTCATCATGGAGTCGTACCGCTTTGAACTGGTGGCACTCTAAACTCTTACTCTTTTTAGCACTCTTGCCCACCTCTTCGCTCTGGGCGCAGGATGTTGGCTATGCACGGGCGTGGATGGATACCCTTTCGTCACCTACGTTCTCGGGGCGTGGGTACACTTCCAACGGCATGCAGCTAGCCGCCGACGCGTTGGCCCGTGAGTTTGCTAGGCTCGGTTTGGAGTCGATAGGCCCCGACTACCGGCAGTGGTTTCCGCTAGAGGTGAACGTATTCGATAGCGTGCTGCTGCGTGTCAACGGACGAACGCTTACTCCCGGGGTACATTACCTGGTACATCCCGAAAGTGGTGCCGGCGAAGGGCGTAAACTCAAGGCTGGCAAAGGTTTTCAGCTCGTAAGCCGAAAAGACGCTGCCAGCACGCTAGCCACACAAAAACCAGCACGGGTGCTGATTGAACACGGCGACCAGACCCTCATCTGGTCGGTTGGCCGCGACGTGCAACGGCAATCGCGATTTGTGGTACACGACAGCGTGCTGCCCCCTAAAGTGAAACGAATTGACTATGTAGTGCGTAGCCGCTACGAAAAACAGCAGCAGGCCAATGTAATTGGTTTGTTGCGTGGAAGCAGTCATCCCGATTCATTTGTAGTGATTTGTGCTCACTACGACCATCTGGGCACCATGGGCAAGTCGACTCTTTTCCCTGGGGCAAACGACAATGCCTCGGGCACAGCCCTGCTGCTCGATATGGCAAGACACTACAGTCAGCCCGCCAACCGGCCTGCTTATAGCCTCCTATTCATTGCCTTTGGCGCTGAAGAAGCAGGCCTAGTAGGCAGCCGCTATTTTGTGGAAGAGGACCCGCTAGTACCCCTCAAACGGATACGTTTTGTGCTGAACCTCGATTTGTTGGGTGGCGGCAGCGAAGGCATTACCGTGGTGAATGCCACCTCCCATCCCAGAGAATTCAATTGGCTCAGCGAGCGTAATACCCAACGCTATCAACTGACCAAGGTGGTACAACGCGAAAACAGCCGCAACAGCGACCATTACCCGTTTACAACGCGTAAAGTCCCCGCTTTTTTTGTGTACACCCTTGGTGATGTAACCGCCTACCACAACATCTACGACCGTCCGGCAGCCGTGCCGTTCAAAGTGTACGATAGGGTATTTGGTTTACTCCTCGACTTTAGCTTGTATCTTCAAGGCCGTGAATACTAACGCAGGACGATTATTGCTGATTCCCACACCTATCGGGAATTTGGAAGACATTACCGCCAGAGCATTGCGGTTACTCGCCGAAGCCGACCTCATCCTCTGCGAAGATACCCGAACCAGCGGCGTTTTGCTCAAACATTATGGCATACAGGTGCCCTTGCAGTCGTACCACAAATTCAACGAACATCAACAAACCAATCGTTTGGTAGAGCTCATTGCCAGCGGCAAAACCGTTGCCCTCATCAGCGATGCAGGTACCCCAGGCATTTCCGATCCGGGATTTTTGTTAGCCCGTGCCTGTGCCGAGGCGGCATTACCCATGGAATGTTTGCCCGGAGCAACAGCTTTTGTGCCGGCACTCGTTTGCAGCGGACTGCCTTGCGACCGTTTCGTTTTTGAAGGGTTTTTGCCACAAAAAAAAGGTCGTCAAACCCGACTCAAAGAACTCGCTACCGAAAGCCGAACCTTGGTGTTTTATGAGTCACCCTACCGCATCGTAAAAACACTCGAAGAACTGGCGACCTACTGTGGCGCCGATCGGAAAGCTTCTGTTTCGCGAGAAATCAGTAAAAAATTCGAAGAAACCGTTCGCGGCACGGTGACTGAGCTCGCCGCCCACTTCAAAAAAAATACTCCCAAAGGTGAATTCGTACTCGTTTTGGCTGGCGCGTAGCACAGCCTCCAAATGGTTTTACACAGTGGTCGGAGCCTCGTTTTTCTGGCTGGCGTTTCCACCGCTCGACTTCACGGCGCTCATTTTTGTGTTTTTGGTGCCCATACTACTTATCGAGGACGAACTTTTTTACAGCCCGGCAGCCGAAAGCAGCCGTAAGTTGTGGTGGTGGAGTATGGCGCAGTTCTTTCTGCTCAATAGCCTCACGCTGTGGTGGATCAAAAATGCCGCGTGGGTAGGGGCCATTGCTTCGGTATTGGCCAACACCTTGCTCATGAGCCTCGTGGTGTACCTGTACCACCGCATGCGGCGCAGTTCTGGCGACCGTTATGCAGCCTTTGGGCTCATCAGTCTTTGGATGGGCTATGAATTTTTGCATTACAGCTGGGATCTCGACTTCCCCTGGCTCACACTCGGAAACAGTTTCGCCAATCATCCAAGTTGGATACAGTGGTACGACAAAACAGGTGTTTTTGGCGGAAGTTTATGGGTGCTGGTGGTGAATTTGAGTCTTTTTTATGGATTGAAGAATCTACTACTACGTTCTAACCCACAGCTCGATGACGACGAGAAGCGTTATCTCGGTTGGAACTCCGCCCGCTATTTTTCGCGAGCCTTCTTTTTGCTGCTGCTGCCGCTCGTAGCCTCGTGGATGATTTGGAGCAATTACCAACCCAAGGGCGTAAAAGCCGAAGTGGCGGTTGTTCAACCCAATTTTGACCCCTACAACAGCAAGTTTGACGAGAACTTGTACCAAAACCAACTCGATACCCTGCTTTCGCTTACCGATAAGGCCATGACCCCCGAAACGCGGCTGGTACTGTGGCCCGAAACGTCGATACCTGGAAGTATTTGGCTTAAAGAAGGCGATCAAAACTGGCAACAAGCTTCTATACGTCACTTTTTGTCGAATTACGATGGCCCGGCACTCTTGGTTGGCGCCAGCGCCGTGACCAGCTTTCAACAAGGCGAAAAATTACCTGAGTTTGCCCGTCCGCATACAGCTGGGGGCTACTACTTACCGCACAATAGCGCCTTGTTTTATCGCAATGATCAAGAGCCCCAGGTTTACCATAAATCCCAATTGGTCATTGGCGTCGAAAAGATGCCTTATCCACAAATTTTAGGGTTTTTAGGCAAGTTGTCGGTCGACCTCGGAGGCATGACCGGCACTTTGGGTAAACAAAAGGAGCGTGCCGTATTTGAAAATGCAGGCATCAAGGTAGCCCCTGTAATTTGTTACGAATCGGTTTTTGGGGGTTATGTAACAGAATACATGCGTAAGGGTGCCAACCTCATTGGCATCATCACCAACGACGGCTGGTGGGGCAATACCGACGGCTACCGCCAGCATTTAGCTTTTGCGCGCCTACGAGCCATCGAAAACCGTCGCGATGTTGCCCGCTCTGCCAACACGGGCATCTCGGCTTTCATCAATCAGCGGGGTGAGTTGCTCGGTAAAACAGGATGGTGGGAACAAGGAACGCTTACTGCCGAAGTGTATTTGAATGAAGAGCTCAGCTTTTACAGCCGCTATGGCGATTATTTGGGTCGCACGGCCGCCTTTTTAGCTATCTTGTTGGTGCTCATCCACTGGTCGAAAAGCAGAAGCAAAAAAGGGAAAATACGATGACAACCGTTCAGCTTACACAGCTTTGTGAACAAGTAGCCGAATTGTGCCGAAAGGTAGGACGCTTCCAACTCGAGGAGCTCGCTCATTTTGGCCGCGAACGTATCGAATACAAAGGGCTGCACGATTTGGTGAGTTATGTAGACCGGGAATCGGAGCAAGCGTTGGTGCAAGGGCTAAACATTCTGCTGCCCGAAGCCGGGTTCTTGACCGAAGAAGGCACAGTACAGTCGGAGGCCACTGCTTGGCGTTGGATTGTAGACCCGCTCGATGGCACAACCAATTTCATCCACGGTCTGCCGTTTTTCAGCATCAGCATCGCCCTCATGTTGCACGATACCTTACAACTGGGTGTGGTGTATGAGGTAAGTCGTGGCGAATGTTTCACGGCAGTAAAAGGCGGCGGTGCCTTCCTCAATGGTGAGGCTATTCGGGTAAGTGCTGTGCCTACGATGAACGAAAGTTTGTTGGCTACAGGTTTCCCGTACTACAATTTCGACAAGATGCCTGCTTACTTAGAAGTATTGCGAAAATGCATGCAAGGCAGTCAGGGCATGCGCCGATTAGGTTCGGCGGCACTCGACTTGGCCTATGTAGCTGCAGGCAGATTTGAGGCATATTTCGAATACAACCTCAAACCTTGGGATGTAGCCGCCGGCGCACTGCTCGTATTGGAAGCAGGTGGCCGTGTGGCCGACTTTCATGGCGGGCGCGAATACATTTACGGCCACGAAATATTGGCAGGCAATCCACTTGTTTTTGCCGAATTGGAGCTCATTCTACAGCAACATTTTGTTCGGTAGTCCATGCTCTTGCCCTTTGTACTGCTGTATCTCGGGGGCACGGTGCTCATTGGTTTGCTCGCTGCTCGATTGGTGCACAACAGTGGCGACTACGTAAACGCCGGTCGTCGCATACCTTGGCTATTGGGTTCGTTTGCTCTTTTTGCCTTGTGGTTCGGCGCCGAGACCGTTTTCGGGGCCAGCAGTGAGTTTGCCGAACATGGACTTATTGGCGTAATAGAAGACCCCTTTGGCGGGGTATTGTGCCTGCTGCTTTTCGGCCTAATATTTACCCGCAAGCTGTATCGCATGAACTTGGTCACCCTTGGCGATTTGTACCGTAACCGCTACGGACCAACCGTTGAGTTGGTGGCTTCGTTGGCCATGCTGCTTACCTTTTTCGGATACATAGCGGCGCAGTTGGTAGCGTTAGGCTTATTGCTCGAGTTGGTGGCCGGTGTAAGCATGGTACAAGGTATATGGTTAAGCACCTTGGTGGTGACGCTCTACACCTTGGCTGGCGGCATGTGGGCCATTTCGTTAACCGATTTCGTACAGAGTATTTTTATTGTGCTCGGTTTGGGGGTATTGGCCTGGCAGCTAGCCCAACAAAGCGGTGGCGTACTGCCGGTGTTTGCGCATACCGAAGTTGGATTTTTCCGGTTTTGGCCACAAGCGGGTTGGGAAAACGTCCTGCACTACTTCGCTGCCTGGATCACCCTCGGTCTGGGAAGTCTGCCCTCACAAGACATTTTCCAGCGCATGAATGCCAGCCGAGACGAAAAAACAGCCGTTCGTTCGATGTATACGGGTGCTCTGATTTACGGAGTAATTGCCCTATTACCACTTTTTATAGCTTTGGCGGCTCGGCAGCTGTATCCCGAATTGGCGGGCAATCAGCAGCTATTACCGCGTATGGTGCTCCTACATGCCCCACGTTGGGTGCAGGTGCTGTTTTTTGGCGCATTACTTTCGGCCATCTTCAGCACCTGTTCGGGAGCCATCCTCGCCCCCGCTTCTATACTTTCCGAAAACATTGTGAAGCCGCTATTCCGTAAGCCACTCACCGACAAGCAGTTTTTGCTGGTGCTGCGCCTATCAGTATTGCTTATGGCAATACTCGGTTGTTGGATGGCCTTGGCTAGAAACAACATATATGCGCTGGTGAGTGAATCATCGCTACTCGGCTTAGTTACCCTACTTGTGCCCATGTTTTGCGCGATATACATTCCTCAGGCCAAAACCCGAGGTGCTCTGCTGGCCATGGTGGCAGGTTTGGTGGTTTGGTATGGCTGCGCCTACTTATTACACACCCAAATCCCAGCACTCTTGTATGGGCTGGTGGCATCCATTTTAGGCATGGTGCTAGGGAGTATAAAATGGAAAGTGAAATAAAACCCTACCACATAACCCGCATACCACCGAACTTTGTAGAAATCTTATGCATATGAAAAAACTTATTTTACTTCTGGTATTAGCATTTTTTGGTGGATATCAGCTCACCCACGCACAAGGTTTCAGCAGCTCGGGCGGCAGCAGCGTAGGTTTTCGGTTCGGCAACGAGCAGGGCATTAGCTACAAACAACACATTGGCGGCGGTGCCGCTATCGAAGGGATTCTATCGGCACGCAACTGGTCAACCAACGTCACCGTATTGTACCACCTCTTTCACAAACCTACAGGATGGACACCCGGCATGGACTGGTTCGTTGGGGCAGGTGGCCACGCTTGGTTTTACAATCGCGGCAATCGTGATTTCCCTGGATATACAGGCGGATTAGGCATTGGTGTAGATGGTGTTTTAGGACTGCAATACAATTTTGCAGATATTCCATTCAATGCATCACTCGACTGGAAACCCGCATTCAACATCATTGGTGGAAGTTATTTCCAAGGTGGCGGGTTCGGTTTGTCTATTCGTTTCCGTTTCAAGTAAATCGAACAGCGCTGCTCTAAAATGTGCGGGCGACCTCATGGTCGCCCTTTTTTATGCGCCGGGCAACCGCTTCAGGCCTGCCTTGGCTTTGTTATGAATCGCCAGTGTATAGCTATGTTTATCATAACTGAGGCATTTATTGAAATAAAACCGCGACCGCTCCCAATCTTTGCGTTTCTCGTAAATCAACCCCAGTTGTAGGCAAGCATTGGCTGGCAAATGATTGCCATCATTGCTGGCAAGCTTCACACATTCGGTGTACGGCTGAAGCGACTCAAAGGTTTTACCTTGATCGTGTTTGCTACGTGCTAAGCGATAGTAAAACTCAATACGGTCGTCTTTTTCGAGGGATTCGGCTTTCACTCCTTCAAGAATTTTCTCGGCACTTTCGAAATAGCCCCCTTCATATAAGATACGTGCTTTGAGCAAAACGAGATTTCTGTCGGTTCTTAACTCCGCTTCTCTCAGCGCTTGTTTGTCCTTTTCAGCCGCGGTATTGCCTAACTTTTTCACCCAAGCCCGAGCCTGTTCAGCGGCTTCGGTATTGCCTTCAAGTTTATAGAGCCACATCAAACGCAATGCAGCATCTTTCTTAAATTCTTGAAATTCTTGCTGTTTGAGGTAAGCGAGCAAAAATGTTGCTGCTTTTGGGTCGCTTTTGTAACCTAGAAGTGAACCTAAAGCATAATCGAAGTAGGGCAAGTCGATGTAGCTAGCCGATTGAGGTCGGTTTTTGAGCAACTCAATGGCTATGTCGTTTTGGCCAACTAACCTTGCATTATTGGCTATGAAGAAGCAAGCCAATAAATTCTTCGACAGGTCGTTTCCCGGATGATAAAAATTACTCCAAGCCAAAGCCTTTTCTTCCTTTATGGCAATAAGGATGTATCCATAAAACAACCGCGATTCGGTAGCAAAACAGCGGTACTCACTTGCAGGTAGCTCATCAACCAATTTTTTAAACCGGCGAATTCCCATTTGCAAATCACCCTTAAAGCCAATCCCTTCTGTCATCCATTTGTATTGATCGGGTACCGAACCAAAAGCCAAATCGAGCAGCCCTTTGGTTTTGTTATGCAGTAAAAAATTTGGAAAGTGCTCCTCGTTGTACTGGACCGACTTTTTTGCTTTATTTAACGCCAATATGGCCGACACATAATTACGGCGGGCAGCATGTAAAACGGTCCAGTGAAGCTCAATATCGGCCACGATATGATGCTTCCACGGAGATTCTTGTTTGTCGGCCAGCACGCGTTTTATTCGTCCCGATACCAACTTTTCGCGACTCTCGAAACGGCTTTGGTTTTCGTTGAGTATGAGGCGGTAAAAGTCGATATAATCGTCGAGCAGTACCACCAGCGAATTCCCCGGATTTTCGGCCTTTTCGGCGGCTACCAACTGTTCGGCCAAACCGAGCTCCATGCGGGCGGCGGCATCGAAGCCTTTCGCGAGGCGGGCGTTAAACACAAAATCGGCCTTGCCTTCTGGAGACATCCCCAGGAAAACAAGACCGATGAGTAGTACGCGTAGTGCGTGATGCTGCATGCCTTAGGCTTCTATCATGTCGATTTCAGCATCGACAAGGATACGGCCACAGTGTTCGCAGATGGCGATTTTTTTGCGGGTACGGATGTCCATCTGGCGCTGCGGTGGAATTTGGTTGTAGCAACCTCCACACGCATCGCGCTGTACAGTAACCACAGCCAAGCCGTTGCGGGCATTTTTACGGATACGACGGTAAGCTACCAACAGTCGCTCTTCAATATGTTCAGCAGCTGCAGCTGAGCGAACCATCAGTTCTTGCTCGTCTTTTTCGGTTTCGGCTATGATGTCGTCGAGCTCGGCTTTTTTCGCAGCTAAATCTTTCTGGCGGCCGTTGAGCTCTTCCGATACCAATTGCAAATCGGCTGAACGTTGTTCGATTTGTACGTTGTATTCCCGGATTTTCTTCTCCGCGATTTGCACTTCAAGGCCTTGGATTTCGATTTCCTTGCTTAAGGCATCGTACTCGCGGCTGTTTTTCACCGATAGCAACTGCTGCTCGTATTTTGCCTTTAAAGCAACAGCATCTTTGATAAACGCTTGCTTTTCAGATACCAATTTTTTTAGGCCGTTGATGTCTTCGTTAAACTTCTCCAAACGGGTTTGTAAACCGATGATATCGTCTTCCAGATCTTTTACTTCCATGGGTAGTTCGCCGCGCATCTTGCGAATTCCGTCGATGCGGGTATCAATTTTTTGAAGCTCGAAAAGCGCGCGAAGTTTTTGTTCTACAGTAGTTTCCATAGTGGATTACAGGTAATTAACAGGATTTGTCTTCGTTTCCGAAGTCAGGGTTGCAAAATTAGTGAATTTTTCGCGTAAATAATCGGCAATTAATGGAATCGTAAACTGTTCACTTTCAAAGTGTCCGATATCAACGATGGCAATGCGGTTATCGGCCTCTAAAAATTGGTGGTATTTGAAGTCGGCCGTGAGCAGTACATCGGCTCCAGCTGCCACCGCATTCTCGAGTAAAAACGAGCCTGATCCACCACAAACCGCAATTTTTTGCACCTTAGCTCGCGCACTCGCTGTATACCTCAGCCCTCCTCCAAAGGTGTTTTTCACCCGCTGCAGAAAGGTATCAAAATCTACCGCTCCAGGTAAATTTCCGATAGCACCGCTACCAATTTGGTTGCTTGCATTTTGTAAGCTGAACAAATCGTAGGCTACCTCTTCGTAGGGATGTGCGGCGAAGAGGGCACGCAGTACAGCCTTTTCGCGGTGGCTCTCTAAAATTACCTCCACCCGCACTTCGTTCACTGCCTCGGTTTGGCCCAGGTCGCCTATGCTTGGTTGTGCTCCTTCGAGAGGCCTGAACGTGCCTATACCTTCCGACGTAAAACTAGCCCGGTCGTAATGGCCGATGGTTCCTGCACCAGCGGCCCAGAGAGCTTCACGTACTTGATCGGCCTGCGCTGCGGGAACGAAGGTGACCAACTTGCGCAACAAACCCGCTTTAGGCGACAAAACCTGAGTGCCCTGTAGCCCCAAACGCCTGGCAAGCTCGGCATTCACCCCATGGGCAACATTGTCGAGATTGGTATGGATGGCATACAAGGCCACCCCTGCCCGTAGCGCCTTGATGAGCGTGCGCTCAACCCAATTGGCACCGGTAAGCGATTTTAGTCCGCCAAAAATCAAGGGATGGTGACTCACCACCACATTGCAGCCACGTGCGATGGCCTCATTCACCACCGCTTCAGTGCAATCGAGGCTTACCAGCACGCCCCGAACGGTGCTTTCTGGCTCTCCGGCGAGGAGACCAACATTGTCGTACGTTTCTTGAAGCGACGTGGGCGCCCACGCTGCTAGGGCTTGCGAGAGCTCGCGAACAGTAATTGTCGCCGGGTTAGAAGGATGCATGCTCAAACTTACAAAATCCGCTCATCTTGATTAGAATTCGCATTGATTTCATCAGTATTCATACGTACTTTTTGGTTTTTTCGGTCGATTTTGTAGCTTCGGAGCTTCGGATGCGCTTCTCACACTTGTTTTTATACCCACTTGCTTGGCTATACGGCCTTGCCATCGCGCTGCGCAACAGTTTGTACGACGCTGGCGTCCTGAAGTCGTACACCTTTGAGCAGGCCATTATCAAAGTGGGTAATCTTACCGTAGGCGGCACCGGCAAAACTCCCCATACCGAGCTGATGGCGGCCCTGCTCGCCGAATATTTCCCGTCGGTGGCCATTCTCAGCCGAGGGTATAAGCGTAAAACCAGCGGATTTAGGCTGGCCAGCGAAAACGACAGCCCCGAAACCTTGGGCGACGAGCCCTACATGATGTACCAAAAACTGCCCGGCATCCAGGTAGCGGTATGTGAAGACCGCAAGACGGGTATCGAAAAATTACAAGCCCTCAATCCCTTTTTGGGCGCCGTGGTGCTCGACGATGGCTTTCAACACCGCAAAGTAAAAGCAGGATTTAGCATTTTACTCAGCGACTACAACCAACCCTATTTCGAAGATAAACTGCTGCCCGTAGGCCGACTCCGGGAATTTGGTTCGGCCTTCCGCCGGGCCGACGTAATCATTTTCACCCGTTCGCCCGAGCGCGTGAATGTGTACGACAAAAAATACGTCTACACCAAAGTAGGCGCAGCAGCACATCAGCTCGTGATTTTTTCGCACATCCGTTATCTTCCTCCGGTGTTTTTGGAGCCCTTCGAGGAGATGATTATCGACAAAACCGTGGAGGTACTACTGGTTACGGGCATCGCCAGCAATCAAGCACTGAAGAAAAAATTGAGTGATAAAAAAATAAATTTCACGGCCATCGATTACCCCGATCATCATCGTTATCAGGCCAAACAGCTCAAACAAATCAAAGAAGCGTGGGAAAAAATCGACCATCCGCGCAAAGTAGTGCTGACAACAGAAAAAGATTTCGTAAAACTTCGCGAATTTGGCGACTGGTTTGTGAGCAACAGCATACCGCTGGCTTACCTACCCATCCAGATTGGTTTCGATGAAACCGATCAGGCAGCGTTTGTCGCTAAAATCGAAGAATATGTCAAGTACCATCAAAGAAACCGTTGAATACCTCGAAGCCCGCATAGGTATACGTAGACGCACGGGCATCATACTCGGAACCGGACTCGGCAGCCTCGCCGACGAGGTGGAAGTGAGCCACAGCATCCACTATTCGCAGATCCCCAACTTCCCCATCAGCACCACCGAAAGTCATAAAGGCAAGCTCATCATAGGTACCCTTGCCGGAAAAGACGTGATGGTGATGTCGGGCCGATTCCATTGGTACGAAGGCTACAGCATGCAACAGGTTACTTTTCCTGTGCGGGTGATGAAATACCTCGGCATGGAGACACTTTTTGTGTCGAACGCCTCGGGTGGCCTCAACCCTGCCTTAAAAACGTCGGATCTGATGATCCTCAACGACCACATCAACCTCCTGCCCGACAGTCCGCTACGTGGCTTGCACCTCCCCGAATTTGGTCCCCGTTTTCCACAAATGGCCGAGCCTTACGATAAGGTGATGATAGAACAGGCCATGGCCATTGCTGCCAAACATGGCATCAAGGCGCTGCCTGGAGTATATGCCGCCGTGCAGGGACCAGCACTCGAAACCCCTGCCGAATACCGTTACCTGCACCGCCTGGGTGCCGACGCAGTGGGTATGAGCACTGTGCCCGAAGTAATCGTTGCCCGCCAGATGGGCATCCCCTGTTTTGCGATTTCAGTCATCACCGACGAAGGTTTCCCAGAAAACCCCGAAGAAGTGACCATCGGCAGCATTGTTGACGCCGCCAAAAAGGCCGAGCCCAATATGTCGCTCATCATCAAAGAACTGCTTAAAACGCGCTGATTTGTTGCGAATAGCCCAAATTGTAGTGCTGTTAGGTGGACTCACCTCTACCGCAGCGGCCCAAACCATGGGTAGCGGCGGTAGTGGCGGCGGCTCGGTAACCAGTCCCCCGCCGGTAGATAGCCTCGCGGTGAACGACAACGCCATTCGCATCGGCAGCTACTACCGCAGCGACTTTTACTTCGATACCACGGTAATCCTCCGGCCCGACACCAATTTGCGGGGGGTGTATTGGTACGATTTGAGTCAGCGAAATTTGGCCATGTACCAGAATGGCGGCATCCTTGGCAGCTTCGCCCGCGAGTTGGTTTGGAATGCGCCGCAGTGGCAACCGCAACGTTTGGGGTACCGGCAATACGAGCTGTATGCCTTCGACCCCGACAACAATCAACATTGGCAAACCGATAAGCCACTCACTTGGGTGAACTTTGCCAGCGGTGGCAATGTACAGCAGCACTTTGGCGTATTTCACACCCAAAACATCGGCAAAACGGTCAATATTGGCGCCGAATACCGCCTGAATACAAGCAAAGGCTGGTATTTGAGGCAAGAAACTAACAGTAAGGCCTTGCGGGTTTTTGCGTCGATGGTGTTCCCAGGCAACCGATGGGCCAGCTTTGTGAACTATACCACCTACAACCAGGTGGACGAACAAAATGGCGGCGTTAGCTTATCCAACGTATTCGACACTACGGTGACCTTCAATCCGTTTAGTGTGCCGGTCAACCTTACGCAGGCCGACAGCCGCTTCAACCGCCGGAGCTTCCGTATCGATCAACATTACCGCATACGGGGTGCCGACAGTAGTTTTAGTGGAATGACGGCCTTTTATGGGCTTGGCATCGACCGCGAATTTTACCGCTACGAAGACGCCATACCAGGTGCCTTTTACCCGGCAATCATACGCGATAGTAGTACCACCTTCGATACCTTGGGTGACTTTCGCTACCAACATCGCTTAGGCCTGCGCAGCGAAAACCCTTTCGGTAAATTGCAGTGGGAACTGGCGCTGTTGTATCGCCACGGAATAGTCGACCGCGGCTACGGCCGAGAACGTTACCAGCTGGCCGCGCTACAAGGCTCGGTGGTGTATACCTTGTCCGAAAAGTGGAAGAGCCAGTTGCAGGTGGCCTACAGTCCGTACAACAGCCTGCAAGCTGCCACACATAGCTTGCGTTTGAGCAGCAGCTACCAAATCAACGAGGGCATACGGCTGCAGCTAACGCTCGAAAACCGTCTAGAAAATGCCGATTTAATACAAGAGCGTTTGCAAACGAACCACTATCGTTACGCCCAAAGCCTCGACGGCAACGGCTGGTCGCTCGCCGCGCTTCGCCTAGAGTTACCTTTGTTTTGGGTAGCTGTACAAAGCGTTGCCTTTCAGAATCTATCGGTTTATGGACTTGGGCTATTGCCCGCCAACAGTGGCGCCTTCGGCTTGCAGCAAGTACGTTACGGTACTCGCACCAAGCTGGGCAAGTTTCATCTCGAAATTAACCACGCCTTGCAGCGTTCGGGCGATATAAGCTTGCCTGTGCCTACGTTCTCGAGCCACGACCTATTCTATTTCGAAAACCGTTTCAAAACCGGCTGGACACTACAGCTGGGCTTTACCTTACGCTACCATTCGGCCTTTCGAGCGCCGGTATTCCGTCCCGAGCTCGGCCAATTTGTGCTGCAAGACAGCTTGCGAAGTGGCAACTACCCCGTTGCCGACGTTTTTGCGGCCATTATGGTGAAACGCGTACGCGTTTTTGCCCGGTTCGAGCATGCCAACCAAGGTTTTCCGGCCCCCAATGGCTTTAGTACGCCTTTGCACCCCATCTATACGCGATCGTTCCGCTTTGGGGTGAGTTGGGCGTTTTTCAACTAAACTTCTTCTTCGTCAAGTAAATCCAGCAGGCGGCGAATTTCAAGCACCGAGCGTTCGGGGAAAAACGACAGTTCTATTTCGTATTTCTTGTCGCTTGTGTCGATTTTGAGGGTAAAAGGCTTGTATTCGAGGCGGGTAATTTGCGCACGTTTTACTTCTACAATGCCACCTGAGCCTTCCATGCGCCATCGTAAAGTAGCCGAATCGATTTCGAAGAACGAGCGATTACGTTGCCGTTGAAAAACGAGGGCAATCGTCCACAAGGGCAAGAGTAAAGGAATGAGCGTTTTGATGAGGGCAATTTTGCCATCGCCACCCTCGGCTACAACTACACGTGCTTGATAAAAGGCATAAAACACGATGGCCAAACTCAAAAGCACCAAGGCCGAGCGATACCAACTTGGAAAAGGACGTAATTCGAATCGTTTCACCCCGCGAAAATCTTAAAATCGGCCGTGTGAACCAAGTCAGGTTTTACGTTTTTTCTTTTTCGCTGCCGGAAAAAGAATGTTGTTGAGGATGAGTCGGTAGCCCGGGCTATTAGGATGGAGGTTCAGGTCGGTGGGTGGCTCTCCTACCAGGTGTTGGTAATCTTCGGGGTCGTGGCCGCCGTAAAAGGTCCAGGTGCCCTTGCCAAATTCGCCATGGATGTAACGCGCTTCGTTGAGCGCTTTGCTTTCGCCCATCACCAACACATCGCTTTTTACCACTTCCTTGCGGAAAGAGGTAGTTTGCCCCATGAAGGCCTTTATTACCTGCGTATGGTTTTGGCAGAGCATGGTGGGTATAGGATCCCACTTGGCTGAAAAGTCGAATAAGGTAAACAAGTCGTTTTGTTCAGCCAGAAAGCCCCGAGTTTGGGTAGCGTCGATATCGCTGTACTCGTACTCGAAGGGGTTGCGGCTGAGGCGATAGTTGTGAAAGGCGAAGGTTTTGCTAAAGTCAATTTTCTGCTGTGCCGAAGGGTCGGCGGGGTCGCCATCGTACATACTTTCGCAAATATCGACGCCCTCGGCCGAGAGGGCAATGTCGTAGGTATCGGTGGCTGAGCACATGGCGAAGAGGAAACCTCCGCCAGTGACAAAGTCGCGGATGCGGTGCACCACGGCCAGTTTGAGCTGCGACACCTTGCTAAAGCCATAACGTTTGGCAGTTTCGTTGGCTTCGCGCACTTCGGCCTGGTACCAAGGAGCATCTTTGAAGGAAGCGTAAAAGCGCCCAAACTGACCCGTAAAGTCCTCGTGGTGTAGATGCAGCCAATCGTATAGCGGCAGTTTGCCGTCCATTACCTCATCGTCGAACACCACATCGTAGGGGATTTCGGCATAGGTGAGCGCGAGCGTTACGGCATCGTCCCACGGTTGTTTGGTTTTGGGTGAGTAGACGGCAATTTTGGGCGCTTTTTCGAGCTTCACCACGTCCATATTTACCTCCGGGTCGGCAATTTGTGCCAAGATGCTCTGGTAGCGCACGTCGGGCAGCACCTCAAAGGTCACCCCACGCACGCGGCATTCCTGCTCGAGCTGCACGGTATGTGCCGCTGCGAAGCTGCCACCGCGGAAGTTGAGCAGCCAACTGATTTCTTGTTCGCGCTGCAGGCTCCAATAGGCGATACCGTAGGCTTTGAGGTGGTTTTTCTGGCCTTCGTCCATGGGTATCAGCAGCCAAGCCGCCCGCAGGGGCAAGGATGCACTCAGCAACAAAAAAAGCAGTAGGTAACGCATCAGCACGAAGATAACGCCAGAATACGCACATAGGTACGTTGGTGTTCGCTATCTTTTGAAAGAAATGTACAGTCATCAGGAAACCCCTACGGAGCTCGGCTAAGGTTTTTCTATGCTAGGAAAATCCGAATTACTTTCCTGATAAAATTAGGGCGTCCTGAGTCTTAAAACACTGAATGAACTACTATCTTTAGCCGTTATTAAAATATTTTTGATAGCTACTCGCATGAACGATACCCTTAGCTTTTCCTCATAAAACACAAGCAACCTGTCCAAACATTTCAACAATTGCAATACCGTTTTTGCCGGCATATAGCTTTTGGATGTGTCTACATGTGGTTCAATATGGGCCAAGTAACGCGCTTTGTGACTTGCTTTAAGTAGTCTCATATAATCACCAAACAACTCTTCAGAGAGCTTCACTTTTTGGTTTCCTCCGATGTTTGAAATCGTGAGATTTCTTTCTTTATGGTCGAACACCACGAGTTGGTGCTCAACTAAATCAGCTTCAATCAAATGTGTAGAAACGTAAAAAGCTATTATTGCCTGCCAGTCATAGCTATCAGCCGAATAAGTTGAAATGGCGGCAAGCTGATTTAAGTTGTAGTTAACCCGATCAATGTGTTGCTGTTTGTTCGGCATGTTCGGAATCCGATTTCAACAACGAGTTATTGACCTTACATCCTTCAAACGCTTCATAAATCATCACTTCAAGTGAAAAACCTGAATGCATAAAAAGGTGGTTCACCACACCTTCGGCTTGAATCAGGGAGTAGATCGACTTTTCATCACCATCGCTCACAATAGCATCCAAGTGAAGAGCATCACCAGCCAATACGTCTATTCCCAAATCTACTAGTACCACTTTGCGGGTTTGCAGCTCCGACATAAAAACTTCAATCAACAGCCCATACATCTCCAATTGACTATCTCGCGAGCTGATGGACATATTTTTCAATTGTTTCCCGGCCAAATAATCGTCATAAATTACTTGGTCGGATTTCGCCCGATCCGTTGTTTTTTGCCAATTCAACCTAAGTTTACTTGCGTCAAGCACATGCTCTAACAACCGCTTGGTTAGAAAACTTGTATTCAGCACATGGGTAGTACTTTGGTTCACGCGTTTAGCAGTTTTTATGGTTGATTCATTCGAGATGATGTACAAATATCGGGGAAGCAAGTGTCATTATTTGCACAAAAATCACAAAGTAAAACAATTTGCTTTAAACACTAAATTTCTCATTACCAGCTGCTTTGATATAGGATTATATTAAAAATAGCTAGTATCCAACAATAGCGTGCTAAAAGTATGTAACCCTTCAAGAAGGACGAAACTTGTCAGTCATTGTTGAAATGGATCCAGGAAAGGTATTTCAATCGATTTAAAATTTACTATCCCAATTTGGAGCGATTTCGATTGCAACTCTTCCCTATCTTTAAACAATGAGTTCAGTACGCCAACGATTTCGGTACAACAAGGCGAAAATCGGGGCCAAACCCGGCACCATTCTCATCGCCGATACGGCCTTGCCCTCCCGCATCTTTGTACATGCCCACCAACCCCACTACCACCTCGAAGAGGCAGATTGCAGCCTCGAACGAGTGAATGAACTGCTCGACACCCATGGTGCCCATACCGTTTGGGTTGACATTCGTGGAGTAAAAAACCCCGAAATATTCGACTGGCTGCAAAGTCGCTTCGACATCCACCCGCTTGAGCTCGAAGACATACACAGCATACAACAACCCAAGGTAGAGTTCAACTTTGGGCATTTGTACGCCATCAGTCGCATGTTGTACAGCACCAATGGCCGCAACCTGATGAACGAGCAGCTCACCTTGTTTTTATGCGGCGATGTGGTGATTACTATTCAACACCGCTACGACGATGTGCTCGAGCCTGTGCGCGACCGCATACGCGACGCAGGCATGCCCATGCGTAAGCGCAAGTCGGAGTACCTGGTGTATGCCATCTTCGATGCCATCATCGACAACTATTTTAGCATTGTAAGCGATTTGGGTGAGCAGCTCGAACAACTCGAAGATCAACTGCTGAGCAATGCCCAACGCCGCCACCGCAACGAGATACTGCAGCTCAAACACGAACTCATGGACGTGCGGCGCATCATCTGGCCCGAGCGTGAAAAGATGAACAACCTCATCCGACACAATCACCTCAACAAGCAGGAAAACCTCGAAATCTACCTGCAAGATTTGTCCGACCACCTCACTAGCCTCATCGACCTAGTGGAAAGTTACCGCGAAACCGCCGCCAACCTCATGGACCTGTACATGGCCAATGTAAGCAACCGCATGAATGAAATCATGAAAGTGCTCACCATGCTCTCGGCCATCTTCATTCCGCTGAGTTTTGTGGCGGGACTGTACGGCATGAACTTCGCCACCCACAACGCCCATGGTCAAGCGTTGCCTTTGAACATGCCCGAGCTCTACAGCCCTTATGGTTATGTGGCCGTATTGGGCTTTATGGCTGCCTCGGCCATTGGCTTACTGTTGCTGTTTTGGCGACGGGGATGGTTTAAAAAATGGTAAACACACCAAAAAGCCCGCTATCTCACGACTGCGGGCCTTGCGAAATCTGATCTATACACGTCCGCCTTCTGCGGGTCGGGTTGGGTTGAATGTTAGAGGTTTTTGGTCTCTATTTCGAAGGATGTTTCCTCAATCGCCTCTTCATCTTTGGGCCGTGGCTTGCAGCTGAGGCATTTCAGGCCTTCGTCGGTCATCACAAACAGCTCGTAGGTACGAAACTCGAGGCTGTCGCTGCCCAGCACTTCATGATCCCAGTACAAATCGTTGTGGATACGTACGGGCCGGTTTTTGGGGACGAAAAGCTCTATTTCGGCACTTTGAAAGCGAAAGCGCGCATTGGGTTTAAACCTCAGGCTGCGACCAATTTGCCAAAGTGTATCGGTATGGGTGAAGGGCAAGCTTATCATTCGCGCATTTTTGCGGGCTTCGTCGCGAGATGGGCCTTGCGCTTTGAATATTTTGCGTACCCGTATGCTGGTATCTCCCGGCTGGCTGTACCAGTTTACTCGCACCCAATCGTAGTGGGCTTCGTCTTCTTCTTCGTTAAGTAGCCTATCGAAGGTAGGCGTTCCTGCCTTGGGCAAGAGGTAGGTACTTTCTTCAATCACGCGGCCTTCACGTTGGAAAAACGAAACCGTTTTTACGGCCATAAATACCGACAGCAGCAGCGCTACCATCCATACGCCCAAACCCGAATAAATGAGTTGGCGGCTGAATAGCTTGCGGTTGAGCAGCAACCGTACACCCAAATACATCACCAATAAGATGGGCATAAGGGCTACTATAAAACCGAGCAGACTAATGAATACATCGGAGCTCGTACTGCCGCTGATGGCCTCGAGCGGAAACGGCACCTCCATGGTATTGATTTGCCCGGTGAAATGCCCAATGAGTACCGAGCCAGCCACCACGAGGGCGAAGGTCATAACGGCGCCAATGAAAAGCATAAAACCACCTCCTACGATACGCAGCAGGCCTCCAAACGTGCGGATAAGCGAGCCTAAAGCCGAAGTGAGTATACGAAGCAAGTCGATGGGCAAGGCCAACAATCGGTTTAGGGTGCTGCGTTCCCCTTCGCCGTCGCGGGGTTGGCGCGCTTCGGCCATGTTGGCGATATTGGCCTCTTGGCCACGCATCTCTACTTTTTGTGCCAGTGTGCGTGCTGCCGGCATGGCTATCCAAAGGATGAGGTAGGCGATGATCCCAAATCCGCCCCAAAACAAGGCCAAGATAAACAGCAGGCGGATGACCAGCGGGTCGACCTGAATGTAGGCGGCAATTCCCGAGGCTACGCCTCCCATTACTTTTTCATCCACATCACGGTACAACTTGTGATTGCGTTTGAGCTTTTCCTTGTCGTTGATTGCGGCATCGTACTTCTCATCGGTTTCGGGAAGGGCAGTCCACAATACGAGGTAGAGGATGAGGCCAAAGCCCGCGAAGAAGAAAGTGGTGAGCAAAAACAGGATGCGCACCAAACTTACATCGGCATTGAGGTACTCCGCTAAACCGTTGGCTACCCCCGCCAATACGCGGTTGTATTTGGTGCGGAACAAGCGGTTGGGGCGGCTGGCCGAAGATTCCATCGCTGGTGCACCAAAATCGTCTTCTTGCTCGGCATCGAATGCCTCGAAATCGGCAACGCTACCCATTTCGGCCATTACTTGCTGTACATCGGAGGCGTACAACACCTGCCGCTGGTCGGCATCGAGCAACTGACGGAATTTTTCGGCGATACGGGCTTCTATTTCGGTCACTATTTCGAGTCCGTCGGGCTGTTTCGCGAAGTAGGCCTTTACCTGGTCGAGGTAGTTTTTCAGCAGCACATAACCATCCTCTTCGATGGTAAATACCAATCCATTGAGGTTAAAAGTGACGGTCTTATTCATGGCCGGTTTGGTTTTGAGTTTTAGATAGAATCAGATCGATGGAGGCGCTGAGCTCCATCCAAGTCGATTGCAGCGCAGCAAGGAAGTCGGTTCCTGCGGGTGTGAGGCGGTAATACTTGCGCGGTGGACCGGAAGGCGACTCCTTCCAGGTGTAGTCGAGATACCCCGATTTCTGCAGGCGGTTGAGCAACGGGTAAAGCGTACCTTCTACCACGATGAAGCGGGCTGCCTTCAGCTCGTCGATCAGGTCGGACGTATACACCTCACCGCGACTGATCACCAGGAGTATGCAGAACTCCAAGGTACCCTTGCGCATTTGAGTGGATGTGTTTTCGTTTTGCATGGCTTATCTTGCAATGTATGGTACAAATGTATAACAGGTACTTTGTATCGCAAGGTACTAGGTCATATATTTTCTGTTAATTTTTTTAAATCATCGCCCAGGGCCTGTAAAACGGCATTTTTGCGCCGAACTATTTTCGTAGCCCAGCCTACGCTGGCCAGCTCTACCGAAAAAAAGCCGCATTTGACTTGTTTACGGGAGACGGAGGGTTTAGTTTTGTCGGCATGTCGGCACGACTCAGCATCACCGAGGAAAACTACCTCAAGGCCATTTATAAGCTCACAGAACACGACGCCAACGGTGCCAGCACCAATGCTATCGCGGGTGAGCTGCAAACCCGCGCGGCCTCGGTAACCGACATGATTAAAAAGTTAGCCGGTAAAACCTTGGTCGATTACCGCAAATACCAAGGCGTTACCCTTACCGAAAACGGTCGGCTTACCGCTTTGAGCATCATCCGGCGCCACCGCCTCTGGGAAGTATTTCTGGTACAGAAACTCAATTTTGGCTGGGACGAGATTCACCACATCGCCGAGGAGCTCGAACATGTGAGCGAGCCCATGCTCATTCAGCGGCTCGACGACTACCTCGGCAACCCCACCGCCGACCCGCACGGCGACCTCATCCCTTCGGCACATGGCGAGATGCCCCAAACCGACCAGATACTGCTCAACCGTTTGCAGCCCGGCGAAAGCGGCATGGTGATCGCTGTTTTTGAGCACGATCCACGCTTTTTGCAATACCTCGATCAGGTAAACCTCAACTTGGGCAAGACAATCGCTGTGGTACAACGTTTCGATTTTGACGGCTCCATGAACATTCGTTTTACCGACGGCCGTGAGCTAGTGGTGTCGCAAACCGTAAGCAGCAGCATTTTTGTAAAAAAAGACGCATGAAGCTGCTCTTCACCCCCGGTCACTGCTTCGAAATTGTGCATACCGTTGGCCCGCACGATACCGCCACCTTCCCTACCGGCGAGGTACATCCCGTTTATGCCACTTTTGCCGTTGCCCGCGAAGCCGAGTGGGTGTGCCGCCAGTTTGTGCTGGCCATGCGCGAAGCCGACGAAGAAGGCATCGGCACCTTTGTGGAAGTTCAGCACCGCTCTCCGGCCCTTCCTGGCCAAGAAGTGCGTTTTACCGGCATACTTGAATCGGTACAGGGAAACGAAGTCATCTGCCGGTTTGAAGCCCATGTAGGCACACGTTTGGTAGCCGACGGTCGTACCGGACAGAAAATACTGAAAAAAGAGCGTATAAGCAAGTTATTTGCTGAGGTAGGCTGAGCAGCAATCGCTATTTTTGCGACCCCATGTCGACCACACCCGTTATTACCAACCGAAGAGCATCGTACGAATACGAGCTGCTGCAGCAGTTCGAAGCCGGCCTTGTGCTCACCGGTAGCGAGGTGAAGTCGTTGCGCGCCGGCAAAGCCAACATCAGCGATGCCTATTGTATTTTTAGTCACGGTAGCCTGCTGGTGAAAAACCTGCACATCAGCGCCTACAAAGAAGCCTCGTGGCTGAACCACGAACCCTTACGCGAGCGGGTGCTGCTACTCAATAAGCAGGAGTTGCGCAAGCTCGAACACCGTGTTAAAGAAAAGGGCTTCTCCATCATCCCAGTGAAACTGGCCTTCAACGAACGTGGTTTTGCCAAGTTACACATCGCTTTGGCGCGGGGTAAAAAGTTGCACGACAAACGTGATAGCGTAAAAGAAAAGGACATCCGCCGGGAAATGGACCGCGGCGAATAATCACCAACCTTGTTTGCCCAGCAACGGCACAAATTTGAAGTGATCGTAGGTTTCGGTCGTGGCACTGCCGTCGGCCTCCTTGCGAATGCGGAGCATACGCTGGCTATCTTCGTCGCCCACGGGTATGACCAACAAACCACCAGTCTTGAGCTGCTCGAGCAAGGAGGTAGGAACAACCGGTGCGCCGGCCGTGACGATAATTTTATCGAATGGGGCAAACGACGGCAGGCCCAGGGTGCCATCGCCGAAGTAGCAGCCTACCTTATAGCCCATGGTGGCAAGCAGCTTTTTGGTTTTTTCGTAAAGCTTTCGTTGCCGCTCGATGCTGTAGACTTTGGCACCGAGTTTTTCAAGCACACAGGCTTGATAGCCCGAGCCTGTGCCTATTTCGAGGATCTTGTCGCGCTTTTTCACTTCGAGCAGCTGGCTTTGAAAGGCCACGGTAAAGGGCTGACTAATGGTTTGGCCTTCGCCTATGGGCATGGCGCGGTCGTCGTAGGCCAACTCCAAAAAGGCCGTTTCGAGAAAGAGGTGGCGCGGAACCTCGTTGATGGCCGTGAGCACGGCTTCGTCGGTGATGCCCTTGCTCCGAAGCAGGTCGACCAGTTTTTTACGTAATCCTTTGTGTTTGAAAGTATCGGTGGTGAGTTGAGGAGCAGCGGGCGTCATACGTTGTAAAAGTACGAAGAAAGCACCGCAGCAGGGGGACGATTCGCAAAATTGCCGTTGAAATTTGTCGACATACCACCGAATCAAGCTATTTTCGCAGCATGAAGTTAAAAATCGGCGTGCTGGGGGCAGGACATCTCGGCAAAATCCACCTCCGCTGCATCGGCTTATCGCCCGAAGTATACGAATTAGTTGGTTTTTACGACCCCAGTCCCGAAAATGCCGCCAAGGCCGAAGAGGTCTTTGGTCTCCCGGCCTTCCCTACCGTTGAAGCCCTCATCGATGCGGTTGACGTAGTAGACATCGTTACCCCTACCCTCTCGCATTACGACTGCGCGGTGCAAGCCATCCGCAAGCTCAAGCATGTATTCATCGAGAAACCCATAACCAATACCCTCGACGAAGCCCGCCACCTCATTCAGCTGGCCCGCGAAGCCCGGGTAAAGGTGCAAGTTGGGCATGTAGAGCGCTTCAATCCCGCCTTTTTGGCAGCGAGGGAATATGCCTTGCAGCCCATGTTTATCGAAGCGCACCGCCTCAGCATGTTTAACCCCCGCGGTACCGATGTGAGCATTGTGCTCGACCTGATGATACACGATATCGACATTGTGCTGAGCCTGGTGAAAAGCAACCTAAAAGCAGTGAGCGCGAGTGGCGTGAGTATAGTTTCGCCAACACCCGACATCGCCAATGCCCGTTTGGAATTTGAGAACGGCTGCGTGGCCAACCTCACTGCCAGCCGTCTGTCGCTGAAAAACATGCGAAAGATGAGACTCTTTCAAAAAGACGCCTATATTTCTGTGGACTTCTTAGACAAAGAGACCGAAGTTTTGCGTTTAGGTGAAGTAGGCGATCAGCAAATGCCCCAGGCCATGGAGATAGACCTTGGTCCGGAACGCGGCAAAAAGGTGATCGGCTTCGAAAAACCTCGGGTAGCCGACCTCAACGCTATCCAGACCGAACTAACCGAATTTGCCAGAGCCATCCGCGACGATTTGAGTCCGCAGGTGACCATCGAAGACGGTTACAAGGCCCTGGAGACCGCACATCGGATACTCGAACAAATTGCAAAGAACCAACTGCCTTGAGAATTACCCGTTTGTTCAGCTTCGCGCTGCTCCTTTTGTCGACCACCAGTTGCCGCTATTTGTACGAAAAAGATGCCGGCTTGCCTGCTTATTTGTATGTGCCGGGCATCACCCTCAGCACCGACCCCATCGGTGAAGGCACCAATTCGCACAATGTGCAAGACATCTGGGTGTTTATCGACGACGAAGTACAAGGTGTGTATCCTTTACCCGCTCGTATTCCTATTCTTCGCAGCGGGAACGTAAGCTTGCGCTTGAATGGCGGCATATTGCTCAATGGCATATCGAGCACCCGAGCAGCCTACCCGTTTTATGCCAGCTTTGATACCGTGCTGAACCTCACCGCCGGCGAAACCGATACCGTTACCCCACGACTCCGTTACAATACCGATATCGACTTTTTGTGGCTCGAAAACTTCGAAGGCCAGGGGCTCACCATACGGCGCAATGTGCAAAGCGATACCACGCTGATACGCGAAACTGATCCCGCCAAGGTATTCGAAGGCAGCAATGTGATGGCCGCCTATCTCGATACCGCCCGCGACTACTTCATGGCCGAATCGAACGGCACGTATAATTTGGTGCGCGACGGTTCGAGCTATTTTTTGGAGCTCAACTACAAAAACAATGTCCCGCTGCTGGTAGGTCTCATCGTTTTTACACCCAATGGAGGCTCGTTTGAACGGCCTATTGTGCAGCTCAACCCTACCGATACTTGGAAGAAGCAGTACATCAACTTCACGCCCTATGTCGATGGCAATGCCAATTACACCTACCGGATAATTCTGGCCGCCAGCTACAACCGCACCGACGGTCAAACCGGTGAAGTGCTCATCGACAACATCAAGCTGATACGTTGATGCAAAAGCGGCTAGATACGATTAAATACATCGCATTCGACTGGTTATCGGCCGCCATTGCCTGGTTTGCCTTTTTTTATTACCGCAAGTTTTACGTTGCTTCGGCCTTTTTTGGTACCGATAATTACTTTGATTTCGACAAAAATCTGGTGGCGGGCATGCTCATTTTGCCCACTGCTTGGGTGTTTTTATACGCCCTCATGGGCACTTATGGCGATGTGTACCGCAAGTCGCGCCTCAACGAGCTGGGTCGCACCCTGCTCGCCAGCAGCATAGGCGTAACCCTACTTTTTTTCATCATCATCCTCGACGACATCATTTTTTCGATACGCGGCTACTACCAATCGTTCGTCACCTTGTTTTTGCTGCATTTCCTGCTCACCTTCATCATCCGCTTTGTGCAGCTCACCAGCATCTCGAGGCGCTTTAATGCAGGAAAAATCACATTTACCACCATCATGGTTGGTGGCAACCAAAGTGCCCTTGAGCTGTATCAAGAGATTCAAAGTCGCAGCAAACCCTTGGGCAATGCCTTTGTAGGTTTTGTATCGTTGTATGCCAAAGAAAAAAATCCCCTGAGCGAGTATTTGCCGCGCTTGGGCGATGTGGAGGAGTTACCTGAGCTGATTCGTGCCCACAAGGCCGAAGAGGTAATCATAGCCCTCGACGACCACCAGCATAAAAAGTTCAGCAAGGTGGTGAATATGGTGAAAGACGAAGGCGTCATCATCAAAATCATCCCCGACATGTACGACATCATGCTGGGCCATGTGAAGATGCAGCAGATTTTTGGCGCCATCCTCATCGAAATTTATCCCGCCATCATGCCAGCCTGGCAACGCACCCTCAAACGGGTGATCGACGTAGGTGCATCGTTGTTGGCACTTATTTTATTAGCGCCGCTGCTGGCCTACATTGCGGTTCGGGTGAAGTTTTCGTCGCCTGGCCCCATTCTTTACAGCCAGGAGCGTATTGGCCACAAAGGCGAACCTTTCACCATCTACAAATTCCGAAGCATGTATCTCGATGCTGAGTCGGCCGGCCCGGCGCTCTCGAGCGATCACGACCCGCGCGTTACCCGCTGGGGTGCCTTCATGCGCAAGATGCGACTGGATGAGCTGCCGCAGTTTTACAATGTACTAATAGGCGAAATGTCGTTGGTAGGTCCCCGCCCCGAGCGTAAATTTTACATCGACCAAATCATGAAGGTGGCGCCGCACTACAAACACCTGCTGAAGGTGAAGCCTGGGATTACCAGCTGGGGGCAGGTGAAGTATGGCTATGCCGAAAACATCGACCAGATGGTGGAGCGCCTCAAATTCGACATCCTGTACATCGAGAATATGTCGCTGCTGGTAGATTTCAAAATCCTCATTTACACCGTACTCACCATACTCGAGGCCCGCGGTAAGTAGTCGATTACCTTCTTTTTGCTATTTTTAGGCAAGATGATCACCTCGTTAATCATTGCGCTGGTATTGGTGCCCCTGTTGCGTGGCAATGGCGGCAATAGTGCTTTTTACGCCTGTGATGGCATGGTAGTAAGCGCGCATCCTTTGGCCAGCGATGCCGGCCTGCAGCTGTTGCAGGCAGGAGGAAACGCCTTCGATGCCGCCATAGCTACCGAATTCGCCCTTGCCGTGGTTTTTCCGGTGGCCGGTAACCTGGGCGGCGGCGGTTTTGCAGTAGTGCGTGCAGCCGATGGCACCATCGAAACGCTCGACTACCGCGAGCAGTCGCCCGCTGCCGCTACCCGCGATATGTACCTCGATGCCGACGGCAAACCCATCGCCCAGCTCAGCACCCGCGGTGCGCTGGCCGTGGGCATACCGGGCACGGTTGACGGCATGTACCGCCTGCACCAGAAGTACGGCAGCAAGCCATGGCCCGAGCTCTTGGCACCTGCTATTCGCCTTGCCCGTAGTGGCTGGCCCCTCACCCTGAAAGAAGCCGCCTTACTGAATCGCCACCTTCAGGAGCTTACCGACGAAAACGGCAGCTATAGCTACCTCACCCGCCGTAAGCAGTGGCAGCCCGGCGACAGCCTCTTTGCCCCGCAACTGGCCACAACCCTCGAGTATATTGCCCAACAGGGCCGCGACGGCTTTTACCGGGGGCCGGTAGCTGACTCGCTGCTGGCACTCATGCGCTGGGAAGGCGGCCTTATCGACAGTGCCGATCTCGACAATTACCGCGCACGTTGGCGGCCTAGTCTAAGCTTTCGTTGGCAGGAGTACGAATTCCACAGCATGGGGCCACCCTCGTCGGGCGGAATTTTGCTGGGACAGATGTGGCAGATGGCGCATCAATATCCCATCGACAAACGCGGACGGAACAATGGCGATGCCATCGAAATCATCATCGAGGCCGAGCGCCGCGCTTATGCCGACCGCAGTCGTTGGTTAGGCGATCCCGACTTTGTGGATGTACCCACCGAGGCACTGCTCGCGCCCGACTACCTACGTAAACGCATGAGCAGTTACACCCCCGAGCATGCTACTCCCTCCAAAAAACTACAGGCTGGAAAACCTTTGCCCGAAAGCGACCAAACCACACATTATTGTGTTGCCGACAGTCGCGGCAACTACATCAGCGCCACCACCTCACTCAACGGTGCCTACGGCAGCAAACTCATCGTGCCCGGCGCTGGCTTTTTGCTCAACAATACCATGGACGATTTTTCGATTGCCCCCGGCATACCCAACAGCTACGGCTTAGTTGGCAGCGAAGCCAATGCCGTGGCCCCCGGCAAACGTATGCTCAGCTCTATGACGCCCACGTTGGTGCTTAAAAATCAGCAGCCGTATCTATTAACAGGCACCCCTGGGGGCAGCACCATACCCACCACCGTATTGCAGGTGCTGCTGAACGTGATTGATTATCAAATGGACATGCAAATGGCCGTATCGCTCCCCCGTTTTCACCACCAATGGCTACCCGATGAGGTGCGTTACGAGAGCGGTCGCTTCAACAAAACGCAACTGCGGCGGCTCAAGGCCAATGGCTATAAAACAACTCAGCGCGACCCGTGGGGACGCGCTGAAGGTATTCGTATTTTGCCCGATGGCACACTCGAAGGTGGAGCCGATCCTCGAGGCGACGATACGGTATTGGGTTATTAATTAGTTGCTGTCGGCTACCACCTCGGTTACTTCGGGCAGCATACGTTTCAAAAGATTTTCGATACCTGCTTTGAGGGTAATCATGCTCGACGGGCAACCGCTGCATGAACCTTGTAAGCTCACGGTCACAACGCCCGTTTGCTCGTCGAAATGTTTGTAGCTGATGGCGCCACCGTCTTGTTCAACCGCGGGTTGGATATAGTCGGCCAAAATCTGGCGGATGCGCTTTACGGTTTCGGTATCGTTGGAGGTATCTACTTCAACAGTTTTTTCGGCCAAAATAGGCATACCCGCCTCGAGATATGACTTTACGAAATCTTTGAGGATGGGCGTAAGCTCAAACCAGTCTTCGCCCGCCTTTTTGGTTACGGTAACAAAATTGGAGGCTATAAAAACACCCTGCACAAAAGGGAATTCGAAAAGTTTAGCAGCTAGAGGAGAGCCTTCCGCAGCTGCAGCCGCGTCGGTAAACTCCAAACTCGCATCGGGGAGTATGTAGCGGTTCGAGACAAACTTCATGGTCTCGGGATTGGGCGTAGCCTCCGAATAGATGGAGATGAGGTTTTGAACAGTTTGCATACGTATGAGGAGTGAAGCAATAAGCAAAGGTAACAGTGCAAGCGCAAAATGGTTCAACGAGCAGAGAGAAGTCGAGCTAATCGATTGCTAAAGTCAGCGCTTCTTAATTACAGATGACGAAAAGATGAGAGAAATTTAAATTATGCACTATTCAATTCAACACTTCTCTAAACATTCAACTCAAATTCGTCGAAAAGTCAATGCTAATTTTTCGTCAATGCTAAAGCTGCTGTTTTTGACGAAAAATTAAAACCCCAAACACTACAAACATCATTTACAAATGAAGGAGCTGGATTAGCCACAACTAAGGATGTCAAAAATTCGTCACAACTGATATACAATTTTCGTCGATACCGAAATAAGTAAACCATTAGGTTGATTATCATTTAGTTATACTTTTTTTTATTCGAAACAAATTATTGTAGTTAGCAGTGTTAATCCTATAAGCCATGAATAAAAAAACACAACAACCCACCCCAATTGGTAACTTCTCTTTGAGGCGAAAGCGTATTCGCTCAATGTTCTTCAGCCGACCTGAATTCTTACTCTTTGGCATTTTTATGCTTTTAGGTTCTTCTGCTGTCAAAAGTCAGCAAGTGAATCTTTGGTGTTTAGAATTTGAAGCCTACGACATCAATGGCGTTACACCAAATCAGGTCTACTATAGCGATGTAAACCAAGGACTGAATGAATTTTCGAGTTGTGATGAAGTTACTTTAGAATTCAACACCGCTTTTTGTAGAGTGCCCGTTAAAGGTGCAGCTGACGACAAATATCAGTTGGTTTATCTCAAGAGCACAACACCCAACCCTGCGGCACCCGCAATTGGAACTGCATTGCCACAAACCAACGGACCCTGGTCAAACATCATCAATATTCCTGTATTCGACTTCAACAACACAAACTTCCCATCGACTTTAAATGGCCAAACTTTCACCTACGCCTTTAATCAGTCCGGAAGTCACTCCATTATCGCAGTCATCGCCGAGCGCGATGCAAACGGTATACTGCGGGTTGCAAATGTATCCGCTTCGACTGCTCCCCCTCAAGCAGTCATGTCGGGTATACTCACTGTTAATTACTTGAATGATTCAGACCCAATCGTCATAGCTGGGCTTCAAAATTTATGTTCTGGAACCTTAACACAAACATATTCGATTAGCTCTACCTTGAATGGACTCAACATCAACTGGACGGTAACTGGAGGCACCATACTTGCCGGCCAAGGCACTCCGAGTGTCGATATTCAGTGGAATGCCAACTCTTACGGTACCATTTCGGTTGTGGCCGACAATGGCGAATGTCAAGTATATGGCAACTACGAAGTTTTTGGTTGCTGTTTGCCTGAACCATTGCAAAGTGTGCTAGTTGTAGATCAGAAACTTAGCGAAACGGTTTTATCAGGGTTAGGAAGTTTGGATCTACCCAATAACTTGGGTATTGGGTACATCGCTGTAAATGGCACTTTTGAAATCGACGAATCCTTTAACTTCCGAAATATTGATTTTCATATGGGTCCCTTAGCCAAAATAACCTTTGGGGATAATGTAACCGTAAATTTTAACAATGTGGAATTTGCATCAGTATGTGGTTATATGTGGGATAAAATAGCCTTAACAACTGGATCAGTCGTGCGTTTCGACTCTTGTTCGATTAATGATGCCATACACGGTATTTATTCTACTGTAGGCGCAGGTGCAACTGTAAATTACTGTTTTTTCCAGTCTAATTACAGGGGAATAAGCATACTCAACGACAACCCTGCTTCGGGGCATTTTTATTCCAATTCCAATAAAGTAAAAACCACAGGAATCTACTTTTTTGATGGGGCCATTTCTCTCCCCCCTTACAACGGTGTACGACCAAATGCCGGGATATACATCAAGGACGTTGCTTTTGCGCAAATTGGAGAAAACGGCAGTTTAACCAATTACTTTGGAAACATAACTCCCAACCCAAGTTTCGCTGCCTATCCTAATCATGTAATAAGCATCAATTCGAACCTACGCATTGTGAATTCCGATTTTTCCAATGCACAGGTTTATGGTTCACCTACCAATTGTGCAGCTATCTACGCCGATGCTTCGGTAAGAGGGCCGTGGGACAACTGGGAAATGAACTTGTTTATTGACGGTACTGTACGAAGGAATAATTTCGACAAGCACTACAGAGCCGTTTTTGCAAGAGGCTTAGACAGAGTTCGCATTTTGGGTAATAATTTCGATAACAGCGGAACAACCATTGAATCGCTCAATACCAGACTGCAGCTAGAAGTGAAATTTAACGAGATCAATGTAGGTCTAACCAACGCATCAACCACAACCCTTTCGAGTGTAGGGGTACTGGCTACACAAACCCAACCGCGAAATTTGACTGCTTCAATTTCGTTCAATAAGATTGAAGGCTGTAACAATGGTATTTACCTCATCAACCAAAATGCTACCAGCATAACGGCCAACGAAATTACCCTAAAATCGGCCCCATACTTTTGGCAAAGCACCTTTAGAAGTGCCATTAGGGCCGAAAACTCGCACAACACATCCATTTACCAAAATATTCTTGAGCACGAGCAAGCGTTTTTGAATACCGATAATACTGCAGATAAGCTCCGCGGAATTACCCTTTCGAATTGTTTAAATAACCTGGTGGGCGACAATGAAATAAGACGATTCGGCTCCGGTATTTTTGGTGCTTCAAATCTTACCTCCACACAATTTTATTGCAACTACCTCGAAACCAACCGGTATGGCTTTAACTTTTTAAATTTTTACCTCACGCAACAAGGTTCGCTAGATGCTCCCTCCGATAACCGCTGGGTAACCACCATGGGGCCGCATCGCATTTATGGACAAGGAGCACAAAATACCTTTCCAACCACTCCTAAGTGGTATCATCGCGCAGGTAGCATATACAATCCAGTTCCAACTAATTTAAATTCTTTCGAAATCGAACCAGAACCTTCAAGTCAGTCACCTTTACAATGTTTGTACGTACCCAAAGGAGACGACGATCCCATCGATCCCGAAGAAGAGGCCCTTTTACGCGAAATAGCCGTAGGTGAAATAGTAGCTCAGGCAAACACCTATACCAGCCCGGTTTACGCCTACCAAAGTGAGTCGTTTGCTTTCCGTTACCTCGAGGCCGAACAAAACCACACCCTGGGGGTGAATAGCGATCCGGCCTTTCAGCACTATTACCAACAACGACTGGGCAGCAATTTCGAGAAAGTAGTACGCATTTACGCAGCTGCTTTTGCCGGCCAAGCCGATACCATGGCCAGCCTAGCAGGTTCTTTAGCTCCAGGCAATACGCTTGAAGCACACATCAAAGAAGTGAATCACATTTATGCCAAAAGCTGGGCCAAAGGCAAGTATCAGCTCGATTCGGCCCAACGTGCCTATCTTGTGCCCTTGGCCGCTTCCGATCCCGATGTATTGGGCGAAGCAGTATATACCGCACGGGTGATGGTAGACTGGCACAAAGACGAAACTGGCAGTCAGTACCGCCAAGCCCATGAAGTGGTATTGCCTTCTACCGACATCAAACTTTACCCCAATCCTGCCGACGATTTGGTGTTTATCGAGTCGGAATCGTTTGATCCGAGCCAGATGAGCCAAACCGAAATATTCGATTTGAATGGCCGAAAGGTACTGCAAGCTGACAATTATTTTACCGAAGGACGCTGGCAGATTAATGTTAAATCGTTACCTTCCGGTATCTATTCGTTACGTTTTAGCACCCATGAAGGGATATGCCGTACGGTAAAACTCATCAAAAAATAAAGTCGTTTACCCTGCAGCAGCTTCGGTGGTGGCCGAAGCTGCTGTTTTGGTTTTGCCTAACACCGCCACATAGCTGGGCACAAATAAATTTGGTGCTCAATCCCAGTTTTGAAGAAATTAGCGATTGCCCCAGAGGTACCGCCGAAATTATGCTAGCACATGGATGGCAAAATTCCATCAGCCCCAACGCTGGAAATGGCTCCGTAGAGTTGTTCCATGCTTGTATTGACACTTCAAGCTTTAAAAGACCAAGATGGGGATATCCCTGTTCTCAAGGATTTGGTTGCCAATATGCTCGGAGTGGAAAAGGATACGCAGGATTCGCAACCATTTACGACAACACCCTAAGACCTCCGCTCGAAGTTTTAAGTGGCAGCCTAACTTCAAGTCTGCTGAAAGACTCGATATATTGCTTCTCATTTTACATTTCTACAGCTGAAGGTTCAACTGCGCTTACCGATGCCATGGACGTGGCTTTTCATAACTTGCGTTATCTAACCAGTTTTGAGTGGACTTTTGACCAATTGGTGAGCATACCGTTTAGGGATTCGGTGGTGAGTACTTTCGGTGCCATAAAACCCAGTCAGCAAGCCACTACCGATACCCTAAACTGGCTGAAAGTTGAGATTCGCTTTACCGCCAAGGGCGGTGAACGTTATTTTAGCGTTGGTAATTTTAGTCGATCTACCAGTACCAAAGCCTATGCCTTAGGCTGGAATCCTGGTGCAGGTTATTTTGCCAGCTACATTTTCGTAGATGATTTTTCGTTGGTGGCCTGCCCCGACCCGGTACAGTTGCCGCCTTTTGTGCGCTTGTACCCCAACCCTGGAGCCGCTAATCCGCGGCTCGAAACCAATCTGCTTCAACCCAACGAAACCGCTGTGCTCGAGCTCCTCGACCTGAGTGGGCGACTCCAAAGGCGTTCGGTTTTACCCGCCTACACCGGCGAAGCTTGGGAACTCGATTTATACGGTTTACAGGCTGGTATGTACTACATCCGCCTTTGGGCAGGTAACGAACTACGCTTTTCGAGCAAGTACGTAAAACTGGAGTGAGTTGAACGCTACCATTACTGAAGGCATTTACTACTAACTGTTCCGAACGGGCACAAAAAAACCCGCCGAAGCGGGTTTTTCTGTTGGTTGCAGGCGCTTAACCTTGTTTGGTTAGCTCGCGCAAGTAATTCACCAGATTCCAGCCATCTTCGTCGCTGATGCCGTAGGTTGAAATTTTCAACATGGCGCCGTTGCCGTTGAGGAGTTTCCAATGGATTTCGCCATCGGTTTGTGCAGGCACTTTTTCCTGGAGATTAGCAGCCTTTACCGCAACACCGGCAGGAGCATCGCCCAGGCCTTTTTCGCCATGGCAGCTTACACAATATTGGGTATAAATGCCTTTTCCTTTTTCAGCCGACTCGGCCGACATCGCAATGGGATTAGTTACCGCTTTGGCTTCTTCGGGAGCTGTCCAAACTGCAGGAGCAGCAGCCACCGTATCGGCAGTTGCTTCGGTAGTTTCAGTGGTCGATTCTTCGGCTTCACCACCACCGCAGGCAGTAAAACCATAGGCACCTAAGAGTAGTGCAAAGGCAATAAGAAGTTTTTTGTTCATGATACCGTGAGTAATTGAATGAGTATATGACAAATATATGACGGTTTTGTTTGGCGTCAAACGAAATAATTCTGCCTTAAATGACAATAAAACGGACTGTTGATAAAATATATTCAGAGTATTATATCCGTTACTTGAAATATCTTATTTAATTTGCAACACGAATTGTATGCGGATTCTCACTCCATCGTCGACTATAGCCCATTGCAGTCACTGCGGCGATCCCGCCGACGGCAGCCTGCTCGATCCACACGGCAACAGTTTCTGCTGTCAAGGCTGTAGGAGTGTGTATACCCTCTTGCAAGAGCAAGGACTCGGCTCGTTTTACCAGCTCGGCGACCAGCAGGCGGTCAAACCCCGCGAAGTCGACGCCAAACGATACGACCACCTCGACGATGCCGGCATACAAGCTCTCTTTTTTAGTTACCAAGACGAGCGCATTTATAAGGTGAGTTTACGCTTGCCACAAATTCATTGTGCCGCCTGCATTTATTTGCTCGAAAACCTACACCGTTTCGAAACGGGCGTGCTTCGCTCAGAGGTCGATTTCCTGAAAAAAGAAGCCCATCTCACCGTTTCCAAAAATGCACTCTCCTTCAAAGCTCTGGTGATTGCCCTGGCACAGCTTGGCTACGAACCCGACCTGCACCACGGCCTAAGCTCGAACGATGCAGCCCGTGACGAACAAAAAGCGTTATTGCGCAGGCTGGCTGTAGCCGGATTTGCCTTTGGCAACATCATGCTCATGAGTTTTCCCGAATACCTCGAGGATGGAGGCGTCAAAGAACCGTTCTTGAAATCGGTGATGCAAACGCTCAATATCCTGTTGGCTTTGCCCCTGCTGTTCTACAGTGGCCGTTCTTACTTTGAGCAAGCATGGGTTGGCATCAAAAAGCGCGACCTCAACATCGATATTCCTATTGCCTTGGGGATGGTGGTGTTGTTTGTACGTTCGGTTTACGAAATCGTTTCGGCTACCGGCCACGGCTACCTGGATTCACTAGCCGGGCTGGTGTTTTTCTTGCTCATCGGTCGCTTCTTCCAACAAAAAACTTACGATCACCTCAGTTTCGAGCGCGACTATCGCTCTTTTTTTCCGCTGGGAGTAAGCCGTAAGCAGAAGAGCGGCGAAGTGCACGAAGTACCTCTCTCCGACCTCAAAACCGGCGATATATTGCTCATCCGCAACGAAGAAATACTCCCCGCCGACGCCATCTTAAACTCCGACAAAACGTTAGTCGATTACAGCTTTGTAACTGGCGAAAGTGCCCTGCAAGAAAAATTCAGGGGGGATGTATTGTATGCTGGAGGAAAGATAAGCGGCCCCATGGTGGAGCTGGAGGTGATTAAAGAGGTAAGTCAGGGCTATCTCACGCGCTTGTGGAACCACGACAGTTTCCAAAAGAGCAATCGGGATGCCTTCAAATCCATTACCGACCGCATTAGCCGCTGGTTTACGCCGCTCGTCATTGGCCTATCCATACTCGGCTTCGCGTATTGGTATCCCATCGACCCGTCGGTTGCTTTTCAGGTTTTTTCGGCCGTATTGATTGTGGCCTGCCCTTGTGCCCTCGCTCTTTCGGCACCTTTCACCTTTGGCCATGCCATCCGCATTTTAGGCCGTAACGGACTTTTTGTGAAGAATACAGCTGTGGTGGATAAACTATCGCAGCTGCGCCAGATTGTGTTCGACAAAACCGGCACCCTCACCCAACAAGAACATGGCGATATTGACCTGAGCGGCATTAGCTGGACTCGTGAGCAGCAGCAATTGGTGAAAACCGCTTGTCAGCACAGCACCCACCCACTTTCGCGCCAATTGGCCGAGGCTATCGAAGGCGATACCTATGCCACTACCGACCTCTTCGACGAACAAAAAGGTCGTGGCATTGTGGCCATGATTAACGGGCACGAAGTGCTGGTGGGTTCTGCGGCCCTGGTAGAGGTAGCCCTTGCCGATCGGTTGAACCAAACCAGCGTTTACGTACGTATCGACGGGGAATTGTTGGGCGTATTGCACTTTAAAAACCGTTACCGCGGCGGTATCGACCAAACAGTAAAAAGTTTAGGCCAACGCTATCGCTTGATGGTATTGAGTGGCGATAACGATCAGGAAAAAGGCTACCTACAGTCGCTATTTGGCCACGACGCGGCCCTGCGCTTTAACCAGTCGCCCGTGAACAAACGCGACGCCATCGAGGAGTTCCGCCGCAGCGACAGCGGATTGATGATGATGGTAGGTGATGGCCTCAACGATGCCGGTGCCTTGCAAACCGCCGACATAGGCGTAGCTGTAAGCGAAAAAAGCGGCCAGTTTACCCCAGCGAGCGACGCCATACTCGACGCTGTGCAGCTGCCAGCTTTGCACCGTTTTGTGGCATTTAGCCGCGACACCCGCACGGTAATCTTTACCAATTTAGGCTTATCGCTGCTGTACAATGTAACCGGTTTGAGTTTTGCCCTTGCCGGCCTGATGACGCCTGTAATCAGCGCCATCCTCATGCCACTGAGTAGCATCACCATCGTACTCAATGCCACCCTGCTCACTTCTTATTTCGCACGTAAAAACCAACTCCGCTAATGCAGATACTCGTGATACTCATATGCACATCGGTGGTAGTGGCCGCCGCCTTTTTGTGGGCCTTCATTTGGAGTGTTCGCAGTGGGCAGTACGACGACGCCTATACCCCATCGATACGCATGTTATTCGAAGACAAACAAACACCAACAGATACACAACCAAAACAACCTAAAGCGTAAGTATGTCACAAATTACCATTCACTACGACAACCGGATTGTCCGGAATTTCGCCATCGCGACCCTGCTGTGGGGCGTGGTAGGAATGCTCGTAGGTGTACTCATCGCCTTTCAGCTGGTTGATCCATCGCTGAACCTCGGTAATCAGTACACCACTTTCGGTCGAATAAGGCCGTTACACACCAATGCGGTGATCTTTGCCTTTGTGGGCAATGCCATCTTCATGGGCGTGTATTACTCTCTGCAGCGCCTCACCAAGGCCAGGATGTGGAGCGATGCGCTCAGCAAAGTCCACTTTTGGGGTTGGCAGCTGATTATTGTCGCGGCAGCTTTGACGTTGCCCTTGGGAATTACCACCAGTAAGGAATATGCCGAGCTGGAGTGGCCAATCGACATTGCCATCGCCCTCATCTGGGTGGTATTTGGTCTGAATATGATCATGACCATCTTGAATCGCCGCGAGAAGCATATGTATGTAGCCATCTGGTTCTACATCGCCACCTTTGTAACGGTAGCGGTGCTGCATATCGTAAACAGCTTTGAACTTCCCATTGGCTTGTTGAAAAGCTACAGCTGGTATGCGGGCGTGCAAGATGCCTTGGTGCAATGGTGGTATGGTCACAATGCTGTAGCCTTCTTCCTAACAACCCCGTATTTGGGATTGATGTACTACTTCATGCCAAAAGCAGCTAACCGACCGGTATATAGCTACCGATTGTCGATTATCCACTTCTGGTCGCTCATCTTCATCTACATCTGGGCTGGCCCACACCACCTACTCTACAGCTCACTACCCGATTGGGCGCAGTCGCTGGGTGTAGTTTTCTCGGTGATGCTCATTGCCCCATCGTGGGGAGGTATGATCAACGGCTTGCTCACCCTCCGTGGCGCTTGGGACAAGGTGCGTGAAGATCCTATTTTGAAATTTATGGTCGTGGCCGTTACGGGCTACGGTATGGCCACTTTCGAAGGCCCCATGCACTCGTTGAAATCGGTGAACGCGCTCAGCCACTTTACCGACTGGATCCCAGCACACGTACACGTAGGCACCTTGGGTTGGAACGGCTTCCTCACCTTTGCCATCATGTATTGGATCATCCCACGGATGTTCAACACCAAACTATACAGCCAGAAACTCGCCAACTGGCACTTCTGGATAGGTACGTTGGGCATGATTTTCTGGGTAGTGGCCATGTACTGGAGCGGTATTGCGCAAGGTTTGATGTGGAAGCAGTTTACCCCTGAAGGATATCTGCAATACCCGAACTTCCTCGAAACGGTGATCCAAATCATCCCGATGTACGCCATTCGCGGATTTGGGGGCACCTTATACCTCATCGGCTTCATCATCATGGTATACAACATCTGGAAAACCATGGCCTCGGGTAAACTTGTCGCCAACGAAGAAGCCGTAGTTACCCAGCACGAAAGCCACGAAGGCAAAACTTGGCACCGTCGCCTCGAAGGCAAGCCTTTGGCCTTCACCTTATGGGTAACCGTTGCGATCTTGATTGGCGGTATCGTAGAATTTATGCCGGCTTTCCTCATCAAATCGAATGTACCGACCATTGCCGCAGTGAAACCATACACACCGCTAGAGCTGCACGGTCGCGATGTATACATCAAAGAAGGTTGCGTAAGCTGCCACTCGCAGCTGGTACGTCCGTTCCGTTCCGAAACCGAACGGTATGGCGAGTACTCCAAGTCGGGCGAGTTTGTGTACGACCACCCTTTCTTGTGGGGTTCAAAACGTACCGGACCAGACTTGCACCGCCTCGGAGGCAAGTACCCCGATGCTTGGCACTACAACCACATGGTGGAACCTACCTCGATGAGTCCAGGTTCGATCATGCCGCCCTACCCTTGGCTGGCCGAGCAAAACATCGACCTCAGCAAAACACCGAAGATGATTAACGCCATGCGCACCTTGGGTGTGCCGTATGCCGAGGGTTACGAGAACCAAGCTAACGACGACTTAAAAGCACAAGCCAATAAGATCGTAGCCAATCTGAAAAAAGACGGCCTCACCGCCGTTCCTGAATCGGAAATGGTAGCGCTTATCGCCTATCTGCAACGTTTGGGTACCGACATCAAAACCGCAAGTAAATAAGCTACCATGATCAGAACCACCTTAGAATCGATCGCCGGCATTAGTATTTACCCGGTATTCTCCTTTGTACTCTTCTTCACCTTCTTCGCCGGAATGCTCGTTTGGGTATTCCGGAAGAAGAAGTCGGAAATAGACTTCTGTAGCAACCTTCCACTTGACGAAAAACAATCAAACGCCTAAGACCATGGCCAAAAAACTTGATGAATTAACCGATCACGAATACGACGGCATTCAGGAATACGACAACGACCTCCCGCCGTGGTGGGTGTTCCTCTTCTACCTTACCATCATTTTCGGCATTATTTACGTGCTCCACTACCATGTATTTGGTACTGGCGACCTCCAACAAGCCGAATACAACAAAGAGATGGCCCGTGCCGAAATACAAAAGGCCAAGCTCGAAGCGAGTCAGGGTAACGCTACCCTCGCCTTCTTGAGCGATGCCGGCGCACTTGCCAACGGTAAAAAAGCCTACGACGCCAACTGTATCGCTTGTCATGGTGCCGCCGGTGAAGGTGGTGTGGGACCTAATCTCACCGACAACTATTGGATACACGGCAATAAAGTAGAGGATGTAGTGAAAATCATTACCTATGGCGCGGCTGAGAAGGGCATGATTCCTTGGGAAAAAACCCTGAGCAAACGTCAAATTGTGGAAGTAGCCAGCTACATCCACAGCATGAAAGGCACTAACCCTGCCAACGCCAAAGCGCCACAAGGCGATTTGATCGAAAACTGAATTAGTGCCCGTCGGGAGCCGGTAAATCTCCCGACGGGTTTTTAAACACCCGTTTACCACCGCACCACCACCACTTACTTGCCATGTCACAGCAAGACCCACTCATTCTCAAAACCGATAAAAACTTCCGCGATAGCCTCACATCGGTCGACGATCAAGGTCATCGTGTTTTTTTTCATCCCAAAAAACCAGTAGGCCGCTATTACGACCGCAGAAAGATCCTGAGTTATGTCTTGCTCTTTCTGCTGTTTGCAGGCCCATTCATGCGTTTGAACGGACATCCGTTCATGCTCTTCAACATGCTCGAACGTAAGTTTATCCTGTTTGGCGTAGCCTTTTGGCCGCAAGACTTTAGCATACTCGTACTCGGTTTCATCACCATGGTGGTTTTCATCGTGCTGTTTACCGCCGTATTTGGCCGACTTTTTTGCGGCTGGGTTTGTCCCCAAACCATCTTCATGGAAATGCTCTTCCGACGCATTGAATACTGGATCGACGGTGACTACAAAGAGCAAAAAGCTTTGGTGAAAGCTCCTTGGAATGCCACTAAAATCCGGAAGCGAGTATTCAAATTTGTACTATTCTTCGGACTGAGTTTCATAATTGCCAACACCTTTTTGGCATACATCATCGGCAGCGACCAGCTGTTGACCATCATCACCGAACCCGTTAGTAAACACATTGGCGGCTTTATTTCCATCACCATTTTTACAGGCATCTTCTTCTTTGTGTTTTGGTGGTTCCGGGAGCAAGCCTGTACCATTGTTTGTCCGTACGGCCGCCTGCAAGGTGTTTTGCTCGATAAAAACAGCATCAACGTTACCTACGACTTTGTGCGTGGCGAGCCTCGTGGCAAACACGGCCGCAACCGCGACGAAAGTCTCGGCGATTGTATCGACTGCAACCAATGTGTAGTGGTTTGTCCAACCGGTATCGACATACGCAACGGCACTCAGCTCGAGTGTGTGAATTGTACAGCATGTATCGATGCCTGCGACGAAGTGATGGACAAGGTTGAAAAACCGCGAGGACTGATTCGTTATGCCAGCTACAACGGCATACTGGCCAAAACCAAGGGTGTGTTTACTACCCGTGTGATGGCCTACAGCGTGGTACTCACCGCCTTAATCAGCCTCTTTTCGTACTTGCTCACCACCCGCACTGCCACCGAAACCAGCATGCTGAGGGCAAGAGGCACCTTGTTTACACCTGTTGGCGAACAAGAGCTGCGGAATGTGTTTATGGTAAAAACCATCAACAAAACCTTCGACGAGAAAACTGTAAGCTTCCGCCTTAAGTCGCCAGCACGTGGCAAAATCGAACAGATTGGTAGCGACTTTGTCATTCCTGCACAAGGTTACCGAGAAGGCGGCATGTTTGTTACCTTGTACAAAGAAGACCTCACCGGATCGAAAACCAAAGTTGAATTAGAGGTGATTGCCGACGGTGAAGTGCTCGAAACAGTAAAAACCTCCTTTTACGGTCCCGCCCAATGAATAAACCTACCACCTACTGGCCTTACGGCATTATCGTTGCCTTTTTAATTTTTTGCAGCTTCATGATTGGTTTTGCAGTGTATAGCACCAACAATAAAACCGAGCTGCTCGCCGACGATTATTATGATCAAGGGATACGCTATCAAGAAGTCATCGACGGCATGGCACGCATGAAACAGCTCAAGCAAGGCGAACTGCTGAGCATGGCCAGCGACAGCATCACGATTGCATTGCCGAATGCGCTTGTCGACGCCGATAGCGGCAGCTTGCGTTTTTACAAACCCGATAGCGAGGCCCTCGATTTTAGGAAAGAGCTCGGTAGTTTACAAAGCGGCCAGTGGCAACTGGCCAAAGCTGAATTAAGTCCTGGTCCTTGGCAGATTGTGGTAGAAGTGTACCGCGCCGGTGAATTGTATTACCACGAACAGCGCCTGGTTATTGAATGAATACGCCCTTATTTACTGGTTTGGTGCTTGGCTTTTTTGGCTCCCTTCACTGCGTAGGCATGTGTGGCCCCATCGTGCTTGCACTACCCGGTAAAAATGCCTTATTCGGTCGCTTTTTAGGCCTGCGCCTAAGCTACAACTTTGGCCGTATGCTCGCATACAGCTGGTTGGGCCTGCTCCTGGGACTTTTTGGCCGTCAACTGCATTTGGCTGGTTGGCAAGAAACCATATCGATAAGCACTGGAATACTCATTCTTGTGGTGACCTTTTTCCCAATCGTATCCAAACGCTTTCATTTCGATTTAGGCATAAGTCGTTTGTTGCATAAGCTACTCGGTGATTTACTACACCGGCCTGCGTACGGCAGTCAGCTCCTCACAGGCGTACTTAACGGACTTTTGCCTTGCGGCATGGTATACCTGGCATTAGCAGCCTCGCTTTTGCTTGCGCATCCGCTTGAGGGTGCTGCCTTCATGGCTACCTTCGGCTTGGGAACCTTCCCCGCTATGCTGGCCATGGCTTTTGCCGGTCGTCAGCTGATGGGTCGCTGGCGCCCTGCCTTCCGACGTTTAAGTCCAGTGATCGCTACGTTGATGGCGGTGCTCTTTATCCTCCGAGGCATGTCATTAGGCATCCCCTACCTGAGCCCCGAATTGGGCCAGATTAGCAGCGCACGTACCGAGGCGCCCGTTTGTCATTAAACGTTTCAAGAGAGGTAGCGTGCTACTATAGGCATGCGCCGGCCCATACCAAAGGCTTTAAAGCTCACCCGTAAAATAGGTGGCGTTTGGTGCCTTTTGTATTCGTTCATATTCACCAAACGCATCACTCGTTTCACCACCGCCTCGTCGAAGCCAGCAGCTATGATCTCGGCCGGCGCTTTGCGCTCTTCGATGTAGCGCTGCAAAATGGCATCGAGCAGCGAATAATCGGGCAAGGAATCGCTATCCTTCTGATCGGGCCGCAACTCGGCTGAGGGTGCCTTGGTGAGTATGTTTTCAGGGATAATTTCTGCTTCGCGATTGATCCACGCGCAAAGGGCATACACTTCTGTTTTGTAGAGGTCGCCGATTACCGACAAGCCCCCGCACATATCGCCATACAAGGTACCGTAACCAACCGCCAGTTCGCTTTTGTTGGAGGTGTTGAGTAAAATTTGCCCAAACTTATTGGTATAGGCCATCAGCAACATGCCGCGTATGCGCGACTGCAGGTTTTCTTCGGTGATATTGGGTGCGGTGCCTTCAAAGGGTTTGGCAAGGATGTGCTCGTAGGCCACAAATGCCTCTTCTATCGGCAAAATGTCGTAGCTCACGCCTAACTTCTGAGCCAATGCTACCGAATCGTCGATACTGTGTTGGCTTGAATAGCGCGAAGGCATCAACAAACAATGTACGTTGTGGGCCCCTAAAGCACGTGCTGCCAAAACGGTAACCAAAGCCGAATCGATACCTCCCGAGAGCCCCAATATGGCCTTGGTGAAGCCTAGTTTTCGGAAATAATCGCGGATTCCCATGACCAAAGCGGCCTCCAGCAGCGCTTCCTTTTCAAGCTGAGGATGTATGGTTGCGGTTTTGAATTGCTTCTTGTCTAATTCCACTACTGCAAAGTCTTCCTGAAAAGCTTGCAAGCGCGCAGCAACGCTGCCATCGGCATTTAGGGCCATGGAGGCACCGTCGAAAATGAGTTCGGTTTGTGCACCGACATGATTTACGTATACCAGCGGAAGCTGATAGTGTGTGGCATTGTGAGCGAGCACCGCCAAACGTTCGGCAGGCTGGGCGGCGGCAAAGGGACTTGCTGCGATATTCACAATCAAATCGGGCTTTTGGGCCTGCAAGCTGTCCATAGGTGCCGAGGGATATTGCTGGTGTTTGCCAACATTCCAGAGGTCTTCGCAGATGGTAATCGCCAGCCGTTTCCCGTTCAGTTCCACCACCTGGGTTTCGCTGGCTGGTTCAAAGTAGCGGTATTCGTCAAATACGTCGTAGGTAGGCAGCAGCGACTTGGCCACAGTAGCCTTCACCTGTCCTTCGGCAAGTAAAAGCGCAGCATTGTACAGGCGTTTTCCTTGTTGGCTCCGGTTGTATACAGGCACCCCCACAATGGCCGCTATACCGGTACAGGCTGCAGCGAGGCGTTGTACACTTTCGCTACACAGCTCCAAAAAGTGATCGAATTCAAGAAAATCGCGTGGTGGATAGCCAGTTACTGCCAATTCGGCGAAAACCACCAACTCGGCACCTTCTGCCTTGGCGTTTTCGATGGCTGTGAGCATTTTGCCCACGTTTCCGTCGAAATTACCCGTATGGTAGTTGTTTTGTGCTAAAGCGATGCGCATGTATCAGAAAAAGATGCCCAAGTGTAAGGCCGTATAAGGTACACGAGCCGTCATTTGGGGACCTGAAAACTGTTCGGTAAAGGGGTTATTAAAACGTACACCCAAGAGCAAGTTGGTATTGCCGCTTAACAAGTATTCGATTCCAGCGCCCATCAATAAGCTCATCCGAAATGGAATAACGTCGTCGCTAAAGGTGGTTCCTGTGGCTATTTCATCCTCGCTCCTATTGACGAAGAAAAACTCGTCGGGATCGAAAATAGGCCCACCGTTTTTCACCTGTGCCTTGCCTTGCACCAATATGCCGGCTTCTACCCCAAAGGTGCCGTACATGCGGATAGCGCCTATTTGGTTGGTGCGCATTTTTATGGCCAAGGGAATTTCGATGTACTGCAAACGGTAGCGATAGTTGACGTTGTAAATTTTTTGCTGCGTACTTGCGGGAGTACGGTAGGTATTGCTATCGAGCGACAAAAAGTGCGATAGCTGCGTAATACCAAAGCCTGAATGGAAAAAGTAATTGTCGGTAAGCTTGTACTCAGCCATTAAGCCGTAGCCAAAACCAAAACCCGAACTTTCGGCATTGGTGAAACGCGATTGCGGCGATACCCAGCTAAAGTTGGGGGTAAGCTGCAAACCAAAGCGCAGGCGGTCGTAATTGGTTTGAGCCATGGACAAGGTTTGGCTGCCAGCGAATGCGAGAAAGAGCAAAAAACGTTTCATAAGAGGTGTGTAGGTACACGAGGGAAAACAAATGAACGTTTACCTTTGTGCAGCGTTAAACGATGCAATAATGGTGAAAATGACGGGAATTCGGAAATGGTACCTGCTGCTAATACTACTGCTGCTATCCGTAGTGGCCCTGTGGTGGTACAATCGGTACAACGCGTCGTCGGTTACTCCCCCGCAAGATGTGGCAGTGGCCTTTGAAACGAAACGATTCGACAAGGACCTGTGGGCGCTCAAAGACCAACTCACCACCGTGGATAGCCCACTCAAGGCCAGTTATGGCAACTTTCTGCCCTTTTATGCCGAACGACTAGCACAAATCAGCTTCGGGCGCGACCCCAACCTCTACCAAAACATCGAAGCCTACCTCCACGACCCGTATATCGATACGGTGTATCGCGATGTGGTGAGTCGTTACAACGACTTTAGTGCCTACGACCAACAGTTTGATGACGCTTTCCGCTTTTATCGCTCCTACTTCCCCGATGCACCACTCTACGACATCATTACCGTTGTTACCGGTTTTAAGTACAAAACCGCCTTGTTGGATAGCGCGGTGGTGGTTGGACTCGACCTTTACCTCGGCCGCAACTACAAATATTACCCACTGGTCGATTTCATGACCTTATACCTCATGCGCCGGCTCGAGCCCGAATACATCGTCCCCGACGCCATGACGGTAATTCTCGAGGATTTGGTACCCAACTTTGGGGCAAGTACACGTTTACTCGACCGCATAATCGAGGCTGGCAAGGTGCAATATGCCCTGCGCAAAATACTTCCGGCTGTGCACGACAGTATTTTATTGGGCTATTCCACCAAACAATGGGAATGGATGGTGGCGAACGAAAGAAACAGCTGGGCGTATCTACTCGACCGCAATTTGCTGTATAGCGACAAGTTGCCCGACTTGGCTCGCTTCATGAACGACGGACCGTTTACACAAGGACTGCCCGAGGAATCGCCGGCTCGTTTGGGCCATTACCTCGGTTGGCGCATAGTGGATGCCTATATGGAAAAGAACAAAAACAGCACGCTACCGTCGCTCTTCGCCAATGTAGATGCAGCTGGCATACTCAAAGCTTCGGGTTACAAACCCAAAGATTAATTCGCTTAAAATAAAAAAGGGGTGCTTTTGGAGCACCCCTTTTACGGTATAAAACAAAATCTTAACCTTCTAAGGCTGCTGCACCACCAACAATTTCGGTGATTTCGGTGGTAATGGCTGCCTGACGAGCACGGTTGTAAGTCAAACGTAAACTCTTCAACAACTCACCGGCATTTTCGGTTGCTTTGTCCATGGAGGTCATGCGCGCACCATGTTCCGAAGCATTGTTGTCGAGCAGCGCACGATGAAACTCTATCTTCAGGAAGTTGGGCACCAAACTTTCGATGATGTACTCTTGGTTGGGCTCGAGCAAATAATCGTGTTTCATGGCCTTAGCTTCAGCAGGCGCTTCAATTGGCTCGATAGGAAGCATACGGTAGTTTTTGAAGTATTGTACCACCGCGTTTTTGAATTCGCTGTACACTACTTCTACCACATCGTATTCTTTCGCCAAAAATCCGTTGATGAGTTCTTGAGAAACCAACGAACTATTCTCAAAGTTTAGGCGTGTAAACAGCTCCACATGGCGGGTATCGAGGGGATAACCCATTTTGCGGAAATAATCGGCGCCCTTTTTACCGATGGCCATCACGGTAAGTTTACCAGCAGCAGCCTGATCGGCATACTGTTCGGTAATCACCTTACGGGCTGCTTTGATGAGGTTGCTATTAAATCCGCCACAAAGTCCCTTGTCGGAGGTAAGCACTACCACCAAAACTTTGTTTACCGGACGTTTTTCGGCCAGTGCCAGCTCTAAATTACCTTCCATATTGCTCTGAAGATTATCGATAATCTCCTTCAGCTTTACGGTATACGGGCGAATCTGCACAATGGCGTTGGTTGCACGACGCAGCTTGGAAGCCGAAACCATTTTCATGGCTTTGGTGATCTGCTGGGTGCTGATTACCGAGGTGATTCTACCGCGTACTTCTTTCAGATTTGCCATGGACTATCAGGCTTTGAACTTAGGCATTAGGTCTTTGGCCACTTTCAACACAACATCGGTAAGGCTATCTTCAAACTTACCTGCTTTGAAAGCATCGAGTACGTCTTTGTGGCTGCCACGCATAACTTGTAGGAAGTCCTCTTCGAACTCACGAACACGGTTCACAGGAACACCCATCAAGGCACCTTTGATACCCAGGTAGATGATGGCAATTTGGTCCTCCACACGACGTGGGCTGAACTGAGGCTGTTTCAGGATTTCTACGTTACGAGCTCCTTTGTCGAGTACTGCTTTAGTAGCAGCATCGAGGTCGGAACCAAACTTCGAGAAAGCTTCCAATTCACGGTACTGCGCTTGGTCGAGCTTCAAGGTACCGGCAACTTTTTTCATCGATTTGATTTGTGCGTTACCACCTACACGCGATACCGAGATACCTACGTTGATGGCCGGACGTACACCAGCGTTGAATAAGTTCGACTCCAAGAAGATCTGCCCGTCGGTGATCGAAATCACGTTGGTAGGAATATAAGCCGATACGTCACCTGCCTGCGTTTCGATGATTGGCAGGGCAGTTAACGATCCGCCACCTTTCACCTTGCCTTTGAGCGACTCTGGCAAGTCGTTCATGTTGGCGATGATTTCGTCGTTGTAGTTGAGCTTGCACGCACGCTCGAGTAGGCGGCTGTGCAGGTAGAATACGTCGCCGGGATAAGCTTCACGTCCTGGAGGACGACGGAGCAGCAACGACACCTCACGGTAGGCCACGGCCTGCTTCGACAAGTCGTCGTAGGTGATCAAGGCCGGACGTCCTGTATCGCGGAAGTATTCGCCGATGGCAGCACCTGCCATTGGGGCGAAGAATTGCAAAGGAGCTGGCTCAGAGGCAAATGCTGCTACCACCACTGTGTAGGCCATCGCACCACGCTCTTCGAGCGTTTTTACGATATTGGCTACAGTAGAGGCTTTCTGACCTACAGCTACATAAATACAATACACCGGATTTCCGGCTTCGTAGAATTCTTTTTGGTTGATGATGGCGTCGATGGCAATGGCCGTCTTACCGGTTTGACGGTCGCCGATGATCAACTCACGCTGACCACGACCAATCGGAATCATGGCGTCGATGGCCTTGATACCCGTTTGTAGCGGCTCGTGTACTGGTTGGCGGAAGATTACCCCTGGAGCTTTACGCTCGATGGGCATCTCGTACAAATCACCGCTGATAGGGCCTTTGCCGTCGATAGGCTCACCGAGGGTATTGACCACGCGGCCAAGCATACCTTCACCAACTTTAATAGAGGCAATGAGACCGGTACGTTTTGCAGTATCGCCTTCTTTGATGCCTTCAGAAGCGCCAAGTAATACGGCACCTACGTTGTCTTCTTCGAGGTTCAACACCACCGCGCGTGTTCTATTTTCGAACTCAATGAGTTCACCAGCCTGCACTTTCGAGAGACCGTAAATACGTGCGATACCGTCGCCTACTTGGAGAACGGTGCCAACTTCTTCAAGTTCGGCGGCTGTTTTATAACCCGACAGCTGCTCCCGCAGGATCGCTGAAATCTCATCAGGTTTTACTTGTGCCATGGATTAATACTTTTGGATGTAAGGATTGTCAGAGAATAATTTACGCATTTCTTTGAGCTCACGAGCAACAGTCGCTTCATAGCGCTGATCGCCCACCTGGAGCACAAAACCGGCAATAAGGTCACTGTCGGTAGAGGTAGCGAGTTTCACCTTTTTCTGGGTTTCTTCGCTAATCATTTTCAGGATTTCGGCATGCAAGGCTTGGTCAAGCTCCGACGCAGTAGTAAGCGTGGCCTCAACGATACCCTGATGAATGTTGTACAAACGTTCAAAACTGATGGCCATGGTAGGTATCACTGCTTCACGACGCTTGCGGATTACCAATTGCAGAAAACTGAGTGTGGTTTTGTGGAAACTTGCACCATATATTTGGTTCAACACCCGCTCTTTTACATCGCCTTTTACTACTGGGCTCTTGAGCATTACAGCCAGTTCGCGGTTACTTTTCACGGCCGAAGCAAGCGCTTGCATGTCGGCATACACCGCATCCAGCACCTTGTTTTCCTCGGCCAGCAACATTAGCGAGCGGGCGTAACGGACGGCTATTTTAAAATCGGCCATCGGGATTAGTTCAATTTGATGTCGTCAATGTGCTGCTTTACAAAAGCCTCTTGTGCCGACTTCTGCTCAAATTCTTTGCGAAGCACCTTTTCGGCGATGTCGATCGATAAGGTAGCCACCATGTTCTTCACCTCAGTGAGTGCAGCTTGTTTTTCGTTTTCGATGACGGCGCGGGCCGATTCGATGATACGTTTCCCTTCCGCGTCGGCAGTTGATTTCGCCTCTGCGATAATCGCGTCCTTGGTTTTCTTCGCGTCGGCAAGGATACGGTCCTTCTCGAGGCGCGCTTCTGCCAGCAACTTTTCGTTTTCTTGGGTCAGATTCGCAATTTCAGCACGGGCTTTATCGGCCGATGCCAAGGCATCGTTGATGTTTTGCTCGCGGGTATTTACTGCATCGAGTATCGGCTTCCACGCAAATTTGCGAAGCAGAAACAAGAGAATCAGGAAGGCAGTGCCTGTCCAAACGATCAGGCCAAGTGCCGGTTGTATAAGTTCTTTCATCGTTCGATAGTCTTAAATCATGGTAAAAAAGGGCTGCCGGCCAACCGCCGGACGAGCCCTTTTCTTTTTTAGGCTACGAGCAGCGAAACTACCACAGCGAACAACGCAGCACCTTCGATGAGGGCAGCAGCGATGATCATGGCAGTTTGGATTTTACCAGCAGCTTCGGGTTGACGGGCGATGGCTTCCATGGCTGAACCGCCGATGCGGCCGATACCCATACCAGCTCCGATTACTGCGATACCTGCGCCGATAGCGGCAATACCTGTAATGGTCATGATTTGTGAATTAAAATGGTTAAACGATATAAAAATTAATGATGTGCATGTTCAGTTCCGTGTTCATGATGCGGTTCTTCTAAGGCTAAGCCAATGAAAAGTGCCGACAACAAGGTAAATACATAGGCTTGCAAAGCAGCTACCAACAACTCCAAACAGCTAATGAACAATACGAAAGCTACCGATACCGGTGCCAAAGCGATGTTCTTGAAGATGAAGATAAGCGCAACCAAGCTCAAGATAATGATGTGCCCAGCGGTGATGTTTGCAAACAAACGTATGGTTAGTGCGAAAGGCTTCGATAAAACACCAATCACTTCTACCGGTATCATGATTGGATAAAGCCATTTAGGAACGTGCGGTGTAAAAATATGCCCCCAGTAGGTTTTGGTACCACTCACGTTGGTGATTATCATGGTGATTACAGCTAAGGTCAGGGTAACCGCGATATTACCGGTGAAGTTGGCACCTCCTGGAATGAGGCCCAATAAATTGTTGATCCAAATGAAGAAAAAGGCTGTGAGCAAATACGGCATGTAACGTGCATATTTTTTCTCACCGATGTTCGGGATGGCTATTTCATCACGTACGTACACAACCAACGGCTCGAGAATTTTTGCCACGCCTTTGGGTGCTCCTAAACCGTTTTTGCGGTACGACGCTCCAGCGGCCCCAAACAACGAAACCAATAAGATTACCGAAAGCAGCATAGAAGCTACGTTTTTGGTGATCGACAAGTCGGTAACCGATTTACCGCTAGTTTCAACTACATGGCCATGATCGAGTTTGTAAGTGCGGTCGCCTTTTACTACTTCGCTATGTCCGTGGTGGAAAGCGCTCGACATGAATACATCCACATGGCCATCGGTTACCAAGATTACTGGCAGTGGTATACTAACAGGATGCAGTTCACCGTTCTCGTCGGTAAGATCAAACAAGTGCCAGTCGTGTGCATCGCTGATGTGATGCATGATCATGTCGACTGGGTTAAACTTTTCTTCGGCTTGGGTAGAAGTTGTATCGGTAACAGCAGTTGTATCGGTGCTGGCACGGAGCTGTAACGGAGAAATAAACGCAGAAGCAGCGAAAACCAGCAGGGTAACTATCGTGTGAATCCGGAAAAACCTTGAAAATCGCATCAAAATCGGCTATTGAGGTTCGTTTGAAAGTGGGCGCAAGTTATACAAAAGGCTTAGAACTTCAAACACCAGAAATGCGACATAAAGCAGTAAATAATTTAAGGCAAAGCGCAGGTCGAAAACGCTTCCCCAAATCTTCCATAAAACGGCTAAAAACAAACTTCCAAAGAGGTGCACCGAAAGTACAGCCAGCAAAATAAGTGGTTGCTGGTCAGCAAGTTTTTTTTCAAGCCGTTTTTGCAGTCGTTTTAGTGCTGCACTCAACACCACAAAGTACATCCACAAAAAAGGCCAGTGTTCATTGATTATGGTTGGCCAAAAATATTGTACTATGCCAAAAAACAGGGCAATTACTAGCGGAATGCTCCAAAATCGATAGGCACTCATTCGTCTTTCGATTGAAGTAAATCTCTCAACAGCTGATACAACCCTGCTCCCAACCCCAACAAAACACCCAGTAGCGTAAACCAAGGCGTTTCTAAGGCCAAGGCTTCATCGGCGAGTCCACCCAACCACATGCCTACCAACAATAACGCGATAAGCTGAAAGGCGAGTCCGCTGTAGCGAATGTAATCTTGTATGGGCCGTTTTGAAGCCATCAGTTGCCCAGCTGCGGATTTTGCATGGTGCAGCTACCCGTAAATACAGCTCCCGACTCTACGATAAGTCTCCCAATGGTAATATTGCCTTCGATACGGGCATTCGAGCGTAAAGTGAGTGTTTCGTTAAGCACTACGTCGCCCTTTACCTGTCCAATAATCTCGGCAAAGGTGCACTGTATGTGGCCATTTACCCGTCCTTCGGGCCCCACCACTACGCGAGTGGCACCGGTAAGATTACCATTCAAAATGCCATCTACGCGTATATCGCCCCTGGCATCTACATCACCGTTGATTTGTGTGCCTACGCCAATCAAGTTCACTTGGGCAGCAATTGTCGGGTTCTCACTCTTCGTTCGATTAAGCATATCAGAAGTTTATGTATTCTGCCGGATCAATGGCAATACCGTTGTACCAGATTTCAAATTCGAAGTTTACTGCATCTCGGCCCGTAACTGGACCGATAACGCCCACTACCTCTCCAGCCCGAACGAAATTGCCTGTTTTTTTGAGTGGATTGTTCAGCCGCTTGTACCAGCTTACCATATTTTGTCCGTGTTGGATACCCACCACCCAGGCCTGCTCCAGCGAATAGCCTACATAGATGACAGAGCCATCGAGCGTGGCCTTAACCAACTCGTCTTTGCTGGCGTTTAGTCCTAGGCTGTAACTACGGCTGTTTGGCGTGAAACTTCGCACCACCCTCCCGGTAACTGGCTGAAAAAAAACAGCGCCATGAAACGATTTGCGTTCTTGCTCGATGCCGATGCGCACATCCACATTTTCACGAGCGATCTGTGCCCGCAGCATCGAATCGAATGGGGAACTTATACTCAACCCTTCAATATCGTAATTCACCATAGGTTGGGGACCGACCAAGGTGTCGGGCACCTCGTTTTTAATGTCGCCTTCAATGACTTGCCGAAAATTATCGAGCAACATTTCGCGTTGAGCGAGACTGCGCTCCAAAGAATCGGCAGCCAAGTACAGGCGAATGAGGTCGCGGCGTAAGTTTACGTCGGCATACCCGGGTATGTACTGTTTGAGCGGCGTAAACACTACCAATGAAACAAACACGCTGATAACCAATACAAAAACGGTACTTCCCAATACAATCACATTGAGGCGCGATAGCCGAATGGCCACCTTTTCCTCGTAGGTTTTTTCGTCGAGTATAACCAGTCGGTATTTGTCGCGCAGCTTACGTAAAAGTCGTAGTATCCGTTCCACCTCTCAAAAGTAGATACATTTCGCAATTCCCGATAGGAAATCAGCCGCTACGATTTTAAAGCTCGACAAAATAATTTTGCGTCGTTGCTGTTGTATTTTGCACCCGTTTTGAAAAATACCCGAAGCTTATACCTACTTGTCGCCGCCCTTTTGTCGCTTTCCGCACTATCGTCGTGCAAGCGCGACACCTGGTACAACCGCATTTACCACAATATCACGGCTCATTACAACGGTTATTTCAACGGGCTCACGCTTTTCAACGAGACCACCAAAGACATACGCAAAAATCACAAAGACGACTTCAATCAAGTTATCCCTGTTTTTGTATACGGTGATGCGGCCGCCAGGAGTACACACAACGGAACCTTTGAGCAAATCATCAAAAAATGTTCGGCCGTCATCCAAAACCACGAGCTCAGCAAATGGATCGACGATAGTTTCCTGCTCATCGGCAAGGCTTATTTTATGAAAGGTGAATATTTTGAGGCCATCGAAAGCTTTCAATACGTTTACACCCGTTACAAAGACACAGAACTAGCTCCCGAAGCACTGGTTTGGCTGGCACGTTCCTATGCCGAAAGTCAGCAGTACGCCAAAGCGCAAGGCGCGCTCGACCTCATCACCGCCAATAAAAAATTCCCTTCGGGCTATTTAGCCACCGTGCATGCCCTGCAAGCCGACCTCTACCTGAAACAAAAACGGAACGACCAAGCCATCGCTCCGCTTAAACAAGCGCTCAAATTCGAAAAATCGAAATCTACACGCACCCGTTACCACTTTATATTAGGTCAGCTCACCCAAGAAAAGGGGCGCAAAGAAACCTACGGCTATTACAGGGCGGTGCTCGATGGTAAACCATATTACGAAATGGAGTTCCAGGCCCGTATCCGCTTGGCTCGCCTATGGGATGGCACCGGATCGTTGCGCACGGCCCGCAACCAGCTAAAAAAGTTGCTGCGCGACGAAAAAAACAAAGATTACCGCGACGAGATCTATTATGAGATGGCCTTGTTGGAGTTTAAAGCCAAAAACGAAACCGAAGGCGTTAACCTCATGAAGCTATCGTCGGCCGCGAGCACCAAAAACACCGCACAAAAAGGCCGCACCTACCTGTATTTGGCAGAGTACTATTTTAACAAGGCCAACTACGCCGAGTCGCAGCTCTACTACGACAGCACCGCATCGGTAATCGACAACAAACACCCAAAATACAACGAAATCAATGGCAAGAAGCTCTACCTCGGTGAGCTTGTCGAAAATTTGGAGGTAATACGCCTGCAAGACAGTTTGTTGAGCCTAGCGGCCTTACCCGCAAGGCAGTTGGATAAGGTGATAGATAAAGCCATCAAAGAAGAAGAGCGCAAGGCCGACGAAGCCCGCTTTGAGAAAGAATCGGGGAAAAACAGGCCAGTAAACAACACCAGCCAACAGCCGCTGCCAGGTGGCGGACTTACCCCACCGGGTGGTTCTCAGCAATGGTATTTTTACAACCAACAGGTAGTTTCGCAGGGATATTCGGCCTTTAGGCAGCAGTGGGGCAATCGAGAACTGGCCGACAATTGGCGGCGCAGCAAAAAAGAGCAGTTTGTGCAGGCTGGCGAACAAAACAACGTACAGCAAGGTGGTCAAGTAGATGTAGACCCTAAGGATCCTCGCGCCAAGTACAAAGCCAAAATTCCTTTTTCGGAAGCCGCCCAAGCACAAGCCAACGGCAAAATACAAGAAGCACTCTTTAAATTGGGAGCCATTTATCGCGATCGGTTGAGCGACTATACAACGGCCATTGCCCAATACAATGCTTTGCTGAAACGTTATCCGGCTTGTCCGCAAGAACCTGAAGCCTTATATCGCCTTGCCCTGCTGTACGACCTAACCGGTCAACCCGACAAAGCCGAAGCTGCTAGGCAGTTACTGTTGAAGAACTATGCCGACAATCAGTTTGCACAACTCCTGAAGAATCCGCAAGGAAATGCAAAAAAAGATTCCGCTGTTGTGGATTCGTCGGAGAGCAGCTATGTGATCCTCTATCAGCAGTTTAAAGCCGGCCAATACCAAACTTTTGTGCGCGAGGGGCAACGTTTCAAATTGAGCTACCCAGCGAGCTCATTCATCCCGCAGGTAGACTATCTCACAGCTTTAGCCAACGGCAAGCTGATGGATACCACGGCCATGAAAACGAGTTTGAGTGCTTTGGTGCAAAAGTACCCGGGAAGCGAAATAGCCAAATTGGCGCAATATACCCTCGACCTGAGCGACCCTGCTAAACGGCAGCAGACCTTGGAAGCAGGTTCAGCTAAAAGTTTGTTTGTAAAAGACAAAGACAACGCCCACTATGTGCTCATTGCTGCTGAAATGGGTTGGTATAACCAAAACCGCGAATTTGAAATCAAGCTGGCCAATTTCAACGACATCAATTTTAAGGGCGGAAAGTTGCGTGTACAAACCATGCTGTATGGCAAAACCTATCAGTTTTTGGTCGTACGTGAGTTTCCCAATAGCCGAAAAGCGATGGAGTATTACCAGCTGATGAAGAATAATACGGATATGCAAAAGAGCACTCCTGCCGATAAGGTGATGCTGTTGGTGTGCAATAAGGAGAATTTCAATACCCTCTTCGACAAAAAGCTCCTTCCCGATTACAAGGAATACTTTCAAACGGAGTATCTTAACGGCCAGAAATAACGCATATGGCCAATTCAGGTAATCAACAGTATATCAGGAAGTATTGGATTTTTTTCATCACGGCTTGCTCGCTGTTCTATCTGTTTTTGTTCGGCATTAGCCGCAATTGGTTTGGTGAGCTGCCCACCTTCGAGGACCTTGAAAACCCGAAAAGCGCACTTGCTACCGAAATTTTGAGTGAAGACGGTGTTGTTATCGGCAAGTATTACCTGCAAAACCGAAGTTTTACCAAGTTCGAAGAACTATCTCCTAACCTCATCAATGCCCTCATTGCTACGGAGGATGTTCGTTTTTACGACCACAGCGGTATTGACCTACGTGGCCTAACACGCGCCGTATTTTTCTTGGGTAAAAAGGGAGGAGCCTCTACCCTCACCCAACAGCTGGCGAAGAACCTGTTTACCGGGGAAAGGGCTACCAACGTCCCAGCACGTATACTCCAGAAATTCAAGGAATGGATTATCGCTATCCGGCTTGAGCAGCAGTACACCAAACCCGAAATTTTGGCCATGTACCTCAATACCGTGGAATTTGGCTACAACAGTTATGGCATCAAGTCGGCCGCACGCACCTATTTCAACAAAAACACCCGCGACCTGAATGTGCAAGAATCGGCGATTCTGGTAGGCATTTTAAAAGGTGTGACCATGTTCTCGCCGGTGAAGAATCCCGAGCGTTCACTTGCCCGACGTAATACGGTTATTGGGCAGATGGAGAAATACGACTTTCTCACCGAAGAAGAAGCCGACAGCATCAAACAGCTGCCCATTACCCTCGATTTACGCCCCCAATCGCACAGTGCTGGCTTGGCCACTTACTTCCGTGAATATTTACGGCAAGAACTCCAAAAATGGTGCGACGAAAACCGCAAGCCCGACGGCAGCAAATACAACATTTACAAAGACGGGCTAAAAGTATACACCACCCTCAACAGTCGCATGCAAACCCATGCCGAGGAGGCTGTTCAGGTGCACATGAAGGAGTTGCAAAAAACCTTCGACCAGCATTGGAAAGGTCGCGACCCGTGGGGCAGCAATACCCAGATTTTGGAGTTGGGCATGAAGCGTAGCGACCGCTACCGCCAAATGAAAAACGACGGTTACAGTCCCGAAGAAATCGAAGCCTTCTTCAATACGCCCATGGAGTTACGCGTTTTCAGCTGGAATGGCTACCGCGATACGGTGATGACCCTCATGGACTCGATTGCTTATGCCAAAAAGTTCCTGCATACCGGTTTTATGGCCATGGACCCTACAACCGGCCACATTAAAGCTTGGGTAGGCGGTATCGACATCGACTTTGCACAATACGACCATGTAAACCCCGCCGCGAAACGCCAAGCGGGCTCAACGTTTAAACCGTTGGTTTACACCTTGGCCATCGACAATGGCTTTGACCCCTGTCAAAAAATCCCCAACCAGCCCGTCACTTTCGAGGCATTCCAAAACTGGACACCCAAAAACTACGACGGTAAAAATGGAGGCTCGCTCAATATGTTTCAGGGGTTGGCCGGCTCTATCAACAACATCGTAGCCTATCTCATGAAGCAGGTGGGCCCAGAGTCGGTGATTGAACTCAGCCGAAACATGGGCATTACCAGCCCCATGGAGCCATTTCCATCGTTGTGTTTGGGTTCGTTCGACATGAGCGTCTACGAGATGGTAGGTGCGTATGCCACCTACGTAAACAAAGGAGTGTGGACGCAGCCCATTTTTATGACCCGTATTGAAGACAAAAACGGCAACGTACTCGCCGAGTTCATACCTGAAACTACCGAAGCTTTGAGCGAAGAAACAGCTTTTGTGATGACTAAGGTGCTTCAAGGAGTAGTCGATAAAGGAACAGGTCGCCGATTACGCTTCCGCTACGGTTTCAAAAACGATATCGGTGGAAAAACCGGCACCACGCAGAACAACTCCGACGGTTGGTTTATCGGAATCACCCCCGAACTGGTTGCTGGTGCTTGGGTAGGAGCCGACGACCGCGCTGTGCATTTCCGAACTACGGCATTGGGTGGTGGCGCAAACAGTGCGTTACCTATTTGGGGCGAATTTTTCAAACGTGTGTATGCCGACAAGCAGCTGCGTATTGTGCCCGGGAAATTCAAAGACCCTTCGGTACCCATCACCATCAACATGAGTTGTATCGGCTGGAAGCCGTCGAACGACAGTACTGAGATCATTGAAGGTACCGTACCAGTTCTCGACACCGAAGATTAAACACGATGACCGCGGCGGAATTTAGTCAGCTGGCTACTACCATTCCCGACCAGCCCGGGGTGTATCGCTATTTCGACAAAGAAGACAAGCTGCTTTATGTGGGCAAAGCCAAAAATCTGCGCAAGCGGGTAAGTCAGTATTTCCAGATCGACAGGCTTGATAGTGCCCGCTTGCGGGTGATGGTGAATAAAATTTCGCGTATTGAATTTACCATCGTCGACACCGAGATAGATGCGCTCTTGCTCGAAAATGCGCTCATCAAAAAACATCAGCCTCGGTTCAACATCCGCCTCAAAGACGACAAAACCTACCCCTACATCGTCATACGCAACGAAGCCTACCCGCGTATCGGGGTTACCCGCAAGTATGTGCGCGACGGCTCTCGTTATTTTGGCCCTTACGCGTCGGGCATGATGATGCACACCATGCTCGACCTCATCAAACGTATTTATCCACTCCGTACTTGTAGTTTGCCCTTAAACGAAAAAAGTATAGCTGCAGGTAAATTCCGCGTTTGTTTAGAGTACCAAATCGGTAATTGTCTTGGTCCGTGCGAAGGCCACCAAAGTCTCGCCGCCTACGATGCCAGCATCGAAGCCATTGCCGAAATGCTCAAAGGAAGCTACTACAAAGCGGCAGGCTTGCTTCGCGACGAAATGAAAGAGCATGCCGCCGCCTTGGCTTTCGAAAAGGCTGCCGCCGTCAAAAAAAAGCTCGACATACTCGAAAACTACCAAGCCAAAAGTGCAGTGGTGAACGTAAACATCACCAATATCGATGTTTTCAGTATCGTAACCCGCGAGGATTTGGCCGTGGTGAACTACCTACACATGCAATACGGGGCTATCGTAACCAGCCACAACCTCGAAATTCAGAAAACACTCGACGAATCGCCTGCAGAGCTTTTGGCCTATGCCGTTATAGAGCTTCGGAATCGTTTTCAAAGTAATGCCCGCGAAATTCTGCTCTCCGAAAAACTCGACATCAACCCAGAAGGATTGGAGCTAGCCGTTCCGCGCATCGGCGACAAACGCAAACTGGTAGAACTCAGTCTTAAGAACGCCTTCTATCACCTCAACGACATCATCACGCAGCGGCAAAAGCGCTCGGGAGAGTCGCGCACCGAACAAATATTGCGTATGATGCAGGAAGATTTACGGTTAAAAACACTGCCCCGCCATATCGAATGTTTCGATAACTCGAATTTTCATGGCGACTATGCGGTAAGTGCTTGTGTGGTATTTAAAAATGCAAAGCCCAGCAAAAAAGACTATCGCCACTTCAATGTAAAAACCGTTCAAGGGCCGAATGATTTTGCTACCATGGAAGAAGTCATTACCCGCAGGTACCGAAGGATGCTCGACGAGAAGCAGCCACTTCCCGATTTGCTTATTGTGGATGGCGGTAAAGGCCAGCTCAGTTCGGCAGTAAGCGCCCTCAAAGCCTTGGGAATTTACAGTCAGCTACCCGTTTTGGGTATTGCCAAAAATCTGGAGGAGCTCTTTTACCCCAACGACCCGATTCCTTTGCATATCGACAAAACGCGCTTTACGCTCAAGGTGATTCAGCAGATGCGCGATGAAGCCCACCGCTTTGGCATCACCCACCACCGCGACAAACGCAGCAAAGGCACCATCAAGTCGGCCCTCACCGATATAGCAGGCATAGGCCCCAAAACCACTACGCTTTTGCTAAAAACCTTCAAGTCGGTTCGTGGGCTGGAGCAAGCCGACCCAGCAGCAGTTATTGCCCTCATCGGCCCCGCCAAAGCGACTATCGTGAGGGCTTGGCTCAACGAACGCGGTACCGCTACTTCAACCGATACTTCCTCATAAGTGCTCATCGAGGAGCAACGCCTCGTACAAATAGGCACGGATCAGTTCCTCGTTAATTTCGGCCAACGAACGAATGTCGCGCCAATACACGTGTTTGCGCCCACCCTTGTTGAGGTAGCCCGCCTCATCGAGTAGCAGGTGTCCGTGTGTAAAACCCAGGCGTACACCCTCGTAGGTAACCTTTTTTCCCCAACCTACCGAAGCAGGCCACATGAAGCAGATTGTTTTTCGCTTGCGATAGTAGGGTACGTTGTAAGCCAAGTATTCTTCGGCATGTGGTAAACAGTCGAGGATGATGCTTCGTAAGCGCAAACATACGAGCCGCTCATCTCCCTCGAGGAAGTCGAAAAATTCCGTCACCGAGGCAAAATTGTGCCGCTGCATTCGTTTTTTGACCTTAGCGCTCATGGCTTAAAACTAAGGAAATCACATAATTCACGACAGGATGAATGAAGAATAGTTCTATGACCAGCTTTTTGCTATTGCGTAAATCGGTCTTTCTTTTTAACAATTATTCATTTAACCTGCTCAAAATCAACGCGATTTATAGATTCGCAACAATAGCATTAACGGAAGGCATGGAATTCAACTTCCTGAATTACAAATGGTTAACACGGAATTTCTAACTTTAAATGTGTCCTATTGAAGTAAAAACGAATAGGCTGTATTGTTGAAAAACCTCAAGTATTTGGCCGGTCTATACCAATTAAAATGTTCTGAAATATGACAAAAAAACAAAAAATCGAAGTCAAGGGAACAGAAATTTCAGTTTTAAGAAACGATTCCGAAGATTACCTTTCGCTTATAGATATAGCCAGGCATAAAGATGCGGGCCACACCGATGTGATCATTCAGAATTGGATGCGAAACAGAAATACCATTGAACTACTAGGTTTTTGGGAGAGCATCTACAACCCTCATTTTAAACCAATCGAATTCGAGGGGTTTAGAAAACAAGCCGGACTAAACAGCTTTGTGATGACACCCAAAAGGTGGATTGAGGCTACTAATGCTATAGGAATCTCCTCAAATTCTGGTCGTTACGGTGGCACATTTGCTCACAAAGACATTGCTTTTGAATTTGCATCTTGAATATCGATCGAGTTCAAACTTTACATTATCAAAGAATTCCAACGTCTGAAAGTTGATGAAAATGAACGGCTAAAACTCGAATGGAATCTACAACGTACCTTGGCCAAAGTCAATTATCATATCCAAGCCGATGCAATTAGAGAAAATCTGATTCCGTCAGCATTAAGTAGAATCCAAACTTCAATCGTGTATGCTTCAGAAGCCGATTTGTTGAATGTGGCCTTGTTCGGAGTCACAGCCAAACAATGGCGAGATACGCATCCGCCATCAGCAGGAAACATCAGAGAGATGGCTACAATTGAACAATTAGTAGTGCTTTCTAACTTAGAAAGCATTAATGCTGTGCTCATTCGCCAAGGGTTAAATCAAACCGAAAGGCTGATTCAGCTGAACACCATTGCAATCACACAAATGAGATCGCTCATCAACAATAAAAACATTAAGAAATTAATCTAGCATTCGTGCTAACGTCAAAGCAAATCCTAATATTGGCAATGAACGATACAAGAACTCCTTTCATCGAGTTCGACCAAGGAAGCATATCCAAATGAGAACCGCTAATTTTAGCACATGCAACCAACAGTTTTACTCGTAGGGGCTAGCTCGGGCATAGGCGAAGCGCTCGCCAAACAATATGCTGCTGCGGGCTGGAAAGTAGGTGTAACAGGACGGCGTGAGGCATTGCTGCAACAATTGGTTAAGGCTTACCCCGAACAGATCCATGCATTCGCATTCGACGTTTGTGCCGACGACGCTCTTCGGCATTTCCAACAAGCGCTTGAAACTTTGGGCCAAACCCAAGTGATTGTTTATTCGTCGGGAGTTGGAGAACTCAATCAACTGCTGCTCGAAGACATTGAAGTGCGAACTGTGGCGGTGAACGTTACTGCATTTACCCGTATTGCGATAGCCTCTTACCACTATTTCGAGCAAAACGGAGGAGGACAATTTGCCGCCATCAGCTCGGTGGCTTCGCGACGTGGCGAACGGGGTTCACCTGCCTACAATGCCAGCAAAGCTTATATGTCGAACTACCTCGAAGGATTACGTAAAAAGGCCTTTCGCCGCAAGCTACCCCTTTTTATCAGCGACATACGCCCAGGTTTTGTAGATACCCCTATGGCCAAGGGACCCGGTTTGTTTTGGGTGGCACCCGTAGAAAAGGCTGCAATGCAGATAAAATCGGCCATCGATAGCAAAAAAGAAGTAGCCTATATCACCAAACGTTGGGCGCTGGTGGCTTGGCTCATTGAGCGTATGCCCAGCTGGCTTTGGAAACACCTGTAAGTTTGCAACTTTTCCACATTGCCATGCCTCGGGGCCACAACCCCCTTATCTTCGTACCATTAACTACATCTCATTATGGAATTAACTGGAACCATCCTGCAGCTGATGCCCGAAGTGAACGGTCAGGGCCGCAATGGCAACACTTGGCGTAAACGTGAATTTATACTCGAAATCCCAGGGCAATATCCCAAGAAGGTATGCATTAGCGTTTGGGGCGATAAAATCGATCAGTTCCCCATGCAGCAAGGCCAGCAAGTAACTGCTTCTATCGACGTTGAAAGCCGCGAATATAATGGCCGTTGGTACACCGAAGTAAAAGCATGGAAAATGGTAGCAGGTAGCGGCAGTCCAGCACAACAGGGCGTTGATGCAATGCCTAACTACGATAATTTCGCACCTGCAGCCGAAACCGACGACCTACCGTTCTGAGGCAGGAAACTGTTCTCCGAGCAAGATTTTGATATCGGAAATCAACTGATCTACCTCCGCGGCATTGGTACCATCGTATACGCCGCGGATTTTTTTTGCCTTGTCCAATAAAACGAAAGTGCCGCTGTGCAAAAAGCCACCGGCTGCAGAGCTGTCGCGCAGCGCCATGCTCAGGTAAGCCGACTTCGCTACGTTGTAAACTTCGTCGGCGGGGCCGTTTACAAATAGCCAATTCCGGTTGTTAACGCCACACTCCTTGGCATAAGCCTTCAACACCAATGGTCTATCGTAATCGCTATCGATGGTATGACTCACGATACGCATTCTTGCATCATCGCCATACACCCCATAAACCCGCATGAGCTGCAAGCGCATATCCACACAGATGGTGGGGCAGGTGGTAAAGAAAAAATCGACCAACATAAGCTGACCGTTTAGCGAATCGGGCGTAAAGGGCAGACTATCTTGGTCGATCCAATTAAACGTTGGAAAGTCAAAAAAGGTGGTATCAAAGCCACCCTGTTCATTGGCTGTAATTTCCATAGGGCCGAGCACCGGAAGCGATTGTTTATCGCCTCCACCACTACAAGCCGCTAAAAACAGCAAACTACTCAGTACCCAATAGGGTCTTGGCATCGGCAATGGCAGTTTTCATTTGCTCACGAACTTCCTTGATGTCGGCAAGTTGCTGGATCATCTTGGGCTCAAGCTCTTCAATTGATTTATTGTAATCGGGCACTTCGTAGCTGTGCATCCAGTTCTTCATGCCTTCTTCGGCAAGGATGAGGTTGTCTATTTGCATCTGGAAAGCGTTCAAACTATCTACTTGCGTCGTGTCGATGGCGCTCATGCGTGCCATGAGTTGGCTTTTCAGTTCGATGATGGTTCCCATCTCGGGCATCACCTCGTCGTGGATAGCGATGGCTTCATCTTCCATAGCTTTTACACGTGATTTGTCCTGTCCGCACGATACCAATACTACGGTAGCTAGTAACAGGAAGAATATATTTTTCATGCCTAATTAAATTTTCACAAAGTTACCACATCTTCAGAGATAGTAGTTAGCGCCATTCGTCGTTGAATTTGCCTCATAGGTCGAAAAACTGGGCTTTATACGGCAACTCTACATAAAATCCTTCGTCTTGAAGTCGACTTTGCAAGGCTTGCATACTCACAAAATCGCCATGGGTGAGAAAGAGTGTTTTCAACTTCGAAGGGTCCTGACTTTTCGCAAAACGTACCAATCCATCTTCGTCGGCATGTCCACTGAAAACATCGCTATACTCGAGTGTGGCCCGAACCTCTACCCTGCGCCCATCGATGGTTACGGCTCGTGCTCCGTCGAGCAAACTGCGGCCCATGGTGCCCTCCGCTACAAAACCAATGAAGAAAACCGTAGCATTTGGATTCTGCAGCTGCGTTTTTAAGTGCGTTTGTATACGCCCACCATCGAGCATACCCGATGCAGAGATGATGATACACGATTCGTAATTGTTGCTGAGCGCCTTGCTGTCGCCCATACGTTTTACATATTCGAGCTGGTCAAAGCTGAACAAATCTTCCTCTTCAGCGGCCAAAGCACGTGCTTCGTTGTTCGCATACTTCACCATCTCTTGGTATATCTGTATGCTTTCGATGGCCATGGGGCTGTCGACATAAATAGGAATGGGTGGCAATTTGCCTGCGATACTCAATTTGTGCAACTCATACAATAAAGCTTGAGTGCGCCCTACCGAAAAGGCAGGAATAAGCAATTTACCGCCTGTTTTTTGTACACAAGCTCGATCAATGATGTCGAGTAACACCTCATCGGGTTTTCTCTGCTCCTGATGTAGTCTGCCTCCATAGGTGCTTTCGCTCACGAGGTAGTCGAGCTGTGGTAAGCTTACCGGGTCGGGCAGCATGGGGTAATTGTAGCGGCCAACATCTCCGCTAAAGCCAATCTTTTTGGTTTCGCCACCTTCTTCTATTTCAAAAACCACATGCGCTGCCCCCAAAAGGTGGCCAGCTTGCACGAGCGTAAGGTGCACGCCAGGCCTTAGCTTGAACCTCCGCTGATATCCTATGGGGAAGAACTTTTCCAATGCTTCGGTTACGTGACCTTCAAAGTAAAACTCGGTTTGCTCCACCAATTGCTTCACGTTGAGCTTGCGCCCTCCCCGCTTATGGCCACGTGTGTTGATGCGCTTTTCGTTCAGGTGCGCACTGTCGCGAAGCAGCAAGGCCGATAAATAGTAGGTGGGCAAGGTGCTAATCACCTGGCCTTCGTAGCCATTTTTAAACAGATTGGGGATGTTGCCCGAATGGTCGACATGGGCATGCGTGAGCACTACGGCGTTAAGCGTAGTGGGATCGAAAGGAAAGATCGATTTCCCGTCGGGCTCAAGTCGGCGGCCGTTTTCAAGATCGAAGCCGCAGTCGATTAAAATCCGATAACCGTCTTCGAGTTCAAGCAAATACATACTGCCCGTAACCTGGCGGGAAGCTCCAAAAAATGTAAGTCTCATGTTAAATCAGCCAAAAACCATAGGGCAGTACAACAAAAATAGGAGTACTCCCGTATTTTCGTTCTCTTACCAAACAAGCCTGCTGGCTGTTTGTTCCAAACTCATGGGAATTACGCGTTACTTCGACCCTCAACTAAACGAAGAGCTTCGTTTGCGCTCGGGAATAGTGCGGAAAAACGACTTGGTGCGCACCGAAAGTTTTCGACAGCACTTTAAGCAGTGGCAACGCTTAGGCCGCGAAAGTTTACTGGCTACTCTACGGTCGAATTACGAAGCCCAGTTTTTTAGTGACGACAGCTCTTGCGAAGTTTTACGTCGGCAGCAGCTGGCACGGGTTAAGTTTAATCAGCTCGACGAAGCCCAAGGCTCGGGTTTGCCTTTCCTGCTCGAGGAACTGCGTGAGCGTGCCTGTGCGTCGCACTACCATTGTTTTGGTGGCGAAAGCTGGAAAATACTCCATGCCGAAGAAGGAGTTGCCGTACACCAGCGGTACCTTTTCCGCCGCGGCGCCAAGTCGTGGATGAAGCGTTTTTTAAGCCGGTGGCTGAAAAGCGAACTGTTGGTCATCGAAACCATTGCCATCGAAAAGCATACAAGTTCGCTAGAAATGCGCCTGTACCCCGACCGAAACAAACCTCTTACTGGCGAAATTGACCAACTGATGGCTGTACTGCTTCGCTAGTAGATCAAATGCACAATGCCGTGCTGGTATTTGGGTAGATAGTCGAGAAAATCGGTGTAAATAATTACATACGGATATACCCCGGGTGGAAGTAACTGACCGACATCCGTCCCGTCCCATTCAAAATTTTTGTCGGCAGCCGCAAAAACACGTTTACCCCACCGGTCATAAACTTCAATCCGGAAGTCGCGAATACCTATGGTCGTCACCTTAAAACGTTCGTTTAAAGCGTCGCCATTGGGGGTAAAGGCAGTAGGTACTAAAATTTTGGGCTCTACACGAACGCAAATGTATTGTCGGTGCACGGCCAAACAGCCATCGGCATTCACCAAAACGAGCTCTGCCAGGAATCGACCGGTATCGGTATAGGTATGAACCGGGTACTGCCCCAGGACATAATCCGACGAATCGCCATCGCCAAAGTACCATCGACCGCTTACAGCGCCCCTACTCAAATCAATGAAAGTGAGGGTAGCCTGCGATAAATCGTGGCAACGTTCGTTCGGGTTGGTTTGGAAGTTCGCTGCAATGATGTCGAAAGCCTCCATCTCGATGGTATCCAGCAGATAACAGCCGGTGAGGGTATCGGTAATCCGTACGGCATAGGTACCCTGACGGGCAAACAAGGTATCGCCAAACACATTGGGTAAGGTATACCATTGGGTGCGGTAGGCCGATCCGGGCGCGTACTGAATGCGGTAGGTGCCAAGCGAATCGAAACAGTTGATACGCTCTTGAACGAGACTGTATTGAATTTCGGGATGCACAAATACATACACCGAATCGAATTGAGGACTGGCACAACCATCGTCGAGGAAAACCTGCATCCACCTGCTAACGGTAGCCCGATAACGAACCGTATCGCCCGTACCTACGCCCGGCCATACGGCTAAAGCACCTGGCAATCCGCCCACTCTTGTGATGCGTAGTAATACACTGTCGCCATAACAAGCCGTATCGGTAGAGGCAAAAGCACGGATTCGCAGGCTATCGCGTACTTGCACGAACAAGGTATCGTAACGAATACAAAGTCCGCTTCCGGCAGTATAAATCAAACGATGGCGCCCCGGACCAGCAACATAAGGGTTAAATTGTGCACCTACAATGCCTGGCCCGCTCAAGCTGCCTCCCGCCGGACTCACCGGCAAGGTAATGAGGGTGTCGCGATGGCAATAAAGCGTATCTGTTCCATTAAACGACGGTACCGGCAAAGGATTCACCGTTACACGAACACTATCCACACAGCCCGAGGCCATGGTATAATACACCCAGTGCTGACCTACCCCCGCACTATCGGGATAAAAAAGATTACTTTGTGTAGAATCGAGTCCAGACCCAAACCAAACACCGGCTGCCGGCGTGGCACTCAAGGGTATCGGCCCTTGGCTAATGCATACGGCGGTATCGGCTTGCGCTAGCGGTTGAGGCGTTACGTACACTACCACGCTATCGGTACAACCATTGGCGTTGTAATACAACTTATGGAAACCCACCCCAGCAGTTACGGGGTTAAATGTTCCGTTGCCAGCTGGATTCACCCCCGGCCCCGACCAGACCCCACCTCCAGGAACCCTGCCAGTAACTGCTGCTGCCAATGACAGATTACCTGCTGATATACAACGCCGAAGCGTATCGCCATTGATGTTGGTTCGGGTAAGGGTAATACGCAACGAGTCAAAACATTCGGCATTTCGGTAATATACCCATACGCTAGAATTGCCTGTTCCATTTACTAGTGGGTTGAAGGTGCCTGCCAGCGAATCGGTGATTCCGGGACCAAACCACCAACCGCCTGCAGGCGTGCCAGAAGGCAAATTGAAGGGTGCTGCCAACGGACATGTAGTAATGTTGATGCCCGCATCCATTGGCCGAACCGTCATGAGCAAACTATCGCGACAACCGTTGATGTCGTAGAATAGCCAATGATTGCCAGCCGTTGTGAGGGAAGGTACAAAAACCCCTAAGGCATCGTTCAAAATTCCAGGCCCGGTCCATATTCCGCCAGACGGACTAAACAACAAGGTGTCGGGTCCACCACTTTCGCAACTGGTATCGAAATTGGCGAGTGCGATTGTATCGATGTTGATGATACGCGGTATGGTACAATTGGCAAAAACGTAGTACACCGTATCGGTACCCGGCAAAGGTGGAGGCGTGTAAAAACCCGTAGGACTTACGTGTGTACCCAACCAACTGCCACCCGGAGGTGTTTGCCCGGTAAGTTGAACGCCGGGCGCTGCAGGGCAACTGGCAAGGGTAAGTCCTGCTGTAACTCCGGCCACGGTAATTTCAAGCGAATCGGGACAACCGTTATAAGAATAAAAAATACGATGAACCCCTGGCCCTGCGTTGGCTGGGTTGAAGGTTCCTGCGGCAGCCGCAGTTATGCCGGGACCGTAAAATACCCCTCCCGGTGGCGATGCCAACGGGGCTAGGTTAAAAGGTGCCGACTGACTACAAACTAAAGTATCGTTGCCCGCAAAAGGGGGTGCAGTGACCAAAATGGTTATGGAAGCAGTGTCGGGGGGTGTGGGCGAGCCGTCGTCGACCCGTACGGTAAACGTGGTAGTGGTAGTTAGACAAATCAAGTGTGGCCCGGGGCCAGTAAGTCCAGGAGTTCCTGTCAACCACGTATAGGTATAGTTACAATCACCACCTTCGCCACTCGCTGTTAAGATAAAACACTCCCCCACGCATAAACTATCGTCGCTTGCCGTGAGTATGGCGTTTATAGGGCAATCGTTTACGCTAAAGTTGCCATTCAGCAAGAAGTTATACATGCTGTCGCATTCGTCCAAAATGTTGAAGTTCCATACCACCCCATAGGTACCACAGGTGGTGAAGGGTGCACTCAGAGTAAGTCGAATACGGTTTGTGCTGTCGCCAACACAATTCAAAGCTTGAGCACCCGTAACGGTTTGACCCTGACCGCCACTTAACGTAAAGGCCGAGGCGTAAACCGAATCGCAATGCACCGTTGTATCGAGCTGTATGTCGACAAAGTTGGTGTTGCAGTTGGCCGTGTACTGCGACAATACGGGTGGGATGGGCGCTGGTACCACGGTGGTCCAATAGGCCTCCCAACCGGTACAGGTGATACTCAAATCGCTCACAAAACGAATGGTAAGCGCTCCACTAGTAGCAACTATCGACGGCGGCATGGTAGTGCCCGTATAAGCACCAAGCAAGGGACTGCTGGTTGATGGTCCGTTATAAAAGAATAAAGTATCGCTACCGAACTCCAGGCAAAACGATGAAAAACTAAGGATTATTTGGGTGGCTGCAGGATTGATGATACGAAACGTGAAGTTCTCGTTATTGCCGTATTGACCTGGGGCAATTGGGTTACCTCCGCTATCCTCAAAAAAAGCACGACAGTCGTCCACCGTTTGGTTCGACATGGTATAAGTGGGCTGTGCCAAGGCCAATCCACTCAGCAAAAGCATCAGCAGTGTAAACAAACTGCTTTTTCTGCCCATCAATTCCGCTTTATGGTGATGGCCGGTGTAGCAACCGTATTGCTCCAGTTGCCTGCACGGTCGCGGAGGCGAATGGTATAGGTAGTGAGCTCTGTGGTCCCGTTTCCGAAAAGAAAGGTTCCGTTTAAGGTGAAGCGAAAATTTCCCTGCACGGGTACTGCCGTGCCAACCGGTGCTATGGGTGGAATAAAATAAAGATCGGGTGCCAAGAGGCGAGCATCTCGCACTTCCATCAGCAGCGAGTCGGGATGGGGATGCCCTAAATCGCCATCGCCGTCTTCATAGCGTAAATCAACGGTAATGCGGCCGCTAAACTGTACCAAGCTGGTGTCGCTTAGACCAACCAATGTAATCACCGGAGCATTGCCGAGTCGGGTAATCTTCACCTTCTTACAAGCAACTACGGTAAAAAGCAGCAAGGCAGCAATTAGTACATTCTTCACGGCTTACTTTTACGGGGTTGTCCTGGACCATTCACAGGCGGGTTGCCGTAGGCATCCTTAGCTCCAGCTGCAATCCAGCCTCTGATACGATCGATATAGGCCTGTTTATTCGCACCCCAGTCCGACCCCGGGTCGGTTACTAAAGGCATGATACCCGAAAGACCGTCAATATCTACCGTTAACCGATTTATCAAAACCGAAGCGGCTGGATCGCCGGGCACTACACGATATTCGTATTGCCCAGCAGGATTGTTTTTTATGATAGGCTGATACACCAGGGTATTATAACTGCTCTCTATCGTCCGAAAATCGGGTTCAAAGGTGCCATCGTGACAGCCGCTATTCGAACAGGTAGGTTTAAAAATATCGCGCTGCAAACCCGCAAAATCAAAAGGGCCGTACTGAATGGTATCTCCCCCATCGGCAGGTTTTTGTAGGGCAGGATCGAGAAATGGATTGTCGACATTGTTGCGCTTGGTACAAGCAAACAACAGCCCCAACAGTGCCAATAGTACTAGTGCTCTCATATTCGATCAAATAAAGACAAACTACCTCCGGCCATAAGTCCCGCGGATTGAACATCCTGTTTTATTCCCAATATTTCTGCGATGGTAAGTACATGGTCGGTAGAACTACCAATAGGATTACTTTCACTACCCCTGACGAGGTTCGCTGGAACACCTTTGCCGGCCATCATCGAAAAGGTGCGCAACGAATTGGCATCGCTGTGATCGTAGGCATACCAGTCGTTTTCGTCTTGGATGGGATTGGGCTGAAGGTTCCTGCCGTGTTCGGGGCTCACCAAAATCACCGTTTCACCGGCCATCTCCGGAACTTGTGTTTGAATAAAATCCCAAAGAAAGCCCACGGCATGGTCGGCGCGGTGTAAGCTCCGCAAATATCCGGTGAAGTCGCTGTGGCAACCGTCTACCGACGAAAGATTAACCACCGTGAGGGTGGGTTTAAAACGGCGTATCACCTCACAGGCAAAACCAACAGTGCGCAGGTCGCCATTGTCGCGAACGGGCGGCATCACCACTTGGTTGGTTTGCACCTTAGCAAAAGTATCGCGGATAAAGTCACGGATTTCCTGTCGCTCCTCGTCGGTATTGCCAATATCGGGCAGCACCACTCCGCCGTTGCTGTTATAGGTGTTGTTCAGAAAATACTTCATTTGCAACATCGGCGCCAGCTCCTCTTCGGGGTGGTACACTTTGGCGTTGCTTAAATGCGTAAAACCGCTACTTCCAAAAGTGGTATTGGGTGCCAAAAAGTTGGCACCATACGATACACCGTAGTTTTGGTGCTCGGAATAATTGAGCAATGGTAAGCTATTGCCAATGCCGTTGCCCACAAACCACACCTTGCTGGCTGGAGTGCCTGCATGCCGACGGAGGTACTCGAATATGGTTGGAAACACAGGCTTTTGACGCAAGCCTTGTGTAGTTCCCGTATTTCCGGTGAGCAGGGTATTGTACCCACTAAAGTGTCCCGCGGTGGTCGCTCTGAGTTCCGGGAATAAGGTACCCTGACTTTGCAAGGTTGTGGTCAAAAGCTGCGGAATGGGTACACTACCATTCGGCCCTACACCTGGGTCGGTGCCAAATGCCCGCTTTAGGGTAGGCATGGCCCCATTTAACATATTCACCATGATGTTCCCCTCCGAAGGGAACTGCTGACTGTCGGCCAGGTAACGCTGCAAAACCGATTCTTGCTGACGTACGCCACCGGCAAACATCACGAATACCACATGCGGCGCTAGCTGACTCCCAGTTGCTGCAAACAAACGACCGGTTGGTAGGATATATGGCAGCACCACAGCACCGGCTGTGGCTTTACCTAACTTTTTGAGGAAAGTACGACGATGCATGGTTCTACTAATAAAATTGGTATTCGTCGCATAAGGCAAAAGACAAATAGACGACTTCGGCCGAAACGAAGGTATTGGTTTGTATAAAATTCCGGAACCAGCTTCTTTCCGATTCGGTAGGTTGCCTCACCAAAAAGCGCTGATAGGTTTCGTTGATGAATTTGTCTACATCGGCACGCATTTCGGCGTTGGTCGGGATACGCACATCGGGCCGGTTCATGAAGTTGCTTACTACCACTTCATGGGCAAGCTGCTTATCGCCTATCGATTCAATGAGGTTGGTAATTTCTACCAGCTGATTGGCCGATAAAGCCTTTTGAAATAAGTTAGCATACAAGATGCTGATATATTGGGCACTTGTTTTCTGTTTGTTTTTGCCATAGTTGAGGCCCTCAACAGGCAATTGCTGCATATCGTAGAGCACGTATTCGTCTCTGCGACAGCTGCTGCTCACTACCACAATGGCAAGCAAAAAGGCGAGTAGCCGACTAACGGAAATTGGCGTATTCATCGGTAATCAAAATTTTACGTTGAACATCCTGTACATTTTTGGTAGCCATTAATGCCGGCATGAGCTGAAACACCTCGGAACTCGACGGGTCGCGCGCCATCAGCGTTTTGTAGCACCAAATGATTAAACCTTGGTACAGTTCACGTTGTGCAATGATGATGTTGATGTACTCGTTTTTGTTGGATCCTGTACGTCCGAAAAGCGATTGCGGTGTACTGGCATCTACCATGGCGTAGGCCCGCTCAAATTCGCTACGTGTGGGGTAGCGATAAAATAGATTGTCGAACGTGGCATTCACGAAATTGAACGAGTTCATGTTGATAAAATCGTACACACCATTATTCACCAACCTGCCACAGGCCGAGTCGATGGTCAGGGTATTGAAGCGTAATCCGTATTGAATATCGATGATGTCTTGATACTTTTTGATTTCTGCGGCCTTCTGAGCCATAGCAGCTGTATCGCCGTTGAGTGAATCGATGATGTAGCCGCTGCGAATGATTCCTATCGACTGGTTGAGCTCTCCATCCGAGGCTCCTTCAATCAAACGTATTTTCAAGAGTTCGTAAAAGCGCTGAAAATAAAAATATTGATAGCTCGAATCGCCTGCTACTGGCCGATCGTCGTACATCAACTGCCGCACGAGCGAATCGCGCGCCGAGAGCGCCAACTCGTTATCGCGCAAAAACTTTACAGCCACTACCATTTCGCTGTCGATCGGTTCACGACCGATGAGATCAATAAATAAGCGGTTTACATAGTTCTCCACCAAAACGGTAGGAATCCCCGCATAATAAGGCACAGGTGTTTCCGGAACAATACGCTGACTCTCCTTTCTGCAGGAAGCAAATAAAACAAGGACAAAAAAGGCAGCGTAAAACAATTTCATGGTCGACTCTCTTCTTCAAAAATGCAAAAAAGGAAGCCGCCAAACGTGCATTACACGAAGAATTTAATTTGGCCTTAATCCTGAAAAGCAACTTATAAAATTACTTTGCTCAATTCTGGAATTTTTCCCGCTGTGAGGCCTCATTACGTCCAGTATTGATGAAAAAAGGCCGACATTTCTGCCGGCCTTTGCTGAAGTATTGCTAGTGATTAACGTAAGATTTCAAGTTTCGTTCTAAGCAATTGCTTCTTATTGCTCACCACTACTTGATAAAATCCTGCTGCCAAATGGGAGGCATTGAGTGTTCGTTGTTGCTCCGAACCAAGTTCAACACTAAAATTCTCAGTATGCACTACCCTTCCTTGGTAATCGATGATCCGTATAACCGTGTTTTCACTCGGAACGAGATCGAATTTCAAAGTAAATTCTCCACTCGAAGGATTAGGATACAAGTTGAGTTGTGTTGCTGCCTGTAGGTCTTCAATACTCACTCCTCCAATCGTAACTTGCTGGGTAATGGTATCTGGTCTGCAACCGCCTTCAACAATCAATGTAATGGTATAGGTGCCGTTGTTTTGGTAAACGTGGGTTACCGACTGTCCAAGACTGGTGTTGCCGTCGCCGAAATTCCAACGATAGGTGGTAGCATTCTGGCTTGCAGAAGCATTTACCGATATGGTTCCACCACCCGTTGGGTTGACCACAAAACTTGCCACCGATGGTGCTTGTGCATGAACAGTTACTTGAGCTATATCGGTCTCACAACCTGGCTGGGTAATGGTCATATCGTAGTAATAATAGTAATAAGCTGCACCAAACGTACTTCCAGTAATGGAGAAGACATTCGGTATGGCGTAGGGATAAGCTGCACCTGTGCTGTTTCGCATCATACCGCCCGCAGTTTGGTTGGCCAACGCACCCAAACGCCAGTCACCAACAGGAATATCCAAATCAACATCTACATAAACGGGAGCATAGGCGGCACCGTTCTGAGTAACAAAGACCGAATCGCGCGCTACTTCGTTCCCCGATAAATCGCGCAGCATGACTACTAACCAGCCAGTATTCTGAACATACACTTTGGCACGCGTAAACTTTACAGGTACTGAAGCTGTAATTAACATCGATTGCGCATTCAACGATCCCCCGGCAAAGGATGCCGCAGTACCAAAAGTTGAATCGATAGGTCCTACTTGACTATTAATTGAGCCCAAACCTTTTGCGAAAAAGGTAGTCGTGCTATTTACAGCCGGAATGACCAAAGTGTCGCCCGTTCCTAAAACGTTGTTCGCCGAATCAAACCAGGTTAATTGTTCAATATTAATGGCCGTATCTAACCACAAGGTTATCGCATCCCCTGTGCATATGGTATCGTTCGATGCGTAAATGACTGGGTTCGGAACGGCTACCACCTCACTTGATCTACGAAGCGTATCGTTATCGGCATAAACGTCTTGTGTACCGGCCACTCGGGCTTCAAATTGTACAATACCGCTGTTTAGTAAGGTAAGCGTTCCCACTAACACGGTGTCGATGGTATTTGGAGCAATTGTGGACGTACGGTTGGTAGTAATTGAACCAGTGCTTGCACCCGATGCCGCTACCGTTACTCCATAACCTACCACCGGTAAAGTGCCTTTGTTACGTACGAGCACACGTACCTCCACAGCACTATCGGCACAAATGGATGCCTCTGGTGCGACATACTGCTGAATGTCTAAATCGAAGTCGCGTAAGGTTCTGAAATTTAATACTGTAGACCAAGGCGAAACGGTCCCTGTACAGGTGTCGCGCACATAAACATCGTACAAGGTATTCGGACTAAGGCCGGTGATGGTATACGGATTTGAACCTGAAGTGATTCGAGTACCGGTACCCAATGTAAACCCTTGCAGGCCATACTCAATTTGCCAGTTAGTAGCAGCACTTAGCCATTCTACACGAGCAATATTGTGTGATACACTATCCAAAGCAAGGTTCTGTACACCCAAACAACCTGCCACACTAAATTCATAAACGCCTGGATCAGGAGTCGTTGTACGGGTTACACCGCGCAGGTCGGTCGGTACCTCAGCCGTAAGGTTAGTACCCAAATTATTCACCGCAAAATTGGTAGGCTCATAATTATCAAGGGCAGGATTTACAAAAGCAGCATCGATATCGATTGAGTTTTGATCGAAGCTCGCGTTATTCACTGCTCTCCACGCTGCAAGGGTTGTTTGCGCTGAACCAAAATAACCTATGTGATTCGCTGTACCAACAGTGCTTAGCATATTGAGCACGTTGTAGTCGCTTGCCGGAACATTGTTTGTACCCGATACATAAATGCAATATTTCGTGCCTGTTCCGCCTCTTTTCACATGAATGATATTGTTCTTGAGCTCATTGTTGGTTCCTGTACCTAAGAAATAAGTAGCATATACCAAACCTGAGGTAGATGAAGTATCGTCGAATACCAGAGTATTGTGATAGAGTTTAGTAAACGAGCTTCCAGTAACGTATACGCCGTAAATCGAACCGGTAAGGCTTCCCAAATCGTAAAACAAGTTATTATAGGCCAAATTAGGATTCAAACTATCTGCTGCAGTTCCTGTAAAGTACATGCCGTATACCGCATAGCTACTCGAGCTACCTGCCGTACCATTCGAAGAGTGAATGTGATTGTTCCGCACTTTGATGCCTTTCGTGCCCGACCCGTTGTAAATGCCGTAGTAAGTCGACAAAGTAAACCTACGGTCTCTGGTAATGTCATTCGCCTCAATAATGGCTCCATCTGTAGCCTGCGTCCATAAGCCGTACACATAAAAATCACGGATATCATTATCGCGTATGCGAACATTTACAGCAGGTGCCGATGCTGCACCATTCAAACGGATACCATAATAGCCGCCTACAATGAGGTTAGAGTCGATACGTATATTTTGAATTACGGTTTCAGTAGTTGAGTTAGCGGTTGATCCACTGGCCACTATACCACTATTGGTAGTGTTGGTAGATGTGGTATCGAGGATGATAGTATTTCCGACAAGGGTGATATTCTCCGCATTATTTAGCAATACTCCTGAACCCGCTGTAGCTGTATTTTGAACTACCACGTTTCTGAAAGTGATGAATTTAGCACCATCCAACACCAAAGTATGCGGCGTTGGAGTTGCTCCATTTCGCAGGGTATCGCCACCTCCTAAAAAGGTAATCGTATTGGTAGCACTCGTTCCAGGAACATTTTCGAGTTTTAACTGACCGAGGTAGAGGTTTGAAGGGTCGTTTAATTGGAAAACAACTGGACCACTTACACCACCACAACTCAATACCGTCCCAACAGTTACAAGGTCATTAAAGTTGGCTCCAACACCCCCTACGGTGTAGGTGCCCGCAGCCAACGACTGACAAAGAACGCGCGTTAATGTATCGTTCGACAACGACGCATCGTTTCCGCCATTCGGGTTAGATGACCAAACCGTGAGCAAACCAGAAACTCCAACAGGAACATTGAGGGGTGTTGTAAACGTAAAGATGGCTGTATCCTGAGAAGGAACACTACCCGTGAAGCTTTCGGTAACCACTGCATTATTACCAAATCGATACGACATGGTAGCAGAAGTTAAAGGGCCAGAACCAGCATTTTTAAATCGATAGCTAACGGTTAGCGGCGTTCCACCCGTGATTACAGCCGATGGTGTGAGGATATCAATAGCAAGTATATCGTTGGCAACGGCTTGAATTTCATAAGCTCCCAAATCAGGTGTAGCATCACGCGGGCCTCCGTTGATATCTGTTGTAACGTACGAAACGACTTGACCAACGTCTTTCAAAGGCGAAATGCCAAGTGGTGAAAGGTTGGAAATGGAAGTATAAAGTGGATCGGCGTTAATTGAGACTAAATCACGGTTGGAAAAAGTTCTCCATGCGGCCAAATCAGCATAGTTAGTGGCGTCAATACGTACAACTCCTGCTGGAGTCGCTCCGGAATAAAAGAAGTTGTTGTTTTCAGAATTGAGGATGTCCTTCATGTAGGCATTACTGAAGTAAACCACACCGTAATTGGATACTGTGCCCGTCCTTTCAGCTTCAAAGGAATTGTTGATTATGGTTATCGAATCCAATGCGGGTGCTGCCGCAGTGCCACCTGTGAAGAACACAGAACCGCCAGAACCTGTTGAGTTCACCGTATTTCTTACCCAAAAACTGTTGTGAACAAGAGAAATTTCGTCTAAAGTATCTGTCGTTGAAGCAGCTATATAAAATGCTCTTGGGGTGGCGCTAGAGAATGTACCAGAAATAGCATTGTTAGCCACTAAATTTCGTGTGCCTGCATTTGGCGAAAGATTGGTGTTCGCAACGTAGATGCCGTACAAGCCCAAAGACCCACGAATAATATTGTTCGATACGTTTATTTCCCTTACACGGCTCAGAAACATACCATGGGCTGAAGTATTCGCCTGAAAATCAGTAATTATATTACTAATAATCGATGGAGCTTCGTGATTGGTAATGTAAATACCGTAATAGTACAAATTCGTAAAGGTATTGCCGATGTAGCTACAACCTGTTGAATAGCCCGGACTAGCCACTCCCAAGTGATAGATGCCGTAATATGCTTGTGAAAAAGTACATCCTTGCACAATTACATTATTCGAAGCAGTGATGTATACCGCGCGGTTATTCGAAGAGGTACTGGTGGCATTTGCGTTTACTATACAGCTTACGATAGAAATACTATTCGAATTAGCCACATTGATACAAGCAGTAGCTGCAGTAGGATTCGTAGGGTTACTTATTGTGATATTCGAAAAAGTCACCGCGTTTCCACCGCTTACGTTAAAGGTATTTCCGGTTCCGCCGTTGGTAAAAATTACATCGGCAGCGTTACTGGTCGATGAGGTAATGGTTAATCCGAAACTGCTTCCTTGGAAATTACCAATCGTAAAATTACCGGTGTAAGTACCCGGACTCATCTGTAATACCACTGGAGCATTGATACCGGCACAGTTGGCGATTTGCAATGCTGCACTAAGTTGTTGAAAGTTATTTGATGAAGCCGGTAATGCTGGATTCACGGTATACGTGCCGCCCAAAGGTATAACTTGTGCTTCTACTCGTACCCCTGCTGAGGCTACAGTATTCGCTCCGCAGGTAATCAAACAACGGTAATATTGAAGAGAAACAGCTTGCGTTCTGTTCGCAATTACGTTAGTGTCTCCCACAAGGTTGGTCCATGTCAAACTATCGAGTGAACTTTGCCATTGATAGCTTTGTCCTGAACCAAAAGAGGTGCCTTGTAAGCCCAGCGTAAAGTTTTGTCCTGCACAAACTGAGGTGGCCGAGGTAGTTGCATTTCCTGGTGTAGGGGGGCTCACACAAGGGCTATTGGGTTGGTGTGTAAAGCGAATGCGCGCACGAACTGTACGTAAGTTATTTAAGGTATTGCTTGCAGTAGAACCCAACTGATTCAGGGTATTTGCGTTATCCTTCGACCATCCAAATGCACCGGAAGCAGCACCCTGCCCAGCGGCTGAAAGGTTCCATGCCGTGGTTACCGCTAAATTTCCACCTGTATAAATAAAGGGTGTTGCCACAACAAACTCCACCCAACCGGTATCGGCGGTAAAGGCTTGCGACGAACTTGTGTACACTTGAGTTGCACCCGTTATCAAGGTGTTAAAGTCTTGTGGTGCAGGCGGAAACGAGTCGTTTGTGTTTTTTAGGTAGATGTCAAACAAGATAGGACTCGTAGAACTTAACGTGGCATTGTTGAACTTATGCCACGATACCTTGGTCACTAAATGCCCCGGAAGTAAGCCCGCTGCGGCTAACTCAGCTTGCGTATACACATAATGGTATTTACCATGCACATTCGTGCTTGTACCTCCAAAAATGTATACCGGGCCTGCGTCGGTGGTCGCAGTAGAATTGGTAGTCGTTTGAATGCTCCCAGCACCAATTATCGACTGAAACTGCGCCTGTACCGTTGATAGTCCGACAACGAACAGAAAAAGGAAAAAAGATAAAACTCTCATCATACAAAAATTTGACAAATAACAATTTATACAAATATTGTTAAGTGCTAAAAACAGCGTTTATAAGTAAAATTACGCTATCCCTTAAAACCCAACAGATTTGAAAGTTAAAGATTTTGATTAAAAAACAAAAGGTCTTCCCCATAACGGAGAAGACCTTAATAAACTTTTAACTTTAGTTTAGGCTTCTGTCAGAATGATGATTTCGTCTTTCAGCACTTCGACTACACCCCCACGGATATCAAAATATTCCGTTTTGTTGGCAGCCGTTATAATACGGACCTGACCCTTAGGCTCAAGCGCACTAATAATGGGCGCGTGATTCTTCAGGATTTCGAACTGGCCTTTGGCTCCCGGTACTTTTACCGAAATCACCTCGCCCGAAAAAATCTTTCTGTCTGGAGTCAGTATCTCGAGTTGCATATCCTTACTGCTTAATTTACGCTGGCCAACATTTTCTTGCCGGCTTCAATTACATCTTCGATAGAACCTTTGAGGTTAAATGCAGCTTCTGGATACTCATCTACTTCACCGTCCATAATCATATTGAATCCACGGATGGTTTCTTCGATGGGTACCATTACTCCCTTCATACCCGTAAACTGTTCGGCTACGTGGAATGGCTGAGAAAGGAAACGTTGTACCCGACGTGCGCGGTGTACCACCAATTTATCTTCTTCACTCAATTCATCCATACCAAGAATGGCAATGATGTCTTGCAATTCTTTGTAACGCTGAAGGATGTTCTTCACTCGCATGGCGCAGCTGTAGTGTGCTTCACCCAATACGTCACGGCTCAAAATTCTCGAAGTAGAATCCAACGGATCCACCGCAGGGTATATACCCAACTCGGCAATCTTACGGCTCAATACAGTAGTTGCGTCCAAGTGGCTGAAGGTAGTTGCTGGAGCCGGGTCGGTCAAGTCATCGGCAGGTACATATACGGCCTGTACCGATGTAATCGAACCGCGCTTCGTAGATGTAATACGCTCTTGCATCAAACCCATCTCCGTAGCCAAAGTTGGCTGATAACCTACCGCCGATGGCATACGACCCAATAGGGCCGACACTTCAGAACCAGCTTGGGTAAAGCGGAAGATGTTGTCGATGAAGAACAGGATATCACGTCCAGTTGTATCGCCTTCTTCGCCATCGCGGAGATACTCGGCCATGGTCAAACCCGACAAAGCCACACGTGCACGTGCTCCAGGCGGCTCATTCATCTGACCAAAAACAAGCGCAATACGGCTTTCTTGAATGGCATCGTAGTCAACCTTGTCCATCGACCACTTGCCTTCTTCCATATCGTGTTTGAATGCGTCGCCATATCGAACTACATTCGATTCAATCATTTCACGGAGGAGGTCGTTCCCTTCACGGGTACGCTCACCAACACCAGCAAAAACCGACATACCGTCGTAACCTTTGGCGATGTTGTTGATCAATTCCATGATCAAAACGGTTTTACCCACACCCGCACCACCAAATAATCCGATTTTACCTCCTTTTACGTAAGGCTCAATCAAGTCGATTACCTTAATACCGGTAAACAACACTTCAGTAGAAGTGCTCAAATCTTCGAAGCGTGGCGCGTCACGGTGGATGCTCATACCGCGGCTGCGATCCATCGGACGAAGACCGTCGATTGGCTCACCAACTACGTTAAACAAACGACCTTTGATTTGATTGCCAATCGGCATCTCGATTGTCTTTCCAGTATCCACTACCTCCATGCCGCGCACCAAACCTTCGGTGGCGTCCATGGCGATGGTGCGAACACTATCTTCACCAAGGTGTTGCTGACATTCAAGTACGATTTTATGTCCATCCGGACGAGTTACGTACAAGGCGTTGTAGATTTTTGGAAGTTTTGCACCGCCTTCAAACGATACGTCGATCACTGGACCGATGATCTGGGCGATTTTACCAGTATTGGGCATAGAAGCAGGTTTTATGACTTCATTCAATGAGACCGCAAAACTACCTTAAGTTTGTTAAATATCAAACCCGTAAATGAATAAGTTTCAGACCTGCAGTGAGAACATTTGCTGGCGTGAAAAATGAAGCCAAAAAGCGCTATTTCACAATCATTTTGACCGACTCGGAATGCTGGTCGGTTTCCAATATTAAGTAGTACAAACCTGGCGACCAGCCATTGGTCTCCAACTCAAACCGAGCATCGCCTATTTCTTGAAACCCATTGGCAACGGCACGGTACTTTCTACCCAACTCATCGATGGCGTATAAATTAAACAAGGTAGAATAGGCAAATTTTATGTCGACTGTAGCCCGACTCACTACTGGATTCGGGAAGAGTTTCATCGGGTGCATGGTTGTCGCATTTACCTTGGGCAATGCAGCGGGAATGGGAATATTCAACGGATCTAACCGATACAGCTGGCTGCCACCAACCAAATAAGTATTGTCGGGTTTTTTCCAAAAACGGTTGAAGCCTTTGGCTTGACTAAAAACTAAATTCCAGCTTTCGCCCATATCGAAGCTCCGAATAAAGCCGCCTGAGAAATGGCCACCGGCATAACCCACTCCTGCAGGTGTAAACATCATCCCTTGAATGAACCAAACCGAATCTCCCCCCAATTGAATGGTTTTTTTCTGCCAGCTTTGGCCACCATCGGTGGTTTTGAAAAAATAATGAATAGGCACATTTCGGGCTTGTACAGTCGCAAAACCCGTTTGACCATCGGGTAGAAAAAACAACTTCCAGCCTAAGTCACCGCCTCGACCGCTTTGGGCTTTCACCGACCAGCTATTTCCCCCGTTTGCGGTATAAATGATTACCGCACCACTATCGGGATTGGCAGCTCGGCCAATGGCAAAACCATGTTGTTCATCGGTAAAATACACATCTATGAGGTTGCTGGCGGTATTTCCTACGTCAATAAAAGTCCATGTCAAGCCTCTGTCGCGCGTTTTGTACATGCGCGCAGTGCTGGCATAATCGCCTACAGCATAAAGCACAGAGTCGTTCACGCGGTACATACCACAAATGGCCACAGGTCGCGGCGACATGGCCGCTTGTATGCTGTCCCACAGTTGTCCGCCATTGGTGCTCCGGTACATACCGCCGCCAAGTGTACCCATCAAGCCTACACTGTCGTTAAAAAATTGAATGCTGCGCACGTAGGGCATTTGTGTGCCGGTCCAGCCACGTAAAACCTGCCAGCTGCTACCTCCGTCGGAAGTGTAAAACACTTTTCGGAAATCGACACTGCTATTCACTGCCCAACCTTTTTGGTTGGTGAGAAAAAAAACATCATCAAAACGACGAGTGCCCGCTTCTTGAGTAAGCTCTGTCCATTCAAACTGTGCCCAAATGGGCGTACTGAAGAGCAAAAGGGCTAGGAGTAAATAATTTCGCATAGTCGAATATCGGCATTCGACGCTGCAGTTCTGTCACCTCTAGGTCGTAATTTTCGTCACTACCCAACAAAAAACCCTGCCGAAGCAGGGTTGGTGTGGCCTCGACAGGAATCGAACCTGTAACTCAAGTTCCGGAGACTTACGTACTATCCATTGTACCACGAGGCCGTGGAAGTGCAAAAATACGGAATTCGCCCACAATCCGTAGTTTAGAACAAAGTTATTCTCGTCATGTCGACTCCTTCCTTCCTCACTAGCAGCATCAAACTCTTCGCGTATTATCGCAATTTAGCCGATAAGGCCATAGCCCCCCTCACCCTCGAACAGTTGCAATTTTTGCCTGGGACAAACGACAATAGCATGGCCATGATCATGCAACATATGGCAGGGAATATGCTATCGCGCTGGACCGATTTTTTAACCACCGATGGTGAGAAACCGAACCGGAACCGCGATGCGGAATTTACCCAACAAGAATGGCAGCGTGAGGAATTGATGGCTTTCTGGGAGGCAGGTTGGACTTGTCTCGAGCATGCTTTGAACAGCCTAACCGAGGCAGATTTAGTTCAAGTAGTTTACATCCGCAACGAAGGGCATAGCGTACAAGAAGCCATACTCCGCCAATTGGCACATTTACCCTATCACGTTGGGCAGTTGGTTTATCTATCCAAATGGCTGCAAGCCGATAACTGGCAATCGCTTTCCATTCCCAAAGGAGCAAGTGCTACATACAACCAAGCGCATTTTGCCAAAGCCAAAAGCCGCCAATTTTTTCTCAACGATAAAGAAGACGGCGATTAAACAAAAAAGCCGCCCGAAGGCGGCTCTCTAGATTTGCTGATTTTATTTCTTCAAAGCGTCGGCCATGGTTTTGCCAATTTCTGCTGGCGAAGCCACCACGTGGATGCCACATGATGCCATAATTTTCATTTTGGCTTCGGCTGTATCGTCGGCACCGCCTACGATCGCACCTGCGTGTCCCATACGGCGACCCGGAGGCGCAGTTTGTCCGGCGATGAAGCCTACAACTGGCTTTTTATTACCTGTCGACTTGATGTATTGAGCAGCCTCTGCTTCCATACCGCCACCAATTTCGCCAATCATAACGATCGCATCGGTTTCGGGGTCGTTCATGAATAATTCAACGGCTTCTTTGGTAGAGGTTCCGATGATTGGGTCACCACCTATGCCAATGGCAGTAGATATGCCCAAGCCAGCCTTTACAATTTGGTCGGCCGCCTCGTAAGTAAGTGTACCCGACTTAGACACAATACCCACACGGCCCTTCTTGAAGACAAAGCCAGGCATGATGCCTACTTTTGCGCCCTCAGGGGTAATTACACCAGGGCAGTTCGGTCCAATCAAACGTACATTTTTGCCTTTGAGGTATTCTTTGGCGTAGATCATGTCCTTGGTAGGGATACCTTCGGTGATGCACACGATAACTTCGATACCGGCGTCGGCTGCTTCCATGATGGCGTCGGCTGCAAAAGCAGGCGGCACGAAAATGATGGAAACATTGGCCTTGGTTTGTTGCACAGCATCGGCAACGGTATTGAATACAGGCTTCTCGAGATGCAACGAACCTCCTTTGCCTGGAGTTACACCACCAACCACTTTGGTGCCGTATTCAATCATTTGTGTGGCATGAAAGGTTCCTTCATTACCGGTGAAACCCTGCACGATTACGCGCGAATTTTTGTCGACAAGTACGCTCATATTGGCTGTTATTGGCTTTTTGGAATAGCGGCTGCAAGATACAGCCTTGCTTCGATTTTTCGAAGCTATTTGCCTGTATTCCGACCTTGACGGAAGTCTTTTAAGAAGGTAGTGGCAAACACGAAGTCGTTCAGTTCCTGAACATCAGTAATCAAAATCTCGCTTTTGCTTCCTTCCCAAGCTTTTCGGCCTTTGTAAATAAAACTGATTTGGTCGCCAATTTCCATGACTGAATTCATATCGTGGGTATTAACAATGGTGGTAATATTGAATTCTTCCGTGATCTCTTTAATGAGTTCGTCAATTAAAATTGAGGTAAGTGGGTCCAGGCCAGAGTTGGGTTCATCGCAAAATAAATACTTCGGGTTCAGCACGATGGCGCGGGCAATGCCCACCCGTTTTTTCATGCCACCCGATATTTCGGAGGGGTAGCGCTGATTGGCGTCTTTTAACCCTACTCGCTCCAGACAAAAATTAACACGTTCGAGCATTTCGGCCATTGTCTGTCCTGAAAACATTTGCAAAGGAAAAAGAACATTTTGTTCAACCGTAAGTGAGTCAAACAACGCTGAGTTTTGGAACAACATACCAATCTCTCGACGAACTTCTACCTTATCGGCCTTTTCAAGGGTGGCATAATCGCGACCATCGTATAGAATCTGCCCCGAATCGGCTTCGTGCAAACCTACCATCAGTTTCATGAGCACCGATTTGCCTGATCCCGATGCCCCAATTATCATATTTACTTTTCCGGGAAAAAAGCTAGCACTGATATCGGTTAGTACCTGGCGCTCGCCGAATGCCTTAGAAACATGTTGCAATTGTATCATCAGAGCAGTAATTGGGCTAACATATAATCCGACAACAAAATCAGAATACTACTAAACACCACCGCTCGTGTGCTGCTTTGTCCTACCTCTAGCGAACCACCTTGGGTATAATAGCCTTGGTAAGCCGAGACTGAACTTATGAGGAAGGCAAAAGTGAACGCTTTGGTTAAGGCAAAAAAAACATTGTATCCTTTAAATGCACTACGGGCACCGTCGATAAACTGCTGGGATGGTAAAATGCCCGTTAAGTCGCCAACCAAGATACCTCCGCCGATAGATAAGCTTATTGATAAGACTATGAGAAGTGGAATCATCGTGACAGCCGCGATCACTTTGGGTAAAATCAAATAACCCGGTGCGTTTACACCCATTATCTCCAATGCGTCTATCTGTTCTGTAACCCGCATGGTGCCAATCTCCGAAGATATACTGGAGCCAATCTTTCCTGCCAACACCAATGAAGTAATCGTAGGCCCCAACTCCAAAATACTCGATTCAGAAACTATGGCGCCAATTACAGTTTTGGCAACCAATCCACTCACCAGCTGGTAAGCAGTTTGAACGGTAGTTACTGCCCCCATAAATACCGATATGATACCCACTATACCCAACGACCCAACGCCCATACTAGCCATCTGACGAAATAGTTCATTCCAATACATCCTGAAGTTCTCGGGACGGCGGAACATTTGCTTTATAAGCAGTAAATAGCGACCAAAGTGGTAAAAAAACTTCATTTCATTTTCGCAACAGCCAAAAATACGCTTTTTTTGACCGCATGAGTGTACACCCGCATTTCTCTGGAAAAACCGTAGTGGTCACTGGTGCCACAGCCGGCATCGGCCGTGCCATAGTCGATACTTTTGCCCTTTACGGGTCGAACATACTTTTTTGTGCTCGCACGCCCGAAAAAGTTGCCGAATTGGAGTCGATACTAACAAAAACCTATCCCCGACAACGGTTCAAAGGCATTAGTGCCGACATGAGCCAGCGACGAGATATCGACAGCATTATATCGGCAGTGGCTGACTTTAGCGACCAAGTGCACTTTTTGATCAACAATGCAGGGGTGTTTTTACCCGGCAGTATTGCCACAGAAGAAGCTGGAGTGCTTGAAAAACTTACCGAAACCAATGTGTACAGCGCCTATCACTTAACGCGCGGGCTGCTACCGTATATGCTCAAGCAGCAAAGCGGACATATTTTTATGATGTGTTCTACAGCAAGTATTACCGCCTACACCAATGGAGGATCGTATTGCGTCACCAAGTTTGCGCTGCTGGGCATGGCGAAGGTGCTACGCCAAGAACTGAAAGACCAACACATCAAGGTAACAGCCATCCTGCCAGGAGCAACCTACACCGATAGCTGGCAAGGAACAGATTTACCGCGTGAACGTTTTATGGAAGCACAAGACGTTGCAGATGCCATTATTGCAGCAGCCCAATTGAGCCCTTCGGCCGTAATCGAAGAGATACTCATGCGCCCAATGGCTGGCGACATTTAAAGCTTAACCTCTGTAAGTGCGGTCGCGCTCGAAGGTTTCTACGTGCCGACTTTTTTTCTCGGGATAAATATCTCCAATCGTGACCATGATCCCTGTTTCTTCTACACGGCCAAAATCATCGTTAATGGCTGTGCCAAAAGTCTTCATCGAAGGAGATAGGCTCATGTACAAACTAATCAGTGGAGGAACGTTTTCGTCGCGGGCATTCACTTCTTGATTCAGTCGTTTGAAGCCTTCTTTAAAGTCCAAATCTTGCAATTCGGCAAGCCACGAGGTCATATCGTGGGTCAGCGACAATTCGAGATCTGCATGCGGACGCACCAATTTGTCGGGATCAGGAAAGTAGTGGTTCATGAACGACAATATGCGGTCGCGGGCTTCGGTATTGAAGTGCGGATACATGGTTACTTTGCCGAACAGATAACGGATATGCGGGCGAGTAACGATGATACCGCCCAACCCGTCCCAAAGATTGTCGAGTGAGAATAAACCCTTGCTGCTGTTTTTACTGGGTTGGTAGTCGGGCTGCACCCACGACCTGCCGAGCTCAATGGTATACGGCATGTAATCGGTTTTAAAGCGTTCGCTAAAACCGAATAAATGCGCAGTGGAAAGATTAATATGACCGGCTGCGTCGGTATGTGCGTGGCTGCACTCTATCAAGCGGTAACCAGCAACAATTTCTTGGGCTTCTGCATCCCAAACAATCAATTGATCGTAACAATCTTCGGTGAGGTCGTTATTGTCGATATCTACCGACTTGCCCGTACCTCCACCTGCTGCCCGAAAAGTAAGTTCGCGCAAACGACCAATTTCGAGCATGGTATTGGGTGCATTATGGTGATTTACCAAATACACTTCCTTGTTACCTTTGTTGGTATGCCGCAAAAAGCGCTCTCGCGTTAGTTCTTGGAGAAGTAACTTTCTATCGACAGCTTCAATAATTTGTTCCATAAAATAACTTAAGGTGCCAAGCGGTACACCCGTTCACGCACTTCGGCTGCCCAGTGCACATCCGATTTCGACTTATCGAAAGAAGTATGACTGATGGGTTCGCCTATGTGAATAACGACCTTTTTACCACGTTGAGCAAACATTTCGTCGGCAAGATAAAACATCTCCAGATTTGCCGAGATGCCTAACCACTTCCGTAGGCGTGCAAGATTGTAAAAGAACTCCGAATTACGTCCTTCGATAAATACCGGAACCACATCTTTTTGGTATTTGCGCGACTGGCTGATAAAGGTCTTTTTCCATTCGAGGTCTTGAACACCTGCCGCTTGTTTCCGTGAAACCAAACCTGCCGGGAATACTAAAAACGCCTGATCGCTTTTCAGGGTTTCGTCCAAGGCTAAAAGCGCATTTCGCGACTGATTGCCGTGTTTATTCACTGGAACGAACAACGGACTCAAATTGCTGATATTGGTGAGAATATCATTTACCAAAAACTTCAAATCTGAACGATAGGCCCCCAATACGTGCATAAAGGCTAGGGCGTCGAGTCCACCTAGAGGATGATTAGCGGCATAAATTACGCCGCCTTGTTTGATCAAATTCGCTTCACCCTTTAACTCTACTTGTACGCCAAATACCTCAATTACCTTGTGAACAAAGTCGAGGCCTTGTAAATGACCGTGCTGGGCCATGAAGTCGTTGATGTCGTTTTCATGCAAAATCCGACGGATATAGGCCAAGACAAAGGATGGCATCCAGCGCAGCAAGGCTGGATTCTTCTGCCTGATTACCTCGCGGATGTCGATATATTTTGTGGGTACGGTCATTCCTTACTGGGTACTTGCTGCAAAGGTAATGTAAGGAAGAATAGAAAATGTAGCCTCGCCGTGCTATTCGCCGCGATAACTTACCCCACCAAAGGCATACAACATGAGGGTACGTGAATACCGCATGGATAGCGGCGCCAGTACGATGGAAGCAGGAACAATGGTAAAGATATACACCCACAACTCTGGATCGTTGAGCAGCCAAAAATCGAGTACCCCAACGATCACCGAAATGGCCACGCTAAAGGCATAACTGATGTACATCGCTCCCCAAAAAAAACCAGGTTCTACTTCGTACTTCAAGCCACAATGAGAACACTTTTCGTTCATTTTGGTGGCTTTAAGCAGATTCCAAGCGGGATATACAAACATTTTATCGTACCTGCATTGGGGACAACGGCACTCGGCAAGTGCTTGAATTAGGCTTTTCTCCATCAGCTTTTACGGGTACGGTACAAATAAGCACCTCCAACAGTACCAGCTAAAACAAAAGGCATAGCCAGTAGGTACAAAATTCCCTTATTGATGCCATTCCCCACCTTTTTCACCGACTCGTCTTTACGATTCGCTTCCAAAGAGGTTTTACACATGGGACATTGCCCCGCTACGTCCTGCATGGAAGAAGCAGTGAGGGTTAGTAATAAAACAAAAAGAAACCGCCGCATATTAAAACTGGTAGTAAGGTGAAATCATCAAATAAACTATTACTCCGGTTATGGTTACGTACAACCAAATGGGCATCGACCAACGGGTAAGGCGCTTGTGTGCTTCAATTTGGCCGGTCAGTCCCCGGTAAAACGAAAGCAACACCAGCGGTAAAACACCCGCTGCTAAAATTATGTGGCTAATTAAAATAACGAGGTAAAGCGGTCGCAGCGGATTGTCGGTCGGAAACCTTGTTTCTACACCAAAGGCATGGAATACGATATACGAAACCAAAAACAAGCTGCTCAAAAAGAAGGCAGTCAGATTCAAACGTTTGTGTAACGCGATATTCTTTTTGCGGATAGCAAAAAATGAACCAATCAGCAATACACTACAGCTGGCATTGATCACTGCATTCAATAGTGGCAAATAGGGAATCCACGTTGGAGGATTGTCGACCCTCGGCAAATTGAATAAAATAATTACGGCAATAAATACTACTGCACTAACCACGTAAATGGTGCGTAAGGCTACCTGTTCTTTCATGAGATAAACAACACGTCAGCGACGTTTTGGTTCTGTATTCGCGTATTCTACAATTAATGTCCGGATGTCTTCCATCAACTTATCCGTCTCGGTACGGATTACGGTGCGGTACATACCCCTCACGCGTAACTTATGATCTACCAAAAAGGTAAGTTCTTCCAACCTAGGACTTTGTTTGGCCAAACCCTTCCACTCGGGTTCGAGTTTAAAAATACGTTCCTTCAGGAGTGCCGGAATAGGACTAAATCGGCCGTCTAATTCAACTTTTTTTGGATAGCTCGTCACAAATGAAGAAACTGAACTATCGGGAACCTCAGCTACTTGAATTAACCAAACGAGAGGATTTTTTTTGAAAACGTCTTCCACCCTACTCAGTTGCCGATAGCGTAGTCGCGTATCGGTTGGATTATCACTCGGAAAGAAGCTCACCACCATCACTTTGTTCTTTTGTTCGAGCAAAACGCCTTCGAGCGGGTGGAGTTGATAATAAACCGTATCGGCTTTACCACCCTCCATCAATGTAAAAGCTTCCTTGGGTCCGAAGACTGGAAGCTTTTTATAGTTGTTTTGAGCAAAAGTAACGTAGAGGACGTAGGTGATAGCCGGCAAAGCCAGCAGCAGAAAAAGTAAGGCTATTTTCTTTTTCACTTCGTCTTATCGAATCACTGACCAATAATTGCTTTCGTTCATCAGGGCTGCAATTACTCCGATGATAAACACTGTAGGCACAATAATCGAGTAGATCAAATTGATTCGTTCAAACTTGAGGTGCATGAAATAAGCCACGATATAAAACGCCTTCATGATGGTAAGGACGATATAAATGGCGTTTTTGATACTTTTTGCCATAAATGCTTCGGGTATCGCTAAGGCGATAACAAATTCAACCGCCGTGATGGCGAGAAGTACCCAGAATACACGCCAAATATCTTTTGGCGACATGGTAGAACTGTGATCGTGTGACATATGACGTGAGATTTACCGAATTAGATGAGGTAAAAGAAAGTGAATACGAATACCCAAACGAGGTCGACAAAGTGCCAGTAAAGACCCACCTTTTCGATCATCTCGTATGTACCGCGACGTTCGAAAACACCGTTGGCAGTCATGAGGGTGATGATAATATTGATGACGACTCCCGAAAACACGTGGAAACCGTGGAAACCTGTGATGGTGAAAAAGAGGTTGGTAAAGTTCACCATACCTGCAGTGCCATCGGCATTGATAAAGGGATTGCTTCCCCACCAAGCACCTTCATGATGCATATGCGTCCATTCCCAAGCTTGGCAACCTAAAAAAGCGAACCCGCCAATAATTGTCCAAATCATCCATTTTACCACTTCTTGCTTCGACCCGCGGTGACCGGCTTCAACGGCTAGTACCATGGTTACCGAACTCATGATGAGGATGAACGTCATGATACCAACGAATACCAACGGATAATGTCCGTGCAAAAATGGTACTGCAGAAAACACATCGTCGGGAACTGGCCAGCTTGGTGCGCTAAAACGTAAAGCAGCATAGGCTACCAATAGTGCTGAAAAGGTAAAGGCGTCTGATAATAGGAAAAACCACATCATCAGTTTGCCGTAGCTCGCACCATACGGTTCTGAGCCGCCGTTCCAGATGTCTTTTTTACCAGTAATTGCTGTTGAAGCCATGGTGATAAATCAGGTTTGTATTTGGTTTAATTCATAAAGTAAAAGAATCCGTACAGATAAATCCATAGGAATCCGAGAAAATGCCAAAAAATGGTCACCAATCGTATTCCGAGCAGTTTTTTGGAATGTACCTGATACCGGAAAGCTTGTGCAAATATAACGATAAGGGCGATAATTGCACTCAAAACGTGCAATGCGTGCATGAATGTTACCACGTATAAAAAGCCTACTGATGGATTACCGTTGAGAAACAGGCCAATACCTACTAACTGCGAATAGGCCAAAAGCTGAGCACCTACAAAACCTAAACCAAGCACTGCTGTCGCAATCAAACCTAGCTTAAGTTTCGCCAACTCATTTTTCTTGGCCTGCATAAATGACCATTGCATGGCCACACTCGATAACAACACCATCGCAGTAGACAATACAAAAGCATTGGGCAGTACAAATTGCAGCCAATTGCCATCCCCTTTGCGTACGATGTAACCACTTGTAAAACCCGCAAAAATCATGAACACACTTACCATGAAAGCCCACATCAAAAATTCTTTGGGTTCCATGACGAACTTTCGTTTTTCTGTCCTTCTCGGACTAGCCATATCGGTCATCATCACTTAAATTTTATCAATCAGGTAAATCAACTGTACCAAAGGGAGATACAGAAAAGAACCAAACATTAAACTCCGGGCTGAGGTTTTATCCAATTTTCGATAAAGCACCCAAGCCTGCCAGGCAAAAAATAATCCAGCGAGTAGGCATATACCCGCAGCCCAATTTCCAGCAAAACCGTAATAAACTGGAGCAAGACTAACAGGAATGATGGATGCGGTATACCAAAGAATTTGGAAAGCATTTTTCCGACTGGGCTCGCCTGCATTCGGTAGCAACCTGAACCCTGCCTTTCCATAATCGTCGTGCAGCACCCAGGCAATGGCCCAAAAATGTGGAAACTGCCAAATGAACTGCACTAAAAACAACAAACCCGATTCGAGGTTGAGCTGGCCATTAAAGGCGGCATACCCGATTAGGATCGGCAATGCACCTGGGAAAGCACCGATAAACACCGCAAACGGGCTGCGTTTTTTCATGGGGGTATACACAAATGCATAGCTCAACAACGACATCAAACCGAGTGCTGCACTCAATCGATTAGTGGTTAGGCCTATGATGATTACGCCAGCAATACCGGTGATTAGGGCGATTAAAGCAGCCTCCCACACCGACATTCTGCCCGTAGCCACAGGCCGATTAGCCGTACGTGCCATCAATTGATCGCTATCTCGTTCAATGATTTGATTGATACCATTAGAAGCCCCAACGATGAGGAACCCACCCAACACCAACCAAAAAAACTGCACTACATCAAAAGCACTTCCTGCTGCTATGGCGTACCCAATTCCGGAACTGAACACTACCAAGCTGGCTAGTCTAATTTTCAGAAATTGGGTATAATCACGGAGCTTTTGCATGAATGATGAAGACCTTTCGGCATTTACGGCTGCTGTTGTTGCACTCATCCCCGATTTACTTTTAAACTGCGATGCAAATCAGCCCAAATCCAAAAAAGTAAACCAAAGCTCAACGAACTAAAAACCAGATGCAAGGCTTGTGGCACTGCAGGCAAACCAAATTGATTCAGTAATACCCCCGTCATTAGTTGAGCACCCGTCAACAGCAGTGCAAAAATACCATAGTTCTGGAGCTTTTGGCCTCTAAAATATTGTTGAAGCACATAGGCCAAATAAACTACCGAAGCCAAGGTGACCACTGAGAAAAGTTTATGCAAACTAAATACAGCACCTAAGGCACGAAGCCACATTTGTTTCGATTGTCCTTCCAATTGACGGCTTACCGCATCTACCTCTTCCCTCACTTGTGTCCCTAAAATCATTTGCCACAACAAAACAACACCAACCAACAATACCAGTTTGCGCGCTGACTTCAACTGTGCTACGCTTGCTTGTACAGTGTACGGTCTACTGTAGATTCGAGCGGCCAACAGCAGCGCTGCAATGGCCAAGGCCAAAACGAGATGCAGGGTGATGATCCCTTGATGCAAATTGGTCATGACGACGAAGGCACCTACGCCACCTTGCACCAAGACAAGCACAAGACTCGCAATAGCCAAACGTACAACCAAACGATTACTAGTCCGGTAAGCACGAACGGCAAAAATGAGGTGCAAAATGATAAAGCCGCCTGTAAGCACACCGAAGAGTCGGTTTAAATACTCTGTCCAGGTTTTAACAGCATTAAAGGTGGTATCGGCATACCCTCTGTCGTGGTAAATCTGCTGATAATTGGTCGGCAATTCACTCTCTGACGTTGGTGGCACCCACTGATCAAAACACTTTGGCCAATCGGGGCATCCCATACCAGCGCCTGAGCTACGTACAATACCTCCGATCGCAATCAATAAAAAAACCACAACTATCGTCAGTGTGCTTACTCTAAAGTAGGCCAACTCACGACCGTTGTGGTTTCGTGATGTTTTATCCATTAAGCGGTTATCAAGCCTTGCGGAAACTGAAGAAGCTCAAGAAGCGGCTAAAGAGAACTTTATCGACTACGGTCTCCGTTTCACTAGCATTTACCGCATGTTCTGGCGCGGGTTTCGTTTTGCCGTGACGTAACTCCTCTGGCAAGTCATCGTCTTTCACCGTTTGCGGAATAAAATCTTCTGCTGCGCCGGGTAAGCTGTAGTCATACGGCCAACGATGAACATGTGGAATTTCACCAGGCCAGTTGCCGTGCATCCGCTCTTCGATAGGAGCCGTCCACTCTAGCGTATTGGAACGCCAAGGGTTTTGCGGCGACTTCTTACCATTTTTGATGCTATAGAAATAGTTCCAGATAAAGATCAACTGTGCTGCCGTTCCCAAGATTGCAGAAATAGAGATGAACTTGTTCAAATCGGTCCATTCACTCATCCACTCAAATCCTGTGAAGTTGTAATAACGACGTGGAACACCGTCTAATCCCATGAAGTGCATGGGGAAGAACACCATGTACACCGCTGCAAAAGTGAGCCAGAAGTGTAGATAGCCGAGCTTTTCGTTGAGCAAACGGCCGTACATTCTAGGATACCAATGGTACACGCCTGCCAACATACCAAACATAGAGGCCGAACCCATTACCAAGTGGAAATGCGCTACTACGAAATAGGTGTCGTGTAAATTGATATCCAATGCGGCATTACCCAAATAAATACCTGTTAATCCACCAGAAATGAATAATGAAACCAGGCCAATTGCAAACAACATGGCTGGAGTAAATCGGATGTTACCTTTCCACAGCGTTGCCAGGTAGTTGAACGTTTTTACTGCCGAAGGCACCGCGATAATCAACGTCAAGATCATGAATACGTTGCCCAGGAAGGGGTTCATTCCGGTTACAAACATGTGGTGACCCCACACGATGAACGACAAAACAGAAATCCCAAGTAAGGAACCAATCATGGCGCGGTAGCCGAAAATGGGTTTACGTGCATTGGTTGCAATTACTTCTGAAGTGATACCCAAGGCAGGCATCAATACAATGTATACTTCGGGGTGACCCAAGAACCAGAACAAGTGCTGGAAAAGAATCGGACTTCCTCCATTGCGGTTCAACACTTCACCGGCGATGAAAATTTCGCTCAAGTAAAAGCTTGTCCCGAAAGAACGGTCGAAAATGAGTAACACCGCTGCAGCCAAGAGTACTGGGAACGAGAGCGTTCCGAGTATAGCTGTAGTTAAAAACGACCAAATGGTTAATGGCATGCGGGTCATTTTCATGCCCGGTGTACGCATATTCAAAATAGTGGTGATGTAGTTCAATGCACCCATTAACGACGAAGCGATGAACAAAGTCATCGAAATGAGCCACAAGGTCATTCCTAATCCTGAACCGGGCACAGCTTGCGGCAAGGCACTCAGTGGCGGATAAATCGTCCAACCTGCTGCCGCTGGTCCACTTTCAACGAAAAGTGAAATCAACATGATCACCGACGAACAGAAAAATAACCAATAGCTAAGCATGTTCAAAAACGGCGAAGCCATATCGCGTGCACCAATTTGCAATGGAATCAACAAATTGGAAAACGTTCCACTCAATCCAGCTGTCAATACAAAGAACACCATCAAGGTTCCGTGTAAGGTTACCAAAGCCAGGTAGAAATTTGGATCCAAGCGGCCACCTTTACCCCAATCGCCCAGCAAGGTTTCTAGCCATGGAAAGGTGTTTTCGGGCCAGCCCAGCTGAAGACGGAATAAAAGTGAAAGTAAAGCAGCGATAATCGCCATAATCATACCTGTGATGAGGTATTGTTTCGCGATCATTTTGTGATCCATCGAGAAGATGTACTTCGAGATGAACGTCTCCTGATGGTGGTCGTGGTGGTGGTCGTGTGTGTGCGCCATAGTGATGGTTGCCTTAATTTCTTAGTTCAGATTCAATGATGCTGTTTGCGCAGCTGGTTTTTTGAAATAGGTTTTTTGCTTGGCCAGCCAAGCGTCGTATTCTGCTTGTTCTACCACAACAAACTTCAATCGCATGTTGAAGTGAGCTGCTCCACAGATTTTATTACATGCGAGCTCGTAGTTAAAGTTATAGTTACCCGTTGCACGACGCATCTCTTCGGTGGTCATGGTAGGTGTAAAATAGAATTGTGTAGGCATGCCCGGAACCACGTTCATTTGTACCCTGAAATGAGGTAAATAGGCCGAGTGGATAACATCACGAGCACGCAACTTTAGCAATACAGGCTGGTTCTTCACCAAATACACTTCTGGAACCAACAAATCGTCAGCTGCTTTCGGGTCTTCAGGGCTAATACCCATGTCGTTGGTTGCCGAAATTAGACGGTAGTCGTGTTTACCCAATTCGCCATCGGTACCTGTATAACGTGCTTTCCAACCGAATTGATAAGCAAAAAGCTCGATCGTAAGTGCTTCTTTGGCTATTTCACCTTGGGTGATGTCTCTCCAAACCTTAGTTCCGTAGAGCACCAAAACCGTCAACACAGCAGCAGGTATAACCGTCCACAAGAATTCTAATTTGTGGTTATCGGCATAGTGAAGAGCTTGTTGACCTTCTTTGCGGCGGTAAGCATAAGCGTAATAAAACAAGAGTATGTGGGTGATGATGAACACCACAAACGTGAGCCAAAAGGTAATCGCCAACATCCTGTCGATCAAAACTCCGTGCGCCGATGCGGCTACGGGTAAGGTGTATTTCATGTACTTCAAGAAATGCCAACCTACGAAGGCAAAAAAGACAAGCAGGAATACGATGAAAAGTGCACCGTTGATGTTGTTCCAATTGAAAAGACGAATACCTTTTGCTTTGTAAGCGGCCGATACCGTACGACCAGCAACCAATAAAGTAGCTCCAAGTACAATGACCATGAGCATCAAAAGAATATTGTCGCTAAATCCCCCGTCGCTCGCTGCCGGAGCGGCAGATCCGTCGGCTGATGCTGTTGCCGGGGCTGCTACTACCTTTTCTTGTTCTTTGATATAGGCCAGAACCGATTTAATCTCTTCATCGCTCCAGTCATATGCCGGCATTGCCACCTTGTTCCATTTGTTGTACAAATCCACGGCATATTGATCGCCCGAGGCAATCACTGCTTGTGAATTTTTTATCCACTTGATAAGCCACGCCTCATCACGCCGATCGTGAATGCCTTTGAGCGCAGGTCCTACAAGATCCTGATCAATTTTGTGGCAGGCTGCACAGTTGTTGGCGAACAATTCAGCCCCACTGGCTTGTGCATTTACTTCGTTCGAAGGAAGTAACATAGCCAGAGCTAAAAAAGCGCTGCAAACGAAAGACTTGAAAATCAGATTTCTGAACATCATGGTATGCTTGGTCGGTTTGTCAAAATTTAGTATCCCTGCTTCACCGTCCTAATAAGCATAACAAGCCTTTGAACGAATGGTTTGGCAGTTTTACGGTAAAAAAACACGGGCAAATATAGCAAAATCTTCACCTCCTATTCTTTAGTTGAGAGGCGAAATATAAATTCTGCTAGATATGCCCGTTCGGCCTAACGTATTATCGCTTCGTTATCAGGGCGCAACAGCCCTTTTCACAACTTCACGGTTGTGATGCCAAACTGCTTTGTGTAATAAATCTTCTGCTGAAAATAGCTGGTTCAAGGAATAGATGTACCAAACTATCCCTCCAGTAACCACGATTGCCGCAACAGGCGTTGAAACAGATGCAAGTCCAGTAGCACTCACTACAACGACTAAACTTCCCATGCCTCCCCAAAATCCACGGCGGCTTCTTTTAGAGGATTCTATGATTAATGCTGAGGCCTCATCGCCCGACAACTTACCAACCATTTTTTGATTGAAAATACCTATTTCATTCATATCTCTTCCGCGTTGGTATCGATTGCTGGATGGCTCCAAGACGATGGTTTGATTGTCGTACATCCTTAAGATTTTGGCAGTATCTACTTCTTGTGCTGATACAGTGGCCGAAAAGAGGGTGAAGAACAGTAAAAGACGGCTCATGATTTTGTTTTTTGTGTGGATAAAATACAACTAACGTTACTTGTAGGAGGTAAATTACTTGCACTTTTAAGAAAAAATATGAAACATTAGTGCAAAAACGGGGGATAGCAGCCAAGTAATTTTGAAAAAAAAACCTATGAAAACGCTACTTGTACCCATCGATTTTACCGAAATCACTGAAAACGCTTTGAAGCACGCTTTGGTCTTCGCTCAAACGTGTAAGGCACATATCGTATTGCTCCATTTGGTTGAATTGGAAGAAGAAATTGCTCCCGCTCTCCGTAAGCTTGAAGTACTTGCTGGAAAGTATGCTGGAAACGGCATTCATATCACCGTGGATACGCAGTTGGGACAAATAACCGAAATTGGCAGGTACGCTTCCGACTATGCATCAAACTTGGTATACATGGGCACGCACGGACTTAAAGGATTACAATACCTGTTCGGAAGCAAAGCACTGAGCGTTGTCAGCAACTCGAAAACAGCCTTTGTCATCACCCAAACGGCACCAAAACAGCCGGCGATAAAAGAAATTGTAGTTCCTGTTGACTTCATAGCCGAGGAAAAGCAAATTCTACACAACGTGATTGAAGTAGCTCGACTCAGTGGCGCTCGTATTCATTTGTTCTCGGCGAATTATTCCGACGAATTCCTGAAAAAAAGAACTGAGCTCAACTTGAAGTACGCGAAAAACCTGCTTGAGAGTCACAAAATGGAAGTGATTAGCATATCCGAAACTGGCAATAAAGGTTATACCTCAAGTCTGCTCGACTACGCGAATATGGTTGAAGCCGATTTGATTGCCATTATCAATCACAAGGAAGATGGAATCAAAAACCTCTTCGGAAGCAATTTCGATCAGCAGATGATTACCAACAAGTTTAACATTCCTGTTTTAATCATGAATTACAAGCAGATCCTTAAAGTTTACGACCTTTTCTCAGGAATAGCAGCCCCTAAATAGTAGCCATGTCCGAATTTGCCCTCGAAGAATTAAAAACACTACTTGCGAAAACCGGCAGAAACCTCTCTAAAGAATTTGGATCGCCACTCGAACAAATCGTTCGCCCGTTAGAGGAATTGTTGCTCAAAGAGAAGGATATTGCCTACCACGAAGAGCTTCAATTTGTGCTCAAAAATGCATGGCGATTTCAATCGTTGATTAGTTTGCTGGAGGAAATAGCGGAAATAGAGTCGGGTGAAGCCATAGCTCAACTTCAAAAAAGCGATTTGATTCAATTTTGTCGGGGCATCACGAACTCCTTTAAACAGGCAGCTTCAAAGCGCGAGGTTCAACTTCATTTCACGAGCAACGTAGCTCATCATGACTGTTATTTCGATTTTCGGAAACTCAGACGCATACTCTATACGCTCACCGCGAACTCCATTCGCTATAGCAATAAAAAAGATGGTGAAGTAAAGGTAAGTGTACAATTGTTCAAAGATAAACCCGCCGTTTCGATTACCGTGTCGGACAATGGTATAGGTATACAGGCCGACAAAATTCCACAACTTACTAACCCGTTTTACGACGATCCGCTCCACCTAAAATATTACCAAAGCACTAGCCTTGGTCTCTATCTAGTAAAACGACTCTTAGATGTTTTGGAAGGCACCCTTGCCTTCATATCTAAAACTGACCAAGGCACGTTGGCAGTAGTGGAAATGCCCGTATTTGGCACTTCCGAATCCATAACCTACAATCAATACCAAATCGACCAAATTTTTGAAAATGGCCCATATCAACTGAATGAGTTGATTAAAGAAGTGGATACGTATGAAATTATAGCCGTTGACACCTTTCAAAAGAATAAACAACCCCTCATTATTGTGATTGCACCGGAAAGTGCACAGCAACCTTGGCAGAAAAAACTTAGCGATACCTATCGGCTCATTTTCGCGCATACCCTTGAAAAAGGCATTCGTTTAACTATGGATCATACACCGGATTTGGTGGTGTGTGAACAAGCCATGAATGCCGACTTTATTCAAGCGCTTAAATTTTTGAAATCGAATAGTAGAAGCTCTGCTATACCTGTGGTATGGTCAAGCTCCTCCGTATCGCTACAGGAAAGGTTAAATGCGAACGACCATCTAGTGGATGAGATTTTATTGACTTCAGAATCCGATGCGTTTCAACTCGCTGTTTTTCACAAGTTACTCCGAAATCGAGAATTGGTTCGCGACCAAGCAAGCCGCACCACCGTACAAGAGCTCGTAAAAGCGCAGGAGAAGGAAAGTATCGATGAACAATTCATGGGCAGGTTACACCAAATCATTGAGGCCCATTTACACGTTGAATTGCCCGACATGGTGCAAATAAGTGCATTAATGCACATGAGTAGAACACAGCTGCATAGGAGGATAAAAAACATGACAGGTTTATCGACCACGAATTACATACGCGAATACAAATTAAAGTTGGCTCTTAAAGAACTCGAAAAAGGCACCGGAACCGTAGCAGAAATAGCAGAGCAATTCGGCTTTGGGAGTTTGCCCTATTTTTCACGCTCATTCAAGAAGAGTTTTGGCGTTAATCCTTCAGATATTAAGCACACAAAGCCTAAAACTAAATTTTAGGCAAAACTTTACATTATCAATTCATTCGAATAACATTTTCGCAAGGAGCCCAAAAATGAATGCTAAAGGTAAAATAGATATGTAATTTGGGACGTGAATTCGTTGAATAGACATATCTGTACGTGTTTTTTGGTATTTGTAGTGGCATTAATTTCGCTACGAGATACCTCAGCTCAGCAGCGAGATGTAGACGTGCTGCTAGAAAACTTCCGATTGCTCCAAAATAGCCCAAAGGAAGACAGCACTAGCTTGAAGCGGGCATTTGAGATTACCTATGATATCGTATTATCGCCGGCGGAATACCATCAGCTTAAGAAAGTTCTAGAAGGAAGCAAAAACGTACTGACGCCAGATATTCAATATGCCTTCGAATATTATTTTATTCAAGGACTTGTCAAAGGCAAGTCGTTTGTTCTTGCGATAAATGAGGCTAAAAATTTGGTAACTAGGCTCGAAAAATACGAGAACATCCTTCAAAAAACACTATTACAATCAACACTTGCGCTACTGCGTATCCCTTACCGCAACAGCAATCAGCTTTACGAGGGAATTGACTATTTCAATCAAAAAGCAGCAGAATATACCAGTAAAAACGATTCTGACCTGCTTTCGTTGACTTTTTATAGTCTTAGAGCACTTTACGCTCCCTTGGGCCTGCTCGAAAAGGCCATTTACTTTCAGCTCAAATCCACCCAATTTTTAAACCCTCAACAGGTTATTCATCCGCTGTGGCTACTCGGCCATCAACTCGAACGGCAAAGCTTAGGGGTAATGGGCTTCATCAATCGTAAAGCAGTAACTGGCTTTATGTACAACGAAAACCGGGAGCCGGCCAAAGCCCTTCCTTATTTGCATATGGCTAAGGCCTATGCCGATAGTTACAAAGACACCTTATACATTCACGACCGGTTGTTTGTGTACATGGAGCTATTTAGCGCCCATTATCAACTTCAAACCGATAGTGTGATATATTGGCTCGAACAAACGCGAAAGGTACTCGACGAAAGCCGCTCAGACCCCGAGTATTTGTTACGCTTCGAGCTTATGAAAGCTCAAATGGCGCTTGCTCAAAACAAACTCGATGAAGCCGAAAAGTATGCCAGGAAAGCGGTAGAACTCTTCGACTCATACGGGATTAACAACAATAGTTTTGTTGGGATTTTAATTCCGCGCTTGTCTTTGGCCGAAGTACTTTTCGCTCGCGGCAAGTACAGAGAAATTATACCCCTCCTTGCCAAAGAAAGTGATGCTCTAAAAGGTGCCAATCTTCGGAAATATGAGTTACAGGTGTATGAATTGTTGGCACGGGCACTCAAAAAAACAGGAAGAAACAAAGAGGCGCTCGAAACGCTTGATAAGTATATCCATCTTCAGCAAGAAATATTGCGTGATGAATACCAAAATCGGATCATCAGTTTCGACATTGAACAGCGCATTGCACGTAATGAACGCGATTTATTGCAGCAAACGCTTGAAAACCGTCGTCGAAAAAATCAACAACTTGCTGCTTACATCATTGTAGGGCTATTACTAGTTACCCTCTTGCTCATTTTGAGAAACTACCGCGCCAAACTTGCGCACAATCTGCAATTACAAAAAGAACGAGACCGCTCGGAATCTTTGTTGTTAAACATTCTACCTAGTGAAGTTGCCGATGAACTAAAACATAACGGCTATTCTAAAGCAAGACAATACAATCAGGTAACCGTGTTGTTTACCGACTTTGTAAACTTTACGGGGATCAGCGAGCAGCTTTCGCCAACCGAGCTAGTGGAAGAGATACACCGTCATTTCACCGTATTCGACAGCATAATCGAAGAGTTTGGCCTAGAAAAAATCAAGACCATTGGCGACGCTTATCTCGCTGTTTGTGGTTTGCCCCAAGAGCGAGACGACCATGCCATTCGTGTTACCCAAGCAGCTTTGGCCATTAAGGCGTACATGGAAAATACCAAAAGTAAGTTTCACATCCGGGTAGGTTTACATACAGGTCCCGTGGTAGCAGGCATAGTAGGGGTAAAAAAGTATGCTTACGACATTTGGGGCGACACTGTGAATACCGCAGCACGTATGGAACAACATAGTGAAGCGGGAAAAATAAATATCTCAGAATCAACTTACCTGCAAATAAATCAACACTTTGTTTGCACTCCCAGAGGTCCGGTTCAGGCAAAAAACAAGGGGAACATCAATATGTATTTTGTTGAATCTGTAACTAAACAGTGAAAAAGGATGCAACATTGAGATAAAAACGATGTTCGAAAGTCCATTTGTTTTGCATTATGACTGAGTCCGTTTTAATTCGTTTGAAAAGAGTTACCGATTATTGGCTCACCAAATTGCGTAATGAATTGAGTCCAGAGCTAACCTACCATTCCGTTGACCACGTTTTGGATGTAATGCTGTGTGTAGAACATATCGGGCACTATGAACTCGTGGACGATGAAGAATTGGCCTTGGTGTTAGTTGCTGCCCTTTTTCACGACAGCGGCTTTTTGCTCAGTCGTACCAACCATGAATTAACGAGCTGTGAGTTGGTGAGAAGTCAGCTTCCTGAATATGGATTTAACGAAGCTGAGATTGAGAAAATATGTGCCATGATTCTGGCCACAAAAATTCCTCAATCGCCCACCTCTCGATTGGCAGAAATACTCTGTGATGCTGACTTAAACTACTTGGGTACCGAAGATTATTTTGGGCCTTCGAGAAGATTGTTTTCTGAGCTGAAAATCGCAAATCCCAACATCACAGAGTTAGATTGGCTCAATCTTCAAATCAATTTTCTTCAAGACCATCGGTACTTCACCGATTTTTCGAAAACAAATCGAGAGCCCCGCAAACAACGGCATCTCCACGAACTGCTGAACGAGCGAAAAAGGTTATCGGAAGAGAAAGCGACCTAAGATACTGGCAGCAGTGTAAGGAACTTGTATCTTTGAAAGCTAAACCCATTAACAATGAAAATGCTTGAAGGTAAGGTTGCCCTCATCACTGGCGCATCCAGAGGTATTGGTTTGGGCATTGCCCGTGAGTTTGCCGCACAAGGGGCAAATATTGCATTTACCTATCTGTCGTCGGAAGAAAAAGCACGTGCACTAGAAGCTGAACTATCGGCTCAAGGAATTAAAGCTAAAGGTTATAAGTCGGATGCCGGCAGTTATTCGGAGGCCGAAAAACTCATCAATGACATCATCGCTGATTTTGGCGATTTGGAAATTGTGGTAAATAATGCAGGCATTACCAAAGACGGCCTGCTATTAAGAATGAGCGAAGAGCAATGGGATGCGGTAATCGACACTAACCTAAAATCGGTATTCAATATTACCAAACATGCATCGCGTCACATGATGAAGCAACGAAAAGGCAGCTTTATCAACATGAGCTCGGTAGTAGGTCGCGACGGGAATGCTGGTCAAGCTAACTATTCTGCTTCTAAGGCCGGAGTTATTGGCTTTACTCAAGCAATTGCGAAAGAGTTGGGCTCCCGTAACATTCGTTGTAACGCTATCGCCCCAGGCTTTATCCAAACCGAAATGACCGAGGCCTTAGATGCGAAGGTGGTTGAAGAATGGAATAAAATGATTCCGTTGGGTCGGCCGGGTTCAACGAAAGACGTAGCCGACTTAACCGTATTCCTGGCAAGCGATAGAAGCGCCTACATTACAGGTCAAGTTATCAATGTTTGTGGCGGATTGCAGATGTAATCGAAACAGCTTTGCTTTTTTTCCGTTTCCTTAGCCAATGACTTTTTTTGCTTCAATTCCTTTTTGGTATTGGCTAGTAGCCCTTCTGGCAGGTGCTGTTTATGCCGCTTTGCTCTATTTCAAGCAAAAACAGCTTCAAAATAAGGCTTTAATACTCGCAATCGCAGCATTCATGCGTGGCAGTAGTGTTGCCATGTTGGTGTTGCTGCTTTTAAATCCGTTTATTAAAAGCGAGGAGAAAATTACAGAAGAGCCATTACTTCTTTTGGCACGCGATAGAAGTAGCTCCATGCCTGCTGACTCGAAACTCGAGCTTTTATCTACAACGCTGGGTAAAGATATAAAGCCGGAAACCCTAAGTTTTGGCGAGAAAACGAGAAAAGGCTGGGATAATGCCGAGAACCAAGATGTCGCCTCGAACATTAGCGAACTCTTTAAGTCAATAGGTTTACAATATGGGAGTAGGCCGTTAGCCGGTTTGGTGGTTGAAACAGATGGGATCTTCAATCAAGGCGAGAGTCCACTGCAGTTGGCCATGCAGCTTCAAATGCCGATATATTTTATTGCCAGAGGCGATACTCAACCCATACGCGATATTGGGGTGCACGAAATCAAAGTAAATTCAATTGTATTTAAGGGTAGCTCCTTCCCTGTTGATGTACAGTTGAAGTCGAGCCTACAATCGGGTAAAGTTGCAGAGGTTACGCTAATCGAATTATCAGGTAGTAACAAAAAGGCTATCGACCGGCAATCGGTTAACCTTACCAGCGAACAGGACATAAAAGATATTTCCTTTGTGGTAGATGCCAACGAATCGGGCCTGAAACACTATCGCGTTGAAGTAAAGGTGAATGGACCGGACGTGGTGCCAGAGAATAACTACCGTGACTTTTATGTTGAAGTGTTGGAGAATCGCACGCGAATTCTGCTTCTTGCAGCTGCTCCTCACCCCGATATTGCCGTAATTCGGCAAGCACTAGAGTCGCTTCCACAGTATGAGGTTACCCTGAAGTGGGCGAAACAAGCTGTTCAGTTGGATGAAGAACCCGACCTTATCATCCTTCATCAATTCCCAACGGCGAATTCAGTCGCCTCACCTTGGTTCAAATTGATACAAAGTAAAGAGTGGCCATGTTGGTACATAACGGGTAGCCAAACCAGTCTCATTCACTTCAACCAACTGCAGCCTAGCTTGAAAATCACAACAAGGTCGAATGCCACCAACAAAGCAATGGCCAGTTGGTTATCGAGCTTTAATCTTTTTGTAGTTGACCCAGCAGTTTCTACAAAGTTAGCCAACTACCCGCCTCTCGATGTGCCTTTTGGCGAATACCAGCAGGCTGTTAATTTAAGCAGTATCCTTGCTCAGCGCATTGGCAATGTAGAAAGCACCTTCCCCCTTTGGGCATTTACCACCAATATTTCGCCGAGGAGAGCATTCACCACGGGTGAGGGTTTATGGCGATGGAAACTACACGAAGCCGAAACAGAAAGCGAGGTTGATCTAACTTTCGAATTGATACGCAAGACCATAGGCTACTTGAGCATTAAAGAAGAAAAAACCAGGTTTAAGGTAACCAGCAGTAAAAAATTGTTTAGTTCTCGGGAAGCCATTTTGTTTTCTGCTGAACTCTACAATAAAAGCTACGAGCCAATTAACGAGCCAGAGGTTCGGTTAATACTCACCAACGGCAAGAAGGAACAGTTCAAATACTCTTTCGCCAAAACTGGCAAGCAATACAGTTTAAATATTGGAAGCTTACCAGAAGGCGACTACCGTTATCAGGCCGAGGTGGAATTCGAAAAAGATAAATTTTTCGCGAATGGAGGTTTCAGTGTAGTTGCTGTAAACCTCGAAAAATTACAAACCAGGGCCAACCATGAACTACTCCGGCTAATCGCAAACGCTACAGGTGGGAGTTTGATTTCAGAAAAAGAGGGGCCTTTGTTGATGAGCGAGCTCAAAAAGCAAAATAGGCTGCAACCAATCAGTTACTACGAACAAAAAGTTTCTGATCTCATTCAACAAAAATGGTTGTTGGCCCTGATGCTACTTTTCCTCACGATAGAGTGGCTCATTCGTCGGATTTCTGGAAACTATTGACTGCAGCACCCAACCCTTTTGCTAGCGTGAACGTATTGCAGAGTATAAACAACCTACTATGAGAAAACATTTACTTCTACTCGCGCTTGCTTTAGTGCTTAGCACCATCGCATCGGCCCAGCTTCTTACCGTGAATGGTAGAATAATAAACTCGGTTACTGCTGGTGTGTTCAACCAACGCGTTGCATTGATTATCAATGCAGGCAGCCCTGCCTCTACCATTAACGACACAGTGACCACCGACTCGTTGGGCTTTTTCGCCCAAACCTACAGCGTGCCAATGGGCTGGACGCAGGGAACTGTAGTAGCCATCTCACAATGTGGCAATAGTTCAGTTATCGATTCCACTTTCTGGTCGCCTGCAACGAATTACGTAGCCAGTTTCGGAAACATTCTATGCACCGGCAGCCCAGTGCCTGTAAACAGCTCTATTTGTGGTACCATAAGCACTTTGGCAGCTGGCGACACCGCAAAAATCGAATTATACTCCTTACGCTTTGGTAGTGTACGGCTCGACACAACTATCTACAGATTCGATTCATTAAACACCGGCTGGACAGCGTACTGTTTTTCTCTTCAACCTGGTGCCTATCGTATCAAAGCAGAATTGACACCGGGATCAACCAATGCCTCTACGGTGCTACCCACTTGGTTCGGCAATACAACCAATCCGCTGAATGCACTAATCGTTAACGTTGCCAATGCCACCTTCATTCAAAACGTCAATATTCAGTTGCAAACGAATCCTTCGGCACCTGTAACTACTATTTTCGGTAATGTAACGGGCTATACACCAACCTCGCCTCTTGGCATCGATACTGTTGAGGCCATCATTATCGAAGTAAATAATGGCGTTTGGACACCCATTGATACTGTTTACGCGATTGACTCACTAGGCAATGCTTGGTTTTCGGCTCAAGTGAACAGAATAGGAACCTTTTCGGTATTGGCAAGGCTCCGTTCGGGTGCTGCATCGAACTATGTACCTACCTACTTTGGTAACGCAACTACATGGACCGCAGCAAACACCTTCCCGTTGAGCAGCAATGGATCTACTTATCAGCTAGTAATAACACTTCAACCTGCGACTGGCACAGGCAGCGGTGGCGGTAGCGTTGGTGGTGGTGTAAATGGAGGCCTGCCCATCACAGGAACCGCAGGTTTGCATGGCGTGCAAGTACAGCTCAAAAATGCACAAGGTGCGATACTTAAATTTACCCATACCAGCAACAACGGAAGTTACAATATCTCCAGTCTGCCAGAGGGCACCTACCACCTTCGTGTAGAAATGATGGGCATGAACTCTTCGGTTTGGACATTTACAATTGACCAAGCCAATTTGAACCACAACGTTAACTTCACCGTTGGGAGCAATGGTATCAGTACTTCGGTAGCCGACGAATCTGTACTTATAGGCAGCGTTTATCCTAATCCAGCGAAAGACGTTTTGAATGTTGTACTGAGAGGCATCGAAAACACCTCCACCCAACTCATCCTACGCGATTTACAGGGTCGTTCCGTAAAAACGTTCAATATCGAACGCACTTCAGGAGAACAGCTAGAGACCCTCTCAATTGCTGATTTGAAACCGGGACTTTATATGTTAGAAACATCAGGAAGTGGTAAAGTCCATAAGGTACTCGTATATTAACAATTGATTTGACTAAGCAGGGCAGGCGCAAGCTTGCCCTGTCGTATTTAGCTGTATGGTACCTGGTAAAGAGCTCATTCAGGCATGTATTGAAGACAATAGAGCGGCACATAACCGTCTTTACAGGCTTTGCTATTCGCCGATGATGCAGATTACCATGCGTTATGCTCGCGACAAGGACGATGCAACTGAATTACTGAATTTGAGCTTTTTTAAACTAATCAGTCAGTTAGCCAAATACAATACCGATCTCCCTTTCGAGCCTTGGATGCGCCAATTAACTGTAAATGTGATACTCGATAAGTTCAGGGCTGAAAAACGATACAAAGAATACTACGTTCCTATTGACCCTCAAGAATCTATACTCGACATCTACCGTGATGAAAGCGAAACCGACCAGAAGATTGATTACGACTATTTGATACAATTGATAAGAGAATTACCCCCCATGACTGCAAGTGTATTTAACCTGTATGCAGTAGATGGCTTTAAACATAAAGAAATCGCACAAATGCTGGGCATGAGTGAAAACACTTCAAAATGGCATTTGTCAAACGCAAGGCAATTGTTGCAAAACAAGCTTTTAAAACAAAAGGAGGTCCGAAGTGCAACCTGAAGAATTTGACCGACTTCTGAAAAAAACCCTGGAGAGTCAGGATTTTGCTTACGATCCCAGCGCCTGGGATCAAGCCAGCAAAATGCTCGACGCAAGGCCAAAACGTCGTCGTTTTTGGTGGTGGTTTATACCAGTCCTACTGCTAGGAGGTATAGCTGCAGGCTATTGGCTGCAGCCTCCTACTAAAGAAACAACCACACCACTTGTTGCTAATCAGCAGGATGATGCGGAAGAGCGTGTCGAAGCTCGAACAGCTTCGAAGTTAAACTCCAGCGAGATCTCGGAACCGCGCTCCAAAGTAACAGCCCAACTGCTTTTCAAACCGAAAATCGCCACAACGGGTACATCTTCATCGTCCTTAGTGTCGGAAATTCAAATTGAAACTAAACCCGTTGTCAACGACACTACTAGTTACATCACCTATCTGGCTTCAATGAACAAGCTCGGCTGGAGAACAATCCGTTCGAAATTTCTAAAGCTCGAAGCCGACACTAGCTTACGCGAACTACCAAAATATCGAAGAACAGAAGTATTGCCCAAAAAAGCTAACCTACACGAACTTTCTTTTGGCGTATTGGCACGAACAGGACAAAATATAACCGCTTCGGAAAATACGACAAGTCGTAAGATGGCATTCGCAGCAGGCGTTTTTGCACAATATAGATTCAACGAAAGATGGCTGGTTGAAACAGGACCCCAACTGAGTTATGAACCCGTAAGCGGAGGTGTTTTTACCCGTACTACCACTCGCTACGGCTTTGGGATAAGCATAGAGGAACAAAGTATCCAAGTAAATACCGCTTGGATGTTGCAAGTACCTTTGCTCGTAGGCATGCAATTAGGACAAAATCATCAATTCAAAACAGGTCCTATTTGGCAGCATTATCTGAGTTCAGGCTATGAGATTCGGAACAGCCTATTTGTTCAAAACGGTGAGTCGACAACAACTACGAATACAGGACTTGGAAAGGTGAGTAACTTTTCGCCAGCCCGCATAGGATTTAGCTTTAGCTACCAGTATCAAATTCTTTCAGGCTTTCAACTGGGCTTAAATTATTTGCATTTCCCTGAAGCTGGAGGGGCATTTGCTTTGGGTAGAAATAATCAACTGAACATACATTTACAATACACTCCATTCAGAAAGAAACTATGAAAAAACTCCTTCTTTATGGCCTTCTGGGACTGATAATGAGCAACTGTCAACCCGAAATTGAATTGCCCAATCAGCAACTTCAAGAGAATTCACCCATTTTTAGCATGAATGGCTATTTAAATGGTGTACCATTTTCGTGGCAAGCTGGTATCAATACCCGCTTTATGAGCACTGAATTAACGCAGCTCGCCAACGGCCTATACGAACTGGAGGGACGTATTCAGCCAAGCCCATGTGTGAATTGCCCAGAAGTAATGACCGTGGTTCTACGTGATTTCAGAGTATCGCCACCCGAATCTCCGCTGCTGATTGATTCCACACTCCAACTCAAAAACTATCCTTTTCAGCGCAATACGGGCGCTAATAACCTCCACAACGTAACTTTCAATGGCCAATCAACGGGCGCGGCAGGTACTACGGCTGTTCAACACCTTTGGCTGGTTCGTGATAGCACAGGCTCTCCTATCGATACCTTAGTGGGTTTAAATCCAACGTCAACTTTAGCTGTTGGGAACTACAGGGTTTCACTAACCAGCGCATTTTCGAATGGCTGCAGCAATACGATTGAACAAAATTTACTTGTAGATCCTAATGGACCAGGATGTTCGGTTGACTTTACAGTAAACCGAGTACCGGGATCTACGTTGGTTCAATTTGTCCCGGTAAACATAAATGTTCCTGTACCATTTGCATTGCGGTGGGAAATTAACGGGCAATTCTTTTTCGGTCAAAGTGCAGTAATTGCAGTTGACTCAATGAGCGTTCCGGCTGTATTTCCTGTAATTCTTACTGTGAGTTCAGCAACGTGCACTGTTGTGGTAAAAAAGCACATTTCCAGTGATCCGAATCTGCATTGTGCGGCCAACTTTAGGATTGGGGGCATTACCTTGGCCGAAGATCCCAACCAGTATGGCCACGTCCGTATTGAGTATCGTGATAAACTAGGGAAATTGTATTCCAGTGTGTATCGACAGCAACCCAACTGGGCCAATTTCACGATCACGCAGCTCAGCGATTATTTGCGCGACAATTCAGGCAAACCGACAAAAGCTGTTACCGCAGGTATAAATTGTATGCTCTTTGAAGAAAATGGCAGTAATACGATCGAGCTCCGCCAGGGTCAATTTCATTTTGCTCTACCCTATAAATAATTCGAGCCATCTTGAGGATGGCTCGAATTGTTGACATTAAGCGTTATTTCCGGATAACGATATAAAGATCTTCGTCATCCTTTTTCATCTTATATTTCTCGCGGGCAAACTTTTCAAGCTTTTCGGTATCGGTCATTAACTCTTCCCGATCTTTTTTCACTTGAATGATTTGTTCTTCGTAGAAACGTTTATTCTCCTCCAATTCGCTTAATCGAACCCGATAACGGTATTGTGTAATCAGGTCATGACTATCGAAAAACGTCATCCACACTCCGAACACTAAAAGCGTGAGGACGTAGCGGTTTTTTAACCAGGGCAAAACGTTTTTCAATCGATTCATACTCAGGCAAATTTAAAGGCTTTTCCGAGGAACTGCGCGCTATCGCCCAATTCTTCTTCTATTCGGAGCAGTTGGTTATACTTGGCAATACGGTCTGATCGCGAAGCTGAGCCGGTTTTAATTTGCCCGGTACGGAGTGCCACTGCAAGATCGGCAATGGTGGTGTCTTCCGTTTCGCCTGAGCGGTGGCTCATGATGGACGTATACGAATTGATTTGTGCTGTTTGAACAGCATCGATGGTTTCCGATAAGGTGCCTATTTGATTCACTTTGACCAAGATGGAGTTCGCTACCGACTGCTCGATACCCCTACGCAAACGTTTTACGTTCGTTACGAATAAATCGTCACCAACTAGTTGCACTTTACCACCAATTTCTTTGGTTAAAGCAGCCCATCCGTCCCAATCGTCTTCAGCTAAACCATCCTCTATGCTGATGATAGGGTATTTCTTCACCCATTCAGCCCAATAAGCGACCATCTCCGATGAGTTCATCTGCTTACCACTTGATTTCTTGAAAGTGTATAGCCCGGTTTTTTCGTCATAAAACTCGGTAGTTGCTGCATCCATGGCGATATAGATGTCTTCACCCGGACGGTAGCCAGCAGCTTCAATTGCTGCGATTACCGTTTCAATCGCTTCTTCATTCGATTTAATGTTGGGAGCAAAACCACCCTCGTCGCCCACGTTGGTCGACATTCCCTTCTTCTTGAGTACAGCTTTCAGGTGATGAAAAACCTCAGTACCCCAGCGCAGCGACTCTCCAAAACTGGTTGCACCCACGGGCATAACCATAAATTCCTGAAAATCGATGCTATTATCGGCATGTGCTCCCCCATTGAGGATATTCATCATGGGTATCGGCAAAAGGTTGGCATGGAGGCCACCCACATAACGATACAGCGGCATTCCGCAAGAAGCAGCTGCAGCACGTGATGCAGCAAGCGATACACCCAAAATAGCATTGGCGCCAAGTTTTGATTTATTGGCTGTACCGTCAAGAGCAATCATCACTTCGTCTAATCCCTGTTGATCGTACAGATCCATCCCTACCAACTCTTCACAAATTAGGTCATTGATATGATCCACTGCCTTTGACACGCCCTTTCCCATATAGGCGGTGCTGTCGCCGTCGCGTAGCTCCATAGCCTCGTGAATACCTGTCGAAGCGCCACTGGGCACAGCAGCACGACCGGTAAAGCCATCGGATGTAATCACATCCACCTCAACCGTTGGGTTACCGCGAGAATCTAAAATCTGGCGGGCATAAATATCTTCTATTACTGGCATAAACTAGGGTTTTAAAGCACTTATAAAATCGTCGAATAAGTAACGTGAATCGTGCGGACCGGGACAGGCCTCTGGGTGGTATTGCACCGAAAAAGCTTTGCGGTCCGTAATTCGGATACCTTCAATGGTTTGATCGTTCAAATTAACATGTGTAATTTCTACACGCGGGTTATTCTTTATACTCTCCGGGTCAACACCAAAACCGTGGTTTTGAGAGGTTATTTCAGATCGACCGGTGAGCAGATTTTTTACAGGGTGATTAATGCCTCGATGGCCATGGTGCATTTTAAACGTTTTTACCCCTACTGCGTTCGCTAGTAATTGGTGCCCAAGACAAATGCCAAAAATAGGCATACCCGACTCCAAAACTTCTTTGACCACACCTATCTGTTTGGTCATCACACCAGGGTCGCCTGGGCCATTCGATAACATGACCCCATGAGGTTCAAAACCTTGTATATCGGCAAAGTCAGCCGACTGCGGAAAAACCTTCAAGTAACAACCTCTTTCTTGAAGTGATCGTAGAATATTCGCTTTGGCGCCATAATCAATTACCGCTACGCGGTACGGGAGCGATTCATCGCCAAGCGTGTACGCCTCAGTTGTTGACACCTTTGAAGCCAATTCAAGTCCTTCCATGGAAGGAATAGACTTGAAGCGTTCCATTAAAGATGCGATATCAAGCGATTCAGAAGATATGATAGCATTCATTGCGCCTTTCGAGCGAATATGACGAACCAAAGCTCGCGTATCCACATCGGTAATGGCCACCAAGCCATGGCGAATAAAATAATCCTGAATGTTTTCATCTGCAGCTTTGCGCGAATACGAAATGTTGAAATTCCTGCAAACCATACCCGCAATTTGAATCTTAGCAGATTCGGCATCTTGGGCTTTGATGCCATAGTTGCCTATGTGCACATTGGTTTCAACCAAAATTTGCCCAAAATACGAGGGGTCGGTAAAAACTTCCTGATAACCGGTCATGCCTGTATTGAAACAGATTTCGCCCCAGGTAGTACCAATTTTGCCAGCGGAATATCCGTGGAAAAAAGTGCCGTCTTCTAAAACCAGAATTGCCGGTACTTTTTCAAATAACTTCATGTGAAAGGTTTTACAAATTTAAGCGCAAAAAGCCTTCATATCAAAAGAAAGCGAGGCTGAGTAATCCACATTCACCCGATATAAAACTAACAGCAATAAAAAACCCCGTTCACAAGTGCAAACGGGGTTCAAACCATGAAAAATGAAAACTTAAGCTGTTGCTGCTTCTTCAGCGTTGTCGGCTGCTTCTGCTTTAGCAGCTGTTTTGGCTGCTGCCGGCTTTTTGGCGCGTGAGCGACGCGTATTTTTCGCCTTCTTCTCTTTGCCTTCACCCAACAAAAGTTCGTTGTAATCAACCAACTCGATCATACACATCTCAGCGGCGTCGCCTAAACGGAAACCTGTTTTGATGATACGTGTATAGCCTCCTGGGCGCTCAGCAACTTTTGTAGCTACATCACCGAAAAGGATTTTCACCGCTTCTTTGTCTTGCAAGTACGAGAATACTGTACGACGAGAGTGCGTGTTGTCGCTCTTCGACTTGGTGATGATGGGTTCAACAAACTTGCGTAAAGCTTTGGCTTTGGCAAGTGTAGTATTGATACGCTTATTCACAATGAGTGATACAGCCATGTTTTGCAACATAGCATCACGATGCGAATTCGTTCTTCCTAAATGATTAATTGTTTTTCCGTGACGCATTTTTCTTACTCCTCGTCAAGTTTGTATTTGGTGATTTCCATGCCGAAAGTGAGGCCTTTTTCACGGACCAGCTCTTCAAGCTCTGTAAGCGACTTCTTCCCGAAGTTGCGGAATTTTAAAAGATCAGCGATATCGTATTTAACCAAATCGCCTAAGGTCTTGATTTCAGCAGCTTTCAAACAATTGTAAGCGCGTACTGAAAGATCGAGATCCGACAAAGGCGTCTTCAGGATTTTACGCATGTGGAGGATGTTCTCATCCACCTCACTGGCAACATCCTTCGGCTTCGATTCAAGGGTGATAGACTCATCAGAGAAAAGCATAAAATGCTGAATCAGAATTTTAGCGGCTTCTTTCAATGCATCTTCCGGATGAATAGAACCATCGGTTGCGATATCAATGATTAGTTTTTCGTAGTCGGTTTTTTGCTCAACACGCGTATTTTCAATCGCATATTTTACATTTTTGATTGGTGTGAAAATCGAGTCAATCGGAATTACACCAATGGCAGAGTCTACTACTTTATTTTCTTCTGCGGGAACATACCCACGGCCTTTCTCTACGGTAAGCTCAATTTCGAAATTCACTGTAGTCTCCATATTCGCAATCACCAAATCGGGATTGAGAATGGTGAAGTTTGAAGAGAACTTTTCAATATCACCGGCTACGAAAGTATCCTTACCTTTTACGGTAACGTAGATTTTTTCGGCATCGGCAGTATCAAATTTCTTTTTGAAGCGCACCTGCTTGAGGTTTAGCACTATCTCAACCACGTCTTCTACCACACCTTTGATAGAGTGGAATTCGTGATCAACACCCGGAATACGGATGCTCGTGATGGCGTAACCTTCCAGCGAAGAGAGCAGGATCCTGCGAAGCGCGTTACCAATAGTAACACCAAAACCGGGTTCCAGAGGCTTGAATTCGAAGCTGCCTTCGAAATCATTGGCCTTCTGCATAACTACTTTATCTGGCTTCTGAAATGCTAGGATCGACATGTATACTTGATTAATTAAATGAATGAAATTACTTGGAGTACAATTCTACGATCAGTTGTTCCTTGATGTTTTCAGGAATCTGGTCACGCATCGGGAAATCGATGAACTTGCCTTCCATTTTATCTTTGTCCCACTCCAACCATGAGAATTTCGACATCGACTTGCCACTGAGTGCTTCAGTAATGGCTTCAAGCGATTTCGACTTTTCACGAACGCCAATCACATCGCCAGGTCGAAGTTCGAAAGAAGGAATGTTTACAACTGCACCATTCACGGTGATATGACGGTGACCCACCAACTGACGAGCCGCTGAACGCGAAGGAGCAATTCCCAAGCGGAAAACGGTATTGTCGAGGCGTGCCTCAAGAAACTTCAAGAGGTTTTCACCAGTCGTGCCACGCTTACGTGATGCACGATCGAAGGTGCGCGCAAATTGACGCTCCAATACACCATAGGTATATTTCGCCTTTTGCTTCTCCATCAGCTGTACTGCATATTCCGACTTCTTAGGTGCACGGCGCGAAACACCGTGTTGTCCTGGAGGGTAGTTCTTTTTGTTGAGCGCTTTGTCGGGTCCGAAAATTGCCTCTTTGAATTTCCGGGCAATTTTGCTCTTTGGTCCAATGTATCTTGCCATGATCTACTTTTCTTAAACGATTAAACGCGACGACGCTTTGGAGGACGACAACCGTTATGCGGCACCGGCGTCACGTCGGTGATTGTACTGATTTCGATACCCAAACCTGCAATCGTACGGATAGCCGATTCTCTTCCAGCACCTGGTCCTTTTACGAACACCTCTGCGCGACGGAGACCTAAATCAAAGGCCACCTTTCCACAGTCCTGCGCTGCAACGAGTGCTGCATAAGGAGTGTTTTTCTTAGAACCACGGAAACCAGCTTTACCAGCTGAAGCCCAAGAAATCACCTGGCCTTCATTGTTCGTGATCGAAATGATGATATTATTGAAGGTCGAGCTGATGTGGATTTGGCCACTGGCCTCCACTTTCACAACACGCTTCTTGACAACTTTTGTATTCTTAGCCATTGCTATCGTTTATTACTTGGTAGCCTTTTTCTTGTTAGCCACAGTCTTACGCTTTCCTTTGCGTGTACGGGCATTATTCTTCGTACGCTGGCCTCTCACAGGCAAGCCCTTACGGTGACGCAGTCCACGATAGCAGCCAATGTCCATCAAACGTTTGATGTTCAACTGCACTTCTGAACGAAGCTCACCTTCAGTTTTCAATTCTTCGGCGATGATTTTACGGATAGCCGTTAATTGATCATCGTTCCATGCGCTCACTTTGACATTCACGTCAATTCCGCAGCGCTCCAATATCGAACGCGCTGATGAGCGACCAATACCGTAGATATAGGTCAGGCCAATTTCGCCTCTTTTGTTTTTAGGTAGGTCTACCCCTGCAATCCTTGCCATGGTTTATCCTTGTCTTTGTTTGTACTTGGGATTCTTTTTGTTGATCACATACAATTTGCCGTTTCTACGGACAATCTTGCAGTCAACACTACGCTTTTTAATGGATGCTTTTACCTTCATGGTCTTAGTATCTGTAACAAATTCTTCCTTTGGTCAAATCGTAAGGCGACATTTCCACCTGCACACGGTCACCTGGGAGTATCTTAATGTAGTTCATACGCATCTTGCCCGAAATGTGAGCAATAATCTGATGACCATTTTCCAACTCTACGCGAAACATCGCATTCGACAATGCTTCGAGTATGGTGCCGTCTTGTTTGATGGAGGTTTGTTTTGCCATATTCTGCTTTCTTTTAAACGGCTGCTCCTACTGCATTACCACGTCCCTTGATACGACCGGTTTTCATCAAACCATCGTAGTGACGCATCAAAAGGTGACTTTCGATCTGCTGTAGGGTATCCAATACCACACCCACCATGATTAACAAGGAGGTGCCTCCGTAAAACTGAGCAAACTGAGAATTCACACCGGCAATTGTCGCAATTGCAGGCAGTATGGCCACGATGGCCAGGAAGATCGAACCAGGCAGAGTAATACGAGCAAGGATGTCATCCAAGAACTCTGCGGTTTTACGACCGGGTTTTACTCCGGGGATAAAGGCGCCATTGCGCTTTAAGTCTTCTGACATTTGGTTCGAATTCACCGACAATGACGTATAGAAGTAGGTGAAAACGATAATCAAAACAGCTAAGGTGATGTTGTACGTAACCGAAGTAAAGTCTACAAAGGCTGAAACTACACCTTGGCTGAAGTCACTTTCTGGGAAAAACTGAGCAACAGTGGCTGGTAAAAACATAATCGCCTGTGCGAAAATGATTGGCATTACACCCGCGGCATTCACCTTTATAGGGATATACTGACGTGTACCACCATACATACGGTTACCAACTACACGTTTGGCAACCTGGATAGGTATTTTACGCGTGCCTTGTACCAATAGGATGGTTCCTGCTACAATGGCAATGAGCATAGCGATTTCTACCAAGAAAGGAACTAATCCGCCGCCTCCTGTACCAATTCGGAAATCCAATTCAGCACGAAGGGAAACTGGAAGTCGTGCAATAATACCTACCATGATGATGAGCGAGATACCATTACCAAGACCTCTGTCGGTAATCTTCTCACCCAACCACATCACGAACATGGTGCCTGCAGTGAGTACCGTCACAGTCGATAATATGAACGCCAAGTCTAACGAATCACCTGTGCGTAGGATGATCGCTGGTAAGAATTGTGCTTTCAAGTTGATCAAGAAACCAATAGCCTGCGCACCAGTAATCAAAATGGTCAGGTAACGGGTAATTTGATTGATCTTGTTTCTACCACTCTCCCCTTCCTTCATCATCTTCTGGAAGCTCGGTACAACCATACCTAAAAGCTGCACTACGATAGATGCAGAGATATAAGGCATGATCCCCAAGGCAAAGACCGATGCACGCGAAAACGCTCCACCAGCGAACAAGTCGATGAGACCTGTCAATCCGCTAGCTCCCCCCTTAGGAGAAAGATTTTCGAGCACCACTGGATCGATACCCGGTAGTACCACATACGAACCCAGACGATAGATGAGTAACAAACCGAGGGTCATAAAGATCCTCGACTTGAGCTCTTCTATCTTGAAGATGTTCCGTATCGTATTGAAGAAGTTCTTCATACTTATGCGATAACTTCCGCTGTTCCGCCAGCGGCTTCGATTTGAGCCTTAGCAGTGGCGCTGAACTTATGAGCTTTTACATTGAGCTTGCTCTTGAGTTCGCCACGACCTAAAATTTTAACCAATTTGTTGGCACTGCCGATGAGGCCATGTTCAGCCAAAAAGGCTGGTGTTACTTCTTCGGTTTTGAAACGTTCTGCCAAACCTTGCAAAACGTCTAAGTTTACACCATTGTACTCGATACGGTTGGCATTTTTAAAGCCAAACTTCGGTACGCGCAATTTCAAAGGCATCTGACCCCCTTCGAAACCAGGCTTCGATGAGTAACCTGTACGTGCCTGAGCACCTTTGTGACCTTTGGTAGAGGTACCACCACGGCCAGAACCTTGTCCACGACCGATACGCTTACGCGTTTTGATGCTACCAGCTGCTGGTTTAAGATTATTCAATTCCATTATTAAATCTCCTCTACTTTAACCAGATGGGCTACCTTTTCAATCATACCAGCAATTTGCGGGTTGATTTCGTGAACTACACTGGCGTGCGGGTGACGCAAGCCCAGGGCAATCAGGGTACGCTTTTGACGCTCAGGGCGTCCGATACCACTTTTTACTTGGGTAATTTTTAAACGTGCCATCCGATTATCCGTTAAATACTTTACTCATTTTTACCTGACGTTGCTCGGCAACGGTGAAAGGATCACGCATTTGTGCAAGCGCATCGATGGTTGCCTTTACCACGTTGTGTGGGTTTGAAGAACCTTTTGATTTTGCAAGAACGTCGGTGATACCTGCACTTTCAAGCACCGCGCGCATCGCACCACCGGCAATTACACCGGTACCGTGTGAAGCTGGCTTGATGTATACGCGACCACCACCAAATTTACCCTCTGCATCATGAGGTACTGTGCCTTTCATGATGGGTACTTTGATTAGCGACTTCTTCGCGTCGTCGATGCCCTTAGCAATGGCTTCAGAAACTTCTTTCGCTTTTCCAAGTCCGTAACCTACAATTCCGTTCTCATCACCCACCACTACGATGGCTGAAAAACTGAATGTACGTCCACCCTTGGTTACTTTGGCTACGCGCTGTACGCTCACGAGACGATCTTTCAACTCAATCTCGCTGGCCTTTACTCTTTTTATGTTCGATGTTGACATATCCTGTTGCTTAGAAATTTAAGCCACCCTCACGGGCACCTTCTGCGAGTGCTTTAACACGGCCATGGTAGAGGTAACCGTTACGGTCGAATACAACCGTGGTAATTCCTGCTGCGATTGCCTTCGCGGCGATCGCTTTTCCTACCATACCCGACAATGCTGTTTTATCTGCTTTCTGATAAGCAAACTCTTTCTCTGTTGATGATGCGGCACACAACGTATGTCCCTTCACATCGTCAATGATTTGAGCATATATTTCCTTGTTGCTACGATACACCGATAGGCGCGGACGTTCAGCAACTCCAGTAACACGCTTGCGAATGCCTCTCTTAATACGTGTTCTACGTGCAATTTTTTGATTAGCCATTCCAACTTATTTTTTAGAGGCTGATTTACCTGCTTTACGACGAAGCACTTCACCAACGAAACGAACACCTTTTCCTTTGTACGGCTCAGGCTTACGGAGCGAACGAATTTTCGCAGCAACCTGGCCAATCAATTCCTTATCGTTGCTTTCAAGCGTAATGATAGGGTTCTTACCTTTTAAGGTTTCGGTTTTCAATTTCACTTCAGACGGGATTTGCATCACAATCTCGTGCGAGTAACCTAACGAAAGCTCAAGCAGTTGACCGTTGGCATTGGCACGATAACCTACACCTACAAGTTCCTGTTCAACTTTAAACCCAGCGGTTACACCGGTCACCATATTATTGATGAGCGAGCGATACAAACCATGAAGCGCGCGGTGACGCTTACTTTCAGTAGGACGAATAACGGTAAGAACGCTTCCTTCAATAGCTACCTTAATATCGGTATCTACCTCACGGTGCAATTCACCTTTCGGTCCTTTTACGGTTACTACATTCTTAGGGCTCACCTCAACGGTAACACCGGCGGGAAGCTGAATGGGGAGTTTTCCAATACGTGACATCTTCTCTCTCCTCGCTTAAGAAACGTAACACAATACTTCGCCACCTACGTTGAGTTGACGAGCTTCTTTGTCGGTCATGATGCCTTTCGATGTCGATACAATGGCGATACCCAACCCATTGATCACGCGGGGCATTTCAGCTACACCTGTGTACTTACGCAAACCTGGACGCGAAATGCGCTGGAGGTTACGAATGACAGGTTCGTTGGTACCCTGGACATATTTTAAGGCAATCTTGATGGTCCCTTGTGGACCGTTGTCTTCGAACTTGTAGTTGGCGATGTAGCCTTTGTCGAAGAGGACCTTGGTGATCTCCTTCTTCATGTTCGAAGCGGGAATCTCTACCACACGGTGACGGGCGCTCATTGCGTTCCGCAGGCGGGTAAGATAATCTGCTATCGGGTCAGTCATTTACTTAATAAATTAATTCGTTATTACCAGCTTCCTTTGGTTACACCTGGAATCTTGCCTTCGCTAGCCATTTTGCGGAACAATACCCGGCTGATGCCGAATTGACGCATATAACCGCGGGGACGACCAGTTAATTTGCAACGGTTGTGCAAACGTACTGGAGAAGCATTTTTTGGAAGCTTCTGAAGACCCAGATAATCACCGGCTTCTTTGAGCGCAGCACGCTTCGCAGCGTACTTTTCTACCGTTTTCTGGCGTTTGAGCTCACGTGCTTTTACACTTTCCTTAGCCATGGATTAGTTTTTTGAAGTTTTGAACGGCAGACCCAATTCTTGAAGCAATGCCATTGCTTCTTCGTCGGTTTTGGCCGTAGTTACAAATGTGATATCCATACCGGTGATTTTATTCACCTTGTCGATATTGATTTCAGGGAAAATAATCTGCTCGGTTACCCCTAAGGTATAGTTACCGCGTCCATCAAATCCCTTTTGGCTGATTCCTTTGAAATCGCGCACACGTGGAAGTGATACGCTAATCAAACGATCGAGGAATTCGTACATCTTGGTATCGCGCAGGGTAACACGTACTCCAATTGGCATGTTTTCACGCAATTTGAAGTTCGATATCGCCTTACGAGACATCGTAGGCACAGCCTTTTGTCCGGTAATCGTGGTCATTTCAGTAACAGCGGCATCGATAAGCTTCTTATCCGATACTGCAGCACCAACACCTTGGTTAATGCAAATTTTCGAAAGCGAAGGGATTTCCATCACATTCTTATAAGCGAATTTGGCTTGCAAAGCTGCAATAACCTCTTCCTTATATTTGGTTTTCAGTCGAATCTCGGTTGCCATTACTTGATTATTTCTCCGGTTTTCTTCGCGAAACGAACAAGCTTACCTGTATCGTCGGCCTTACGACCAACGCGGGTAGGCTTACCTCCTACCACGAGCATCAAATTGCTCAAGTGAAGAGGCGCTTCTTTTTTAACAATACCACCATTTGGGCTTGCTGCTGTAGGCTTAGTGTGTTTCGTGATGATATTCACTCCTTCTACAATAGCACGCAATTCGGCGGGCATAACTTCGAGGACGCGGCCTTCTTTGCCTTTGTCGTCGCCCGCAATCACACGAACGAGGTCCCCTTTTTTGATTTTTAGTTTAATATTGGCCATCTCGTGCAATCTTAAAGTACTTCAGGTGCCAATGAAACGATTTTCATGAACTGCTTCTCGCGGAGCTCACGTGCTACTGGTCCGAAAATACGGGTACCACGTGGTTCGTCCTGGTTGTTGAGCAGCACTACTGCGTTATCGTCGAAACGAATGTAAGAACCGTCTTTACGACGTACTTCTTTTTTCGTGCGTACGATCACCGCCTTAGATACGGTACCCTTCTTGGCATTACCAGAAGGAATGGCCGACTTCACCGAAACCACTATTTTATCGCCAACACTGGCGTAGCGTTTGCCGGTTCCACCCAGTACACGAATACAGAGTACTTCTTTAGCGCCACTGTTATCGGCAACAGACAATCTGCTTTCCTGCTGTATCATTACTTAGCCCTTTCAATTATTTCAACCAATCTCCAACGTTTGTTTTTGCTTAGCGGACGAGTCTCCATGATCTTCACGAGATCGCCTACATTACAATCGTTGTTTTCGTCGTGAGCCATGAATTTCTTCGTGCTCTTCATAAACTTTCCGTAAATCGGGTGTTTCACTTTACGCTCAACAACAACGGTGATGGTTTTCGTCATCTTGTTGCTTACCACGTTTCCGATACGTTCTTTTCTTGCGTTCCTTTCCATCATCTCAGCGCTCATTGGTTGTTGGCATTTTCGTTAGCACGCTCACGAACAGTTAGTTCTGTGAATAAACGCGCGATCGTTTTGCGGGTCTCACGCAGCTGAGCCGGACTTTCGATGGCCGAAACAGCATGGGTAAAGCGCAGTTTCGTCAACTGCGTCTTTTCCTCCTTGATCCTTTCAGCAATCTCTGCTGTGGATAGTTCTTTTATAGCGGAGTATTTCATGTCTTTAATTATTCTCCTGCGTAATCTCTTCTTACGATAAATTTGGTGCTAACTGGCAGCTTTTGGGCTGCAAGGCGCATGGCCTCTTTAGCGACCGGCAAAGGTACACCTTCTGCTTCAAATATCAAAGTACCTGGTTTAACCACGGCCACCCAATATTCTGGTGATCCTTTACCTTTACCCATACGAACCTCTGCAGGTTTTTTGGTGATAGGTTTATCTGGGAAAATTCTGATCCACACTTGACCTTCGCGTTTCATAAAGCGGGTTACCGCGATACGAGCTGCTTCGATCTGGCGTGAGGTGATCCAGTGCTCTTCCAAGGTTTTGAGACCAAATGAACCAAAGGCCAACTCCGCACCGCGGGTTGCATTGCCTTTGATCCGGCCTTTATGCATCTTTCTGAATTTCGTTCTTTTCGGCTGTAACATTGCTCTGGCTCCTTATCAATTAACCTTTTCTGGAACGATCTCCACCACCAGCGTTTCCACCCGAGCGACGACGATCGCCACCACGACGGTCTGCACCGCCACCACGACGATCATTACCGCCACGACGATCACCGCGTGCTGCACCTTCAGCTGCACCGGTTCCAGGCGTGCCTGCTTGTGCACGGCTACCTACGTTTGGCGAAAGATCACGTTTACCGTATACTTCACCTTTACAAATCCATACTTTCACGCCAATCTTACCGTAAACGGTTTGCGCTTCTTTCTGCGCATAATCGATATCGGCACGAAGGGTGTGCAAAGGAACACGTCCTTCTTTGTACTGTTCGCTACGGGCAATCTCGGCACCACCCAAACGACCTGAGCAGATAACTTTGATACCTTCTGCGCCCATACGCATGGTAGATGCAATCGAAGTCTTCATCGCACGGCGGAAAGAAACACGCGCTTCTAACTGACGGGCGATGCCTTCAGCTACCAGAGCAGCGTCTACTTCCGGGCGTTTGATTTCGAAGATGTTGATTTGAACATCTTTGTTGGTGAGCTTCTTAATTTCTTCTTTGATACGATCTACTTCCTGACCGCCTTTACCGATAACGATACCTGGGCGGCTGGTGTGAATCGTGATGATGATCCGCTTCAAGGTACGCTCAATCACCACACGGCTAATTCCACCGTTGTTGATACGTGCGTTCAAATAGCCACGGATTTTTTCGTCTTCTACGAGTTTGTCAGCGTAGTTATTACCACCGAACCAGTTGGAATCCCAACCACGGATATAGCCTAGACGGAGGCCTACAGGATTTACTTTTTGTCCCATTAGTGCTTATGCGTTTACAGTGGTGTCCATGCTATCAATTACGAGGGTAACGTGGTTCGAACGCTTACGTACCCGGTATCCACGCCCTTGCGGGGCTGGACGCAGACGCTTCAGCATACGGCCACCATCGACCTGAACACGCTTAACATACAGATTAGCAGTCTCAATCGACTGTTCTTCGTTCTTCTTTTCCCAGTTGTTTATGGCCGAAAGGAGAAGTTTCTCCAAAGGCAGGCTAGCATCCTGCTTTGCGAAGCGAAGGATGTTTAACGCCTGATCGGCTTTTTTACCGCGGATAAGGTCGACAACCAACCGCATCTTACGCGGCGAGCTGGGACAATTCTTCAATATGGCTACGGCTTCCATTATTTCTTTCCTTTATCTTTTTTAGCCACGTGACCACGGAAGTTACGCGTAGGTGAAAACTCACCCAATTTGTGTCCGACCATGTTCTCGGTCACATATACCGGGATAAACTTATTACCGTTGTGTACGGCGAAGGTATGCCCCACAAAATCGGGGGTTATCATCGAGCGGCGTGACCAAGTTTTGATCACACTCTTCTTTGTGCCTTCGTTCATAGTATTCACCTTCTTCTCGAGGGTGTATTCTACAAAGGGTCCTTTTTTCAGTGAACGCGCCATTGCTTATCCTTTTCTGCGTTTAATGATCATATTGTCAGACTTTCTCTTTCCGCGGCGAGTCTTATAACCTTTCGAAAGAAGACCTTTGCGTGAGCGTGGGTGACCACCGCTCGCACGACCTTCACCACCACCCATCGGGTGATCGACAGGGTTCATCGCTACACCACGAACACGAGGACGGCGACCTAACCAGCGCTTGCGACCAGCTTTACCGCTGATTTCGAGCAAATGGTCTTCGTTAGATAACTCACCCACAGTAGCCATACAAGCAGCCAACACCATGCGTGTTTCGCCACTAGGAAGTTTGATGATTGCGTACTTACCATCTCGAGCGGCTAAAGTTGCCGAACTTCCAGCAGTACGTACCAATTGACCACCTCTACCTGGCTGCAATTCGATGTTGTGAATCGGTGAACCAAGTGGTATGCGCGACATAGGCAAAGTGTTACCAGAATCTGGTGCCACTTCATTACCCGACAGGATAGTTTGTCCTACCTGAAGACCTTGAGGAGCAAGAATATAACGCTTTTCTCCATCGGCATACACCAACAAAGCGATGTGTGCTGTACGGTTGGGATCGTATTCAATGGTCTTCACTGTTGCAGGAATGTCGAACTTATTCCGCTTGAAGTCAATGATACGGTACATCTTCTTGTGACCACCGCCAATGTAGCGCATGGTCATCTTACCTGTATTGTTACGTCCGCCGGTACGTTTTACTGGCATCAACAAGCTCTTCTCAGGCGTGTTGGTGGTTACCTCTGAATAGGTATTGGCAACCTTGAAACGTAAACCCGGAGTTACCGGACTAAATCTTTTTACTGCCATCTTCTTAAATGTTACTGTAGAAATCGATGTTATCGCCTTCCTTCAAGGTTACAATGGCTTTTTTGAAGCTATCCTTACGGCCTTCGATGAAACCTGCTTTTGTGAAGCGGCTTTTACGCTTACCAGCATATACCATGGTATTTACAGAAGTAACTGAAATACCATACATTTCTTCAATCGCCTTTTTGATTTGGATCTTATTCGCCTTCTTGTCAACCCGGAAAGCATACTGGTTGCGCTTCTCGCCGAGCATAGTCATCTTCTCGGTGATGATCGGTTTTTTCAGCAGTTCCATGGGCTTACTTATTTAAAGTTTCTTCGATCTTGGCGATCGAGCTGTTTACCATTAAAATCTTGGCTGCGTTCATTACATCGTAGGTATTGATGTCGCCGGCCATGATCATTTTTGTTTTTGGTAGGTTACGGCCAGATAAAACCACATTGCTGTTGTTCTCTGGAAGTACTACCAACACTTTCTCGCCACTCAATTTCAAGCTGTTGAGCAAACCCACAAATTCTTTCGTTTTTGGAGCCGCGAAGTTGAAATCTTCAACTACCACGATATTGTTTGCTTGGGCTTTGTAGGTAAGAGCTGATTTACGAGCCAGTACCTTCACTTTTTTATTCAGTTTGAAACCGTAGTTACGTGGACGTGGACCAAACACACGAGCACCACCGCGGAAAGAAGGGCTGTTGATGTCACCTTTACGTGAACCACCTGTTCCTTTTTGCTTGTGTAGCTTGCGGGTTGAACCCGAAATTTCGTTACGCTCTTTTGATTTGTGCGTACCCTGACGCTGATTCGCGAGGTACTGCTTTACGTCGAGGTAAATCGCGTGATCGTTCGGCTCAATGCCAAAAATCTCTGCCGAAAGAGTAGCTTTCGACTTCGTTTCTTTACCTGCTGTGTTGTATACGGGCAATTCCATGATGCTTATTTCTCCACAATTACGAATGAACCCTTGGCACCAGGTACGGAGCCTTTAACTACAAGTATGTTCTGCTCGGGGAATACCTTCACAATCTCTAAGTTTTGCACTTTCACACGGTTGCCACCGGTACGACCGGCCATACGCATACCCTTGAAAACGCGACTTGGAAACGATGAGGCACCGAGTGAACCTGGGGCGCGGAGGCGGTTGTGCTGACCGTGGGTCTGTCCACCAACACCGCTGAAACCATGGCGCTTCACAACACCTTGGAAACCTTTACCCTTGCTTTCGCCAACTACGTCGACGTACTCGCCTTCAGCAAACATATCAACTGTCACAGTTGTACCGTGCTGAAGTTCATTCTCAAAGCTCGTGAACTCCACCAGCTTGCGCTTAGGTGTGGTTCCGGCCTTTTTAAAGTGTCCCTGCATGGCCTGAGAAGTATTCTTTTCTTTCTTCTCTCCATAGGCCAGCTGGTAGGCAGCATAACCGTCTTTCTCGACGGTTTTTACTTGCGTCACAACGCAAGGACCAGCTTCCAAAACTGTGCATGGGACGCTTTTCCCATCGGCACTGAAAATGCTGGTCATTCCAACTTTTTTACCAATTATTCCTGACATTATCGTCTATTGTCAAACTTTTATTTCTACATCTACACCACTCGGGAGTTCCAACTTCATCAAGGCATCTACGGTCTTCGAAGAAGAGCTGTAGATGTCGAGAACACGCTTGTAAGCGCACAATTGGAATTGCTCACGTGCTTTTTTGTTTACGTGTGGGCTACGGAGTACAGTGAAAATCTGCTTTTCGGTAGGCAACGGAATAGGACCGCTGACAACTGCACCCGTGGTCTTCACGGTTTTCACGATCTTCTCGGCAGACTTATCTACGAGGTTATGATCGTATGATTTCAATTTGATTCGTATGCGATGGCTCATGGCTCCTGATAATTAATTTTTCTCCGCTTTCATTGCTCTGTGCTTGGCAAGCACTTCTTCAGAAATGTTCTTTGGAGTTTCGCTGTAATGCGAGAATTCCATCGTTGAAGTGGCACGACCAGAAGTAAGGGTACGGAGTACGGTTACATATCCGAACATTTCTGCAAGTGGTACAAGGGCCTTGATTACTTGAGCACCGTTCTTGGTATCCATGCCCTGCATTTGGCCACGGCGGCGGTTCAAGTCACCCATTACATCACCCATGTATTCGTCTGGGGTGATTACTTCAATTTTCATGATCGGCTCAAGCAATACCGGACTTGCTTTCGGGCAAGCTTCACGGAAAGCGGTACGAGCGGCGATTTCGAACGACAACGAATCCGAGTCGACTGGGTGGAAAGAGCCGTCGAAGAGACGTACTTTCAGGTTATCGACAGGGAAGCCGGCAAGTACACCGTTCGCCATAGCTGCTGCAAAACCTTTTTCAACCGAAGGAATGAATTCGCGAGGAATTGAACCACCCACCACTTCGTTAACGAACTGGAGTCCAGTTTTGCCTTCGTCAATTGGTCCGATTTCGAACTGGATATCGGCGAATTTACCACGACCACCGGTTTGTTTCTTATACGTTTCGCGGTGTGTGATTTTTCCGGTAATGGCTTCTTTGTAAGCAACCTGTGGCGCACCTTGGTTACATTCCACTTTGAACTCGCGACGCAGACGGTCAACGATGATTTCAAGGTGAAGTTCACCCATACCCTGGATGATAGTTTGACCCGTTTCTTCGTCCGTAAATACGCGGAAAGTAGGATCTTCTTCTGCCAACTTCGCTAGGGCGTTACCCAATTTATCGGCATCGGCTTGCGTTTTAGGCTCAATCGCCAAACCGATAACCGGCTCAGGGAATTGCATGGCTTCGAGTATGATCGGAAACTTCTCATCGCAAAGGGTATCCCCTGTTTTGATGTCTTTGAAGCCTACTGCAGCGCAGATGTCACCGGCCTCTACAAAGTCGATGGCTTTACGATCGTTGGCGTGCATTTGGAACAAACGTGAGATACGTTCCTTTTCCATCACGATACCTTTATCAGCATCACTACGCACCTTCATCACGTATGAACCAGCGTCGAGACGACCTGAATACACGCGGAAGAATACCAAACGACCTACGAATGGGTCGGTAGCTACCTTGAAAGCAAGCGCGCAGAAAGGATCTTTAACGTCTGGCTTACGTACAATTTCAGCATCCGTTTTCGGATCTGTTCCTTGCACAACTTCTTTGTCCATTGGAGAAGGGAGGAACGCACAAACTGCGTCGAGCATCGCCTGAACTCCTTTGTTCTTGAATGAAGAACCGCACATCATTGGCACAAACTTGCCATCGATTACTGCAGCACGGATGGCTGCGCGCATTTCTTCTTCAGTGATGGTATCGGGATCGTCGAAAAATTTCTCGAGGAGCACATCGTCGTAATCGGCACATGCTTCAACAAGAATTTGACGGTATTCGGCAACGGTTTCAACCAGATCGTCTGGAATAGGCACCTCGGTATAGGTCATACCTTTTGATGCTTCGTCCCAGATGATAGCTTTGTTGGTGATCAGGTCAACTACTCCTTTGAAGTGTTCTTCAGCACCAATGGGTACTTGAAGTGGAACAGCTGTTGAACCGAGCATATCTTTCACCTGTTTACAAACAGCAAAAAAGTCAGCTCCCTGACGGTCCATTTTATTCACGAAACCGAGGCGAGCAACACCGTAGTTGTCGGCCAAACGCCAGTTGGTTTCTGATTGTGGTTCTACGCCGTCAACCGCCGAGAACAAAAACACCAAACCGTCGAGTACGCGAAGTGAGCGGTTTACCTCTACGGTAAAGTCAACGTGGCCCGGGGTGTCGATGATGTTTACAGCATAGCTGTTGTCGTGCCATTTCCAGTTGGTTTTGGTAGCAGCAGAAGTAATGGTAATACCTCTTTCCTGCTCCTGCACCATCCAGTCCATGGTTGCTGCACCGTCGTGTACTTCACCAATTTTGTGTGTAAGACCGGTGTAGTATAATATACGTTCGGTAGTGGTTGTTTTACCAGCGTCGATGTGCGCTGCAATACCGATGTTACGCGTGTATTTAAGATCTGCCATAAAGCTTAGAATCTGAAGTGCGAGAACGCTTTGTTTGCTTCGGCCATACGGTAGGTATCTTCCTTCTTCTTCACAGAGGCACCTTCACCTTTAGAAGCAGCGAGTACTTCACCAGCTAATTTTTCCATCATGGTTTTTTCGTTACGCTTGCGAGCATAACCAATTAACCAGCGCATGCCAAGGGCTGACTTACGGCTAGGGTTAACCTCAATAGGTACCTGGAAAGTAGAACCACCTACACGGCGGCTCTTTACTTCTACCGAAGGCATAACATTGTTGAGGGCACGACGCCAAACCTCGATACCGGCTTCGCCAGCACGTTTTTCTACAAGCTCCATCGCATCGTAGAAGGTTTGGGCAGCAATGCTCTTCTTACCATCGTACATCATGTTGTTGATGAACTTGGTTACTACCACATCATTGAACTTCGGATCTGGTTCGATGATTCTTTTCTTGGCACGAGCCTTTCTCATGACTTATCTAATTATTTCTTTTTTGCGCCTTTTGCTGGTGCAGCAGCCTGTTTGGCTTTAGCACCGTATTTCGAACGGCCTTGTTTACGGCCATTTACCCCTGAGGTATCAAGAGCACCACGGATGATGTGGTAACGTACACCTGGAAGGTCTTTCACACGACCTCCGCGGATCAGCACGATTGAGTGCTCCTGAAGGTTGTGGCCTTCACCGGGAATGTATGCATTCACTTCCTTGCCCGACTTGGCCAAACGAACACGCGCAACTTTACGCATGGCCGAATTCGGCTTCTTAGGGGTGGTGGTGTACACACGGGTACATACGCCGCGCTTTTGCGGGCAGCTGTCGAGAGCGGGCGACTTGCTCTTGTCGGCTTTGTGCTCCCGGCCTTTTCTTACAAGTTGTTGTATGGTAGGCATACGTTACTTTATCTACGCTTTTGAAAAAACAGTATTCTCCCTCTACTCGAAGGGACTGCAAAGGTATCTAATTCCACATTATTTGCAAAACGTGTTTCCAATTTTTTGGAATAGAATTGTTTTTATGTGGATAACAGGGGTGAATAAACGGTAAAATGACCGTTAACACGCTGTATTCGGCCATATTGATTGGGTACAAAATCCACACCACCCAAAAAAAATCAAACAGCCTTGCCGATAACGGGCGGATTGACACCAGAAATCTGCGGCTGACTAAAAACTTCCTTAATTTCAAGGCTCAATCTCAACCACACCTATTTTATATAGTATGCGCTACGAACCTATCGATTCTGCCTTATTTGTCGACAACCGTGCACGCTTCGTCAAACACATGAAGCCCAACAGCATCGCTTTATTTGTTTCGAGCGATGTATACCCGAGAAATGCAGATGCAGACTTTTATTTCAGGCAGGATAGTGAACTTTTCTGGCTCAGCGGAATCGACCAGGAAGAAACCATGTTGATCTTGTTTCCCGACTGTCCGAATCCTTTATATAAGGAGGTGTTGTTTGTGCGTGAAACCAACGACCACATAGCCGTTTGGGAAGGGCACAAATACAGCAAAAAGGAAGCTGAGGCTATTTCAGGAATCAAACAAGTGCAGTGGAATCAAGATTTCCGTGGATTGGTGAATACACTATGTAAGTATGCCGAGCATATCTACCTAAACACGAATGAAAATGACCGTGCCTCGAACCCGGTTCAAACCGGACAGATGCGTTTTGTGCATGAAATCAAAGCACAGTTTCCTTTGCACAATTTCGAACGCTCGGCAAAAATTTCGGAATATGAACGTTCGCGGAAGTCTGCCGAAGAAATTACGCTGATTCAACGGGCAGTACGCATTACTGCCGATGCCTTTTATCAGGTGCTCAAAACAGTGAAGCCCGGTATGTGGGAATTTGAGCTTGAAGGCTTAATCATGAAAGAGTTTTTGAGCAATCGGGCCAATGGTTATTCGTTTCAACCCATCATTGCCTCGGGCGCTAGTGCCTGTGTGCTGCATTATGTAAAGAACGACAAACAAACCAAAGACGGCGACTTGTTATTACTCGACTTTGGGGCCGATTATGCCAATTATGCTGGAGATATGACACGCTGCTTTCCTGTAAATGGCAGATTCAGTAAGCGCCAGAAAGAAATCTACGATGCAGTATTAAGGGTGAATCGCGCCGCCACTAAACTTTTGGTGCCCGGGCGCACGCTGGATGCTTACAACCGTGAATCTGCGCTGATCATGCAAGACGAATTATTGTCGCTCGGATTAATTAGCCGCGACGATATAGCGAAGGAGTCGCCCACTTGGCCGGCTTACAAAAAGTACTTCCCGCACGGAACAGGCCATTTTCTTGGTATCGACGTACATGACATAGGCGCTCGGTACGGGAAGCTAGCGGCCGGTATGGTCATTACTTGCGAACCCGGTATTTATATTCAAGAAGAAGGTTTAGGAATTCGGATTGAAAACGACATACTCATTACCGAGCAAGGCCCGGTGAATTTAATGGCGGGGGTTGCCATCGAAACTGATGAGATTGAAGACATCATGAATAGTTGATGTCGTTCCAAAAAAAACGCAGTTTGGCAGCTCAGCATCAAAAAGAAGTGATTTAGCAGCAACTAACTAAAAAAAGTAATTCACTCCTGCTGTATGATGTATTTTTGAGTCGGTGGTTGGAACGTACTTCTTATCATCCACACCAAAAAAAGCTAGGCAATGAGTTTTGAAAAAACATGGATTGACTTAGGTGGAATTACCATTTACGAACCTGTAACTGTAATCACCGATTTATTGGTGACAGCCGTTTGCTGGTATGCCTTCTTTCGATTGGGTTCCTTTAAACAGGGCAAACTTCAACTTCTTTTTAGAGCCTATTTTTTCAGTATGGGTCTGGCCACCGCTTACGGTGGCATTGTTGGGCACGGATTTATCGAGCAGTTGGGCTTTGTGTGGAAAGTTCCAGGCTGGGTGATTTCAATGATATCGGTGGCCCTGCTCGAACGAGCAGCTATTTTTCACGCACAACCTCTCCTTCAAGAACGTATAGGCCGTGTATTTGCCTGGCTAAATCTCACCGAACTGTTTGTTTTACTGATTACTGTACTTAGCACCCTCAACTTCTTTTGGGTGGAAGCCCATGCGGCATATGGGCTGCTTGTGGTGGTATTTTCTTTCGAGATGTATGTCTTTCGAAAAACAGCTGCTATCGGTAGCCGATATATGCTGTTAGCCGTGGGCATTGCTGCATTGGCTGCTTTGGTGCATTTGAGTGAATTTGCACCACACAAATGGTTCAACCATCTCGATTTAAGCCATGTAATCATGGCTTTGGGCTCTTGGTATTTCTATCAAGGGGCTATACACATCTTGAAAGAACAAAAGGCATAAAAAAAGCCCCGATTTTCGGGGCTCTATACGCTTTTGTGAATTAACCTCTTTTGGTGATGGGCACATAGTCGCGACGCGGATGCCCGATGAATAGCTGGCGAGGACGGCCAATGGGCTCGTTGGTTTCGCGCATTTCTTTCCACTGGCTTATCCAACCTGGAAGACGGCCAAGTGCGAACATTACCGTAAACATATCGGTTGGAATGCCGATTGCGCGGTAAATGATGCCCGAATAGAAATCGACGTTCGGATAAAGCTTACGTTCTATGAAATATTCGTCGTTGAGGGCCGCTTGTTCAAGCTGCTTGGCTATGTCGAGGATAGGATCGTTCACGCCGAGTTTGTTCAAAACCTGGTCGCAGGCTTGTTTGATGATTTTGGCGCGAGGGTCGAAGTTTTTGTATACGCGGTGACCAAAGCCCATCAAACGGAAAGGATCGTTTTTGTCTTTGGCTTTGTTGATGTACTTCTGTGCATCGCCGCCGTCGGCTTTGATTTGCTCGAGCATTTCAATTACCGCTTGGTTAGCACCGCCATGCAACGGTCCCCAGAGAGCACCAATGCCCGAAGCTACAGCCGCATAAATATTGGCATGCGATGAGCCTACGATACGCACGGTTGACGTTGAGCAGTTTTGTTCGTGATCGGCATGAAGGATTAACAGCTTGTTCAACGCATCTACCACAACCGGGTCTGGCGTATATTCTTCGGTGCGATGACCGAACATCATTTGCAAGAAGTTAGATACATAGTCCAACTTGTTGTTTGGATACATATACGGATGTCCCATCGACTTCTTATACGTCCAAGCAGCGATGGTTGCCATTTTAGCAATCAAACGATGAATGGTACGATCGACCTCTTCGGCAGAACGGTTAGGAATTAGCGAATTGGGGTAAAAGCTAGATAACGAGGATACTGTAGACATCAACACGCCCATAGGGTGCGTACCGCCAGGGTAAGCGTCGAGAAACTTTTTGATGTTTTCGTGTACAAGGGTACGACGTGTAATGCTGTTGTTGAAGCTAGCCAATTGCTCGGCGGTTGGCAGTTCGCCATAAATCAACAAATAGCTCACCTCCATAAACGTGGAATGCTCGGCTAACTGCTCGATGTCGTAACCGCGGTAACGCAATATCCCCTCGTCCCCGTCGATAAACGTGATAGCCGATTTGGTAGCACCGGTATTTTTATATCCAATGTCGAGTGTGATTAGCCCGGTTTCATCGCGTAGTTTAGCGATATCGATAGCTATCTCGTTTTCGGTACCCACCAGCACCGGTAATTTGTAAACTTTGTCGCCGTAATGTAGTTCAGCAGTTTGAGACATGGTATATGTAGAATTTTAGATTTGCCGGAGTTGGTGAGATTGGGGACTGCAGCGCTAAATTCTTAAAAACAAGGCGTATTTGACAGGTCTTTTAAGAATTTTTTTCGGCAACCCACCTGTAAAAGCCAAAACGCATCAAAAAAGTTTTCATTTGTACTAAAAAATATAAAATCATGACAAGAGCTGCATTGACCGAAACCGAAATTAACGCCAAAATTGGCCAACTCAACGGTTGGACTTACCGCGAAGGCAGCTTGCTCAAAATCCTTGAATTTGCCGATTTTAAACACGCCTGGGCCTTTATGAACGAAGTTGCTGCAGCAGCCGAGCTACTCGATCACCATCCCGACTGGCGCAACGTGTACAACCGCGTTGAAATTCGGCTCAGTACGCATAGCAGTAAGGGAATTTCAATGCTCGACTTCGAATTAGCCGCTAAAATTGATGCATTGACATAAAAAAAGCCGGCAAACCGGCTTTTCGTCAAATTCAAAATTCTTTTATAACTCTTTCACCGCAGCAACCAGTTTGGTCAGCACACCTTTGGCGTCGCCAAAGAGCATACGCGTTTTCGGATTGTAGAAGAGTTCGTTTTCGATGCCGGCGTAACCAGCACTCATCGACCGTTTGATGACAATGATGTTCTGGGCTTTGTCGGCATCTAAAATAGGCATACCGTAAATTGGACTTGCAGGATCGTTGTGGGCGGCTGGATTCACCACGTCGTTGGCACCGATCACCACCACTGCATCCACTGTTGAAAATTCAGGGTTGATGGTTTCCATTTCGATGAGCTTATCGTAAGGCACGTCCGATTCGGCCAAAAGCACGTTCATGTGGCCCGGCATACGGCCCGCAACCGGGTGAATGCCGTATTTTACTTCTACTCCCTTTTCTTCGAGCAGCTTTTCAAGTTCGTGAACCACGTGCTGAGCCTGTGCTACCGCCAATCCATAGCCAGGAATAACTACTACCTTTTTCGCATAACTCAATAGAATACTGGCGTCGGAAAGCGATATCTCACGAACAGTGGTATCCATCTGGCGATCGCCGGCTTGTGCGCCACCACCTGAATTGAAGGCACCAAAAAGTACGGCTGTGAGCGAACGATTCATGGCACGGCACATCAAGAGTGTGAGCAGGAGACCTGCAGCACCTACCAAAACGCCACCCATCAGCATCACCTTGTTATCGAACAACATACCCGTTGTGGCTGCTGTAACTCCGGTAAACGCGTTAAGCAACGATATCACCACAGGCATATCGGCCCCTCCGATGGGCATCACAAACAAAATCCCAAACACCAAACCGAGTAGGCAGATTAGGTAGATAAGCAATTCCTGGTGGGCATGGAGGGTAAATAGGTACACGCACAATAAGAGGGTAACCACCAACAAACCATTGTTGGTAAGCTTCTGGAAAGGCCATTTCACCGAGGCGCCGGTTACAAATCCCTGCAACTTACCCATGGCAATGATAGAACCGCTAAACGACACAGCACCTATCACCAAGCTCACGAGCAAGGCACCGAAGTAGAAATAATCGCTGTTGACAAGTCCATGGAAATCGTTAGTTGCTTGTGCACCGTGGAAAATACCAAATACCTCTGCTATGGCAATCAAAGCTGCGGCTGCGCCACCCATGCCGTTAAAAAACGATACCATCTGCGGCATGGCCGTCATGGCCACACGCATCGACATGACGTAGCCTGCCACCGAACCAATGGCAATAGCCAGCAGTGAAACCCAGATATTTTGTAAGCCGGGCATAAAAAAAGTCACCAACATAGCCAAACCCATGCCTGCAGCGGCAAGCAAGTTGCCTTTGCGTGCCGAGTCGGGGTGACTCATGTATTTAATTCCGAGTATGAAAAGAACAACGGCAATCAGGTAGCCTATGTCGATAAGTTGAGTTGCCATTACTTCTTCTTTTTACGAAACATGTCTAACATACGGTCGGTGACTGCAAATCCCCCCACCACATTCAAAGTTGCAAGCACCACAGCAACAAAACCCATGGCCAGCGCTGCATAATTGTTGGGGTCGGTTTTTCCCATGACGAGTATAGAACCGATGATGACTACTCCAGATAGTGCATTGGAACCCGACATCAATGGCGTGTGCAGCACCTGCGGTACTTTACTCATGACTTCGATGCCAACAAATACGGCCAAAATGAGCACGTAAATCAGCTGCAGATTGTCGTGTATTAGCGTTAATATGTTTTCCATTAAGCTTGTTTTAAGGCAGGATAAACAACTTCGCCCCCGTGGGCGATACAACTTCCTTGGATGATCTCGTCTTCAAAATTCAGCTTGAGTTCCCCCTCTTTCGAAATCATCAAATTGAGGAAATTCAACATATTTTTTGCGTACATCTTGCTCGCATCTTGCGGCATGGTTGCCGGCAAATTACTGGCCGGAATGATGGATACGCCAAATTCGTTTCGCGTCTCTCCTTCTCGGGTGAGTTCACAGTTGCCGCCAGCTCCCGAAGCCAAATCAACAATCACTGCACCGGCCTTCATCTGGCGCACCATGGCTTCGGTAATCAAAACAGGTGCCTTCTTACCCGGGATAAGTGCCGTGGTTATCACCACGTCGGCAGCCACAATACGTTTGGCCAGCTCTTCGCTCTGCCTACGTTTGAACTCCTCCGACTGTTCTACGGCATATCCGCCGGCGGCTTTGTCTTCAACCGCGCCTTCTACTTCAACAAACTTACCACCCAAACTTTCGACCTGTTCCTTCACCGAAGGGCGCGTATCGAAGGCTTCGACCACTGCACCTAAACGTTTGGCCGTAGCTATGGCCTGCAATCCGGCCACACCAGCACCGATAATAAGCACCTTAGCCGGAGCAATGGTACCTGCAGCGGTCATGAGCATGGGAAAAAAGCGCGGCAGATGTGAAGCCGCGAGTAACACAGCTTTGTAACCCGAAACAGTACTCTGCGACGAGAGCACATCCATGGCTTGAGCTCTTGTGATGCGGGGAACTGCATCCATGCTAAAAAGTGTGGTTTTGGCCGCCGCAATTTCGGCCATCCGTTCGCGATTTACGAGCGGCTGGTACATCCCAAAAAGGATGGCTTCAGGCTTTAGTTTCGTCGTATCGGCTGCAGTTAAAGGCTGAATGCTCACCACGATATCGGCTTGGGCAAGTACATCGGCGCGCGATTGTACCGAGGCTCCTGCTTCTTGATAAATTTCGTTGGTGAGCGACGCCCGTAGGCCGGCATCGGTTTCAATGGTGATTTTCACCTGTTTTCCGACCAGTTGTTTTACAACGTCGGGGGTAATAGAAACCCTGTTTTCGTGGTCGGGCTCCCGTAAAATTCCTAGTAGCATAGGCAATAATTCGAAGATAAAGCTACGTGATTCGCAATGTAGTGCCAAGGAAAAGCGAAAATTTCGGATGCACTTATCCGCTACTAAAACAAAAAAAATCCCGACCTCTCGGCCGGGACTGTCGTCATGGATCACAGTCTTGCGACTGTTAGTCAACATTATCGTGCAAAAACGAGTTGTTCGGACGTATTTCCGGACGGCGATCTTCGTTATTGCTCAGGGTAAAGCGTGAGATGTTTTGCTCGCTGCTGTGAGGCACCTGATCGAGCTCCACCTGACGACGGAGGTAAGCAGGCTGCTTTTCAAACGACTCTACTTCGTGTGGATCAACCCGTTTAACGGTATTCATTCCACGAAGGGTTTCGATTCTGCGACGCGACTTCTCAAGTATATCTTCCATGCTCTGTACCGGGCGTTGCTGATAGCCTAAGCCCAAACCATCGTCTTCGGAGGCTTGCTCTTCGAGCTGGTGAACTACCGGAGGACGTTGCGCCGGTGGCTGAACATTGGCAGTAGGCGTGGTGGTTTTCAAAACGGGCTCCATATCGAATAAGGTAGGCTCCTCAGTTTTGGGTGCGCGCTCTGCCGTGTCTTCCATATCGAGTATGTGTACAATCGGTTCTTTCGGACGGATGGTATTCACCGGTGCTGCTGGTGCAGGTGTGAATACTGGGGTATTGGTGGGTCCGTCGAGGGGCATCACCACCTTTTTCGAATCGGTAGTGGTGGTTTGTTGACGCTTTTGGCCTCCTTCGAAACCGGTAGCGATTACAGTTACACGGATGCTATCGCCTAGGCTGTCGTCGGTGCAGTTACCCCATATAATATCGGTATCGGCACCGGCAGCATCCTGGATGTAATCGTTGATTTCACCGATTTCGTCGAGGGTAATTTGCTCGCTGCCCGAGCTGATGTTTAAGAGTATGCTTCTGGCTCCGGTAATGTCGTTGTCGTTGAGCAAAGGCGAGTTCAACGCCAGCTCAATGGCACGGAGTGCACGGCCTTCTCCTTCGGCGGTTGCCGAACCCATTACAGCCTTTCCACTGCTTTCAAGTACCGTTTTTACGTCGGCAAAGTCCACGTTTACGTAACCTTCTACCGTGATTATTTCGGCAATGCCTTTGGCCGCTGTTGCCAACACATCGTCGGCTTTGCCGAAGGCTTTGTCGAAAGCTAGGTTGCCATAAATCTCGCGCACCTTGTCGTTGCTAATCACGAGGGTAGTGTCGCAGTAAGCACGCATTTCGTCGAGACCGCTATTGGCCTGTTGTGCGCGTTTGCGGCCTTCGAAGTTGAACGGTAGCGTTACGATACCCACCGTGAGTATGCCCATTTCGCGGCAAGCCTGTGCGATAACGGGGGCTGCTCCTGTGCCTGTGCCGCCGCCCATACCGGCTGTTACAAACACCATCTTGGTGTCGGCACCGATGTGGCGTTTTACTTCTTCGATGTTTTCGATGGCGGCATTACGGCCCACTTCGGGCTGGTTGCCGGCACCACGTCCTTCGGTGAGGGTGGGGCCGAGTTGTACCCGAACGGGGATGCTGCTGCGCTCAAGCGCTTGGTAGTCGGTATTGCATACCAAGAAGTCGACATCCTTGATGCCGAGCTGGAACATGTGGTTGACGGCATTGCCGCCAGCTCCACCCACCCCAATAACTTTGATGATGTTGGGGCGATTTTTAGGTAGGTCGAAAGTGAAAGTATTCATATCCATGACGATTGAAGTTGCTTTGTTGTATGTGATTGCTGTTTGTTCTTATTTAATGAAGTCTTGTGCATCGTTGGCGTCTTTGTCTTCGAGCCACTCTTTGCTCTTTTGTAGGATTTTATCGAAGAAGCCGCCTTTGGCCATGCCGCCACTGTGGCCTTTAACCGATTTGGTTTCGGTCTTCCGTCGGTCTCTCCCGTTGAAGCCCATCAACACCAAACCGATACCGGTGGCATACATGGGACTTTTAATTTCCTGATCGCCCTTGGCTAAATGTTCGTTGGGCGAGCCCACGCGCACATCCATGCCGGTCATGTATTCTACCAAGGGGCGCAAATTTTTGAGTTGTGCACCTCCACCGGTGAGCACGATACCGGCAATCAGTTTCTTTTCGAAGCCCGATGCTTTGATTTCGTAGTGTACCATCTCCACAATCTCTTCTACCCTAGCCTGGATGATATTCGCCAGGTTCTTCACCGAAATTTCTTTGGGCTCGCGACCACGCAGACCGGGAATGCTCACAATCTCGTTGTCTTGCGTTTCGCTGGCCAAAGCCGAGCCAAAACGCACCTTGAGCAGTTCGGCTTGCTGTTTTAAAACGGTGCAGCCTTCTTTGATGTCTTCGGTGATGATGTTTCCGCCAAATGGTATCACCGCAGTATGGCGGATGATGCCGTCTTGGAAGATGGCGATATCGGTGGTGCCGCCGCCTATGTCGACCAGCACTACACCGGCTTCTTTTTCTTCTTCACTTAAAACGGCCTCCGACGATGCCAGCGGCTCGAGTATCAGGTCTGAAACCGACAATCCGGCTTTCTGCACGCATTTGTTCAGGTTGTTGGCTGCCGTCATCTGTCCGGTAATGATGTGGAAGTTGGCCTCCAAACGTATGCCGCTCATGCCAATGGGGTCTTTGATGCCCACTTCATTGTCGACGATGTACTCCTGCGGCAATACGTGAATTACCTCGTAACCGGGTTGCTGCGGTATACGCGCCATCATGTCGATGAGCTTATCGATATCGTCTTGCGAAATCTCGTCGTCGGTGCTGTTGCGCGTCATCATGTTGCGGTGCTGCTGACTTTGAATATGCTGACCTGCAATGCCCACATTCACCACCCGGATATCGACACCCGATTCTTCTTCGGCCTCACGCACTGCCTTGCGGATGGCATCTACTGTTTTTTCGATATTGCTCACCACGCCACGACTTACGCCCAGCGACTCGGCTTTGCCCATGCCCAAAATTTCGAGCTTGCCATATTCATTTTTGCGGCCCACGATGGCTGCTATCTTGGTCGTTCCAATGTCGAGGCCGACGATGATTTCTCCGGTACTCATAGGTTGTGGATTTATTTTTTGCATATCACCTGATCCTTAAACTTGAGGTTGACGAGCCGGTATTCGCGCCAGGCTTGCTCGTCGAAGCCTTGCTTATAGAGCACCAATAGCTTTTCGAACTTCTCGTCGAGATCGCTCAAATCGCCAATGAGTACACTATGTTCACCCACACGCGGAATCAGCTCCAACTCGTGGTCGGCATTTACATAGTACTGCACAAAGAGGTTTTTGAGGTCGTCGCGTTCTTGTATGTATGCATTCAGCGCTACCAATTGGCGTACTACTTCGGTTTGTATGGTGTCGGTTTTGGTCAAACGTTCGGCTATAAATCCCGACGCTACCGGCACCTGTGCGGCATAATTGGTCGTGGTAGGCATGCGCATTCCGTTTTGATCGATGTAAAAACTCTGGTAATTCTGGTTTACAATGCGCAGAACGGGCTCGCGTTGCTCTACATCGAGGCGTACATTGCCATAGATGTCGGCAAAAGCTTCAGCCTCGGCCACAAACGGAATCTTTTCGATCAACCGTTCGATGCGCGTAAGGTCAACACTATCTACCGGGCGGCCCACAAGCTGTCCCCAGCCGTTGCGACGCAGGTGCGCTTCTACCGCTTGCTTGTCGATGAAGTAAGCTCCGCCATCGTGGTCGACACGTATGGTAAAGCTCTCGCAACGCATGGCCGAACGTTCGCTGCGGATAAAGCCAAAGGCGGCTATCAAGGCAACCACTGCAGCGATATGGGCGATTATGAGGAGCACTTTGCGTATCATCTTACCGGACTTTTGTGTTGAAGAACTTCGGTGAGTGGACGCACAAAACGATCGATATCGCCTGCGCCAATGGTCAAGAGTACGTCGAAAGTGCTGGCTTTAACCAGGTCGAGCAGTTCCGACTTCTGTACGATACGTTTGTTGGTTGCCGACACCTGCTCGAGCAGCCAAGCCGAGTTGATACCGGCAATGGGCAATTCGCGGGCAGGATAGATGTCGAGCAGAAACAGCTCGTCGAGCTGAGACAGACTCTTCGCAAAACCCTCGGCAAAATCGCGCGTGCGGCTGAAGAGATGGGGTTGGAAGATGCCTAGCACCTTTTTGCCCGGGTATAGCTGACGAACCGAGCTCACCAAAGCTTCGATTTCGGCAGGGTGATGGGCGTAGTCGTCGATGTACACACAATCGGCACGATCGATATGGTATTCGAAACGGCGCTTTACACCTTTAAAGCTGGCGATGGCTTCGCGGATTACTTCTACCGCTACTCCCTGAGCCAGTGCCATGGTGATGGCTGCAACGGCATTTTCAACATTGTGAATGCCCGGCAAGCCACATATCAAATCGTCAATATGCTGCTCACCTTGGTAATCGAAATGGTAGCGATGGTTTTCTACGCGAACATTTTTTGCCTGTACCTCCCCTCCTTCGCCATAGGAAACAGCTTTCACCCCAGCTGGTAAGCGCAAGGGAAGACCTGCTTTGTACACCAGCAAGCCTCCAGTTACCACCTGCGCGGCAAAAGCATGGTACGCTTCAGCCATCTGCTCGGGTGCACCGTAAATATCGAGGTGGTCGGGATCCATGGAGGTGATTACCGCCTGCTGGGGATACAGCTGCAAGAAAGAACGGTCGAACTCATCGGCTTCTACCACGAAACGTTCGTGGCCTCCTAAGAGCAGGTTGCTTTCGTAATTGCTGCTCACCCCACCCAATATGCCGGTAAAGGAAAGTCCGCTTTGTTTGAGTATGTGCGCCAGCATGGTGCTGGTGGTGGTTTTACCGTGGGTGCCGGCTACCGCCAAGGTTTGGCCTTCGGCTACCAGGTAACCGAGTGCTTTGGCACGTTTAACCATTTCGTAACCGCCAGCGGCAAAATAAGCCAACAGCTTACTGTCGGCGGGCACGGCGGGTGTGTAAATCACAAGGGTGTTGGCTGCTGCCTGCTGGAACGATTCGGGCAAGGTGGCCAACTCGTCGGCAAAGCTTATCGCCATACCTTTATTTTCGAGCATCTGAGTAATGTCGCTCGGAGTTTTATCGTAACCGGCAACCTTCAGGCCGCGGTGATGCAAGTATTGGGCGAGTGCACTCATGCCAATGCCGCCGATGCCAACAAAGTAGGCTTGGGTGAAACGTTGCTGAATCATACGCCTGCCTCCTTTCCGATACGTTTGAGTATGTCGGCTGCTATTTCGCGAGCGGCATACCGCCGGTCGAAAGCTGCCAACGCTTGGCGCATGGCTGCTTGTTGTGTTGAACTGTTGAGCAATGCCAACAACTGGGGCAAGAGTTGGGTGGATGCCTCTTGATCACGTACCAGCAGGGCTGCTCCTTGGTCGCTGAGTGCGCGTGCGTTTTTGGTCTGGTGGTCTTCGGCTACGTTGGGTGAAGGCACCAAAATAGCAGGCTTGCCTACCACTGCCAGTTCGCTGAGGGTGCCTGCGCCTGCTCTCGACACCACCAGGTCGGCAGCGGCGAAAGCCAAATCCATACGTTCGATGAAAGCATTGGTGTACATACCGCCTTTTCCGGCAATGGCAGCAGCTGCCGTGTTGGCAAATGCTTTTCCGGTTTGCCAGATGAGCTGAACTCCTGCGGCCTCCAATTCAGCAATTCCTGCCGCTATGGCTTGGTTGATGGTACGTGCACCCAAGCTGCCGCCAACGACAAGCACTACGGGTTTATCGGTCGATAAGCCGAAATGGTGTAAGGCTTCTTCCCTTTTGCCTTCAAGCGCAAATAAATCCTGACGGATGGGATTGCCGCTAAGCGTGATACGGTCGGCCGGGAAATATTTCTCCATGCCTTCGAAGGCCACGTAAGCTTGCATGACCCCTTTGGCCAAGCCTTTATTGGTGATGCCGGCATGGGCATTTTGTTCCTGAATGAAGGTAGGTACGCGGGTCCATTGCGCTGCAAGCAATACCGGTCCGCTGGCATAACCGCCTACGCCGATAACAGCATGGGGACGAAAACGACGCAAAATTTCGAGCGAGCGAACGAGGCTGCCCACCAGTTTGAAAGGAAAAAGTAGGTTGCTGAGCGATAAGCTGCGCTGAATTCCGCTGATGCGCAACCCTTCGATGGGATAACCTGCCTTAGGCACACGCTCCATTTCCATACGGCCCTCGGCGCCAACAAAAAGGATGTCGCATGTGGGCACGGCTGCACGCAAGGCATCGGCGATGGCCAAGGCAGGGAACAGATGCCCGCCGGTGCCGCCACCGCTAAGGATAAAGCGATATGTTCCGTTAGGCGATGGCATGTGCGGCTTCGGGGTTAAGGGCTGCTTCGTCTTGCTCCGACTCACGGCTCACACTCAAGATGATGCCGATGGCGATGCTGGTGAAAAGTATAGAGGTACCTCCCATCGATAAAAGTGGAAGTGTTTGCCCGGTTACGGGGAAGAGGTTAACGGCAACGGCCATGTTCACCAAGGCTTGAATAACCAGGCTCAGTGCCAAACCGATGGCCAACAGCGCCCCAAAGGCTTGTGGCGTTTTGATAACGATGCGAATCACCCGATACAATAGGCCGAGGTACAACAGCAGCACAAAGGCGCCGCCGAGCAAACCATATTCTTCGATGATGATGGCATAGATAAAGTCGCTGTACGGGTGTGGCAAAAAGTTACGCTGGGTGCTTTTGCCAGGTCCTTTACCTATAAAGCCACCGGTGGCTATGGCTATTTTAGCCTGCTGCGCCTGGTAGGCTTCTTCAGAGGCATCGCTGTTCAGGAAATTATCGACGCGACTAACCCATGTTTTTGCACGGAATAAGTCGAGCTGATAGCTTACAAATACAAAACTACCTATGGAAACCATGCCTGTAATCACCAACAAACCGATGTACTTCATGCTGATCCGTCCGATAAACATCACGATCAGGCAGGTCATGAATAAAATCATGGCGGTAGATAGGTTGGCAGGCGCTATCAAAGCACAAATGATTCCAACGGGCAGGATGATGGGGACGAAGGCTTCTTTGAACGACTTGATCTCTTCTTGCTTCCGCGCCAGCATACGGGCTACATACATGATGAGGGCCAGCTTAGCCAGGTCGGAACTCTGGAAGGTTTGGTTGATGATGGGAATGGTAATCCACCTACTTGCTTCGTTGAGGTTGGTTCCTTTAACCAAGGTATACACCAAGAGTGGTACCGATACCCACAAACCAATTTGGGCCATACGCGAGAAATAGCGGAAGGGCAGGTGATGTACAAAATACATCAACACCAAACCTACTACAGCCAACGAGCCGTGTTTGATGAGGTAGTACTCGGTATTGCCACCTCTGGCCTTGTAAGCCAAAGTACCCGTTGAGCTGTACACAACCAGCAGGGAGATGACGGTAAGTATCCCTACAATCAACCAGATGGTCTTGTCGCCTTTGAGGTGGATATGGTTCAGGAGTTCACGCATGATGCCTTAGAGCGAACGCACTTGTTTTTTAAATTGACGGCCTCGGTCTTCGTAGTTCTCAAACAGGTCGAAACTGGCGCAGGCTGGCGAAAGCAGCACCACATCGCCTTTTTCGCTGAAGTGGTTGGCCATACGCACACATTCGTCCATACTTTCGGTATTTACCAAAACAGGTACCAGCGAAGCAAAGGCTTCGTGGATGCGTAAATTATCCTTACCCAAACATACAATGGCTTTCACACGCTCCTTCACCAACTGCTTGATGGGTTCGTAGTCGTTGCCTTTGTCCACACCCCCCACAATCCAAACAATCGGCTTTTCGATGCTTTCGAGCGCATACCAGGTCGAGTTGACGTTGGTGGCCTTGGAGTCGTTGATGTAATCAACACCCTTCACTGTGGCTACATACTCCAAACGGTGCTCTACATGTTCGAAATTGCTCAGACTTTCGCGTACACTGTCCTTGCGGATTTCGAGCAGGCGGGCAGCGATGCCGGCAGCCATTGAGTTGTAAGCATTGTGTCGTCCTTTGAGGGAGAGGTCTTCGTAAGGCATTTCCATAAGTGTATCGTTGAGGCGTATGTGTATCGTTTTTTGGTGCACCCAAGCACCTTCTTCTTGTGGTTTGTTGAGCGAAAAGGGAAGTTTGTGCGCGTGTATGGGCACCATCTCCATGGCGGCAGCGGTTCCGGGATCGTCCACGCAGTAGATGAAGTACTGATCGGGTCCCATATTTTTGACCAAGCGCATCTTGGAGTGCTGGTACAAATCGTAGCGGTATTCGTATCGGTCGAGATGATCGGGGGTGATGTTGGTGAGTATGCCGATATGAAAGCTGGTGCTGTTGGTATCGTCGAGCTGGAAGCTGCTCACCTCCAACACAAAATAATCGTACTCGCCAGTGGCTACCTGCCGTGCAAAACTTTGTCCTACATTACCGCCCAAGCCTACCCGCAAACCTGCTTCTTTCAGAATATGATAGGTGAGCAGCGTGGTGGTGGTCTTACCGTTGGTGCCGGTGATGGCAATCAACTTGGCATCGGTATACCGGGCAGCGTAGTCGATTTCACTCTCCACCACAATGCCGGCACGGCGGATTTGCTGCATCACCTGCGCCGTTTCGGGTATACCCGGACTTTTCACTACCCGGTCGGCACGGAGTATACGCGCCATGTCGTGACCGCCCTGCTCCCAGTCTACACCCAAGGCATTGAGCTCCTCGGCGTAGTTGGGCTTCACGGCTCCTGCGTCGGTCACAAATACCTCAGCCCCCTGCTTTTTGGCAAGGACTGCTGTACCTGCGCCGCTCTCACCGGCTCCGAGTATGACGATCTTTTCGGCCATTAACGTAGTTTGAGCAGGGCTAAAGTGATGATGACAAGCATGATGGCCACAATCCAGAAGCGGGTTACCAGCTTGGGCTCGGGTATACCGCCTAGCTCAAAGTGGTGGTGCAGCGGACTCATGCGGAAGATGCGGCGACCTTCGCCATATTTCCGCTTGGTGTATTTGAACCAGCTTACCTGGATGATGACCGATAAACTTTCCACGAAGAAGATGCCACAGAGGATGGGCACCAACAACTCCATTTTGATGATGATGGCTACCGACGCAATAGCACCGCCCAAAGCCAAAGAGCCCGTATCGCCCATGAACACCTGAGCAGGGAACGTATTGTACCACAAAAAGCCGATACATGCACCCACCATGGCAGCCAGAAACACCACCACCTCACCCGAATTGGGGACATATAAAATGTTGAGGTAGTCCGACAAGATGGTGTTACCGCTCATGTAAGCGAGTATACCCAAGCCGGTACCTACAATGGCCGAGGTACCCGCGGCAAGTCCGTCGATACCATCGGTGAGGTTAACCGCGTTGGTAACAGCGGTAACGATGAAGATGATTACGGCAAAGTAGATGACCCAGTTGAAGGTGGGCGACCAACTGAGCGACCCATAATCAAAGCCAAACTTAGTGATGGGCAGATTGGTTTTGAGGGCAATGTCTTGCACATCGGGGTGGAAAAACAACAGGGCTGCGATGATGGTACCCAAGCCTACCTGGCCCATGATTTTAAACTTCGAGCGCAGGCCTTGTTTATTTTTCAGAAAAACCTTGATGTAGTCGTCGGTGAGCCCGATAGCACCCATCCAAAGGGTAGCCAGCAACATCACAATCACGTAAATGTTGTCGATTCTAGCGGTGAGCAGCGTGGGCACCAATATCGACACGAGGATAATGAGGCCACCCATGGTAGGTGTACCCTTTTTCGAAAAGTGACTCTCGGGACCTACGGTGCGGATGGTTTCGCCGATTTGTTTTGCCTTGAGCCAGTTGATGATGCGCTTACCGATAAACAAGGCGATCACCAAGCTCAAAATTGCTGCTAGCGACGCCCGAAACGTGATGAATTTGAACACACCGGCTCCGGCTATGTCAAACTGTTTATCGAGGTATTCAAAAAGATAATACAACATGGCTTAGCGGGTTTGGAGGGTTTCGCTGAGGATTAGTTTATCGTCGAATGGGTGTTTCACCCCAAGGATTTCTTGGTAGGTTTCGTGGCCTTTGCCTGCAACGAGTATGATATCGCCGGGCTGGGCTAGACTCACTGCAGTGCGTATGGCTTCACGCCGATCGGTGATGCGCAGGCAACGGGCTTTTTGCACCAAGTCCAAACCGGCTTGCATCTCGTCGAGTATGGCCTCGGGCGACTCACTGCGGGGATTGTCGCTGGTGAGCACCACCTTATCGCTAAGTTCGGCAGCCAAAGCGGCCATCACCGGACGTTTACTCCGGTCGCGGTCGCCACCACAGCCCACCACGGTAATGATGCGTTCGTGGCCTTTGCGTATGTCGCGGATGGTGCTGAGCACATTGCGCAAGGCATCGGGGGTATGGGCATAGTCGACTATCCCCGTGATTTGGTGCTGCTGTACGTAATCGAAACGCCCACTGGGTGCCTTCACGGCCGAAAGTGCGGTGAGCACCTCCAATTTATCGAGGCCCATACTTACTGCGGCGCTATAGGCGGCAAGTAGGTTCGATGCATTGAAGCTTCCGATGAGCGCGCTGTGGAAGTCGGTACCGTCGAGCTGCAGGTGCAACCCTTCGAAGCTATTTTCGATGAGGCGTGCCCGGTAATCGGCATCGGCCTTTAGTGCAAAGGTCTTCACGGTAGCACGGGTATTTTGTACCATCACCAGCCCATTGCGGTCGTCTTTGTTTACCACGGCAATACTCTCGGCATCGAGGCGGTCGAAATACGACTTCTTCGCAGCGATGTACGCATCGAAGGTGCCGTGGTAGTCGAGATGGTCGTGGGTGATGTTGCTGAACAAGGCTACGGCAAACTTCAGCCCTTCAATGCGGTGCTGGTGGGCGGCATGCGAGCTCACCTCCATGAATACATGGCTACAGCCGGCTTCTGCCATGCTCGCCAACAGCTTATTGATAGCAACTGCATCGGGCGTGGTGTGCGTACTGGGCAGCACCGTATCGCCTATGCGGTTTTCAACGGTAGATATGAGTCCACAACGGTTACCGAGTGCGGTGAACAGTTGGAAAAGCAAGTTAACCGTGGTGGTTTTGCCATTGGTACCGGTGATGCCTACCAATTGCAGGCTATGACTGGGATTGTCGTAAAAATGGCAAGCCATCCAGCCCAAGGCAATATGGCTGTTGTTTACCCGCACATAGGTTACGGCCGCGTCTTTCTCGGCCGGAAGTTCCTCGCATACAATGGCTGCTGCACCGGCAGCGACGGCTTTGGCGATGTACGTATGCCCATCGACCTGGGTGCCACGCACCGCCACAAAAGCACAGCCCGGCACCACGGCACGCGAATCGAGCACCACGGCACTAATCTCACGGTCGGTAGTGCCGTGTATTTCCACGGCGCCGGCTTTGTACAGAAGATCACGGAGGCTATTCATTAGCTGAGTTCGATGACGATTTGTTGATTTTTACGTGCAGTGCTACCAGCGGGTATCGACTGGCGTTTTACTTTTCCTTTGCCTACAGGTACTACCCGCAGACCGGCATTTTCGAGCAGGTACATGGCGTCTTGCAGGCCCATACCGGTTACTTTGGGGACCTTTTGGCGATTTACGGTCAAGGCCGAAAGGGTTACGCGTGTCGAATCGGCTTCGGCACTCACCCACTCCGCATCCTGATCTAGCTCGCGGTAATCGGCATCGAGCAGCTTTAGCACTTCCAGTGTAGGCTCATGTGCGCCGTTTTTGAGTACCAGGTAGCGCGGGGCACTTTCCTTTTGTTCTTCTTCGAGGGCTGGATTGATGATGCTGGCGTATACCTTGTCGGCAATCTCCTTAAATACAGGTCCAGCCACGTATGAGCCGTAGTACAGCCCTTTTTTAGGATTTACGATCACCACGATGCACGAATACTTGGGGTTATCGGCGGGGAAATATCCAGCAAACGAAGCGCGGTAACGCATGCTTTCTTTGTAGCCAAAGCGGTCGTTGGCAACCTGTGCGGTACCAGTTTTGCCAGCGGCGGTATATTGATCGCTTTTTAAGTTTTTGCCAGTCCCGTTTGCTACTACCGCTTCGAGCATGGTACGTGCCGCGGCGATGGTGGTTTTGCTGGCAATCTGGTCTTTCACCACCATGGGCGTGAACTTCTGTTCTACCTTACCAAAGTTGCGGATCTCCGAAACCAAATACGGCTTCATCATCACACCGTTGTTGGCTACGGCATTGTAAAACATCAAAAGCTGCAGCGGTGTGAACCGTGTTTCGTAGCCCACGCTCATCCAGGGCAGGGTTACGCCACTCCAACCTTTGCCTTGCGGATCTTTGATAAGTGGCTTGCCTTCGCCCGTAATCTCCAAACCAATGGGACTGCCGAGGCCCAGTTTCTTCAGGCCATCTACAAACACCTTGGGTTGTTTGCCGTAATGCTGCTGGATGAGCTTCGATACCCCTACATTCGATGAGATGGCGAATAGGTCGGTAACACTCATGTTGCGATGGTCGTGCTCTTCCGAATCCTTCATCTGACGGTCGAAGAACTTTACCTTGCCTTTTTCAATGTCTATACTATCGTTGAGGGTGAAGTCGCCCCGCTCTAGGCCGACCATCAACGAGGCCAGCTTAAACGTAGAACCGGGTTCCATACTTTCGCCCACGGCGTAGTTGTACTTTTCGTAATAGGCTCCTTCTTCGCTGTCGCGGCCCAGGTTGGCGATGGCTTTTATCTGGCCGGTGGCCACTTCCATCACCACCACACAACCGTGGTCGGCGGCATTGTTTTCGAGGGTACGCAGCAGCGCTGCTTCGGCAACGTCTTGGATGTTGATATCGAGGGTGGTGATGATGTCGTGACCATTCATGGGGGCAATTTCCTCGCCTTCGTTGATGGGCATCCACACCCCGCCGGCAATCTTCTGCATGAGGCGCTTGCCGTGCTCCCCAGCGAGGGTCTTGTCGTAGGCACCTTCAAGCCCCACGGGTGCTACGCCGTTGATGGCATAACCGATGGTACGTTTGGCGAGGTGCCGGAACGGCATCTCCCTTTTGCTCTTCTGCTCCACCACCAGTCCGCCCTTGTATCTACCCAAATTGAAGATGGGAAGCTCCTTCACGGCCTGCAGCTGCTGGTAGTCGATATTCCGCTTGATGAGGTAGTTACGCTTGCCAGCACGGCGTGCCTCACGCAAGCGGCGCGTGTACTCTCTCCCGCTGGCGTCGCCAAAGATGCGCGAGAGGCCGTCGCCCAGCGAGTCGATCTTCTCTTCGAAAATATCTTTCTTCAAACCGTCGGCCTTCAGGTCCATGCGGATGTCGTAGATGGGCACCGAAGTGGCCAACAGCGAGCCGTCGGCGGCGTAAATGTTGCCCCTGATGGCGTCTATTTCGCGGTAGCTGGTGGTGAGCGAGTCGGCAAGCTCACGGTAGTAGCTGCCTCGCACGGTTTGTACCCGCGTAGCCTGCACAAGTATCCCTATCCCCAGCAACACCATGAAGGCGTAGGAGAAATAGATGCGCCACAATATGTCGCGTTTGATACTCATTCTTCGAGGTATATCTTTTTAGGGGCGGTACGTAATTCTTTCAAACCCACGGGCTCAACCTTGCGGGCCACCTCGCTCTGCTTGCTCTGAAACATGAGGTCGCTTTTGATGGTGATGTATTCGCTGCGTAGGTCTTTGATCTCGTTTTCTATTTTGTTGATGTTGCGTATGTTTTTGTACACCTGGTGCGAGTTGGCGATATACACCAAGGCCAGCACACACAGCAAGGCTATAAAAGGCAGGTTTTTGCTGAAGGCACCCACCTTGAGGTACAGCTCAGGGTCGAGCAACCGCAGCAGGTTCAGGCGCTTGCCTGAAGGGGCTTTGGTTTCTTGGGGCTTTTCCTTGAGGGTATTCATGCGCGTTTGATGGCTATGCGGAGTTTTGCTGAACGGGAACGGGGATTGTTGGCTTCTTCGGCGGCGTCAGGCACAATGGCCTTGCCATTCACAGGGTCGAACGGACGGATGTCGTTGCCGTAGAAGTCCTTCACGATGTCGCCTTCGAAATTGCCTCGTTTGATGAAGTTCTTCACGAGGCGGTCTTCGAGCGAGTGGTAGCTCATCACCACCAGGCGGCCACCCGGGCGTAACACCTCTGCCGACTGGGTGAGCAGGGCGCGTAGGGCGTCGATCTCTTCGTTGAGCTCGATGCGGATGGCCTGAAATAGCTGTGCCAGAAACTTGCTCTGCTTATCGCGACTCATGGCCGGGGCCACAGCCGCTTTGAGCTGCGCTACGGTATCGATAGACTGTTCGCTGCGGGCCTTGGCGATACAACGTGCAACAAAGCCAGCATTGCTGAGCTCGCCATACGTACGGAAGATGTTGCGCAACTCCTGCTCGTCGTATTGGTTGAGGATGTGCCAGGCGGTGCGTTCGCCACGGCGATCCATGCGCATATCCAACGGAGCATCGGCACGGAAGCTGAAGCCACGGTCGGGTATGTCGAACTGATGCGAAGAAACACCTAAATCGGCCAAAATACCGTCGACCGGCAGGGCGTTGTGCAGCCGCAAATAGCGCTTGAGGTGACGAAAGTTCTCGTCTACTAAAGTGAAGCGCCCATCCTCGGGGAGGTGGGCCTTCACGTCTTCGTCTTGATCAAAGGCGAAGAGACGACCTTGACTATCGAGCCGCCCGAGGATGGCGCGGCTGTGCCCGCCCCCACCGAACGTAACATCTACGTAGGTGCCTCCCGGCTGTATGGCCAATCCCTCCAGGCAGGGCTCAAGCATCACCGGCACGTGGTAATCGTACTCAGCCATTGTACCGCCCTCCCATTACCTTCTCGGCCAAAGCCGAAAAATCGTCCGGCTCGCTGTTCAGCATCTGACTGTGCAGCGGCTTCGACCATATTTCTATGTTGTTCAAATTGCCCGCCAACACCAAATCTTTGTCGATTTGCCCATGTTCGAGCAGGTGCTTAGGCAGGAGTATGCGGTTGGCACTGTCTAACTCCACCGGCGTGGCACCACGCAGGAAGTAGCGTACAAACTCCCGGTTTTCTTTTACGTATGGATTGAGCTTGTTCAGCTCGGCCATTTGAGCATCCCACTCGTTGGCAGGATACAGCACCAAACATTTTTCGATACCGCGGTTCACGACCAGCTTGCCACCTGCTTCGGGCGGCAACTGACGCAAAAGTGCGGCTGGTAACACCAGACGGCCCTTTGCATCGAGCTTGACTTCATATTCTCCGAGGAATTGGGTCACAATACGGTCGTTTTCAAACACTAAGGTAGAACAAAAATCCACATCCTCCCACTTTCTCCCACTTCATGACACTCTATATTTTTCCACAATTCATTGCACAAGTCAAAACATATAAAAATGGCCCTTACACCATTTAATGCAAGTTCATCGTTTTGGATTAGGGATACCCCCATGCGCTGCTATACACCCATGAGCAAAGCTATACACACAAAAAAAGCCCGTTTCCGGGCCTTAAATGCATTTGGTGGGAGAATGTGGGAGAAAAAAGGTTCATTTCAGAAAAATCCAAGCCAGAAATCACGCTCGTGGTATGGTCGTTTGGTCCGAAAACACGCAAAAAAAAAGCCGCTTCCTTGCGGAAACGGCTTCATCATGTGCTATTCGTAGGCTTAGGCTTCGAGCGCTGCTACGCCAGGCAATATTTTGCCTTCCATATACTCGAGCAAAGCACCTCCGCCTGTGCTCACATAACTTACGGCATCGGTGAGGCCAAATTGCGCTATGGCAGCTGCCGAATCGCCACCGCCAATCAACGAAAAAGCTCCATTGTCGCGCGTAGCGGCTACAATCGATTGCGCTACCGAACGGGTACCGTTCTCGAATTTAGGCATCTCAAAAACGCCTGCAGGACCGTTCCACAAAATGGTTTTCGACGCAGCGATCACCGCTTGGAATTGTTTTACGGCCTCGGGACCAATGTCAAGCCCCATCCAACCCGAAGGAATAGACGTATTGGCTGCGGTTTGTGTGTTGGCGTCGTTCGAAAAGGCATCGGCCAGTACCGAATCAACCGGTAGCACCAGATTTACTCCTTTAGCCTTGGCTTTTTCAACGAGTGAAAGGGCCAACTCCAATTTGTCGTCTTCGCACAACGAATTGCCAATTTCGCCACCCATGGCTTTGAAAAAGGTGTATACCATGCCGCCACCTATCAAAAGGTTGTCGACACTGTTGAGCAAATTTTCGATGATCAATATTTTGTCGCTCACCTTGGCGCCGCCCATGATGGCGGTGTAAGGACGTTCGGCATTTTTCATCACCTTGTCGGCATTGGTAAGCTCGGCAAACATGAGGTAACCTGCTGCCTTATCGCTGCCAAAAAAGCGGGCCATGGTAGCCGTGCTGGCATGTTCGCGGTGTGCTGTGCCAAAGGCGTCATTCACATAAAAGTTGCCGTGTTTGCTCAGCTTTTCAGCGAAAGCCACATCGCCTTTTTCTTCCTCTTTGTAGAAACGCACATTTTCGAGCAACAACAGCTCGCCGGGCTTCAACGCGGCCGACTGCGCATAAGCTGTTTCGCCGATACAATCGGTGGCAAAGGACACCTCACGACCCAATAATGCCGACAGGGTCGACAAGGTATGGCGCAACGAGTATTTGTCTTCGGGACCCTCTTTCGGGCGGCCCAAATGCGACATGAGCACCACCGATCCGCCGTCGTTGAGAATTTTCTCTATGCTGGGCAGGGCGGCACGTATGCGGGTATCGTCTTTTACAGCTTGGGTAGCTTTGTCGAGGGGCACATTAAAATCTACCCGCATCACTACCTTGCGGCCTGCAAAATCAACGTCGTGTATACTTTTCATGCTGCGGCTTATTTACCTACACGCTCGGCGAGGTCGGCAATACGGCTCGAGTAGCCTGCTTCGTTGTCGTACCAGCCCACCACTTTCACGGTATTTCCAATCACCATGGTCATGTGGCTATCGAAGATGCAGCTATGGCGATCGCCTACGATGTCGATCGATACAATTTCGTCGGTTTCGTAATGCAAGATGCCTTTCATTGGGCCTTGTGCGGCTTTGGCGAAGGCGGCATTAATTTCTTCAACGGTGGCAGGGGTTTTTAAAATCGCCGTGAAGTCGGTAACCGATCCGTCGGGAATAGGTACACGCATGGCGTTACCGTTGAGCTTGCCTTTGAGGTGTGGCATCACCAGGCCTACCGCTTTGGCAGCGCCAGTGCTGGTAGGTACGATACTATAGGCTGCAGCACGTGCACGACGCAAATCTTTGTGCGGTGCATCTTGCAAGTTTTGGTCGGCCGTGTAGGCATGGATGGTGGTCATGAAGCCACTTTCAACACCCCAGTGCTGATCGAGTACTTTCACCATGGGCGCAAGGCAGTTGGTGGTACAGCTGGCATTCGAGAGGATGGTTTCGCTGCCGTCGAGTTGGTCGTCGTTTACGCCCAATACGATGGTTTTGAGGTCGCCAGTAGCAGGTGCCGAGATGATTACCTTGCGGGCGCCGGCCTGGAGGTGGAGGGCTGCTTTTTCCTTTTCGGTAAAGCGGCCGGTAGATTCGATGACCACGTCAACGCCGAGGCTACCCCAAGGGAGTTGCGCCGGGTCTTTTTCGGCATAGATGCGGATTTTCTGACCGTTCACGATAATGCCGTCGGCGTCGTGGCTTACGGTGCCATTAAATCGGCCATGCACCGAGTCGTACTTGAGCAAGTGCGCAAGTGTTTTGGTGTCGGTGAGGTCGTTGATAGCTACTACCTCTACATTGGGTTTTTCGAGCAGGAATTTGTACGCCAGGCGGCCGATACGGCCAAAACCATTGATCGCGATCTTAATTTTCGTCATGACTAAGGGTTGAATTGGAGGTGCAAAGATAGCTATTTCTTGGGCGTAAAGCCTACCGCAAAGGGGTTAAATTCACGCCCTTGCTCGGCGTCAAACCGCTGTAATCGAAAAAATTTTCGGCCGTATGCTTGACAGAACCCCAAAGCACCCTATATTTGCACCCACATTCCAAAACGGCCCGTTCGTCTAGGGGTTAGGACATCAGATTTTCATTCTGGTAACAGGGGTTCGATTCCCCTACGGGCTACAATTGCGCATAAAAAGCCCCGCAGAGCGATCAAAAGCACTGCGGGGCTTCGCTATTTTAAGCTTTTTCGTAGATGAAAGACCTGACTTGTTTCACAATTGTTTCACAATCGCTGCAAACCCCCACTTCAAGAGCTTTGTTCAGCGCATCCGTAACACCCGACATCAAAGACTGGTACATCCGAAAAGATGGAACTTCTGAGATTTTTCTTCAAGTAATCATCGACCGGCAACTAGTTCGTCAGTTCCTGAAGCTATATTGGCCACCCGATCGATTTGACAAAACTGGCTTGTGCAAAAAGCGCTTCCCGAACGATCCGCTGGCAAGCGATTACAATCTTATCATACGCCAGGAGATCAGCAGGATTAATGACATCATGACATTTTATCGGCTGGCAGGTAAAAAGCTAACCCGAGAGCTATTTGTGAAGGAATACAACACCTACTATAACAGGCAGGACTTCGTGGCTTTTTACGAAGCCAAACTTGAGGACCGCTTACGCTCGGGAATCATTACCAAAATCACCCACAAGAATCAGAAGTACACCTTGAATCTGCTTCGAGCATTCAGGCCTTCAATTCTTTTTAACGAAATGACGGCCAACCTTCCAGAAGAGTTTGATGCATGGCTACGCAAAAAGCACAAGCTCACCGATGCCAACAGCCGATTTGGACGGCACAAGGATGTTCGTACTTATATCAATCTGGCCATCAAAGAAGGCTCTGCAGGTTTCAACCCATACAAGGGCTATAAAATCCCCAAAACCAAAGGGAAATGGTCGGCCCTTACAATGGAGGAGCTTACCAAACTTCGCGATTATCACAGCATACTGGAGCCAACTGAACCACATGCTAGGATCCTGAGACGATTTCTTTTCAGCTGCTATACAGGTCTTCGCATTAGCGATTTGATGAAGGTAGATTTGGACTGGCTAATTGGCGAAACCTTGGTTTTTATGCCACATAAAACAGCAAAACACGGAAAGCAGTTGAAGCTACCTTTGAACAAGTATGCTTTGGAGATATTCCACCAGGAGGCGGCCACTGTAGTGGGTTCAACGCTCTTTAGCCATCCAGAAGAGCAGGTGAGCAATCGTGTACTGAAGACGATTCAAAAAAAGCTTGAAATCCCAACTCGCCTCCATCATCACGTTGGCCGTGAAACCTTTGCAACCCTTTTTCTCGAGCTCGGCGGACAAATTGAAATGCTGAAAGAGTATATGGGTCACTCGGAGATCAGCACAACCATGAAATACGTTCACATTACTGAAGCTCGCAAGCGCCGTGAAATGGAGCGCATGAACGAACTATTCAGCAAGGCAAACTTAGCAGGCCCAACTTTAAATAGGCAGTAGATCAAAATTCGCATCTACAGTACCATCTGGCAAAACATTTCCTTCTAAGGTAACTGGTAGAAAGTTTCGGCCTTTGATGGTTTGCACCTGACTAAATTGAAAATCTTGAAGCTCGAGCAGCCTCATTCTTTTCCGTGCCTTCACTGGAGCAGGCAGCTGTCGTTGCCAGGCAATTTTTCGTTTATGAAATTTTTCGAGAAGGCCGTTGGCTTCGCTCCATCGCAATTCATAATTCACTCCTGGTATGTGACTGCCATCGGCCGTGTATCGCTCACTGCTCACGAATGGCATAGCAAATTCACTCGGACCATCTAAGCCGTATTTGCCCCGGTAAAAGAAGAGCGACAAATCGCTACTCTCCTGCTGAGTTTTGGAAAAATTACCTACGCAAGACTTACTTACCCTTGACGCCCAAAAACTAGGAACGGAGAACGGGGTTCCGTTGAATGAGAAATTCAGGACAGGGTTAAATCCAGCATCTAAATTTTTTATCCTTTCACCATCCGTGTTGCCGATTACTTCAGGGAGATAATCATGGCTATAAAACTCCCAATACTTATCACCGGTTGCATTCACAACCACTGCATAATATCCATAGCTGTTAGTGTTCATTTGAGTAAATGCACCAACGTCTATTCTGATTACGTCATGGAATTCATAGTCGGCCGGATCTGGCAAGCTGGCGCTATCAGGCACAGTTCCCACGAGCTTGTATGGCGCAGTGATTTCCTTCACTTTTTCCTTGTAGTAACTGTCATCACCTCCCGTAGTAAAGCGATAAACGTATTTGTCAATCCTTTGCGAAAGTTCAACTTCGGGATTTTGAAAAACTGGCATGCCTGCTCTGTTATCGGCCGGTTGATCGTAGATTGAATCTGCGAACTTTATCCTCACAGTTCCAGCCCTGTAATCGGGTTCAAAGTTGATATTAAAACCTGTTTCTAATGCCCGAATTAACTCATGCGCCGTTAGGTCTGGCAGATATCTAGCCACTTGAAACTTCTGTGCACCTGGTGCATTCCAAAGCTTGTAAATGTAATTGCTGTAAATACAGAGTGTTTTGAGCTCTGCATCTTCCTTGAAAACATTCTCGAGAACATTGAGGCCAATTTTCTTCATGAGCTCATCTACCACGTAGGCCACATAAAAAAAAGGCGTATAGTGCGATTCCCATGCAAGGCGTACTGGTGCCGGTGGCTCTATGAGCATATCATAAACGAAAGTCGGAGGATTCTGAAATACCCTGGCTAAGGAGCCCTCAGCTGGTGGGCTTATCCAATCATCTTCCGATTCAAAAATCTTGTCATTGTATACCGGTGCTAGGCAAAATTTTGAAATTGGATAAGTTTCGTTGTGTGCCTTATCAAGCATATCCAGTATGGGAAATGCCGTAGATCCAAACTCGATAAAATCATCAGCGAAAAAGGATTTTAACGATTGCTGGGTATCGAAGTAGAAAGCGCCCCGCTCTATCCCCAAAGTGAGTTCATACAGACTGGAGTTTGCTTTACTGATATCCATGACCCCACTAGCAAAGTGTACCCCCGCGATAGTAAGGGTTGCCGATTTTCTTGCAACCTGGCCAAATTCTGCTGAACTAACACGGTGCGGATGGCCAAGCAAACTTGCAGTAAGTGGGGTTACTGGAACTTTAATTTGGTAAACTATGCTACCATCGCGCTCAGCAAGCATAGGGCTTTGACGCCTGAAAGCTATTGGTTCTTGTACAACAGGCACCTGATTGCCATCCAAAATAAGCTGTATCATCGCACCACTCCTTTCCTTACTTCATCCTGGGTGTAACGTTTGCTTACTAAATCAGCCTGAGTCCCGGGATCGTATTGCTGCATCCATGCGGCACCAGGAATGGCGATTCCATAATCGTTGGCCGCTTTCAGAAGTCGCGCGTCGTCATCTGATTCAGAAACCTGCGTGTAGTACCGCAAATTGGCGAAACGGCCCTTGAAGTACTTTTTGTCGGGGTTGATGGAGAATTGGCTAAAACTCATCGCAGCTCCGAGTACCCCAGTAAAGGATGCCTTAGATCCGTTCACGTTTACCATGACGTTTGTCATGTTATTCACTGACACATAGAGCAGTTGGTGAAGATTCATCTGCAGTGTAATGCCAGTATCTAAGAGCGCCCCCGCTGAATCACGAATCTTTAGTGTTCCTTCGTGAAAGATTTCGGAAACACCCCCACCATCACGCACGATGCTGAAATCATCTTGCGCAGGATTAAGCAATACGAGTACAGTAAACCTGTCCGTGGCAATACCGGTTTTGTTGACGTTGAAATAGCTATTTCCGGGCATGTAAACTTCTTCGAGCCCATTTAGCCCTTTGAAGAAGGTTGCTTGACTAACTACATCATTTACCGGCACGCTATTATCGACCAAAGCACTGCTAGCTACCCCAATCAATGTTTGTGGATCAACTTCAAAATAGACCTGCGTTCTAGGCATTCGTGTGTAAGACACTTCTAGAGCTTGCAAGTCTTGCTCGGTTTTGCTTCTAAAAATCTCGATATCGTCTAAGCGAATTTGACGTAGCTCCCCGCCTTGCACCTCGTAACGGTTGCGGCTTATAGCGAACTCTTCCATCCATCGGAAATAATCTCGGTCGCTGGTGTAGCCAGAGTTCACTTCAACTACTTCTGATTCATCAGCTCTGTCACTATAACCGGTGGTGGCCCGTTCATCGTAGTATGCAGGTTGCCAGGTGTCAATCCATTCTTGTTTGACTGGCATTTTTACAAGCTTATCTCCCGAAAAAGCGATTGAGTCGAATGCTCCCCAGCTGTTTCTGAATAAATAGAAATGCACTTCTCCTGCAGCGCTTTTGAGTAGGTAGGTTTGCGTAGCTGAAATGGCCACATTGCTCTGGTTAAGAATACGAATCCTGATTTCATCAACGACGGCGACATCGGTAAATAAGAAGGCCGGTGAAGTAATGAACTCAATAACCTGAAATTGAACAGCGGAAACAGTGTAGGCAATTGCCGTCGTAGCAACATTTCCCCTTACTGCAGTTACTTCTAATTTTACTTGCGTGGTGCTGCTTTGGTGGACCAGGTAATACAAGCGCTCCGGTTGATTCCTATATACTTCTTTCACGAGTGGTTGCCAGCTCATGAATCGCATAGTAGCGTTGAAGTATTTGAGCGGGTCACCATACAAGCGCTGGAACTCATTTAATCTGCTTTTTGGAAGTCGACCTTGAAGGATACAAAAATCCGGACTCCTGAAAAGTCTTTGAGGGGTGGCGGGGTCGCCAAAAACTTCTGCCCAACGCATGAAGGCCTTTTGGCAAAGTCTATTCCGGTAGGACCATCGAACAACTGGTGATTCCGGCCAAAGCATTTCGTGCATCAAGTCCTCTCTCAACAGTTCTTCTATCTCAAAAGTGGCTTTACCTTCATCGTTTACCGGTAGCCTATCCTCACCGCCGCGTACAAAGTCGAAAACGCCCATGCGGTACGCCTGCAGCAGCAATTTGAAGTTAGGGCGGATGGTACGATCTGAGCCGGATTGAAAGGTACTGGTAGCTCCATTCAACGATGTTTGCGCCGTGTAGGTTAGGTTGTAGGATGCACCTGGTTTTCGTGCTTTCAAAGCAACCCAGGTATTGCCTGATAGAGCCATTGTGGATACTTCATAATCTTCAATGAGCTGGTAATTGGATTGCATTACTACAGATATGGCTGTAATCCAATTGGCTAAACTCATCGCTCCTCGAAGCGGTAATTCTAATGCTGAATTGGGATTTGGGCTTGACTTAAATGTGAACTGCAGCTGAAGTCTGGCACTGAATAATTGAAAGGTCCGGTTGTTTGCTTCGTCTGCGGTAAACCGAAGTAAATACAGCGTAACTGCGCCAGCCGATTGAAGAAAATTATCTGAAGCTAACCTGGCAATAATCGGGTTGCCGGTGAAGCTAATTGCGGATGGGTGACCTAGTTGATTAATCATGCGTTAAATCTATTTTCAAAGTCTTCTGCGTTATCTCGGAACTCTCTAAAGTTGCTCCATACCATTTTGGCATCAACGCCCCGGTCGAGTTGTTTTTCGAGCTTTTGCATGAGCTTGACTAGCTGCGGATCGGTAAACACTACTGGAGTAGATGACTGGCCAGCTGCAGCTGTAGAACTGGTGTATCTTCCAGCGGCCATGGTCGGCATACGCGTATTCATGATCGCTTGAATTATTTCAGGGTGATTCATCTCTAAGTACTCGGTATGCGGACCAGAAATGACCAACTCTTTTCCCTTCTCCCCGAAAATGCCCAACGTTGGCTGACTGTAAAAACCTGTTTTAACTGGACCAGAAAAATTGGCGTTGTAGGCCTGACCATCTGTACCCTGAACGTTGTATTTGCCTTTAGCAAATACCGGAACTGGTGTCGCTAGAATTGCAGCTACTTGGGCAGCTCCAGCAACGCCTGCGATTATAGCCAAGGGTATATTTGGAAGCGCTCTACTGATTGCCAAAGCCGTATTGATTCCTGCTTGAAGGGCGTCGGCATTTCGTTGACGCTTGAACTGCTCGGTTTTGAATTCACGTTCTTTCCTGCGGTACTGGTCCTCCAACTTGGCAAGTTGCGTCCGATAGGTTTCTTCGCTAATCAACTTTTGCTCGAGCTGCTTGTCAAGCGTAGCCTTCTTTTGGTCCATTACTTGGCGCTCTGTATCGAGTTCTTTCTGCTGATTCGCGTTGCGAAGGGCATTGAACGTGTTGGCCACTGCAGAAATTCCCTGAAAAGCAGCCTCCGCTACTCGAAGCCGATGTTCTTCGATTTCCTCATTCGTTTTTTTAGCCTCCTTCTTCCATCTGTCGGCATACTCCTTTTTCAGGTCAAGTTCAGCCTGTTCAGCCTCGGCAGCAACTAACAGCTTCTCATCCATGGACAGCTCAGGGCTTTCGAGCTTGTCAAATGCCTCTGTCCATACCTTCCGAATTTTGGCATCGAGTTCGTCAACGCTACCATCTTCAGCAGTAACTATGTCTAAATCAAGCTGCGCTCGCCTGTTCCTGCCCTCTAAGGTGTTCACTTCTTTCAATGCTTGGTGCGCTCGATCACTGGCAGCTTGAACGTCCTTCAAGTAAAGGTCGAGCTCGTCGCTCATTAAGTCCAAATTCGACTTCTGACCTTTTGCCAATTCTGCATCGAGCTGAGCGATTCTCAGGTTAGTATCCGTGACTCCTTTTATTAGTTCATCACGTTTTTCGCTTTCAGATGCACCTACAATCGATAATTGCCCTTTGTAGGCAAGCAGTCGCTGAAGTAAAAAGCTTTTCTGTATCTGAGATAAGGCTTTTTGATACTGCTCTTCATTGATTATGCCCTGAGCGAATGCGTTCGCTTGATAGGTCTCCTCCTCTTTTTGGGCTAAATCGAGCTGTTCAAGAATTCGTTTAAAAGCATCATCACGAGCTTTTAAAGCCGCTTCTGCTTCTTCTTTGGTTGGAGTGGGTATAGACCCATCGCCAGCTGAAGTACTACCAGCTCTAGGTTTTAAAGCTTGCTCCGTTTTGCTTTTGAGGTCAAGAATGTTTTTTGTGTATTGCTGAAACCCTGATTGGTATGCCTCAGCACTTTTGATACCCATTGCCTTGTTGAATTCATCCGTGAGCTCTTCAACACTTTTTAAGCTGTTCTCGTACTCTGTTATTCCGTCAGCAATTGGAAGCCAAGATGATGGACCACTTAGAAGTTTACGGTTACTCATAACGCGACGGCCAAAGTCAGATAGGCTTTCTCCAGATTGCCTAATTAGATCTCCTCGTTGTTTTTCAATGGCAATTGCAAGTTTTGATTCTGACTTGTTCAATTGCATCTCTGACAAAGTCAATTTTCTTCTAGCTTCGATTGCAACTTCTTCTAAAGCCCTTAACCGAATTCGTTCTAAAAATGCCGCATTCGCATCATCAATTGACTTTTGAAGTACTTGGTTACTGACATTATCCTCATCCAGGTGGCCGAGGTACTCTGGATACTCGTTTTTAAGCTTTCTGATTAGTGCAGCTCTCTGCTCAAGAGAGTTGTTGGAATCCATAACTTTTGCAGCAAGAAGTTGTAGTTGGATCCGCTGCCTTTCTAAAGCTTCACTAACGGGCATTTCTACAAGTCTTGCCCAGTTAGACATGAACCTTTCTAATGGTCCCAACACCTCAGAACTAATTATTCGACCACGGATATACTTGACAATTTTATCATAACTCGCAGCAAAGTTTTCGTTTTTGATGGTGTACTCATTCATCAAGCTTGTTCCTTCTTTCATGGCGAGATTAGCCTGTTTTTGACGCTCTGTAACCTTTTCTGTGTTGTTGGCCAATGATGCCAATACGGCAACCGATCGCGCTCCGTCTAGCTCCATATCCTCCATCTTTTGAGCCATTACTGCGAATCCCTCGTTGTTTCCCTTCAGCCCTTTTAGGAGCGCTAAAAATGCCTTGTTCGCATCCGTATTGAGCAAGTTGGTAAAATCAGACACCGACATTTTGGCTATTCGCGCATACGTCGCTGTGTCTTTAAACATGGCAGGTAGAATCTTATTGAAAAGAGTGCCCGCAACTTCGGCGGACTGTCCGGACTCATCTAAAGCTGCGGCATAACCTAGGATATTACCAGCACCAAGATTGACCTGTTGATCAATACCGCTTACCCGTTTAGAAAAGTCTACCAGAAATGCAGCCTGGTTCGTTCCTGAAGCTGACACCTCATTAATTGCAGAACCTAGCATTTCCATCCCTCGGCCAAAACTGACTCCGTTCTTTTCTGCTATTCGGAACTGTTCTGATAGTTTACCTACATCGCGAATAGCTTCTTCACCTCCTAAATCATCACCGAGGGCAACTTTGAGCATATTGGCTGTCCTTACGAAATCTAAGACATCTCTTTTGCCTGTTTTCCCTAATCTGCCTGCTTCTTCAGCGAGCTTCATCAATTCAATGACTGGAGTCCGAGTATTTAGCGTTTTGAATTCTTCCTTGAGTTCTCGGACTTCATCTCTGGTCATGCCCGTAGTTTTCATCACATTGGCCTCTTGATCTGCCATCTCAGCCATAGCCTCAGTAAATCCACGAATCGTCAGAATCGCACCGACTACAACTGCGACTACTCCTGCAATGAGGGCTTGAAATCTGTTGGCAGCATCTGCAAGTCCTCTAATTCCTCTTGCGCCTCTATCGGCTTCAATTCTCAAATCACCAATGCGCTTTTCCGTTTTTATTAGTTCTGCTCGAAGAGCTGTCCACTGCTCCGACCCTGGCGTCATGTGGCGCATTTGCTGCCGCAAGTCATTGGCCTTTTTCTGGAGCTGAGCCATGGTCAAACCAGTAATCCCTATCTCCCTTCGGAGCGCTTCCATCCTACTCTTGTTCGAATCAAGAGCTGCCTGGTTTTCTTTGATTTTTCGGGTGAGCTCGCGGTATGTTTTAGATTTGGTATCGTTGGCCTTCCGCAGCTTTTCTTGTTCGGCTTCTAGCTGCTTTTGGGTAGTGAGTAAGTCTCGGTTGGCATTCTCTAAGTCAAAGAGTTCTTTCTTGGCGCTATCACCATTAATCGAAAGAGTCCACCTTAGAATCTCGTCACGAATAGTTCTCGCCATTAGTCAACCCTCCTAAACTTGGTTGACTCCTCCATTTGCTTAATGATCTCTTCTGTGAAACCATACTGCAGTCGGCCAGCTATGTTGGCGAGCCTTCCGTAAATAATTCGATTGTATAGCTGAATCGATTTGTTGGAACGCTTCCTGCGGCGAACATTTTTATACCGGTGCGTCTTCTTATCGTCCGGCTGGCGGCCTATATCATGGAATCGTAGATACTTTACTGCTGCCAGCTCGAGCTTTTGTCCGAGCTCACCTGATTTCTCTACACTTTTGGTCCTGTCGTCTAAGAGCTTGCCAGTCCGCCGCTTAAGCTTCTGGGTTGCGTTAGCGGCTTGTTGTTCGAATATGATTTCGGCATTGTCTTGGAGTACCTCCTCCATGAATCGGCGTCGAAGTGCATCAGCTTGTAAAGTGTGGGGCTTTCGGTCCATAAAACGAAAATGCCCCTCGAAAGGGGCATTGGAAAGGACAGTGTGGGTATTGGCTTTTGTAATGAAAATTTTTCAAAAGCAATGCTCATTGAAGCCTAAATAATATTAATACTATTTACAGGTATCGACATTTTAAACTCTACATTCTGGCTCAGTCAATATTTGAAGATTTTCATGTTCAATGAAAAGCCCATGTTCATTTACATAGTCCATTAACTTCATAAGTAATTCATTCAATGGACCCGGAAGAGCATCAAATTCAATTATTTCATCTTCAAATTTCGATATACAATCAAAGTGACCAGGGAAATCGTAATCGTAGGTATAAGGATTTTCGCTTGTACCATCTGCATCTCCAATTGCTTTGGGTTGATGATCTAATTTAAAACTAAAATCATCAAGTATTTTGGAGGTTAGATGAACATAGCCAATGGCATGACCCTTTTGTTGTTCTGACCTTCGATTACTAATTCTTTTGAAATGATAAATAGCCGTGCAAATAGTGAAAGACACTTCGTCAACTGCTGCAACGGATAATCGAGGTGACGTAGGCCTAGGATAAAACCATCTGAGCTTGACCTTACCTTTTTTTACATCAAAATCGAAAACGCACCTAAATAGAATCATTAAGCGATTTTACCGATAAATAACCCAATAGTCTTGGCCGAAACTGTATCTGTAACATCGACCCAGTGGGACTGATTTTGACCATTGATTGAATAAGCTACTGAAGCTCTTGTTTTTCCAATATCCAATATAAGATAGTCCCCTTTTTTGTTCGATTTTTCAATAATTACTGTTCCAAGGGGGGTCAAATCAATGTCATCTGTAGAGATGTTATTAATCATGTCCCCAAGCAAATATAAAAATGAACTAACTCTTTCTTCGGTACTGATAGGCAAGGCTAACCCTCCTTCTCCATCATAATTATTACATAACAGCGTAAATTCTTTAATTTTTGAAGTAAGTAGCCCTAAACGAAAATAAAAGACAAAAGGTGAAAACTCTGCTTCATTAAGAAATTGAGGTTGGCTCACTTCATGTGTGGCTACCACTGCGATATTAAGGCTTAGGTCTTCCATAATTTTAAATAGTTACCCCTATTTCATCTACTATTTCTTTTTTTAATACAGTAGTAAGAAAAATTTTATTCCTTAATCTATTTATTTCAAGAACATTTAAGAAAGCATCTTCCTGACAAATGCTCAAATTAAAGTCAGAATCATACTCAACTCCAATTGAATGTGATAATGAAAGGCTGCCAAAATTTTCACCCCCTTCTTGTGTCCGTTGTATTCTAACTGTTTCAGATATTGAATATGAAAAATTTTCATCATCAATCATCTTCGCAAAAGAAGTATTTACAAAAAAATGTCTCTGTGCGTTTGCACTTACCGATGTTGGAATCCAAAAATGAGACTCGTCAGATAAATAATCAGAATTCTCGACATCTGGTCTCGTGAAATTGAAAACATCTAGATATCCTAACGTAATAGCTTTTATTCTTGCATCTGATTCTAGGCTATTGAACCGATTAAGAAATTCTATGGCCTTTTTAATAAAAGTTTCCCATTTGTAATTCAATGTATCAATAAAATGAAACGACAAAGTAAATGGAGCTAAAGCTTTGTTGCCTTCCGGCCTTGGGTTAAGATGCAATATCCATTGTGTTTTGCCATCAGTACCTATAAGCATCCTAAACCCTTTTCCTAATGTTTTTTTAGCAATTGGCTCCTTCTCATCCTTCCTTACCTCTACATTAACGTTCCAAGGAACTTCAGTTCTCAAAGATTCTGGAAAAAGTAATTTAAGTGCATCAAGTTTTTCATTAAAAATAGAAGCCGCTTCATTCAAATAGAGTGTAAGCACTACCTCACTTATTGAATGTTGGTTTGCTCCATTGATTGGCTTCAGCCCATCTATCATTTTTGCCTTTTACTTTCGAACGGCAAAGTAACAACTAAAGTTTAAAATTCAGCAATAATCCACTCGTGCGACAGTCAAATTAACATTGAAACTGCAGTTTTAACTATCAAAATAAGAATAGAACTAATCGCCAAGGCTTTCCAAACCCTCTTTTTCTTTAATTCTCGGTCACTGTCATTAGTGACATTCTTAATACTGGCAAGGTCTTCAATTTTCCTCAACTCCTTTGAGATATGTTCGGTATAATGGTTTTCAGGGATGTATCTTAAATTTCAACCACCTTATCACAGTTTAGACGTGCCATAAATTCAGTTGTAGAAATGGACATCATAAACTGACCCAGTGCCGCCTTTTGTACATGTGAAATACTTACAGAATCTCGTTTCCGAATTTTTTCGGGTGATATAAAAATAAGTTCAAGATTCATTGCCTAAGCCTAGTAAGAGAATAATTTGAACTCGAGTTAAATCTAATTTCTCTTTTGAATGCTTTCGAATTAATTGCGATTAAGCAGAAGAAGTGGAATGTGTATAACTGCAAGGTTTTCGCAGGGTTACTGATGTTATATTTGTACAGAAGTCATTCCAATGGAATTTTTGAGGACAACCTGACCACGTCCAATTTTGTTTCATAAAATGAAAAAGGGTCGCGCCAACGACCCCTTCAAATGCAGTTTTATGCAAAGACAATCATCCAAATGGCTTAGTAGATTCTGGGTGAATCTGCTGAACCTCGTAATTCGAGCACTCCTCAAAGTTTTGCTTGAATTATTAGTCGACCTCTTGCTCGAGCAAAGTAACAAAATTGTTTCGTTTATTCAAAGTATAACGTAAACGATGCTCATCAAAAACCTGCTGAACAGCAGGTTTTTGCTTTTAAGAGTACTTCAATAAATCACCTTATACTACCTTAACAAAACTATAACAGCGGTTGCTGAAAGCACACAAATGCCCGTGACACTTCTCCAAATTACTTTACGATTTCGCTCCCTTTCGACTGTTTTTATAACTTCTCCTACTTTCTTCTGGTCTTCTTCATGCCTCAAATCTGCCCCTATTAGCTCATCTTCCATGTTTTGGATGGCTGAATCCTGAACTGCAACCAACTCCTTGCAACTGTCCACTTGGGCCTGAAGTACTACCGCTTCAGCTTTATAAATACTGCCTATAGCCTTTGCACTATCACATTCTGCTACTTGAATGGTGGTGACTGGTACATAGACTGGTTTTTGACTTCTTAGCTTGGCAAGCTCCTTTCCTTTCTGCAACTCAAATTGATTTCGGTCAAGTTTGAGTTGCTGAATAGAATCTTCTAATAAGTCTACAACAAATCGAAGCTCCTCAGCCTTTCCATTCAAAGCCTGGTACTTCTGCGAATTCATTCCAACCAGTGCCCGATATTCTTTTTTAAGCTTGTTCTGACCGTATTTGAAACCAGTGACAAAGGAAATAAGCAATACAAGTACACTGCAAGCGACAATTAAAAAATGTCTCATCCCTCGAAGCTTTGGTTAATGATTGTCAAAGTGGCTTTTCCGCCATTGTCACGAATAAGCTTAGTCAGTCGAGCTTCCTCGGTGCCTTGAATGGTATCCGCATTCACCCGATTTTTAGCAACCAACGGACAGCCATCAGTATGCAGGTGAGTATTTCCGCCGTGGAACCTTGCACCCTTAAAACTGATACCGCCTCCTTTGGCCTCAAATCCATTGGCTTCTGTGAAAATGATTGGCATTTCACGCTTGAACCGGGAGCTCATGGTAATTCCTACTTGATATTCTCCTGGAGCAAGACAAGTTTGGCCTTTGATCTTAACTCCAATTGCCCTACTAACATCCTCAAGTGTAAAACAGAAAAACTGATCATTGGCGAACAATCGGCCTGCGGTGGATTTGGTGGTGTAGGTGTCGCGTACCAATTTAAGTCTAAGCATTGTCTTGGTTTTTGGGGTTGCCTTTTTCATCGAAATCATGGAAATATTTAAGAATGCGACGCAAGAGCCGGCCACTATCTTTCTTCGTTTTGGCGATGTTTCTGAGCACTGATTGCGCTTCGTAAACGAACATGGTTCCGTATATGAACGGGGCTAAGAACTGGAGCACTGGTGCATGGAGGTGGTGCGCCATCACGCTTGAAAGGTGAGCGACCATTATCAGGCTGAAGTACATGATGAGCTTTTCGAAAACACCTTTGATGAAGCGCTTGCCGTTAAAGCTATGATTAACAATTGCGCCGTAAGTACCCCAAGCGGTATCTATCATGAGCATCACAGTCATGACGCTCAGCACAATTACTTCTAGCTGCATATTCTTGGCGAAGTACTGAATGGCAGCCGTGAGCAAGCCTCCTATGAAGCTGCGTTTCGTTTCGATTTGGTCAAGTCTTAGTATAAACATCAGTAAGGTATTGGAAAGGATAAGAACCAGCCCGAAGTGCCGAATAGGTTGAACTCAGGTGAAATGGAACGTTGCTCAAGCATCGCCCTAGTGATGAAGCTGCAGCTACCGGTACCGATATTTTCATCCAACTTTTCAAGAAAAGCTTTGAGCTTCGCTTCAGCTGAAGCGAGCGCTTCCCGGAAAGTGCTGCGTTCCTTTTGGTCGTGATTGGCCAAGAAGAAAAATCCGGTGATGGCTTCGTCGGTGATGTTGTCGATATTGTCGCCGCTTCCATCTAGATCCGGCACGACCACAAGTAACGCGACTTGATTGCGGGTCCATCGTTTGGCAATTTCCGCAGCTTGCTCTTTGGTGGCCACTAGCGCATAATGATCATCGATATCTATTCCGATATCGTTAGCGACTGTCTTAAAATATTCGTCAAACTCGACGATGGAGAACCTAAGCATTATTCGTTTTTTGGAGGTGGCGGCGTTTTTCGTCGGCTTGTTCCTTCAGCTGATACAGCCGAAGCATCACGTGCCAGAAGTATTCGCCTTCAACTTCTTTGGTAGTGCCAAATACGTGCGACTCCGCCAGCCCATAAAGGACACCCCTAACACCTGTCAAAGAGGGCTCACCTTTGAACTCTGGACTTCTTTCAAAAAGTTTGGCAATGGGCACTTCACCGGCATCCGTGGGCAGCACTGCATTCGGGATGAACTCTTCGAAGCAGCTCCACCAAACAAAAGCAGCGTACTTCACATGGAAAGGCAGTTCAGCTACTGCCTTAAAGTGCTCTTCCATGTCGGTATCTGGTAAACTCAGCCGCTTTGGATTCAAGAAAAATCCAGCAGGTTGAACTGGCCTCCATAGCGTAGCGACTAGCTTATCAAGCAAAGCAGGCAGCGGGTTTTGCAGGTACATTTTAAATGCTTCATGCGCATTTACGTATTCACCATAAGTCAAGTCTTCACCCAATGCTTTTGGCCCGTGAAGCTCCAAATCCTTCCACTTGATGACCGGTAACTTTTGGTCCTCGTGGTACCAGTCGATGGTTAGAATTTCTTTGTCTTCCCGCTCTACCACCTGCCAAAAACTGAGCAGCGTTTCAGAGAGAGCGGCCACATTTTGAAGGAGCTGATATTCTTCATTGAGCGAATGTCTGCGCTTCTTCTGTTTGGGTATTTCAAGGGTTAAGTATACCAGCTCGACAATAAACTGATCATGGCTCAATGCTCCATCCTGGTTCATCACAAATAGCCTGCAGAACTCTTGGTATTGTTGGGAATCGAGTTCCGACACTTTGCCCGGGAACTCTAGTTTTAGGCCGGTTTCTAGGATTTCTAAAGTGTGCATCAGGTCAGGAAAAAGAGGTTTTTGTCTTCGTTGGTTGGGAGTACCGGTGCCGGCAAAAAGTCAGTGGCTTGATTGAGTTTCCGGATGGAGGCTTGCAGCTCCGTTAGTCGCTCGTCCGCTTCTTCCTTGATTCGCTTTGCCAGGTCAAGCTTGGCATCGCTGGATGCTTTGCGGTTGGCCTTATCGGGTAAGTACGACTGGAGTAGACTCTCCGGCAATTCATCGTCGCTATGAAAAAGGAGCGCTTCTTTTACCGTGTAAAAGCACAGCGGTTCTGCGATCTGTTTGAGCAATTTCGCCTCTGGCTCGCTCAAGGCTTCGGCGTTGGCAATTTTCGTCCGCAGGGTATTGTAGCGGGTTTCCCCGATGACTGGCAATATTTTGCGCCGTTCAACGGCACGCATGAGCGGCGTGACCAGGATAAAGAATCGCAACGATCCGCCGATTCGATAAACGTCATCAAATTGAGTCGCTGAATAAATGAGCTGGCCGCGAAGTGACTTTCTCGCGGTGCTCGTTTTCCAACTGGAAAATCCTTCTGTCTCCGCCTCTGCTTCTAAAAACTCTAAAAGCAAGTCGAGGGCTTTGAAACTCTTTTGAACGAGCGCCCGATCATCGCGCTCGATCATCCATTCAAAGGCGGGTTTGCTTTCCTCAGTGACGGTTATTGTGCGACCTGCTTCGCTATGCTGCAAGTCGTTGTTTCGAGCAAAATCGCGATAACCGGCAGTCAAGATTGCCAGTTGAAATTTGTGAACGAGTTGGTCAAACTTGTTGTCGCTCGTCAAATCTCCGCTGTACTCGGTAGCTGTATACCTAGCTGCAGCTGCCGCATAAATTTCTTTGCCTGTGAATCGAATAACGGCTGCTTCCGCCATCATCAAGCTGGGTACAAAATCCTTGAAATTCAGATTCGCGTATACGAAACCTAGCAGCTTTTTGACTTCGATTTCGCCTTGGTTGTTTTTGTTGAATAGCATAGCTTAAACTTGAGCGGTTACACGGGCTTTACTAGTTACATCTTGCTCCTTACCGACGACAGCGTGGTAAAAGCCGACTTTGAGGTTTTTACCTGGCCAATTCGCGCGGATAGCGTAGTTGATCGCTTTGGTAATTATTTGCTCCGGTATGTCGACGCCTGTAGCTAGGTAGATTTTGAGGGCATATAGCTGTTCGGATCCGCTATCTGATTTTCCATCTGCAGATACGTTGGCAAGTGCGGAGTGTAAGCCGATCCCTGCGATGGTTGCCCTGTCGGCCATCTTGTTGATAAGCTCGAGCGACTCGACGTAGTCTTTGATTTTCTGGTCGATGGTGATGATCTCCCATCCTTCTAAATGCCCAAACTGATTTACAACTTGCTCGGTGGCAAAAAACTTCCCGATGTTGTGAACGCCGCTCAACACTTTGGCCAGGCTGCTGTACATTTCAGATTTGAGCTCGCTCAACATTCTATCTTCATAGGGCTTGTCGAGCGCCATACATTGCTCCATCAGGATGGACTTCTTTTTGTCCCAATAAGCCTGTGGGCTTTTTACGTGAAACTTGATGATGGCTGCATTATTCAAAAGGCTGTTGATGGCTATCGGCATTTTGCCACTATTCTTGAACCAAGGCATCGCCCCAAAAAACGACGGGTAGTTGTAAAAGTCTCGAGCAAATCCGGGTAGGTTGGAGTAGAGCATGCTCACTGGGTACTCGAAAGGGTTAGCAAAATCAAAGACAGGGTATCGCCGAATTTGACCTAAATCCGGGAAGAGGTAATTGGCTGTAATAATGGCTTTGACGTTCACTAAATCCTCGGGCCACTCGAGTCTAGCGTTGTTGACGCTTTCATGCTCGAGCTTCACGATTCGTGGACGGCCACCGATCCTGACGCCCCGATTCCGATATACCTTAGAAAAGCAGCCTTCGAGGTGGCAGAAGTCAACCGCTTGTTTCATGAGATACGCTTCGGCGTCCCAGCTCTTCAACCAATTTTCGATTTCTGGATCTTCCGTCCAAACTTTGGTGGGGACGCCATCTTTGAATTCAAGCTTATATAACATCGGCCCTTGACCCCAGAGGAGCTGCAGCTGCTTTTTCATGATACCGCCAGGCAAGTGTGCCTGGTCAATGACTGCCCTTACTTCTGCGGGTAGTTTATTTTCGAGTCCCCAAGGAATGATTTTTAATTGCGTGCCAGGAACAAACATCGGTTGCAGGTCCCAGAGGGGACGAGTAAAAACTGCGATTCCTTGCTCACGAAACAGTTGGTCCTTATCCACAGTCTCAAAGAGGTAGGCCGATTGGTCGTCATTGTCGACAACGTAGAATTCATCGTTGATTCGCCGTAAAGCCATCTAGTGAAATTTTTTGGTCATTGAAGTAAAGGATGAGCACCTGCCAGCACTTGCGTGGTTCGTTGGTGTCTTCATCTAAAAGATTGAGCTGGTGATCAGCGTACTTGTTCCCTGCTTCGGTTGACGCTCGGCGGAGGCTACAGTGCGGGAATCGGTGTATACCGGTGCCCTGTCGCGTTGTTCGGTTGTAGCCTGCGAACACAATCGAGAAAGTACCTCCGAGCGAACTAATTTCTCGCATCTGTTTGATGGCGAGAAATAGCGGAATAGTGGGTTGAACTTGCTCCATGTTGCAAGCTTAGTTCATCAGTCAAACCCACTAAAGGACAGCCGAAGCAGGGCAATTTTGGAGCATCGCATATCCATTTATGCGTTTCGCACCTGCCCAAAACTTTTAATATTTCGTCAAAAAAGTTGACGATTCCACTATTTAGTACATTCCCGAAAAAGTCAACTTTCAGACAATCAGCCAACAAACCCTAAAAAACGCAAAGCGTTTTTGGGTTGTGGCTGTCCTGACCCCGACCCGCCCCGCGGCCTATGTGCGAACGCAGCCCGCCCGATGTGTGGATATATGATGTGTTAAAACATAAAAGCGCGATTTTGCCCGCCGCCGTGCCACCACAACCCGACGGCTAGCCCCGTGAAGCCGTCGACCGCTGTTGCCACCATAACTAACCGTCGAGCTTGCTCGACACCATCAAAACCACCATTGAAAAGAGTACCAATGATGAACTGTCTTTAAACTTGGAGCATAAAAAAACCACCCGAAGGTGGTTGTTATTAAAGTATACCCTGATCTGCGAATGAATAGTAGCCTTCACTCGTCAGTATCAAATGATCGAGTAGATTCAAGCCCATGTACTTTAAAACATACTTGCAACGCTCAGTAAGGTCGACATCTGATTTACTCGGTTGTAGGTTACCTGATGGGTGATTGTGCGCGAGAACGATGGATGTGCAATTACTCAGGATGGCCGCCTGTAGAATGATTTGAACATCTGCCACGGTTGCAGTTAGACCACCTTGGCCAACGAGATGCGTACCGATCACTAAGTTCCTACGGTTGACCAAGATAATTCTGAACTCTTCGTGATGGTCCATGCAATCGGCAAAGAGTGGTTTCAGGACCTCGTAGCATTCACGTGCCGATTCTAACTTTAAGTTGAACGCTTGACCAGGTTCACGTGTGTAGGATAGTTTAACTATCGGAAAGGTGTATTGCTGCGCGAGAGCCTTGCCCACGCGACCAGCTGAAGAAGTAGTTTTCATGCAGTCTGCATTTGAGCAGTCAGCACTGGCGATATAGGCCACTTCGACCAAGGAGGAACGGAATAAAGGCAGGGTTGCCGCGGGGCTTGTGTTTATGCCGTAGTTCCTTGGGCTTGTGGCATAGGTACGCCTAACTTTCGTAGCAAAGGCGACAGTATTTTCTTTACTAGCAAAAAAAGGGGATCACTCCCCTTCTTCGTTGATGATAAAATCAGCGGCTCGTGATGCCTTACCGGAAGCTTCAAGGATTAACCGCTTATCGTTTTCGAGTCGTTTAATCCAACTCTGAATGTAAGCGGCGCTTTGAATGGTGTTGAATTCTTGAAGCGAGCCAGCACGGCTCATCAGGAAACAAGCACCGAGCTCTGCAACCAATTCGTCTCATTTTTGGCTTTAGCTGAGTTGTTAACTTGACAGGGATTACTGAATTATCCGTAGAGCTGTTTTCGTTTATATTAGTATTGCCTTGATTTGTTTGATTGTCAGAAGAAGACGTCACTTTAACTTCCTCAGTTGCATTTAACAAAAAACCAAATTGAGGTAGAGTTTGAAAGACAAATTCACGATGCTCGTCTATGTAACGTGCAGTTACTTCTTTACCGAATGGAGGCCTGAAACAATTGAGTAGAGCAATGATGTATGAAGAAAACCTGTCTTTATCAATGATAATTATTTCATGATTTCTAGTTGAGTCAAAGTCATATCCACAATGCAAGCGATCTCGAAAAAGACGTTCAAAAATAATCATTCTACCTCCCGTACCTGATCGACCTCTTCGTAAGACCTCTTTCAGGTCTAAACCTCCTATTTTGACCGCTTCCTTGTAAAAATTAGCGATTTTTAAGAGGTCTTTATAATTCGAAAAAGATTGCTGCGCTTTTTTGGGCAAATCCCACACATATAATGCCTGTGAAAGCCTTTCCCATGGCAGAATGCCTATTTCAGTATGTTCTTCGGCTATCCTCCGTTTCAATTCTGAATCATCTTTGAAAATTAGAGCTGGTACATTTTTGATGTCAACCCTATTTTCTTTTAGTTCGTAAACAGCAGGTTGTTGCAAAGCTTTTACAGCAGCGCATCTTCGGTTTCCATCTTTAACCAAATACTTATTCCCTCTTTTGACCACCCAAATAATTTTATCTGGGTAAAACTGCTTTGCGCGCACTATACCCTTAACAATTTCATATGCACCCTCATTTTCGAGCAAATACCTTATTAAGTCATATTCTTTTTCGCTGCCGTTGTACAACTCACCAAATCTGGGGTTATTGACATCCAGAATGATATCATCGATAGGGATATCCACTATTCCATTTGAGGGATCGCTTTTCATTTCGATAAGTTTAGGCCTCAATAATAGATAAGATTCTAACATCTTCAAACTTTAAAAAAAAGTGAGGGCTAAGCCCCCACTCCTTCGATTTTTGATTTCAAGTAGGCACTGTGTGTGCGACCGAAGCGATCGGCTTCTTTGCGTTGTGCCAAGGTAAACTTGATGTACTTTTTTCCTTCGTACTCAAAGATGAAACCTTCAGCTGTGGTCATGTCGAGAACTACTTCTACTGCGTTTGGTACTGCGTCGATTTTAGTACCGTGACCGACGTAGGTTTTTGCCCAAGTGGTAGTGTCTGGATTGTTTTTGAGCTTGCTCATGGTGTAAGAGTTTAAATGGTTAATGAAATTTTATACACCCATTTTTTCAACGCCAGGATAGCACCTGACAAGGCACCGTGGAATACCGGAACAACGTGAGGATATGCCGCGAAAGGCCTTGCAGGGCAACGCGCATGCTACTCCGGCGGTGAAGACCTTCGTGTGTAAAATTCAGTTAACCAGGAGAACTCACCCATAGAGCCGACAAAAACTAGATGCTTTCACCTGAAAAAACATCCGGTACATGGTATAAGCGAACCACCAATCGCAGAAGTGTTTAGACTGAAACTACGCTTCTCATTTGAGTATGAGAAAAGCATCAAGGCTTGGCTCAACATAGTAGAACGCAGTCGAAACTACAGTGCTATGATCAAAATCAGGAGTGTGGATTAGCCCTCGAGCTGCACTTCATAAAATCTCGGATCATCGCTTCGTTCCACCAGGGCGAACTCATCCTCGTCGACCAAAATTAACTGGCCACCATCATCTTCCATCCAGAGACGCTCCGGCTCTACTCCGTCTACCTCTACCCGGTTCCGGAAGTACCGCGGTTGATCAACCTTATTCATGGCAAGGGAATTCAACCTTGCCGGAAATCATTTGCACGAAATGGGTGAGCTCGAATAATAAGCGAAGCGTTTCCGGAGGAATCATCTCGTGAAACTTCTCGCCCAATTCGGCCTGACAATACAGGACCATTTTGCTGATTTCAAGCATTTCTTTCTCGGTGAAAATTTCCGAGAACGTGCCGAGCTGCTTTAGCGCATCTGGATGAAATTTATATCCATAGCACAGGATATAACCATCTTTGTCTATCTTCATGACGTGATTGGTTTCGTGACCGATTTACGACTTGTAGCCCCTGGGAGTGACAGCTCTCAGGGGTTTTATTGTGCCGTGTGGTAAAGGTAATAATCAATAATAATTATACAAGTTTGTCATAAAAAAGAACAATTACATTTGAAGTAAAAATTAGGTATGGCCGCAATATCTCTAAAATCAATTCCAGACGAATTACACTTAGAAGTAAAATTCTATCAGCTAGAATTGGAGAAGCAAGGCCGCAAGCTTACCCTCGAAGCCGTCTACATTGAGCTGGTTGAAAAAGGACTAAAAACAGTAAAGCCCGACCAGAAGTGACCGGGCTTTTTTTCAAGATCGAGACCAGAACGAGTTTAGAGTCCTTGTCCTCCTTCTTGTATTGATTTTGCACCTTTACGAATATTGACGAAACCAGCAACGTTTAAAAGCAGCGAAACCCCGTTACCAGCTGCTATAATTGGTAATACTGAAACTGTGGCTGCCACCGCTGGGATTAAAATGATTACACTCGTTGCAATTCCAATTGCAGTACCGATGAGTATTTGTCCAGCCCCTTTATAAATCAGATTAGCACCTTCTTGAATTAGCTCTTTGCCTTGTGGTTTTGGGATTTCAGCTACTCCCATTTTAGAAGTGCTATCAAGGGGCTTCTCTATTAGCTCACTGAGTAAAACACTTTTGCTTTGAAGCTGCGCCCGTTTGGAAGAATCGGTGATACTGACACTCGACACTAAACTCAATGAAAGCTTTTGCGACGGCTCGAGCCGCGTAGTTCTAAAAATCAACGTAGAGTCAACGACATCTTCAATTATACAACGAATAGCTACGTTCTTCTTTGTGGTTATTACGTCCTGGGCGGTAGCAACTCCGGCCACCAATAGCATCACCCAGATAATTATCAGTTTGCGCATTGTCAAATATAACATTAACCTTTCGTTTTGCTGTACTTCAGCGTGTTGTTCCATTGAAGTGCGCCAGCGATTGTAGCAAGGTACCGTGTACCGCGAAAAGCGCGATCTGAAGGAGGCGCCCATAAAAAAACCCGCTCTGTCATGAACGGGCTTTTTAAAGTTGATTTATGCTTGTCACTGATTTTGTGTCATCGTAAACTGCATGGGCAAAGGTGGCAGAGGAAAGGTCAGTGTATTAGTCCCTGAACCGGTTGTTCCCTGAAATACCCCCTGAATATCATAATCTTGTTGGTGTGTATTAGATGGACTCAGATAAGAATATGTTAATGTAAAAGAATTGCCATCCTCAGTCCAAGTACCCGGAAATATTCTACCCGGTTGAGTGTCGAGGGTAACGTCAGCAACACCTGATGATTTAAAATCAACTTGTAAAGTATTGAAGTCATGATTTACTGCTGATATTACCCAAGATGTGTTTAGTAAACTAGCCATATTGATTTTTAGGGTTTAATTGGTTGAATTCGAATGTAATAAAGTTGTAGAACCTGGCAAAAAAAATCTCCTATTCGAATCCTAAATCAACCCGCACCAATGAAAACGATCACCACACCATAGGGTCCGACATCCCCGCACCTCCCCCAAGCTCCTTCATCCCCTGAATCCACTCCCTGCGACAGATAAAATACTTGAACGCATCGCTCATGTTGGTTGACTCACTGGGCAACCTTTTGATATTATCCATCTGCTCGGAGCTCTTATCCTTTTTGATTTCTCCCTTCTCCCGAAGTATCGGAGCCATCTCCAGCGATGCCTTCAGCTCTGGACAGTTGGCCGCATCTATCTTCACCATCGGAAACCGCTTATCTATTCCCCGCATCATGATTTGAGCCAGGTTGTATTCGTCTTCATGGGCGATATTCCCCTGTCCTATCGACATCAATTCTACCACCCAACCAGTACGTTTTCCCTCTCGATCTATTTCAATGTCGTGCAGCAACTGACTGGCTACGTCGGCCCCTGCTTTGCGCAGGTTGTTGGTTGCCCGGTCATGGTACACCTTCAGGATCTTACAAGGATGGTATTTGTAGAACTCTATGAATTGATCGGCCAACTCCCTGATGTAGTCGGGAACCAAGGTGTAAAAGTTCTTCAGTGCTTTAATCTCTAGCCGGTTGCTCTGCCCAGTGACCAGGCTAAGCATCTTACCGGCATCAAAACCCGCTTCAATCGGTAACCTGGGCTGCAAGTGCCGTAAGGATCTTGAGTCTACTCTGGAGTAGCCGTGCACATCCATGTGCTCGTAATTGAACACGTCCTGCAGATAGTTCTTGGTCGACAAGGCTGGATAGAACTCCTGCCCCTTTTCTAGTTTCGGCTTGAAGCTCATGATGGCCGACATGAACTCTTCCCGCCCTAAGGTTTCAAACTGCTCGATTAGGTAGTCGAGGCCTACCCGGTGCACGTTGGAAAACGAGCTCACTGTGAGGTATAAGGTACTGCCCTCACGCACCTGAAGCAAACGCTCCTGCCAGCGCTGGAGCTTCCGCTGCACGGCGGCAATCTTGCGGTCGTTGTGCGTGGCCGTCACTTCCACAAGCTCGAGCAATATTTCTTGTTCTACTAGGGCCGTTTCTAAAATCAACTGCACCTGTGCCTTGTTCATCCGCTGGTGCATGTCCAGGATCCACGGGTCCTCGTTGTTGTGGGTGTTCGGCATGTCTGTCGTGAACGTCTGCCCCCCGAAATAATGCGACGGAAAGAAGTTCTTATCCCCCCTTACGGTCGGGATAGCTTTCTTCAGCTTTGGCCACTTCAAGAATTTAGCTTCGTCTCCGATGATGTGGACGAACGAGTTACCCGCGTTGATGGAAGGCCGGTCGAGCGATTTCATGGCCAAAACAGCACCATTCCAAAAGCTGATCACGTGCTTGTAGTCCATTACCCGATAAATGGGTCGTTGCTTCAAAAAGTCTTTGGGCGGCTCGGTACCAACGATGTAATGAATCCCTTCACGCCACTGTTTGAGCTCCCAACCGCTCATGATTTTATCGATAATGTTGTTGCGCAGGTTCATGTAGGTATCTGCCACCAAACCGATAAATCCCCGAGGCATTTCATGGATGATGTCTTTCGACCGGTCGGCGAGTATGTCCTGGCTTTTGGAGGTTGCCCGCCCACCGATCACATAGAGGTTCTTCGGCTTTACAAGCTTGATAAGCACGTTGGCGGGTGTGGTATAGGTGTGGCGGACCTTCTCCGCCTCAAGCTTATGCTTCATCGTCCAACACTCCTTCTGCAAAGCCAGCATCCCGAACGGCTCGGTTCACGCTTACCTGGTCGAGCTTGAACTGCTCGAGGCGCTTGATCAATTCTGCCTTACTTACTGCTTTCGCTCCTAGCTGCTGCGGATTGGCGGTGATGATTTCGATTTTACGGTCGAAGATATCTTCCGGCAGCTCGGGCTTGTCTGGCTCCATGAGTCCGCGAATTTCAGCGGCGAGTTTCTTCATCTCGCGGAACGATTTAAAATCGTCACGCTCGAGAGCAAGCAAGGCCACATCGTCGAGCTGCTTGGCGTAGATGTTCCTCCAAGTTTCCTTTTTTACCCGGCTATCTGCATAAAAGAAATTAAGCGCATCTTCAAAGAGGGCGCTGTACATATTCTCGGCAAGCCCTGGATAGGCCAATCGAAGCAAGGCGACGATTTGTGCCCGCGATTCGTACTTGTCGTGCGCTTGTCGGACTAGATTCAACTGGTCGATGTAGATGCGCAGCTCCTGACTGATGAGCGTTTCGTCACCGGTGTCCTGATACCGCCTCAAAATTTCGTAGGGCGTTTGAATCAGTTGATCACTCAAGTCCGAGGATTTGCCTTTTGCGCTCATAATACTTTTGTCTTTCTTGAATTTTTTCGAACTGCTGGATGGCGGTGATGTTGCCGTTTTCCGCTGCTAGCCGTGTTGCCAGGTCGACCTTAGCACTGGCGCGCTCAACTCCGAGCGCGAAGTGAAAACCGACCGGCAACGCAGGGTTATCGTGGGCGGCTTTCAGCACAGCATAGTCGATACCCATGATCCGGGCTATCGATCGCAAGGAGCGACCGATCCCTGCAAGGTCTTCAATTTCCTTCAGCTGATTCTCGGTAAAATCCATCGGTGATACATTGTTTACGGAACTCATAGAGCTCCTTGCTATTGAAAATGGCGTATTGCTCAAACTGCGCATTCTTGGCGAAGTTGCCGGAACCCTCTACGACGAACCAGCTCCAGCTGGTTTTGAGTAGGATGATTTTGCTGTGGTTCCAGGCAAACGAAGCACGCAGGTTAGAGCGCTGCCCGACGATCCGCTGCAGGTGGTCTGCCGTTTTCGGAATCCGATGGCGGAGGCTATCGGAAATAAACAGATCCACCTGCAGTAATTTTTTATCGTCGAGCAGCTGGCAAAGCGCATCGAGTATTTCGATGCTCAGGGAGTAAGTGGTGATGAGCACTTCCTCAATCACTCCTTCTTCCGCGATGACGAAGGGAATGAAGGTAAAGGCGTTGAAGCTACGATCGGTCCAGAGAAAAAGTCCTTCATTCCATACCGGCAGCTTACCTGCCAGCTGCTTGACGTTTTCGATTTTACGGCGGTGTAATGCCAAAAAGGAAGCTGTTAGTGCAGCTTCCTTTCCTTGCTCGAGCTCACCGGTGGCAAACTTTGGCCGTAAATCCTCCAACGTAAACAGCGACATCCTTAGCCTTTACTTGCGAGGGTCTGGGTGATGAGTTCGAGTTCGAATTCATCGAGCTCGAGCGCTTGCTTCCATCCTTCTACCAGGTGCGGCTTGCTTGCTGCTTCCTTCTCGATCTGGCCACGGCGACGAGAGATCGACTTGATGATCGTTTCCTTGCGTTTGGCCAGCTCAACTACGGTCATGCGGTTGGTCCGCTCGCGCAGCGTAAGACGAACAAGCGAAGGGTGTTTGCCCAACACTGTACCGTTCTGCTTGTAGTGGTTCAGCTCCTCCCATATTTGGCGATTCTCCAAGTACCCTTCGGCCACCGAGACGGTCAATGCTGCCAGCTCTGCCGGAGTTGCAGCTTCAAAGAGCTGCGCATGTGCATGGCGGTATTGGTCGTACGCATCGAGCATTGCACCGACGAGCTTCCGCAATTCTTGCGGACAATCTGCAGCAGCCAAAAAGGGAAACTCCTCTCGGAGCTTGATCGCTTGCTGCACGGTCACTGGCAAGGCTTTGCCGGTATCCTCCGCCGGAGTGGTAGCACCAGCTCCAGAGTTTTCCCCGCCCGCGGGCAATGTGGCGGTTTTTTCTTCAGCTAACTTTTCCGCTGAATCCTGGGCAGGTTTGTTTTTTCCGCCAGATTTTTTACCAGTCGATGTTGCATCCGCTTGAGCTGCCTTTGCCCCTTTTTTACCCTTGCCCACTGATGGGGTTTTGGTGCCTTTATCAGGCTTCGTCGGTGCGCTGGAGCCCTGTGCTCCACCACCAGGGTTTTCGCCGCCTGTAGCCGAATCTGCGGCTTCGTCTGACTGAACAATCCGTTGACGCCAGAGGCGCATTGCGATTTGTTCGTTGATACCCGCAAGGCGAATGAGCTCGTCGCGGATCATGTCGCGCATCAGTTCACTTTCGGGGGCGCTGACCACGCGAGAGCGGAAAGCCCCTCCGGAAACATGGCGTAAATAGAGTTCTTTCGCACCGGCATGGGTGCGGTCATTTTGCAAGTAATTAAGCACTTCTGCTTTGAGTTGGCTCATGGTGCTGAGAATTTTTAGTAAAAGTGCGTTCGCACATCTGCGGCCAAAAGGACAATAAAAAAGCCCGCATCACTGCGGGCTCGGCTGGAAAGGAAAGCGAGGGCTACACTTTACGCGATTGCTCGATGAACTTGAAGGTATTGGCTCCATCCTTGAACACCTTGAAGGTGATTTGCGCCCCATCCGTGAGGGTGAAGGTTGCGCCATCCTTCAAAATGAAAATACCACCACTTTGTACGGTGCTTGGGAAGCCTCCGGTATTACCTACCAGCGAGATCACCATACCGTGAGCTGAGCCCGTGATGGTGGTGATCTGGGTCGCTTGGGTATTGATACCGGTTTTGTAGCGACCATTGCCGTTGGCGATGCTGACACTGGTTGCATTGGCGGCCACAAGACCAGCAAAGTCTGGGAGGGTAACTGCACCGCGATAAATACCAGGCACATGTCCAGGCACCACGTTGGTGAAGGTAAATGCTGTAGAATTCTTCGCATTGTCGCCATTGGCATCTACGGCCATGCGCATAGGATTACAGCAGTCGCCATAAATAATCATGTCTTCGTTGCAACGCTGCACAATGACAACTAGAGGCTGACGCATCACCAGCTGACGGAACTCGAGTACCTCGAGATAAGTACCCGGGTGCTCGAACATGACTTTGTTGCGCTCTCCTTCCTGGTCCGTTTCTCCTTCGGTGACGGAATTGATTTTAATGGTATTCTGTGTACCATAGAATTCGTCGAAGGATTTACCCGGCTTAAAGAGAATGTCACCTAGGATGAGTACGCCCTTGTCGTCACGGTCTGGGAAGAAAGCGATATCTTCTTTGAGCGCAATTAAGATCTTGTCTTTCGGACGAAGCGCTCCGCTGGAGATGTCGTTACGGCGTGGCAAGCCTACGAGAACACCACCGTTGGCGAGGATCATCGAGCCGGCAATGCCTAGTTCAACAAGGCTGAGCTGTTCGGCAATCGCAAAAAGGCCGATGAAGGCAAAAAGCATTGCCACCAGCAGGTATGGGTTTTTCAGAACTTTTTTCATGTCTGTTTTGAATTAAGAGATAAATACCCCGCCCGAAGGCGGGGCCTTGATTACTAGCCGCGGTTGATTTCGTAAAACAATCCGTTGGTTTCCGACTTCTGCAACTGGATCCATGCTCCTGCAGAGAGGGTCATGGCCGCTGTGAGGACAAAATTGCCGCTGTTGGCAATTGTAGTGGCGTTGGTAGAGCTACCACCGCGGATGGTGTACACCAGACCAGGCACTGCATTTTGCAGGTTGGTGATGGCAGTGGCGCTGCTATTCTCTTTGGTCAAGAAGTTCTGACCTGCCGACACGTCCGGAGTTGTCGCGTTGGCTGCAAACTGGATGTATCCATCGGTGATCGCGTCGATGCGCTCCAGCTCGATGAACTTACCGTCTGAACGTTTTTTAAGTACGATGCTATCGCCCACGTTTGGATTCCAAGCAGCAGGCAGCAAGGAGAAGTTCCCAGTATTGGCGATAGTGATGCCGTTGGTAGCGCTTCCGTTTTTGATGCGGATTTCTGCACCCACAGGAGCGTCGTCGATGGCCGTGATGGCAACCGGTGCGGTGTTGTCTACACTCACGATTGACGTGTGATCGGCAACAGATGGAGTCGCATCGTCTTTTTCCATGGCTACGAAGTAGTTCGGGTCAAAGTCGATTTCGTTACACCAGATCAGCTGCTCGGTCAACGGACGTACCGCCAAAGCAGCAGCACTGGCGGCTTTACGACCAGCCAGGTTGAAGAAGATACCTTCTTTCCATACGCTATTCACTTGGAGGGTTTTGATGGTAGGAACCATCCTCATACCGCTGAATGCTTCACCGGGTTTATTTTCCAAACGCTCGATGTTGCCGGCTACAGTGATGAATGCACGCATACGGCCTTCGCTGTAAGGCAATTCTACCAGCTTGATCATCTCGTACCCATCGATGTAGTTGATGTCTTCCCTGTTCGGACGGCTAGAGCCGTAACGGGCATTGAGTGCGTCGTTGTACTTACGCTTTTTACCGGTAGGGATGTACATAATCATAGTACCAGAGTCACGTAATTCTTGCGGTACACTTTCAGCGAGCGCCTTGTATTTCAAGTCGATGTTGCTGTCGGTGATGATACCCAGAGGCGTCACACGAATTTTGAGCTCAGCAATTTTATCGTTGAGCACTTCGTAGGCACCATCTGCACCGTTGATGGCCAGACCTGCAGTTCCTTGTACCGGTGCTTTGTAGCGACCATTGGCAGTCCTACGGTCGCGCTCCATGATGATTTTCTTGGCAATGTGGTCGTACAAGAAATTCACGAACGAAAGCTTCATCGGCGAGCTGTCGGCAGCAGCTCCGGTCAAGGTACCAATCCAGTTGCGCTCGAGCTCTTTGAGGTTCTTGAACTCATAAGAGAATTCGAGGTCGCGAACGCTTTGCACTTCAGGCTCGAAAGCGAATGCACCTTTGGTGACGAAATTCTGCTGATAGGCCTGAGTCAGCTCGTCCAAGAAGAGATTGAACCCGACGGCTTTATCCGATACACCGCTGCGCATGGGGAAAATGCCATCGAACTGTGAGCCTACTGTCAGGAGCGTGCGAATATCAGTCCGGGTCTGGTAGACTTTGTTGAAGTCGTTCGCCAGCTGGTCGTAGTTGATATTCCCTTCAGGCGCTGGCATGCTGATGCCTTGCAAGCGAAGCAAATGCTGCGCGGCCCGCTGGTTCCATTCCCTGGCATCGTCTAGAGCAAGCAATGGATCATCGAGGCCGAACAAGGTTTTGGCGTTGGCCTGATGCACCAAGAATTTACCGTTACCCTTTGGAGTGATCGGCAACACAGCAGCAGGCAAAGCTTCAGGTTGGGCGGCAAGGGTTTCCACTTGCTGCTGGAGCTGTGCAGTCGTTGCTTGTTCTTCCTGAAGAAGGCGTTGGAACTCCTCCATTTCACGCTTGAAGGCTGCGTTGGCGCTCGCTTCTTGCGAATGAAATTGATTAAACGCATTTTCGAAGGCTTTCACCTTGTCTTCGTCCAGGGCTGCAACAAGCGTTGCGCGCTGTTCGGCGGTCAAGGCGAGCTTAGCGTCTTGTACCGGCAGGGCATCGATGCCGAGCAGCTTCTGCGCGGCCGATACCATGGCTTGGAATCGTTGTTTGAGGGTCATAAAAGTGAATTGAGAGTTTTGGTAGCTTGTAGTTTGCCGATCATGTCGATGGCGTCGGCGAGTGTGCCGATGGAGTCGATGAGTCCGTAGGCGAGGGCGTCCTGTGCGCCGAAAGTTTTGCCTTCAATGATGCCTTCCACGGAAAGGTCCAAATTGGGGCGACGTGCTTTTACGTCGTTCTGAAAACGAATAGCGAGGGGATTGAGAGCGTTTGCCTTTAAGAGTTCGTAATCACCCTTTTTGGCATCCTGCATTTCTTTGTTTTTATGGCCACTTGGATCGGCGTACACTTCACGCTCTTCGATGCCCATCTTCTCCATGGCCTTGGCGTAATCCAACCAACGTACCATCACGCCGATGCTCCCGAAGGTTGCACTTAGGTCGTTGATGGCCATGATGTGATCGGTATGGATGGCTGCATAGTAGGCAGCGCTGCAACACATATCGGCTATGGTAACTACTGGCTTTTTTCGTTCGGCCAGAGCCTGCGTCCAAACCGGCACGGCGTTCACAGCTCCACCGCCTGAATCCATCAGTAAAATGGTCCCCGACATTTTTGGAGAGTTGTCGGCCTTAAGCATCAGCTCTGTCAGCTCGTCGGCTCCCCAGGCGCACAACGTACCATTTTTGAGCATGGTACCGCGCACTGGAATGATGGCTACACTACCCTCAGGTAATTCCTCAAATGGATCCTTGGCATCCGAAAAAGCATAAGGAAGTGCATTCACGCTCGTACCGTTCGAATACGACGCCATAAGCAGGCCCCGCTCTTCTAGCTGTAGTGTGCCCGCTGCCAATTGGTAAGCCAAAGGCATGAGTTGATCGGCAAAGGCTGGATCTAGGAACCATTCTTTGCGCAGCTGAAGCAGTAGGTTGTGTATTCCTTTCATGTGTCGGATGATTACGACACAAAGGAATGACCGCAAAAAGGCGGCTTAAAGGACTAAAAAAGGCCTATAATGCCAGATTTCGGGAGAATGTAAGGGTGGAGCCTTTGCGTTTACTATCAAAAGCTACCTGACAGCTCAAAGGTGTAGCAGGGCTACCGAGTACAAAATCTTCGCCGTTGTCGTAAACGATGCGCACCAGGTGGCGCCTTAATTCGATGTCGCGCAGCTGTGCATCTTTATCACTATCATCACCGGGATAAAATAAAGCAACTTCTTGCCGCTTAAACCTACCTGAGGCGTCTTTTGCGCCTTTATCCTCCCAGTCAGCAGAGGCAACTGTGAACGTCAGCGGCTTCCAGCTGGAAGCTGCTTTGAGTTGGACCAATCGCTCGGTGCGTCCGTTGACAATACGGAATACATAGTCCACCTGATCGGCCGGTAAATAATAGAGGGCAACAACCCGGGGAACGAGGTAGCGATTGCGGTCTAACATAGGTTTAATAGCCTTTCGAATACGTCGGGGACAAATTGCCCATCGAACTCGAAAGATTTTTTGAAATTATTTTGCTGTTGACGATATCGATAATATCGCTTCTTCAACGTCTCAGCTGGCAGGCTATCTTCACTCATTCCCCGGCCCTGGATGAAGGCGGCTATAAGCAGCTGCTGCTCTATCTCCAACCTGCTGCCCTGCTTCATAAAGGCCAGGAAATCTACCATCAAAATATCCTCATCTATGGCTTGGATGATTTGCTCTTTGGCTCGTTTGGGCAGGTAGGAATATACCCGCGGATCGGGGTAAGCATACCAGGGCAAATGTACGGTGATGAAGTGCCCTTCTAATGGCGGATCCGGTTTAACCGGTGGCTTCTGCAGCGAGCTTTTGATAAGCCGGTTGATGATGTGATTTTTTCCGAGGATAAGCGGCTCTCCGAACCGGTTGACGCAATACTCATAGATGTACTGAGGGCAGGGAATTCTGAGTTTCAGCATATCCTTAAAATTACGAAAAAACCGCTTTACTCGAGTGTTACAAGGGTAATCCCTTCAAAAAAGGATTCATAACCTGGGAGTACCGGCACAAACCATTTTGTTTGACCCTCGGGCTTGAACGGCACAGCATACTGATCGGCTCGACCTTCCCATTCTTCAGCTTTGGCTGCGACGATTTCTGCACACTTTTCTTCCGCTGAAGCTTTGCTCGAGAAACGGGCAAACTGCGGTAAAGCGGGAACTACGTTAGGAGAAGATGCTACCATGGGTAAGGGTTAAAAGGTCGACGATTTGTTGAATTTGTTCCTGACTTTCCAATGATCTGGTACCGACAATGGCGGTTGCCGATGTATTGGACGGCTGAGAGTTATTGCCACGGGCAAACAAGGTAAAGCCTTCGAAATTATCGGCAGCGTTGGACGTGCTGGTGATGGGTGCTGAAGGATAGGCTCCTAGGCTGTAGGCGCCTGCTCCGTATTTGGCAATAACTAGTCCGAGTTTGGTAGGTCTGGCGATCTTGGAAATGGTAGAACCTACTATCGTCTGCAGTTGATTTCCTGTATCGGTAAATAGCGAGTTGTGGAAGATTTCGTTGCCATCCCAGATTCCACGCTCCGAGCCATCTTGGTGGTTATGGATAACGCCATAAACTGTACCTGGTCCATTCCACGTAAACGGCGCTGCCTTCATGAAATACAATGTTCCATCTCCTACCACTATGGGGCGATCAACGATGTGAGCTCTAATTCCTGAAGTACCGGTACGCACGAGCGTCCAAACTTGACCGGACCTGCTGGTCCAGCTGTTGGGACTTTTCTGGCGATCGAATTCTTCCGGATCCATCACCAGTCCTGGTTCCCCGCCGATGATAGAACCATATTGCACGTAGTGAATACTACCCAAAAACGGAATAGAAGTATTGGGTGCTCCTCCGATGGCAAATACTCCGTTGGAGGTATTGAATAAGGCTCCTGAAGTTTGCGTCACATCACTCCCAAGTTGAGTCCAGGCTGCTGCTTCAGTTGCTTTATGAAAAAAACGAATAACTCCAGTGGATGCGACTCGGGTAACTCTGAACCAAAAGGCTTGTCCGTTACTGTAAGGAATTGCGACTGTTGATGTTGCTCCAATTGTCGAGGTTCCATTGAGCGAAAACTCGATAGAAAGGTTTCCTCCAAACGTGTAGATGTAGAAGCTTATGGCACTGGATCCAACGAGCCGAGAAATAATGCCTTGATAATTGACCGAGTAATTGTCGCTTTGAATGTGCGCGATTACTTCCAAATCTCCGGAAATCGTATTAGCCAGCGATGGCGCTTGCAGGTTGTCGTTATTGCCCCCGAAAAAGGCGTACTTCTTATTTGGCTTTAGCAGCAATAGCGGCTGATTAGCCACCGTTCCCTGCACTAGATCACTAGCGGAATGAATGCTATACAATTTATTGGCAGCTCTGCCCGCAGTAACTCCTGCGCCCACGCCTAACTTATACCCCATCGACTGTGGATCTACCACCAGCGCAAAGTCATTCAAGTTGCCTCGCTTCTTCAACAGGTCGACTACTTGGTTGAGCAGATACAGGTCGGGAATGATACCACCATCTGCCAAAACACGGTCGTAGTGAGCAATGGTTTCGGGATGGAATATTTCTCGAGTGGGGATTCGTTTACGTTCGCAGAGTGCGCTCATGGGAAAGCTTTTAAGGCAATGTAAAGGTCAGTCGCTCCCAAAATCGGATAAAGGACATAAGCCGATTCCGACGAGCCAAAAATCCATGCACGAAGTGTGCGCGTTTAAACGCTACATTTTCGTGTAACTCTGTAACCGTGTAGAAAACTGCCTTTTTGAAGCCTATTAAAGGCTTTTTCGGTTACAAACGTTTGTACCCGAAAATTGAATTCTGTATCCAAGTTTGTAACGGCCAAAGTGGTTACAAACTTTTTGTAACCGTCGATTTTGCAAAAGTGAGTTTGTAACCGTTTTGTAACCAAAAAAAACCGCTTCTTCTCTCTTAGTTCTCTATTTATTCAATGATTTTCTTCCGAAGGTTACAGAGTTACAAAATATATACAAGAATAAAGGAAGAAGGGATGCAAGGGAAACGGCCCTAACGCACGCAATGGGTAGAAACAACAAAGCCCCCGGGATCGGAGACTTTTGTGTCGGTGGTGAAAAGAGATTGGTCTCCCTCCTAGCGTCGGGAGGTATTTGATATATTAGACTTCTGGATAAAAAGTGTTTAACTCGTAAAGCTGAAATAGACTGATATGGATGAAGAATCAAAAAACATACTGAAACAGATACATAATTCGCTTAGCAATTTAGAAAGTATTCAAGACGTCAAATCTATGACTGAAGAACCTTCGAGGATTTTTGAAAAAGTCGAGAAACGTGAGATTTACGCCGAAAGCCAAATTCAAGCTACATTCGATAAAATTCATGAAAAGGTCTTCAATTTTAATAGTATACTCATAGCTATCTACTTGGTGTTTGGGACATTCCCAAGTGAAGAACCGCTAATTAATATCTGGTCAGTTCTGATTCCAATTGTGAATCTTATATTAATTATTCTGATGGATTTTCGTCAGATGGAAACATACCGACTAGCAAGTAGTGAAATGGACTGGACCGATAATGATCGAAAGAATTATGTTAAGAGAATTAAGAACCAGACCCTTTTCTCTCTGCTCCCTTTAGGTTTATCGATTATATGCTTACTGTATTTGATTATACAGTTAATTTGATCTCACGATTTCTTTTTGGCTTACCGATTAGTTGAATACTTTTTATTCTGCTCACGTTCCAATTCAATTTGTTTCAGGTTCTTCAGGTGGCCATTCTTGTAACGCTCATGAATAGTTTGAGCTGGCACCTCTTTTGTTTGTTCATCAGCAAGGTTTAAAAGCTCAACTGAGGATGGTACCATTTTACCTGGTGCGAAATACTCTCCCCACCAGCGTATGACTGCCCATCGGCGCCCCTTGTGGTCGTGCCAAACTGTTCCAGGGCGCATCAGATCTGGCAGCTCTTCAAGCGTATGACTGCGTTCGAGCTGCTTGCCAGACACGAAAACATGCGGATTAGAAGTCGTCGTCATGGCTGGCTTGGTTTTCAGAATGGATATCATCCTGGTTAAGCTCTTCTTTCGTCCGGATGTAAATCATCTCCGTAGATTTCCCCTCCACCTTACGAATGATGCGGCGCTCGTCACCAGTAAAGAACTCACGTGGGTTTAAGGAAAACCCGTTGAACTTCACCCAGCTCTGGAGCTTTTTCAAAAAGGATTGCGATGTGAGATGTCGCATATTCACGTCGCCTTTGCAATGCTCTTGTACCTCGTGCCTCGGAATGAGCTTGTCACGGTTACCTGAATTGATACTGAAGTATACATCTGCCCAGGCTTGGAAAGCATCGCCCATTTCATTCTTGAGGTTACGCTTGGTGACGTTGTCCATGGGCGGGTTTACTTTTTCTGGCCACCGCAAATAGAACTGAATGCACTGTGCTACCAGGTTAATGGCATCGTTCCATTCCTTCTCTGTGAAGTCGCTGAATAGGTTCTTGCCAAAGTCGGTGTGTGGAGTTCGCTCATCCGGAAATTCGTCGTTCGGGCCATGGTGGTAATAGTCTGAAAACACCGTGTAGAGTAATCTCCGACTGGTAGACTGGTCTGCATTCCTCGGTGGAAAATTCGAGCTGAATGCAAGCTTTGGCGCTTCCTCGTACTCGAGGGTAAAGCTGGCCATGTTCTTCGGGTTGATATCCCACGCCCCGGTGATCATGGGGTAGAAAAAGCTGAAGTTCAAATACCGATCGGCGTCGTCAACGTATACATAATCGACGTGCTCGTTTACCTTTTCAAGGATGTGCTTATTTTCAGTAACCCGTGGATCTCGACCGGGTATCGAAACCGCATTGATAAAATGTTTCGGGATGGTGATGAATATGGATTTACCAGATCCGCCTTTGCTTTCGTCTTCATCGGTCAACTTACTCTCAAGCGCCCAAACTGCCCAGGGCCGGCTCGAGTCTTTGTACCGGTGCATCATATAACCTAATGCATACAGCCGGTTGATGAGATGGAGTTTTTCCTCTTGCTCTTCTTGCTCCGTTAGCTTATGGCGCATTTTGACTTCACCATTTGGCAGCTTTTCCTCAACACCATATTCTTCAACCTTCCAGTGCATTTTACAGGTGTTGTGGATGTAGCGGAAGAGCAACGACTGCTTTTCGAATGGGGGTAATTCGATATCATATCGGCCACTGACTTCATCGAATTTGACCTCGAATTGCTTATCCGATTTTTCAACGGCGTGGTTAATTACCTTCTCTTCCCAGATGTATCGGTCGAAACCACCAGGCTTGATTTCCTCGATTCCATCTGCAGATATTTTCCAGCTGCAGTTACGGAAAAACAGATACTGACTCTTTTGATCATAAGCTGTAAAATCTAGCTCTACAGTGGGTAGGTTCATCAAGGATGAATCGTTCAGCTGTGCGCTGCGCAAAAAGGTATTCCGCAAAGGAATATCCATGTTCCTGGTCTCTAGAAACCGGTTGACAAAATCTCGGATATCCCGTGTTCTCACTCGCTTTACGATGTTACCGGTGACTTGCACATAAAGGTCCTCTTCCGTCTTAAGCATCCGGAGGCGACCAAAGCCACAACCTGCCAGAAAGTTCAATAAATGCACGTTGTTTACGTCATACTTCATCCGCTTGAAATCCCCGTTTCTGTCGTATTCGGGTACTTCATCCCAAAAGCGATAGGGCAAAGCTGCCTTCATCAGCTCACGGATATTTTTGTTTGGATTCGGATAGTGTTGAAGATAATCACGAAGGTCTTTACATGGATTGCCACGCTGATCACGCTTGGCCGTTAGTTCCTTCGGGAGTTTGATCACCTTCAAATCCAAGAATTGAAACGCCATACGATGCGCTTCTTTTCTTCCGGTTGCGTCGATATCACCTAGATAGTACAGCTCGTCTGCCAGGCTTGCCAGCGTTCGGTATTGATTACCATCAAGGTGATAGGTCTCCGAGTTAAACCATACCACCAGGTAGCCCAGTGCAGCCATGTTGAGGGCGTCACGCTCTCCACTGCAGACTACGATTTCCGGGAGCTTAGGCAGCTTCTTTTTCTTGGGCTTATCCTCTTCTTCGGCTTCGTCCTTTTTGGCTTTTTCTTCGGCGTAGGCATTCTGCAAATCCTCAAAAGCTGCCTGACACTGCTTTAGTCCGTTGATGTAGCGTTTATCGAATTCACCATCGTAGATGAATCTTCTGCTTTTGTCCTTACTTAGGGGCTGGTAAATCTTCGAGAACTTACCTCGTGCAAAATGGAAAATCGGAAAATCATCCGTCGAAGCGATGGTGTAGGTTTTTCCATTTTTCGTGCCGGTATAATACTCGAGTGCTGTGCATCCGTACTTTTTGAGGGTTTCTACGAGCCGGTCACGCTCATAGCTTTTGCGCACATGCTCGGCAAACATGACCTCCAGCTCGTAATCCGTGAAGCCCTCTTTGTGGCTGAATTTACGGCTGCCTGGAGCTTCGTCTTCTTCAGCTGGTCGACTCGTGATCACAGGTTCCACCGATCGAGCGGCGATACCGTCACGCGATGGAATGTTGAACCAATCGGCGATATATTCCAAGGCCTTCGCGAAGTCACAGGCATACTTGTCTCGAACCAGCTCGATAGCATTTCTAGGCTTGCTATCCCCTCCAAAGTCAGTCACTACCCAATTCCCATCCTGCAGCTGCTTGAGTGTAGCTGAGGGCGTTTTTTCGTTATCCCGGATTTTAAATTTTTTGTTGGTCTTTCCGACGCATTCTTGCGCATCGGGAAACAACCGGATGATAACGTCTAGTCCGCCTTGGGTTTTTTGGAGTATGTCTTCTTTTTCAAAAAAGGGCATGTGATGAGCTTAGAGGTGCGAGATTGGCTAGATTGGCTAGATTGGCGAGCTGGTGAAAGGACGATTAGGAGGGTATACGGATTTCCTCGGCTTTCACGGTTTCGAAGGGCTGGAATACAATTTCCTTCTCGAGCATTTGAATGGCCATGCTCTCGGCAGCTTCTTTATTCTTGGCTGCTACATTCACTTGGTAGTGGGTGATGCGGGTAAAGCCATGGTACAAAGTGCCTTTAACGGTGTAGGTTTTTTTGGTATTCCACTTACGGAATAGGTTCTTGAAAAATGACATATTTTGATTTTAAGGATGTAAGGTTTTAGAAAAGATATCGGCAGTGATAAAGCCGTGTTCAATACAATAGATCAGGAGTTTAGCCCGGTTTCTGGCTTCATTGGGTGAATCATAGCAGGCCTCAAACCCTAGAGAATCACTGTACCATTTATCAGTAGCGTCATCGCGTAACCCCGCATATTGGCCGGTACAGATTACCTCAAGCCGTCTATAATCACGGAAAACGATTTCATTACCCAAGGCTTTACCAAGCTCAGCAATTGTCCATGTAGGCACCATATCGTTTGGCCGAAAAAGACGCATTAACTCGCACTCGGGAGATTCACGAAGCATAACGATTTCGGAACGCCGGTCGATGAACCAATTGGCCACCATCGAGGGGAATACAATGTTGTGCAGCCATATGGCCTCCTTTAAGGGGCAAAAGAGTTCAGTTAGCTTCTTGTTCATTGTCGCGAGAATTAGGGGTGTCAAATAATTTTTGCTGACGTTCTTCCATGGTGATCTTATCCTGAAAGCGAGGGCTTTGAATAAGCAAATCCACTTCACGTAACTCATCCACAGAACAGGCATTTAAAAACTGCTCGGGTGAAATGGATAGCTCAAAGAGTTTGGTGATTTTGGGCATAAAACAATGGATTAGGAATTACTTGCCAAATCAACTCCATGCATCGATTCTTGTAATTTTCGATGGGATTTTATCCGATAATCATCATACTTGATTTCTTGCTTACAAGCCCATTTTGTGAAGCTTTCAGTTTGACGCATTTTGAGATTAAGCATCTCAATGACTAACTGTGCCTCTTCTTCACTTATACGCAGAAAACTTATTTGCTTGCTGCTAGCGTGAAGTATGCTAGGATGGAAAGTGTATTGACAAGTGACCTGATAGTATGCGCCTCCCATCTTTACCCGGAATATGTTTATCCCAATTTCTTTAATTGATTTACTCATGATTTCTGGTTGATTAAAGTGTTTAAGTCCAGGCTTCGGTGTTTTCCTGATACGCCGTTATCCGACCAACCAAGGTGATGTCCCATTCTGCGATGGTTCTATTTTTCTCTTGGCCGAACCTGTAGTCCCGTCTAGGTGAAATCTTCAATGGATCGCACCGGTGATGCTTTTGGTTGAGCTGTTGCAGGTCTTGTTCAACCAGCGCAATCATATGCTTGTACTCGACCTCAGAAGGCAGCACCCTTAGGTCATATTTCCACAGCATTGCTTTGGCCTCAGACTGCAGTTTGTTCCTGCTGACTAGGTGTGTTTGATCGTAGATGAGAATGATTCGTGACATGGCGAATTATTTAGTTTTAGCTAATTCTTTAAGTAGTGCATCTGCATATTCGACTGCGTCTTTTGCGGCCTGAGTTTCTTCCGGCAAATCATCCAAAACAGTACTTTGAATAATGGCAGCCATGAAATGTGTGGCCATGTATTCGCGCTTAGTCAATTTTCTATTGCAGGTCTTTAGCTCCGAAGAAATTGATTGAACCATAGCATCGTGGCGGCTGATGCCGTACTCTGCGAGCAATGCTTGAAGCTTTTGGTTAAAGGTCTCGTTACTCATGGCTCTGGACTTGAATCGTAATTACCTTCCTGTCGCGATCTCCTTTGATGTCTTTATGCCACAGTACAGCTGTGAAGGAGTCTTGGCGTTCTAAATCATAGATGTGACCGAGCAACATGCCGTTTTTTACGTTGTAGCTCTGCTTGAGGTTATTGAAGGTCCAGATGACGGGATCGATATCACTCAATTCCGATACACTCCGAAGCTCAGCAATTACATTGAGCTCAATTTGGGTGTTTTTACGGTCGTGGTTGGTAAAAAGAACCTTAGCCATGCTTTTTCCCTTTCACAGCTTCTAAAACCTTTTCAGCCTCCACTAATTCATGAATGGTACTCGGAGAAAGTGGTACACGAAATTTTACAGCATTTACTAGGTTTTCGAGCGTATTTAAGACCCGTTCATGTTGCTCCTTAAGTTTTGGATATGCATCAAGCTCCAACTGCAACACTACCTCCATCAGCCCCTTCGGGTCATTGATTTTTTTCATCGGATTTACGCAGTTAATAATGCGCTCAGCATCTTCCTTGGTTCTTATGTAACCGATGTACTCATGAATGCCATTAGCCTCAGAAAATAACGTGAAAAGTTGTGCATTTGGAGCTTTATCAAATCCCCAAGGTTCCGGCGTGTGTTTCATAAACTTGATTTTGAACGAGGGTGTTTAGCGAGGAAAACTGAAACCTTGGTTCGCTCCTGAGCGCTCAATTTGGTCATGAACCACTCCTGCGTAGTGCCAGCTGCTTTGGCCTTTTCAAAAGCATCAAATAACTCCTGGTCGAAGTTGTCCGGGAGAGCCGTTTCAATGTCAAGCATAGAAAGGCCATTTAACAGATCAATTACTTGTTGATTTTCCATGTGTTTGTGAATGAATTTTGAATTGCTGATAATCTTTGGCACTGGCGAGCACTGCCCAGTCTGCATACCCGCTGATTGATTGACGGTCCAACGGCTTGATGTAAAAAGGCTTTGAGTGTTCTTTCAGAAAGTCCCTCAAATCAGTGAGCTCTTTGATTGGCCCATGGATCTCGCAATTGTCTGGCACCAGGTGCTGCATCACGAGAGCGGATATTTCGTCTCGGTAATTGTCAGGCACCTCTAGTAAAAACTGACCAAGAGTGTCGTTTTCTAGGTGTGCTTGGAATAACTCCCAAAAATGGGCCACCATGGACTTACTGAAAATCGACTCGAAGTCTGTGAATGTTAGGCTGCGAAGTGAAGCCGCGAATTTCTGGTCCATCGTTATGCTCCTTGATTTAAATCGCGAAGGAACCCATTGGCGTAATCGATCATGCCGTTGACTTTGCGCAAGCAGCTCGGCTGGAGCTTACTAAAGCTGTTTGGGATTAACTCCCGAAAATCCGCTTCGTGTTTGAGCACCATTTTGCACAGATCGGCATGCGGGCTGTAGCGGTAAAAATCCAGCATGCGTTTAAGTCTGCTAATGGCAGTTGCCCGGGCCATGGTAGTTTTACCTATAGCCTGGAAGTTCATTTCCCGCTGCCGCACGAATGCGACTGCTGTTTCATACAGATGATCACCGGCACGGCTGGTGAATTGTCTGCGTTGGTTGAATGCAGTATTCATATGAGTGGGGTTGAAATTCCTTTAGAGATGGCGAAGGCCGTAATCGATGCCCGGTTCATTAGCCCGAGCTTGTGCCGGATGTTTGCCAGGTGAACACAAACTGTGTTGGTGGCAATACCAAGTTCATCGGCTATTTGCTTGTCAGCTAAATCTGGCTTCTGCCCGAGCAGCCTGATGATGTTGAATTCTGCCATAGATATTTTACCTCCAGGGCCAGTGATGGGTGCACATAGTTTGAACTCATGTGGACAGTTTCCGCGAAATGGGCATGGCCAGTATTCAGCCTCCCCCATTTTCCCAAAGTTCATATCAGGGCTATTGTCAAAGCCCCCGTATTGGCACCAGAGAAATTGGCTAATGCGTTCGAAGCGGTCCGTCTTCTTGAGTTCTTCCAGTGAAGTCTTTGCTCCTTCATTACTTTCAATGGCTCGCTCAATGGTGAGCAGTAATGCCTCAGGCAATTCTTCAATGGGTATGGTCTTGCCTTGGAAGAGAACCAGGTGCTGAAATCCCACAGCAAAAAATTCAAGTGAATGCGCATCGAGCAATCCTGCTACAACTTTTACTTGATCGCTTGAATGTTGATATATATCAATACGCATATCAAATTTTTTTACCGGTTAATTTCTGGAATTGCGCTTTCCGCTCTTCTCCGTACGCGAGAGCGACTTTCAATATTTCGTCATTCTCGTGATGGCTGGCCACCACCTGACGAATATAGCTCACGGAATATTTGCCGTTTAAACGCCTTTGAAGCTCTTTTGCATACCTGTATGGCAGGTATTTCAGTGCATCCATTCGCTTTTGCCTGTAACTGTTTTTCATTATTGCCCCGCTTTGATGTTATCGGTAACTTGTCGGTAACTTATCGATTCAAAAGTATTGATATATTCCAATAACACAATAGCATTGACTCAAAAAAATTTGGAGACCCGTTTGTCTTTTACTTTAGACAGCTTCACTCGTTTGGCCAAAGAGTTGGATTTGACCGAGCGCCAGCTGTTTATTGAGGCAAACATCGACCGAACGATTTTGAGCCAACAACGCAGCCGCATGAAAAAGAACTTGCCCATAAGCGGGTTCTCGGTACTGGCCATAATAAAACTACTTGAGCGCTTCCCTGGATTGAATGTGAACGCATTTTTCAAGGAAGGTGAACCCTTCTTTGGGTCGGCAGAAAAACCCGTCTCTGGAGGCTCAGAAGATATGCTCAAGACATCAACTTGGCAGGTACGCTATTTTGAGAAATCAAAAATGGTAGAGGCACTGGAGCAGCGCATTCAAGAACAATCAAACATGATTACCATGTTGCAGGAGCTGCTAAAAAAGGCCAAATGAAACCAAATGTTTCACAATTGTTTCACAACTATAAACCTAAGCGACTGATAAACAGAATGTAAACGACTTGTCTAGTCGCTCCCTACGGGCTACCAAGCCGCTCCAATCGGAGCGGCTTTTTTATTACCCCAAAAATTCCATCCATCCACAGGGGTTCCCTGCCCGACTGAACGCTTGCGGGCAGGCGGGGATTCCCTACGGGCTACCAAGCCGCTCCAACTGGGGCGGCTTTTTTGTTGCCTCAAAATCGCATTCATCCACAGGGGTTCCCTGCCCGACTGAACGCTTGCGGGCAGGCGGGGATTCCCTACGGGCTACCAAGCCGCTCCAATCGGAGCGGCTTTTTTTATTGGCTGGTTTTCCCTATATTAAGGTGATTTCCATTATTCAATGCCAACCAAAAGTATATGTGATCAATTATGGTAACGGTTTACGCACTTTATAATGGCCTGAATGAAGAGGTTTATGTTGGTATGACAACTAACCTGGCAAGAAGGCTAAGGGAACATAATACCGGCAAAAACAGGTACACCAAAGCTTTCATGCCATGGACTGTTTTTTACACGGAAGAACTCGAAAATTGGGAAGAAGGAAGGAAGAGGGAAAAATATCTTAAATCAGCCGCAGGGAAACGATTTCTCAGAAAAGCTGAGCCCTTTAAAATTGGGTAACAGGGGTTCCCTGCCCTACTGAACGCGTGCGGGCAGGCGGGGATTCCCCTACGGGCTACCAAGCCGCTCCAATCGGAGCGGCTTTTTTTATGCGTATCCTCCTCCGCTCCCCTACTTCCGCACCACACGTGTGAAGTAACTTTTGCCGGTGGTGGCTTGCGTGATGTTCGCGAAATAGAAGCCGGGCGGCACATCCAAAACCAGTGGGCCTTGGGTACTGGACTGATGATATACTTGCTGCCCCATGGCGTTGAACAACTGCAAGCTGTAGCCGCCTTCCATTCCAGCGATATACAATACATTTTCGAATGGGTTAGGATACACCCGCAAAGGTTGGTCGGCCGAGAGCCCATGCTCGCTCAGCACTTGTGAACAATTTCTGGCCACCGAATCGGTTGCATAATAGTTTGTGCAGCTAGTACAGAAGATACTCTTGAAAAAACAGCTGGCACGCGCTGCCCTAAACTCGGCACTGCTGTTACGGAAAATGCCGTGCCCGCCGGCGGTATCTACGGTAAGCTCGCTGCAAACCGCCGCAGTCGACAAATGCTGGTGCAAACGGCGCGAGCCCAACAGGCGATAGTGCAAAAAGGAACTATCGGTGTCGATATACACCACGCTGTCGAGCCCACCGTGAAAGGCCACGGTAGGGAGCAGTTCCTGGGCATCTAGCTCCGATTCGGTCACAGCACCCCAATTGTTGAATACCCCTTTGAACGTATAACTATTGGTTAAACTGTTGCCTGAGCTATACAAATTCCCTAATGTTTGGCTCACCGAGCTGCTGTTGTAGCGTAACGCAACACTGTCGAGTTCATCAGGATCGGCATACACCATGCCCATGGCCAAGATCGAACCAGCACTTTGTCCGCCCACAAACAACCAACTGGTATCAATTCGGATGGCATTGGCATTATTCACGATATACCGCATCGCAGCATGACCATCTTGAATGGCTCGATAGCGTGCTTTGTATTGGCCGTATTCGGTATTTTCATAGCCGAGTCGGTAATTTACACTGGCGGCTACATAGCTTCTACGCGCCAGATGTATGCACAAGTCTCTGATATCGCCAGCTTGTTTATCGCCCGACACAAAACCTCCTCCATGAAAAAGCATCACAAAAGGTCGCTTTGGGGAAGTATCGAGAGTTAGGTTGGGGTAATACACATCCATGCGTAATGCGTAGGCATTGCCGAGATAATCGGTGGCTGTTCCGTATTGAATATTGGCTCCCACGGTAATGGCCGTTGTATCGAAAAAAGGAAGCTCGGTATAACGTGCATTGCTGGTACAATACTGTCCTTTGGTTCCAGCCAAGTTGACCAGTAAAAACAAAAGCAATAAGCCTACAGGCTTGATCCCATTTCGTGCGTGATACGCGTGCATACCCATAAGCCTTCCATTGTTTATTGGTAAAGTTGTGAAATATGTCTGAAACTATTGATCAATTATGAATTCCCTACTGTACCAAAACAACGTACGGAATGAGTTGTCGAAAGTTAGCTAAAGAGCACCTACGGATACAAACTTGACTGTCCATCTTTAGCTAGAATTTTAAGTATTCTAATTCGGATATAACGCTGTAGAAAAATAGGATACACATTCACGTACAAGTTTAAGATGGGCAAAAAAATCCAGTCGAAAAGCGTCCATTTTTTATCTATGAGCAGTACCAATAACATAAAAAGTAAGCAACCAAGTACATGTCGATATTCGTATTTTCGGGTTCGTTTTTCGTAGGTAATTAGCTCAGTTTTTCTATCGGTTCTAGATATTTTAATTTGGCTGATTCCCTTTCGTTTGCGAACCAAATCACCGGTAGTTGGCAGGTATTTCTTGTACATGCGAATGCCCAACCATTCGTAAATCGGTCGGCCTTTATTTTGCTCCCATGAGCGAGGCTTAAAATAATTCTCTACAAAACGATCAAAATTCAAAACAAACGACTAAACGGTTCAAGCTCAATTTGCAATTTTGCAGTAAGTATACCATTTATCTTTTTTATGGGTCATAGAAACGACAATCGGTAAGATTCCCAAATGCTGAAAGAGGACGATTTTGGTTTTTTTCGCAAACCCGCTACACAACTAAACGTTATTTAGGTTTTTCAAATAGGGCATCGAAACGGTAGCCTGCATACGGTAAATCGGCTGGAACTTCTAAAATCGTGAGCTCCAATCCCAATGCATTGGCAATACGTTTAAATTCATTGGGATGCCAAAACTTACCCATCGTTTCCCGTCCAATACTTTTGTGGTATAAATAGCGCATTATTTTAGCAGGAGTATTGTAATACGTCCACCATTTACGGGCGTCGGGCGTATCGCCAATGAATATTTTGCCGCCGGGCAGTAAAAGTGCGTTTATTTCTCGTAACACCTGTAAACCTTCTTCAAAACGTTCGAAATATTGAAACGAAAAATAGAGCACTACCTTCGAAAACGTTTGATTCAGCTCACGTAAATGCAGTGTATTTGCTCGCACGAAATGCAGATTGGGCAACACATGCGTTTGTTGCGCTATGGCCAGCAGCTTACTGGATTGGTCTACCCCGACTACCCTCCTGCATTTTTCGGCCAACAATGCACTAAGCTCGCCATTCCCGCAACACAAATCGAGCAAATCCTCATCATGCTGCAGTTGCAAGCTATCGGCTATGTGTTGAGCAATACGACGGTGAAGTGCTTGCTCATCGCCAGCGCGCAATCGTCCTACCTGTTCCGAGCGGCTCGCGGTTAGGGCTTGTGTATCCCAAAAGACTTCCCAATTCATTGCCATAAACTATCCTAAATAGGTATACCTAAATTTATAGCATTGAACGCGAAGACAACAAAATTAAACAGAGCAAAAAAGGCACTTTACCAAGGCTGGCTTTAGACTTCAATTAAAGTCGAAAAGGATGTGTCGAGATAAAAATCATTCTTTACTCCTCTGAGTCAATATTAAGAAATAAAAAAGGGGGCCGAAGCCCCCAGTATTGCTTATCGTACGACTATTTTGTTGGACCAGTCCAACAGTCCTTGGTCATTAAGTACTCTAGCGAAATACATCCCAGAACTGAGCTGATTCGTCAACTCAATCTTCTGATTATCCGTTCCCGTTAATTGTGTGGTAAGTATCAACTTACCAGTCATGTCGAGTATATCGAGCTGACCACCAACATGGCCACCCGTTACGAAAATGTTCAAGTCACCTTCTAACAAGGTTGGGTATACCGAAACATTACGTTTTGCACTATCATCTTGCTGCGGCTTAGGAGCACTAGAGCGAAACGTAGGTTCTGGACTGTTACAGTTAAAATACTGTATGGAAGAATTTGAGTTCGCTACAATTTCCATTCTGCCATCGCCATCTATATCGGCGAGCCAACGAGGGTGGTCTTCCACTGTAAATCCTTCGGCTATCGAAAACTCACCAGAATAAGTTTCTGGACACGTAAAGCTGTAGCCAGTAGATAGCGAAGCCCAAATTCCATCCTCGAAAAATCCTACAATATCCGCCATGCCATCGCCGTTAATGTCGCCCATCAATCGTGGGTGGCGTGCATTCCTCCAGCCATAAAATTTACCGTAATCGTGTATCCAATAAGTTGCGTCATCATAACCCGTTGCATTTGCGAGGGCTACACGAACACCATCGTTGGCGAAAGCGACGATATCATCCATGCCATCGCCATTCACATCGCGTAACAAACGAACATGTTCGTCAACCCGGTAACCCGCATCATAATGAAAATCATTGATTTCATTACGGAGTAGATAGCTCGTTGTGGCCCGATCATACACGTACACATAGGTCTTATTTTGGCCGAAAGCCACTATATCAGCACGGCCATCATTGTTTACATTGGCCATTGTGCGAACATGACGTTCTTTGAGCCAACCATGATTATATGCTAAATCATTAAAACTGGTTAAAGGAAAAAATCCTCCACTACCGTTGGCAGCAGACACCTGGGTAGATACATAGCCAAAACCAATAATGTCTGACAATCCATCGCCGTTCACATCTGCTACCAAACGCTCGTGATGATTGTTGTTCCAGCCAGTAGCTCCTGAAAACCAATTGGTACTACTCGCGAAGGTAAATCCACCGTTAGGATTCGAAAATAGCGTTTCGGTAGCACCAGGGCCAAAAATCAATACATCCGTTCGATTATCATTGTTTAACCGAGCCGTGGTTCGAATAGAATTACTACCATTAAATCCTTGATTAAACCCATAATTGCCCCCAATACCCGGGGCAAAGGCCCAATGACCACCTTGGTTCAAGGCCAAATCCATGCCGTGGCCAGCAAATCCTACAATGTCGCTCGTACCACTGCCATCCATATCGGCCATCAAAACTGGAAAATCATATTTGCGCCAACCTTGGCTTATACCGAAACCATACATCCCATGATGAGAGGGGCCGCAAAATTCAATATTCTGAGCTGAATTCAACACTCTAAAAAATACACTATTAACTTGTGAGTATGGCCCCCATATATAGATGTCCAAGGAACCTAAACTAAAAAGCTTGATCTTCAAAGAAGCAGAAATCTTAACATCATACCAACCTTCTGCAGACGGAATTGGTACTCGAATAACTTGATTTAGTACTGATATATCGAATTTTATTTCATCCACATACTGAATAACTTTACCATTTCGTTCAACTTCGAAAGCATACTTATATTCTACTCCATGCTGCCTCAGATGGCTGGATTCAACAACAAGAAAGTTACCTTGACAATTCTCCAAATTTACGTCAAAACCTTGTCCACTCATTACATTTTCTCCGTTAAGCAATACAGAAAGTATGCCTTCTTGAGCGAAAGAAGGAAGTGAACAAAACATAAGAACAATTAAATAGCAAATCTTTTTCATGGTTATTTTTTTTTAAAGTTTACTGCATTCATTTAGTTCGAACTTCACAATTCTAAAACACGAATTTGTAAGAAGAAAATATTTTTTTTTGCGATATTCTTTATCATTTGTTTCTTTTCAGATATTTTGATAGTATGGAAATATTTAAACTCAATACATAAGCTAACTTTATCAATTCACATTACGGAAACGATGTTTTTTGAAAATCACTGCAGCAATGGCTCCTTCACAGATATTTTTTTTTATAATATTATAAACACCATAAATCATCTCATTTTTGTACTATTTCCATTTTCGAGAACAAGAAATTTACTTGTGTTCAAAATTGGATTAAATCCATTTTTAACACATCGTTTATTAGCTCTGATTGGATAGCTAAGCAGCTAAAACATCATGGGTAATACTTCATCGAACTAAGGTGAGATAGCTAAAACGTTATGTCCCTATTAACTCCACTTGCGTCAATCTCCGCTTTTTGTTAGCTTAAGCCCTTAAAACCAAACTATGAAACCTCTATTCCTACTCTTTGGCCTCTTGCTGGCTTTGGGCGCAGCGGCACAATCACCACAAAACGGACTCGATTTCGATAATGTCGACGATTTTGTAAGCGTGCCTGCAGCTTCGGCGGCCATCGCCAACCAGCCAGCGTTTAGCATGGCAGGATGGGTATACTTGGCCAACCCCAGTCCAGGCTTCCCCAACTTTGATGGGGTGATGGGCTTTCGCAACGACCTCAACGCCGATTTTTACATCCTTCACTTGAATGCCACCACCTTTGAGTGCCGCCTGCGCACCCCCACCAGTAGCGTTATCACCATGACCTCGGCCACCGCGCAAGTCAACCAATGGCAACACGTGGCTTTGGTGTACACCGGTAGTCAGCTACAGTTTTACCACAACGGTACCTTGGCCACTACCCTCGCCGCTAGCGGCACCATCACCAATACTGGGGTAGACTTTAATATCGGCCGTTTGCCCTTTCAAACTACTCCTTTCCTCTTGCAAGGCCAAATGGACGATGTTGGGCTATGGAGCCGAGCACTCACTACCGCAGAAGTGAACTGCCTATGGAAACAAAAAATTAATCCCGCCATGAGCGGCTTGGTAGCCTACTGGCCCATGAACCAAGGCACCCCTGGAGGCAACAACGGCGCCCAGTTTTTTCTCGACGATGTTATTGGTACACTCGACGGCACATTGAATGGCTTTGCGCTCACGGGCAGCAGCTCCAACTTTGTGGCGGGCATCAACCGTATGGGCAGCCGTGTAGATACCATCTGCCCAGGCGATAGCTTGGTGATCAACGGACAAGCCTATAAAAATCCCGGTATTTATCAAATCATCCTGCCCGGTGGCGAAGGATGCGATTCAAGCATGGAACTGAGTCTGGCCTGGCGCCTCTTGAATACAGGCATTAGCTTAAGCGGTTTTACGCTCAGAGCAGCCGATAGCACGGCTACGCAATACCGCTGGATCAACTGCGCCACCAACACCCTTGTTAGCGGTGCCACGAGCCGAAGTTTTACCGCCACCGCCAATGGCAGCTATGCCGTAATCATCACCACCCCCAACGGCTGTACCGATACCTCTGTATGTCTCACCGTGAGCGGGGTGAGTGTTGAAGACAACGATTGGGCTGCAGGCATACGTATTTATCCTAATCCCGGCAATACGCTGTTCATCGATTTACCGGAAAATAGCGCAACAGCACAAATTCATGTGACCGATTTGTCAGGAAGAATGTATTTGAATGAAACGCTGTCTGTCGGCAACAACGAATTAAATACTTTCGCACTAGCGCGTGGCATTTACCTCTTGAGCATTGAAAGCAATGGCAAAAAAATGCAACGACGTTGGATTAAACAATAAAAAAAACGTCCTAAAAAAACCTGTACACCCTAAGATGTACAGGCTTTTTTTTTGGCAGCGGGTGTATTAGAGTATAAACAAGACGCCCAAAGCGAGAGTTTCGCTCCACTGCACACCCTTGTCTTGATTTTTATCGTACAACATCACCGCTGTGAAGTTGGTATTGATGTATTTCGTGATTTTAGCCGATAAAATTAAATCTACACGATGGTTGGTGTTGCTAAAATCGGTGTATTGACCGAACGAAATATAACGCAGTTTTAAATTCAAATTTTCAGCAAGGTTTTTATCGAAGTCGGCCAGTATTTGAAAACCCAAATCGTTGCGCAAATTTTTCCCAACGGGTACACCATAATTTTCAGGCACAGCCAAAAACAAACTGTCGGCATTTACGAAGGTTTGTCGCATGGCCAAAGCACCCACACGTACCCAAAAATAAGGGACGGGTTGGTAGCGCACCCCTATCGATTGGGTAAGATAGGCCGGAGCCATAAAGCGCGACACTTCGGTGGCAATTTCATTGCCGTTGGCGTCTTTATCGTATTTAAAACCAGGAGCAAACTGCGACAAGAAGTTCACGGCACCAAAGGCATCTAGCTTATCGGTGAATTTGTAACCCGCCTTGGAGTCCACAAAGATGAGGTCGTTCAATTTCCGTTGACTTTGCCCCTTGTTTTGTAGAATACCGTATTGCAATTGCAGGTCGTTGGTCCAGCTAAATTTGGCCTTGGTGTAGTTTAAATTCCCTTTAATTAATGTTCCTAAGGCAAATGAACTAACACCACCTGCTCGCCAGTTGGGCGAAAAAAAGGTTTGGTTGAAGTTCAGTCCCACTTCGAGCTTACGCTTCCAAGGGTTCACTGCAGCGCTGTCTTGTGCTACTACCACTGTGGGAAAAAGCACAACTAAAAACAAGAATAAATTTTTCATGGTTGATTTATTTAAATGCCCATTGCAAAAAATCAGGAAATACTTCCGCCCAGGTTTTAAAATCGTGTTTACCGCCTTCTATTTCGCGGTACACAATATCCTCTTCAAGGTGATACCCTTTAATGATTAATTCTGTAATTAAATCTAGCGTATCGTCTATGCTGTCAATCACTCCATTTTGGTTGCGGTCGGCTGTTTCGTCGGCTGTACCTACCTCAAACCAAAACTTCAGGCCTGGTTTGTACCTGCCCACACGTATACGCTGGTGCATAATTCTGTCACTATCGGTATATCCTTCACTCAGCCCCTTTTTTCGCCACCAAAATGAGCCAGAAAATGCAGCAGCCCGTTGAAAATACTGCGGGTAATTCCACACGATATCCAGTGCAGAAACCGCACCCAATGAAAATCCCGCAAAAACATTATCGGCCGCTGCAGCTGATACCGGAAATCGCTGTCGGATAAAGGGTAATAATTCCGTGATAACAAAACGGGCGTAGTCGCCCGCTTTTGCGCCTCTGCCCTTATAATCGGGCACTCCGGCAGTACCGTATTCGGTCAGACGATCAGCGGCACAAATGCCCACCAAAACAAAAGGTTTAAGTTGTCGCTTGCCCCAATGTTCTTGAAAAAAAGCATCCAGCTTAAGTTTGGGGATATCCTGTCCGTCGTTTAACCACACCACCGGCAGCGGCTGCGTCCAAGCCGACGAAGCTGAGGGGAGCCACAAATCCAATTTTACCCTTCGCCCAAGGAGCTGGGAATCAAGCTCAAGGACCATGGTCTGGTAATTTTTATTCTGACTGGCAATCAACTAATACGTGTCTTAAAACGACAAACATACACTTCCGCCTCGAATCTGCCCGACCGAAATATCCACAGCACGGGTAAAAGTGACAAGAAATAGCGCGCGCTATTTTCTGAATACCGAACTTGTTCGCAAAAAATAATTCAGAAAATATTTCAGAAATACTTTTATTAAACTTATTACTTCCTAATTTTGAACACAATAAATATTTCCGTTGACCGAAAATCATCACAAATGGCATTCCGGAATCATCGGGCGTGAATTCGAATTATTGGTGTTCGGGCATGCCGGTTATCCCCTACTTTTATTTCCCACTTCGATGGGGAAATATTACGAAAACAAGGATTTTGGATTGATTGAAGCAGTTAAGCCTTGGATTGAAAGCGGAAAAATTCGGATTTATTGCCCCGATAGCCTCGACCGTGACAGTTGGTACAACAAACACATTCATCCGCGCGATCGTGTTTTAAATCATATTTTGTACGAAAACTTAATTCTGCAAGAAATTGTGCCGCGCATGCAACACGAGTCTCAACAAGCACGTATTGCAGTGGCAGGATGTAGTTTTGGTGGATATCACGCTTTAAATCTTGCCTTCCGCCATCCCGATTTGGTGAGTTATGTATTGAGTATGGGTGGTGCATTCGATATTAAAAACCAACTCGACGGTTATTACGACGACCAGGTTTATTTCAATAACCCACCCGATTATTTACCCAATTTACACCATCCCGATTTATGGAAAATGGGCATTGTATTGGGCAGCAGTGAATACGATTTTTGCTTGCCGCAAAACGTGGAAATGCATCGTTTACTTAAAGCAAAAAATATTGCGTCGTGGTTAGATATACGTCCGGGATACCACCACGACTGGCCAGTATGGCAGCAAATGTTCCCCGAGTACTTAGGATTAATAAAATAAAACACTAAATGATAACCATGAAGAAAATTGGAGTGCTTTACGGTCAGGAAAACACCTTTCCATTCGCGCTAATTGACAAAATTAACCAGATGGGCGTTCCCGGCATCGTTGCCGAGGCCGTGCAAATCGACAAGGTGATGCAAGGTGAGGCCAGTGGATATGCGGTAATTATCGACCGTATTTCACAGGATATTCCGTTTTACAGAGCGTATCTGAAAAATGCAGCCATTACCGGAACAGCGGTAATTAACAACCCGTTTTGGTGGAGTGCCGACGAAAAGTTCTTTAACAACTGTTTGGCGATACAAGTGGGTGTACCCGTTCCTCGCACTGTCTTGCTGCCGTCGAACCAAATGCCTCCCGACACCAATGCCAATTCGTTCCGCAACCTCAAATATCCGATGGACTGGGACGGTATTGCCCAACATATTGGTTTTCCTGCCTACATGAAACCCCATTCGGGTGGAGGCTGGAAGAGTGTGTACCGCGTAGAAAGTCTCGACGATTTATTCGCCAAACACAACGAAACCGGCGATTTGGTGATGATGCTCCAAGAAGAAATTGTCTTCGAAGAATATTATCGTTGTTATTGCATCGGCGGCAAATATGTGCGCATCATGCAATACGAACCGCGCAACCCGCACCATTTGCGCTACGTGGTTGATACCCCCCCCTCTTCGCAGAAGCTGCTTAAGCTCATCGAAGACTATGTACTGCGGCTCAACAAAGCACTGGGTTACGACTTCAACACGGTAGAATTCGCCGTACGCAACGGCATACCTTATGCCATCGACTTCTGCAACCCAGCACCCGATGCCGATGTGAACAGCGTAGGTCAAGCCAATTTCGATTGGGTGGTAGAGACCTCGGCACGTTACGCCATAGAGCGCGCTTTGGCACAAAAGCCAGGACAGGACAACCTCACCTGGGGAACTTTTGTACAGCAAGGAGCCGCTGGTACTATGCTGTCGGTTGCAGCTCCTGTACGAACTGGCAAAAGAGGTAGGCCAGCGAAAGCCAAAACTACTGCGGCAGCTAAACCTGCCGGCAAACGCGGAAGACCGGCCAAGCCCAAATCGGAGGCCGATGCAATAGCCAAGCCTGCAGGCAAACGTGGCCGTCCGGCTAAGCCAAAAGCAGAGGTAGCAGCTAAACCCGCGGGTAAGCGTGGTCGTCCGGCTAAGCCAAAAACTGAAGTAATAGCCAAAGTGGCAGGCAAACGCGGCCGCCCGGCCAAAGCCGAGCAGGCAGCAAAACCAGCAGGTAAACGGGGAAGGCCAGCCAAGGCCGTAGTGGCCAAAGCAGCCGACACAACACCAAAATTACGCAAGGGCAAGGCTGCGCTTACCGACGGCAAAAAAGTGCCAGGCAAACGCGGTCGTAAGCCGAAGCCCAACAAGGTAGTCCGTCAGAAGCGGGTGAGAATCGAAAAACCATTCGGCGATTTGATGGGCATCGACGCGGTATTGGCCGCCGAGAAACTCGGCAAATAGAATTTTATCCGATTTTTTAGTTAGAAAAAGCCTCGCAATTCGCGGGGCTTTTTTAATTTGCCACTCTAACACTTCCCCATGACCCAGTTTACCCTAGGCGTCGAAGAAGAATATCAAGTTATAGATCCTTCTTCGCGTGAACTTGTATCGCACCACCAGAAAATTGTAGAGGCCGCCAACAAGGTTATCGACGACCAGGTGAAAGCCGAAATGCACCAAGCCGTGGTAGAAGTGGGCACCAAAATTTGCACCGATATCGACGATGCACGAAAACAAGTGGCGCATCTCCGTAAAACGGTGGCGCAGGTGGCTGGCGACCTCGGTTACGCCATAGGTGCCGCTGGCACACATCCATTTAGCATGTGGCAAACACAGCTCATCACCGAGCATCCGAGGTACAACGAAATTGTGAATGAACTGCAAGATGCAGCCCGTTCCAACCTCATTTTCGGCTTGCACGTGCACGTGGGCATGCCCGACAAAGAGATGGCCATTCATATCGCGAACTCGGTACGCTACTTTTTACCGCATATTTATGCCCTATCCACCAACAGTCCGTTTTGGGAAGGCCGTAATACCGGTTTTAAATCGTTCCGCACCAAGGTATTCGACAAATTTCCACGCACGGGTATCCCCGATTTCTTCGATAGTTTCGCCGAATACGAGAATTACGTGAAGCTGCTCATCAAAACCAATTGCATCGACAATGCAAAAAAGATTTGGTGGGACATCCGGGTTCACCCGTTTTTCGACACCATCGAGTTTCGTATTTGCGATGTACCCATGACCTTGAACGAAACCATTGGCCTCACCGCACTCATTCAGGCGTTGGTAGCCAAGCTCTACAAACTGCGGAGCAAAAACCTCAACTTCATGATTTACCGTCGTGCGCTGGTGAACGAAAACAAGTGGCGGGCGTCGCGCTACGGCATCGACGGTATGATGATCGACTTTGGTCGCGAGATGGAGGTAAATACCCGCTCGCTCATTACAGAGCTGCTCGATTTTGTGGATGATGTGGTAGATGAATTGGGTTCTCGCCACGAAATTGACCAGATTCATCAGATTTTAAACCACGGCACCGGAGCCGATCGGCAACTAAAGGTGTACGAGGAAACGGGTGATTTGAGAAGTGTGGTAGATTATTATCTCGCACAAACCGTGAGCGGATTAGACTAAGTTGTAGTTTTGACCTCGGAAACCATGGATAAAAACAAAACGAAAAAACGTGTAGCCGTACTGGATATGTACGATGGCGCGCCCAATCAGGGCATGCGAAATCTGCTTCAGATACTCGAGGACTACCGTTTTACGCTCGATTACGACCTTTACGATGTTCGCGGCAAAAACGAACTTCCAGGCCTCGAGTACGATATTTATTTGAGCACTGGCGGTCCGGGCAGCCCTCTCGAAGGCAACGGTATCTGGGACAAACGCTACTTCAAGCTCATCGATAAACTTTGGGCGCATAATCAGCAGGACGATGTACGTAAGAAGTACGTATTCTTCATCTGCCATTCGTTTCAGATGGCCTGCAAACACTTTGGGTTGGGCGAACTTACCCGACGGCGTTCGACCAGCTTCGGTATATTTCCGGTGCACAAAACCCAATTTGGCGTGAACGACCCCGTGCTCGAAACGCTGGCCGACCCGTTTTGGGCCGTTGATAGCCGCGACTGGCAGGTGGTGCAACCCGACCTCAATCGCTTCGAAGCTTTTGGTGCCCGCATTTTAGCCTTAGAAAAAATCCGCGACCATGTGGATTACGAGCGCGCCATCATGGCCGTACGCTTCAGCGACGAGTTCATCGGCACACAATTCCACCCCGAAGCCGACGCACAAGGCATGATTGGCTACATGAAAGAAGTGGATCGTCGCAAACAAATCGTGGAGCAACACGGCAAAGCCAAGTACGACGATATGTTGGCGCATTTGCACGATCCCGAGAAGATAACGCTCACCCACAATACCGTCATTCCTCGCTTTTTAGAGATGGCCTGTTACGCCTTACAAGAAGCCTAATATGGTTGAAGAAGTACGCAAGCAGTTTAACGCCAGCTTTACCCCCGAGCGTTATCGAGCGCTGCTCGACGACTTAAAGGAAGTTTTGGGCGAAGAAGTAACCTTTCGCGTCGCCGAAACGCCATTTTTTGTGCCCGACCTGCTCACCCAACGGATGCAGCAAGCCTGCGACGACATCTGTGAAGTGATTACCAGCGACGAGTACTATGCACTCAGCGAGGCAGCAATCCCGCCCCACCAGCGTGTGCCCGGCAACGACCGACGCCCCGACATCCTCATCGCCGACTTTGCTGTATGTATGGACGAAAAGGGCGACCCCATGCCGCAACTCATCGAGATGCAGGGCTTTCCGTCGCTTTTTGCCTACCAGCTTATCCTCGATGAAGCTTACCGCCGGCATTACGATTTTGCAACCGACTTTACCCCATACCTCAACGGTTATACGCGCGATAGCTTCTACGCGCTGATGCGAGAAGTTTTTCTGAATGGGCATGATCCCAAGCAGGTCATACTGCTAGAAATTGAGCCCGATAAACAAAAAACTAGAGCCGACTTTCAGGCTACCGAGAAACTATACGGTATACGTGCAGTGTGTATCAGCAAGCTTATCCGCGAAGGCAAAAAGCTCTTCTACGACCGCGATGGCGTGAAAACAGAAATCAAACGCATTTACAATCGCGTAATCTTCGACGAGCTGGAACAGCGCCCTGAATTGATAGGCGACTTTAGCATGCTCGAAGAAATTGAAGCCGAATGGGTAAGCCACCCCAATTGGTTTTTCAGAATGAGTAAGTTTAGCTTACCCTATTTCAAGAGCCCTTACATACCCGAAACACACTTTGTTCATACACTCAAACAACTTCCTCCCGATCTCGAAAATTGGGTGTTGAAGCCGTTGTATTCGTTTGCCGGCATGGGCGTAAACATCCATGTGCAGCCCGGCGACATTGCAGCCCTTGAACGTCCCGAACATTTTATCCTACAGCGCAAAGTAAAATACGAGCCCGTACTTCAAGCGCCCGACGCCAAAATTAAAGTAGAAATACGCATGATGCTTTTTTGGCCGAAGTCGGCACCCAAACCGGTCTTGGTCACCAACCTCTGCCGCCTGAGTCGCGGTGAGCTCATTGGCGTTCGTTACAACAAAGACTTTGAATGGGTGGGCAGTTCTGGCGCGTATTTTCGTCAGTCGACGCGCTGATCAATGATGCCCTGCTCGGGATAGTAGCCTTTTACATTCCGGAAATACCCGAGTATAAATTCAAAATCGGCTTTCCGATCACCGGTGGGCATAAAAGGTGGTTGTATCTGCACCTCTTTGCGTGAAAAATCGAAGCCTACCATCACGATAGGTACTTGCGCTTGCAAGGCTATTTGGTAGAAACCTGTGCGTAGTTTGGGCGTGTATTTGCGCGTTCCCTCGGGTGAGAGCGCAAAGTAGAACTGTTCGTGGCTATTAAAAAGGCTCACCACGAAGGCAACGGTATCCTGGCTTACCGTGCGCGCTACAGGATAGCCCCCAAGCCAGCGAAAAATAAAGCCGAAAGGCGGCTTAAATAGCGAGGCTTTGCCAATGAACGATATCCGCAATCCAATCGCGGCACGTGCCAGCACACCTAGTGGGAAATCCCAGCTCGACGTATGAGGAGCTACAATGAGTATACATTTGGGGATGGTGGGCACATCGCCCACAATTTTCCAGCCCAGTAGCTTGAGCAGGCCGTATGCTACTTTTCCCTTCATGCTTCCTCCACCTGAGTTACACCTCCCGAAACAATAAACTTCATGTACTCGGTGGCATTGGTATCTACTTTATGCACCTTCTCGGCCTTGGCCAAAAATACGTTACCCGAAAAGTTATACGAATGGGGTAAATACACGGCCACATATCCTCCAAAGCCCAGTTCGGCCAAATCGTCCTGGGTCATAAAACCTGGCTTGAGCAAGCCATCACCCATTTCTACTACTATGGGTTGGTTAAACTTACGTTTATCTCCCACAAAGGCTTCCATCAGGTCTTTCACCGAAGTGTAGATCAGCTTGATGAAAGGCGCTCGCGTGAGCATCTTCTCCAAGAAAGCCAAGATAGGATCCATAAGGAGGTTGGAGCCCAAATAGCCAATGAGCGCTATGCCGGTTACCGATACCACCAAACCCAATCCGGGTATACCAAAGTCAATGAGACCATCGAGCGTAGTAATGACCAAGTAAACCACATAAACGGTGATGGCAACGGGACTTACCAGCAACAACCCATTGACGAAATATTTGAAAAAACGCAACGAAAGCGCTTTAAGCTGTGCACTATTCATAAGGCGAGATAATAGAACTGCAAACTAAACCAAAAAGCGCGAGATACGGTCTATACCGGATCTACATCTACTACATTCCGCAGGCCTTTCCAGCGGGTATCGGTTTCGAGCCACTCCAACTGCTTCAGCAGGAAATCCTTCACACGCGCCGGGTCGAGTTTATCGCGTTCGAGTTTAATGAGCACTTCCCGGATGTACTCCTGCCTGATCCGACCGATGCTGGGCGTGGCAGGTCCGAGTACACGGTGCGCCAACTGCCCACGGAGGCGGAGGCAAAGTTCGTTGGCCGCCTTTTCGAGGGTTTCGTAGTTTTTGTGCCTCAGCGTGATGCGAATTAGCCGAACATAAGGCGGGTATTGGTGGCTGAGTCGCTGCTGCAATTCGGCGTCGGCAAAGCTGTCGAAATCGTGCTCCTGCAGCAGCGCGAATATGGGCTCCTTTGGCATGCGCGTTTGAATAATCACGGTGCCTTTCACCGCGCGTCGACCGGCGCGGCCGCTCACCTGCTCGAGCAGCTGAAACGTACGTTCTGGAGCTCTAAAATCGGGTATGCGCAAGGCCATATCGGCGTTTAATACCCCCACCAACGTCACCTTATCGAAGTCGAGCCCCTTACTCACCATCTGCGTACCTATGAGTATCTGGATTTTTCCGTTTTCGAAGTCACGAATGATCTGTCCGTAGGCGTGTTTCTTCCGTGTCGAATCCTGATCGAGGCGCCCAACTGTTGCCTCAGGAAACAAGATGCTGATTTCCTCTTCAATTTTTTCGGTACCGAAGCCACGGGTGACGAGGGCGGTGCTGCCACAGGCCTTGCAGCTAGGCACAGGAAGTTCCTTATGTCCGCAATAGTGACAGCGCCACTGGTGGGCCAGCTTGTGGTAGGTAAGGGTGATGTCGCAGTTGGGGCAGCCGGGTGTCCATCCGCAGCTGCTGCACTCGGTGTAGGGCACGTAACCGCGGCGATTTTGGAGGAGAATAACTTGCTCGCCACGTTCGAGGGTGTCGCCGATGGCGTTGAACAAGCTGCCAGTGAGGTCGGCCTTCATGAGTCGCTCGCGTTGCTCCATGCGTATATCGGCCAATCGAATGTCGGGCAGCTGCACGCCGCCGTAGCGCTGATCGAGCCGTACATAGCCATAGCGTCCCGAGCGGGCCAGGTGGTAGGTCTCGAGCGATGGCGTGGCCGAACCGAGTAGCACCTTGGCCTGTTGGTTGCGAGCCAGCACCAAGGCTGCATCGCGAGCATGGTAGCGCGGTGCGGGCTCATCTTGTTTGTACGACGCATCGTGCTCCTCGTCGATGATCACCAGGCCGAGCTCACCAAAAGGCAAAAACACCGACGAGCGGGCACCTAACACCATACGGAGGCTTCCGTTAGCCACCTTCTGCCATATTTCGGCTCGCTCTTGTTCGCTAAAGCGGCTGTGATAGATACCGATTTCGGTACCCAAAAACCGCCGGAGCCGCTCGATGAGCTGGGCCGTGAGGGCGATTTCGGGGACCATATACAGTACTTGCTTTCCCGCAACAAGGGCATCGCGGATGAGGGCTACATACACCAAGGTTTTGCCACTGCCCGTAATGCCGTGGAGCAAACTGAGCTCCTTCTGCTCCCAGCTGGCCTTGATTTGAGCGAGGGCACGCTCCTGCACTTCGCTAAGCGACTGTTCTACCTCCATTTTTTGGGCCTGCAGCGGCACGCGGTCTACCCGAATAAGCTGCTGTTGCAGTATATTCTTCTGCACCAAGGCCGAGATGGCGGCGGTTTGCAGCTCGGGATGTTTGAGCAACTCCTTCCTCGCCATCGGCTCCCCTCCGGGTTTCTGCTGGAGATAAATCATCAAAGCGTCGAGCTGGCGGGGGGCTCGCTCGAGCTGCTGGAAGATGTCGCGCAAACGATTGTCGTCGGTAAGCAGGTCGGGGTGCAGTTGCACGAAGGCCTCACGCTTCTCGCGAAAACCACCCTGCAAGGTTTCAACCGCCTGTAGCAGCTCGCGCCGTGCCAGCTCCTTGAGCAAGGGGATTACGCGCTGTCGACCCAAAATTCGCTGCACGTCGCTCAACTGGAGGCTGCCGTTGTTGGTCAAAGCCTCCAACACCAAGTATTCATCGTCGGTGAGCGGCACCGCATCGGGCACATAGGCGGGGTGCGGCTGCAATACCGTTTCGCTGCTGATACGGAAAACCGAGGGCAGCGCGGCGAGCATCACGTCGCCGGGGTAGCAGAGGTAATAGGCTGCCATCCAGTCCCAGAAGGCCAGCGTATCGGCGCTAAGCAGCGGCTGCTCATCGAGCAAGTCTTCACACACGCGCGGCTCGTAGGCCTCGGGGCGTGTGTGGTGCTGGGCACGTACAATGCCGGTATACAACTTCTTGCGGAGAGGCACCACCACGCGCTGACCTGCCTCAAGCGTTGGCCAGCCGTCGGGCACACGGTAGGTGAGCGTCCGTGGCAGGTGGAGCGGCAGCAGCACGTCGACGAAGCGCGGGGCGGTTTGCATGACCACAAAGTTAAGGCTCACAGGCCTTCGGCGGCAGGCTGTGGGAAAGTCGCTTTATTTGCAGTATGAAATACCAGAAACACCTCTTCATCTGTACCAACCAACGCGCCGACCCCGCCAAAAAAAGTTGTGGTACCGAACATGGCGAAGCCTTGGTGGCCCGCTTCAAAGAGCTCATCAAAAGCCACGGACTGCAAGTGGATATTCGCGCACAAAAAACGGCCTGCCTCGACGCTTGTCAGCAAGGCCCCAGCCTGGTCGTATATCCCGAAGCCATCTGGTACGGCAACGTACAGCTGGCCGATGTTGACGAGCTATTTACCGAGCAGCTCCTACACAACCGACCTGTAGAACGTTTACGTCTGCATTTTCCTGCTGCTAAAAGCTAAACCATGTCGCTCGCCGCCCACCATAGCCGCATCCTCAAAAAATTGGCAGCCGAGCTGGGCTTTCAGTTTTGTGGCATCAGCACCGCCACCTTCCTCGACGAGGAGGCACCACGGCTCGAGCGCTGGCTAAAGCATGGCTTCCATGGCGAGATGGGCTATATGGAGCGCAACTTCGACAAGCGCCTCGACCCTCGCCTGCTGGTACCGGGAGCGAAATCGGTGGTGAGCCTGCTCTACAACTACTACAACCCCCAACGCCCTCCGGCAGCCGATGCGCCACGCATCTCGCAGTACGCCTATGGCGAAGATTATCATTTGGTGATCAAAGAGAAGCTCTTCGAGCTGCTGAATAGGCTGCGCGAACAAGTGGGCGACATACAGGGCCGGGTGTTTGTTGACTCGGCACCGGTGCTTGAAAAAGCCTGGGCCGCCAAAAGCGGAACGGGCTGGGTGGGCAAACACAGCAACCTCATCACCCGCCAGCAGGGCTCGTGGTTCTTTCTGGCCGAGCTCATCATCGACTTGGAACTCGAACCCGACGGGCCCATCCAAGACTATTGTGGGACCTGCACCCGCTGCATCGACGCCTGCCCCACCGAGGCCATCACGCCCTATGAGGTAGATGGTTCGAAGTGTATCAGCTACTACACCATCGAGCTGAAGTCGGAGCTACCGGCCGATGCCGCCGCCAAATTCGGCAACTGGCTCTTCGGCTGCGACATCTGTCAGGAAGTATGTCCGTGGAACCGCTTTGCACAACCCCATCACGATAGTAGATTTAACCCGCGGCCGGGATTGCTCACGATGGAAAAAAACCAGTGGAAAGAGCTTACCGAATCGGTTTTTCATAAGTTATTTGAACGTTCGGCCGTGCAACGTACCGGCTACGACCGACTCAAACAAAACATCGACAAAATATTTTTTCAAGACCCCATGCAACCCGACGACCCCGGTTTTCGTCTTGCAGACAAATCCCAACCGTATGAAGACTAAAATCCTACCCTTTTTGCTGCTAGTGCTTTCGCTTTCGGCCATTTCATTCAGTCCGCGCCCCGCCGCTGACCTCAGTCAGGAGTTTAATTTCACGAACTACAATGAGCTTTCGTTTAGCAGCTCATTCAACGTAACCATCACCCGCGGCGACCGCTACAGCATGGTGATATCGGGCCCAGAAGATTTGTTCGAGGGACTGGAGGTAACGCAAGACGGCAAATTGGTGGAAGTGGGCTACGAAAAAAAGCGTAAATCTTTTGGCACCAGCACCCTCAAAATTCGCATTACCATGCCCGATTTAGAAGTGCTCAGCGTATCGGGCTCAGTAAAAGCCGAGATTAACGAATTCAAAGGCGAAAGCCTGCAAATGGATCTATCCGGTGCCTCCAATTGCGAACTCAATTCCGACTTCAAAAATGTAAAAATTGACGTAAGTGGCGCGGGCAACCTCAAACTTGTTGGAACAGGCGATTTGATGGTGTTGAACCTATCGGGTGCATCTAACTTCGATGCCAGCAGCTTTATTTGCAAGAAGGTAAACCTCAATATGTCGGGGGCAGGTGCCGCCAGTGTTTTTGCCAGCGAGCAGCTCGATGTAGAGGTGAGCGGTGTAGGCAGCGTGAAATATGCCGGCAATCCGGTGGTGCTCAACAAGCGTTTGAGCGGCATGGCCAGCATCAAACCTATCGACGAAGACTAAAAATAGACTTCTTCGCAACAACAGTAAATCGTTTGGTCGTAGTTTCGTCCAAACGATTTTTGTTTTTACTGCGTTTTGTGAACATGCGTACGCTACTCATCCTTGGACTTCTTCTGCTAAGTAATTTTTTGAAGGCACAAACAACGCCTGTAGCAGCCCTCGACCGCGCACGACGTATCGGGCAGCAGCACCTAGCCGGAGCGCACGACAGTGTTTTCGTGGAATTTGCAGCAGCCCTACAACGCAAGCTCCAACGCGAGCAACTCAACCTAATTTGGAAAGGCCTGGAAACACAATGGGGGCCGCTTGAAGCCGTTGGTAGTATTGAATTACGCAGCCGCAGTCCGCTTCAACTTAGTTTACCACTTCGTTTTGCACGCCAGCAACAACGTTTGCTGCTTGAGTTCGATAGTGCTCATCGGGTGACGAGTTACCTGCTGCAACCCATCAACGAAGAAGACAATTGGCGTTACCCGGCATACGGACAACGCGAACGTTATCGTGAGTTTAGCATGAAGGTGCGTACCGATACGGTAGTGCTGCCCGCCATACTCACCTTGCCGCTAAACTGTAGGCGCTGCCCCATGGTGGTGATGGTGCATGGATTTGGCCCACAAGACAAAGACGGCAGCCTAGGGCCCAATAAAGTCTTCAAAGACCTCGCCATAGGCCTAGCCAGCAGAGGAATTGCCAGCCTGCGCTACGACAAACGCTCGCTAGCCTATGGCCCTGAACTGATGGAAGATTTACGTCGTTTGACTGTTTTTACCGAAACCATCGACGATGCTGTATCGGCCTTGGCGCTCACCCGCACCATCAAAGAGGTCGACAGCAGCCGCATTTTTGTACTTGGTCATGGGCAGGGCGCCATGCTGGCAGCAACCATAACTGCCAAAAGCCAAGTGCCCGTTCGTGGTCTGTTGCTGCTTTCGGCCGCTACGCAAACCATGCCCGATCTAATCTTCAATCAATACGTGCATCTGGCTGCCGAGAATGGGTTTACAGCCGAAGAAAGAGCAGTTTTGCGGGAGCAGGAAAAAAATAAACAACGAGCCCTCAACCCAGCGCTTTCCTTTACCCTTTCGCAAGACAGCCTGCCCTTACAACTGCCAGCCTCCTACTGGCGGTCGTGGCAGCGCATCGATTTAGGCGCCAGTTTACTCCAGTTGCCGCAACCCGTTTGGGTGGCGCATGGTGCGGCCGATTATCAGGTACCCCCCGAGCTGGCCTTAGCCATGAAACAAAAACTCATGGGCCGACCCAAAACCACCTACCGCAGCTACAAGGGGTTAAATCACTTTTTGATGCCCAGCACCGGTGCTTATGGGCCCAAAGACTACGAAAAACGCAATAATGTAGCTGAGGAAGTGATCCGTGATATGGATTTGTGGATACGCGAACAGCTACGCTAACTAAAACCAATCGCGTGGCTGGAAGAAGCGCAGCGCTTCGGCCTCGGGTGTGTTTTCGGCGGGTTGGTGATTGTATTCCCACACCGCCTCGGGTGGTAGCGACATCAAGATCGACTCGGTACGGCCATTGGTGCGTAGCCCAAAGGTGGTACCACGGTCGTATACCAAATTAAATTCGGCATACCGTCCACGGCGAATTTTCTGCCAGTGCTTTTCCAACTCAGTATACGGTTTTTGGCGGTTTTGCTCGGCCATATACCGGTAAATTATCGGGAAACGATCGCCTACGGCTTGCATGAAAGCAAACAATTGCTCCTTTCCATGGTCGGGGCTCGCTCGCTGATGGTCGTAAAAAATGCCACCTACTCCACGCATTTCACTGCGATGAGGAATATAAAAATAGCGGTCGCAATCGTGCTTCATGCGTGGATACCAACTCAGGTCAAAAGCATCGCAAACTTCCTTGAGCTGACTGTGAAACCAGCGTAGTTGCTCCTCTACCGGATACGCGGGCGTAAGGTCGATGCCTCCGCCGAACCACCAATCGCCAGCATCGGTCTCGAAATAGCGTACGTTCATGTGAATGAGTGGCACGTGAGGATTGTGCGGATGTATGACCAATGAAACACCTGTAGCATCGAATCGGCTGGCTGCAGGGCTTTCCTTTTTTAAAAATTCGGGTACCGGTCCGTGCACATGCGAAAAATTCACTCCACCTTTTTCCACCAAATTACCCTGACTTAACAGCCGGCTACGACCGCCGCCACCTTCTTCGCGCTGCCATCGGTCTTCTACAAACGATTTTCCATCAAGTAAAGTAATGTCGTTGCAGATGCGGTCTTGCAAGCCATGTAAGTATTTGATGATGTGCGCTAACTGGATCATGCAGGCCAAATTTTAGCAAGCTCGGCACATAGTTCTTCAAGATACCGTTGATCCGTTTCAGAGAAATCGTTCAGTAAGTCGCTATCCACATCCAACACCGCCAATACGGTATTGTTGCGCTGAATGGGCACTACAATTTCGGAGCGGCTGGCGCTGCTACAGGCAATATGTCCCGGGAATGCGTCCACATCGGGGACGAGCAGGGTTTCTACACGCTCCCAACTGCTGCCACATACCCCTTTGCCCTTGCGGATACGGGTGCAGGCCAAGGGCCCTTGGAAAGGTCCCAATACCAATTGGTCGTTCTTCACGAGATAAAAACCTACCCAAAAAAAGCCGAAGGCCTCCCGAAGTACGGCAGCGGTATTGGCTAAATTGGCAATCAGATCGCTTTCGCCTTCTATTAACGCACTAATTTGTGGCAATAGCTCTTGGTAGCGCGTGGCACGGTCGGCCTCAGGTGTAAAAAAGATAGATTCGGCCATGGCGCTAGTGAACGCGATCTCCGCGAAGTTCAAGGGTGGGGAGCATATCGGCCTCGAAGTCGAGATACTCCTGCCATCGTTTACGTACGAGCTCTTTGGGCAGAAAGTGTTCGGCCAAATCCATAAACAAGCGGTAGTGGCCCGCTTCACTCACCATAAACTCGTGGTAAAACTGTCTCAAGTCGGCATCGGCACATTCGAGTGAAAGCAAGCGAAAGCGCTCGCAGGAGCGTGCCTCAATGAGGGCACAGGTCAGCAACTTTTCGAGCAATACAAGGTCGTCGGTGAGCCCTTTTCGCTGAAAGGCCAGCAACTTGTTTACATATTCGTCTTTGCGCTTTTTGTCGAGCTTCACCCCACGCTGTTTCATCTCTTTGAGTACCTTTCTGAAGTGCCCCCACTCTTCGGCCACTATGGGTGAGAGCTTTTCTACGATGAGTTCACGGTCGGCATATTGCACGATGATGGAAATACAGGTTGTAGCCGCCTTCTGTTCGCAAAAGGCGTGGTCGATGAGAATATCGCCTATCGATTTTTCGGCGATGTTCACCCAGCGAGGGTCGGTAGGAAGCTTTAAACCTAACATGCCGCAAAGATAGTGGCTTTCGCGGAGCGCTCAGCGAAAAGCACACTTGTAAGCAGAGACGAAATTTTTCTATTAATTGTTAAATGGGCGACCCATTGTAAACAAAACAAACAAGCTGCCGTTACCTTTGCCAAAACCTAAAAATTATGCGTCGTATTCTACTTTCGATTCTCTTCTTATTTAGTCTCCACGCAAATGCACAATGGAACCAACGGATTGCAGCCACGCGCCTTGCGCCTGGCCTCAATCAAGCCCTCAGCAATAGCGACGGAAGTTTATGGTATGCCGGATTGTATCGCGGTACTGTTGAAATAGGAGGTGCTGGCGCTCCAGTAATCTTTAATAGCACCAATTCGGGCGACCCAGAACAATTCCGATATACCGGCTTTATGGCCAAATATACGTCGGGTGGCACACTGGCATGGACGCGTGAATTACGTTCACCCAGCAACCGCCTGAACATACAAGGCATGCTAGAAGCTCCCGGCCAAGGAGCCTTTTTGCTAGGTGGCTTTAACGGCTTTCTCATTCTCAACGCCGGACAGGCCGATGCCGATACCATACAGGCAGCAGGGCAGTTTGAGTCGCCATTTATCGCTCGTTATTCAGCTACAGGCGATTTGTTATGGGTTAAAGTACTTCCAGCCAACAATAACTTTTTCACCAGCGCTCCAGTATTTCAGTGGGTAAACAACCAGCTGGTGTTTGTGATGAGCCTCAACTTTGGCGATATCGACTTGGATCCGGGAACAGGTACCACACGGGTGTTCACGCCCTTCCTCCAACCCGACGAGACCTTTTTTGTGATGGGCGTATACGATGCCAATGGCGACTTCGTACGTGGTGGTCCGTTTGCGAAGGGCAACGAATTGTCGGTAGGTAGGGCCGATAAAGGCAACGGCCAATTGGCCATTCCCTTGAGCTTTACCGATACGGCCACGGTATTTTTAGGAGGTACCAGCGCAGTAGCGGGCTACCGCCGTACTGGTAACGTGCCTCTATTGCTACTCACCAGTAACTTGAGCAGCATAAGTGCTTCGTACTTGCCTGAAGTGGTAAGTCCTGCTGTTTGTGTTGGCTTCATGGCCAATTACACGGGTAACCGTTTTCGCTTGCTCACCGCACTGCTGGGAGGTACGCTCGATTTCAACCCGGGAGTGGGTGTAGATTCGGTGAATAATCTGCAAGCCGGTGGACTTACCCTATACGAAAGCTCTTTGTCGGCAACGGGCAATTACCTCGGCTACCGCAAGGTTGCGGCAGCAACGGGCCAAAATATTGCTGCCTTTTATGCCGGAGCAGGCGATACCAGCCAGTTGCTCTTTTGGGGAGGACCGGGTGTGGTGGTGAACGACACCACTGTTTTCGGCACACAACCCGATCATCAGCCTACCCTAATCTTGAAAGAAAACGGCCCACTTTACATCCGTTTGGGCATGTTTAGCACCAACGTTCTTGGGGTTCCATTTATTGGTAGCAATACCAACAGCCTTCATCTGGCCATTCGCTGGCGAAATTCGCTGTATTTCAACAACCAATTACTTCAGCAAGGCGGCATGGGCGATTATGTCGAGTTGATGCAAAGCAATCTCAACGGTTTAGGCTTAGCCACCGCCGACGATGAAAATCAACCAGCCTCGGTGTATCCAAATCCGGCCACCGACTTTGTACTGGTCAAACCTGGCGACCAACACCACCTGAGTTTTCAGTTATACGACTTACAGGGTAAATTGGTGCTTCAGCAATCCATCGAAAACGGTTTGGAGCACCAAATACGAGTCGATCAGTTACCAAAGGGTACTTATCTATGGCGTTGGCAGAGTGTCAATCGTCAAGGCAGCGGAAAAATCATTAAAAACTAAAACAGAAAAGCCCCTGATGATTGAACATCAGGGGCTTTTTGCTATAATCGTTTTCGTTACGCCAGCTGAGCGTCGAGTTTGCCTTTGAGTATATGCTTAGGTACAGCGCCTACTTGTTTGTCAACCACTTGTCCGTTTTTGAACACCAACAAAGTAGGGATGTTGCGAATACCAAACTGAACGGTGATGTTTGGGTTGGCGTCAACATCTACTTTACCAATCACGGCCTTGCCATCGTATTCGCCCGAAAGTTCTTCTACAATGGGGCCTACCATGCG